>CADCBQ010000018.1:52986-106010 GCA_902799745.1 Fibrobacter succinogenes | reverse complement strand
CTTGCGCTGTTCGTAATTCAGATACGGGAGGCGCTTGTGAGTCGCAATCGCCTTGTCCGTAAAGAGTCCAATCATCACGTCACCGTATTTGGCCCCCTCATTGATGATATTGATGAGACCCGGGTGCATGATGTCACCGATCATTCCTAAATAGACTGTTTTTGCCATGATAATACCAATATTTTTGTCCAAAGATACATTTTTATTTCTGTCATTTGCAAGACATTCAGCCATTTATATCTATATTTTAAAGAAAAGAGGGTTCCTTTATGAAACGCATTATTACTTACGGAACATTCGACCTTCTACACTACGGTCATATAAATCTTTTACGAAGAGCCAAAGCTCTTGGCGATTATTTAGTGGTCGCCTTATCTACAGATGAATTCAATTGGAATGCAAAACAAAAGAAATGCTATTTCAGTTATGAAATACGCAAACAGCTCCTCGAAGCGATTCGTTATGTAGATTTAGTCATTCCCGAAGAATGTTGGGAACAGAAAAAAACAGATGTTAAGGAATACCATATAGACACCTTTGTTATGGGTGATGACTGGAAAGGAAAGTTTGACTTTCTGAAAGATGAATGCGAAGTCGTTTATCTAGAAAGAACCCCAGAAATCAGCACCACCCAAATAAAGAAAGATCTACAACAATAACAGGGAAAAATGAAAGAGCTTACACTCAAGGACATGCAACAGGTCCTATTCGACATTCTGAAAGATATTCACGCATTCTGCATTAAAAACGACATCCAATATTCCCTCGCTTACGGCACTTTACTTGGAGCCGTTCGTCATAAAGGATTCATTCCCTGGGATGACGACATCGATTTATACATGACACGTCCCAACTACGAACGATTTATCAAGGCCTATAAATCTGAGAACGGTTACGTCATGGTTCCCCCTTCAGACAGCTACATTGCTTTTGCCCGAGTCTGTGACACCAAACGAACCTTCATGAAATCAACTCTTCCCTGGTTTCCATCGAGCAGAAGCAAAGAGCTTGGACTTTGGGTTGACATTTTCCCGATAGACGGTCTTGACGATATCGGCACAATGAAAAAGAAAATGCCTGAAATAACGGCCATTCGCAGATTGCAGCTGACGGCACGTCGTGCCATGCCAAACCCATCTTTTGATCTTTCCCTAAAACATAGTATCAGACAGATTCTCCGTAAGATTAAGTACTGCAGACTTGATGTCAAAAAAGTCAACAAGCAGCTCATCGATCGATGCACAGAGACACCTTATGAAACAGCCCCCTATTGCAGCCAGTTCGCCTGCAATACGGTCGGTGAAAGCGAATGGTACGAGAAGAGATATTTTGAAGATCTCATTGAGCTTGAATTTGAAGGTGAAAAATTTCTGGCTCCGAAAGATTGGGACTCCGTCCTGAATATTATATTCGGTTCAGATTACATGACCCCGCCTCCCGAAGACAAGCGAGAACAACACAGTCTCGACCACAATAGGTTTTTCTGGAAAGACGCATGAGAAAAATCTCCATCTCGGAAATGAAAAGCATTCAGGTGGACATCCTCAAGGATGTCCACCGTTTCTGCGAGGAAAACGGCCTCCATTATACACTCGCATTTGGTTCTATGCTGGGAGCCATACGTCACAAGGGATATATTCCGTGGGATGACGACATCGACATTGCGCTTCTACGTTCCGACTACGAGAAGCTTGTCAAAACCTACACGTCCAAAGATGGCCAATACCGTCTTTACGATTACCGTAAAGATTCCGACTACCACTATCCCTACGCTAAAATTGCCGACACACGCACTATCTTGGACGAAAATGTATCCATGAAGAACATTGGCGTGAACATTGACGTATTCCCATTCGACTATATGTTTGATACACGGGAAGAATGCACTCGATTCATCGGCACCCTTGACCGACTCAAGAAAATATTCCGCATTAAGCTCGTCAAGCCAGGGAAAAAGAATGTCTGGTGGAAACGAATTCTTATACGCATCGCTAAAATCATCATGTTCCCCGTATCCATACGCAAAATTGTCGAGAAAGAATACGAAAAAGCATCCGTGCTGACCAACGACAAGGCGAAATACGTCGCTTTCGCGCTCGACCCAAGACTCGAAGGAGCCTACAGGTCTGTCTATCCGCGCTGCATGTTCGAGAAATTCATCAAAGTCCCTTTCGACAATGAGGAATTCATGGTTACCGCAGAATACGACAAATGGCTGACGCAGATGTACGGCGATTACATGACGCCCCCTCCCGAAGGGAACAGGACATCACCGCACACTCTTTGCGACATTTACTGGATTTAATCACGAGGGTTCTATGGGAATCGCACATAAGATATACACAATTCTCGGCGGTAAAGAAGGATCTTTTTTGCAAAAAAAATGGTCTTATTTTTGCAAAAAAAGAGATTACAAGAAAAGACAAAAAGTATTGCATCAAAACGGCCTAGAGCTTCTGCGAAAATTCAAGGAAGCCTGCCAGGAATGTAATGTAGATTACTGGGTTGAATTCGGGACTCTTCTTGGAGCGGTTAGAAACAAATCCTTCATTCCACATGACATCGATATAGATGTCGCCATGATGAAAGATTCCTACTCAGTAGAGTTAGAACAGCACTTAATATCCAAAGGATTCGTCAAAGACCACCACTTTGACCGTCTATCCGTCCAAAGCGGAGAACGCACTACATCAGAGCACACCTTCCACTACAAAGGGCTTGCAATAGATATTTTTCTAGTTTTCCATGAAGAAAACACATACAAGCTATACGAGTATATCGTTCAAAAAGGGTGCGTTATTTCAGAGACAATTTCGTACTCCATCGGCAACGTTCTACCTCTTTCTACCGTCAAGATTGACAATCTTGAATTAAACGCACCATGCAATCCTTCTAAAGCCCTTACCCTATACTATGGGGAAAATTTCATGATTCCAGATCCTAATTGGAATAGCGCCGATTGGAAAAATGACAATGTTGTTCACCACCCTACATCCGAAATCACAGGGGTTCTGATCCGGGCTCCCAAAACAGATGCCTAAGAAAAACACACCCTTTTTTGCCGCAATTTGGAGTCTTCTAGAACGACTCTCTTCTCAAATTGTCAGTTTTTTTATTGGCATAGTCCTTGCCCGCCTCCTGTCCCCTAGCGAATACGGAATTGTCGGGCTTACAACCATATTCATTTCTCTTTCGAACACCTTCATTGATGCGGGTTTCGCCAACGGGCTCATCCGCAAAATAGACCGAACTGAAAAAGATTTGTCCACAGCTTTTTATTTCAACGTTGTCGTTGGTTTAATTATCTATGGCATTCTATGGGTCAGTTCTCCCCTTATCGCCAATTTCTTTCATGAGCCGCTACTCATCCCGCTTGTCAAAATCATTGGCCTAAGCGTCCTTTTGCATTCTCTCTGCATCGTTCAAAACGCCATTCTCACAGCCAATTTGAACATAAGGCTACAGACGATCATCGGTCTTTGCGGGCAACTTCCTGCAGGCCTTATCGCCATCGCATTGGCTTACAACGGATGGAGCGTCTACGCCCTTGCCATGCAAACGGTTCTTGCAGCGTTTATCAGGACCTCGCTATTCTGGATTTTTGCCAAATGGCGACCCAGAGAAAAATTCAGCAGAGAATCGTTCCGCTATCTGTTTAATTTCGGATCGAAGTTACTTGGCGCCAACCTCATAGGTACTATTTTCAACGAAATCTATTCGGTAATTATCGGAAAATTCTTCACCAAATCGGAATTGGGGCTTTTTTCCAAAGCAAACGGGCTCAGTCTCAATGTGAACTCAATCAGCTCCGGAATGATTCAAAAAATCGCCCTTCCCGTCTTGGCCAAATATCAAAACGACATGCAAGAACTTCGGGAACATTTCAGGGAAGTCATGCGACTTATTGTAATGTTCACCGCACCACTATCTGCAATTCTTTGTTTTTCAGGCAGAGATATCATTGTGTTCCTATGGAGCGACAAATGGCTCCCCGCGGTCATTTTCTTCCAAATCCTTGTCGCCGGCATCATGTGGAATCCTATAGGACAGCTCAGTCTCAGTTTATTTCAAGTCGTAAACCGAACAGGGCTCATTTTAAAACTTGAATTGCCAAAAAAAACAATCTACACGATTCTCATCTTCATCGGATTTCAATATGGAGTTATAGGAATCGCAGTATCTCAGTTTTTCATCAACCTAGTCGGTTCCGCAATCAATCTCTATCCCACAAAAAAAATACTCCAATACAGCTATCTTGCACAAGTTATTGACGTCTGCAAGTACATGCTTGTCGCTTATCCAATTGCATGGGGAGTTACAAGATTAATCCATTTTGACGTCCCCTTATTGAACATCATTACATCGTTCTCGCTATTTATACCTGCATATTGCGGAGCATTACTGCTCATTCAGGATTCAATTGCAAAAAAGTATTTTCAAAAGATAAAGAAGAAATTCAAATAGAACTTCTACTTGCTGCCATCAATTTTTTCTGTTTTCAGATCGTCGGATTTCTCATTTTCAACATAGAATTCTTTCATTTTCATTAGCATCATGCATACAATGAAAAAGAAATTCAATTCCAATCCAAGGAAAGTTGAAAGAGTGTACCCAACAACAACGGCCATCGGCAAAATTACACTTTTTTTCTGAACAACAGGTTTCAGCGCTTTTATCATGTACACAATACAACAGAGATAAGCTATGACTCCAATAACACCAAAATCAACTAACAACTGTAACCAAACACTCTCGGCACCCAAAATATCCGCATCCACTTGTTTCACAAAGCTCCAAATAAATGCATAACCATTCCCCCATATCGGAGAATTCAAGAAGAACGGGATAATTACAGCAAACTGCATAATGCGCATATCCAAGCTGCTACCAGTAACTGCCGTATCCGAATGGACAAAGGAATCGACCAAAAGCATTACCCAACCACCCAACAGGAAAACGCCCCCTCCCAGCAATCCTATTTTAAGCAAGGCAAACCGATCTCCTTTCAGCACCTCATTCATTATAGGAATCATCAAAACAAATACTGCAACAAAAACAGATCTTGATCCGCTCAACCAAGGCAAGATCAAGCAAGCGACCATCAATACCGCCACAAAGAAATTGCTGTTTTTGGTCATTTTGCGATATTCGAAAAGCAAGTATCCAAAAACACCCATAGCCAATCCCATTGACATCGGAGTATCAAAAACACTTTGCAATCTTTTGAACCCAAAACGAACTTCATCGTAATTCAGAACATCATTGGTAACAATATCCATTTGAATAAATTTTCCCAATATAATGTTCTCGCCAAGAGCAAGTTCAACCAACGCATAAACAGCACAAAAGCCAAAATAAAGCATAAACGCATACAACAGCAATTTCAAATCGCGTTCTTCTTCCAATACGCACCAAACGACAAAGGGAAAACAGTAGATGGTATTCAAGACAAATACCGTACTGGGCCAATGCGGTTCTGCAAGAACATTGGTAATCACATAGGAAAATCCGACAAGCAAACTGGGTATAAGAAACGGATACGTCCTTAACTTGGATATAAAATTACATTTCAACGGAAGCAACGCCGTCAATCCAAGACAGCAACAATCCAACACCGAAAACACCTGTCGATCAACAACAGGGAACATATGCAATATCAGCGAAAAAGGCACAAGCAGCAAAACTGCGACTCGGTAGTTAAGCAAGGCAAATGCCACATATGTGCCGACAGCATACGAGATCATTGTTTCTTCTGCCCACCCTTCATGTTCAACGTCCAATAAACGCCTTGGAATAGGCGTCGAATGCCAAACACCATTTTATAGGGGAGCCCTTTAGCGATGCAATATAGGAAAATCCTGTCCTTCTTCCGAACAACCGATTTTTCACGCAAGCCAAACTGGTAACGGCAAACATCTTCCACCAGGGAGGAAATTTTCTCTTTCAGAGCAGGATCCTTTTCCCTTTCGACTTTTGCCAAGAAATTGAAACTGCTCACGGCAAGCCTAGCGACAGCGACTTCTTCAAGCGAAAAAGACTTTGCCATCTCCGCATTTTTCCTTAATTCATCGATCAAGGTAAACTGGGACAGGTTCACTGCGGAATTGACAATGCTTCCCTGACGTTGGCGATAATGGTAAGAGCATTTTCCCGTCAAGGCGCACCGACTGATTTTGGTAAAAATTTCTCTAGCCACGGGAATATCTTCGTACGCCTGGGTCGGGTATTTCAAATTCGGAATCAAGTCCTTGCGGTACAGCTTATTCCACGCCCACGCCGTCAATTTGCCGTTAAAGAAATAGCGACGGACTTCAGAGGCATCCCAGCAGGAGCGTTCACAGGCAAATGTTTCGTATTCGGTAGGCCAGCCGCATTCCCAATCCACAAAGACATTGCAAACAGCAACAGGAGCGTCGTTCTGCAGGCAGGATTCCAAGAGTTCCTGATACATATCCGGTTCACACCAGTCATCACTATCAATAAATCCGAAATAATCGCCCTTCGCTACGGCGATACCAGCATTGCGCGCATCGCCAAGGCCACCGTTCTCCTTATGCACGACCTTGATTCGCGAATCCTTCTTGGCCCATGCATCGCACATTTCGGGGCACTTGTCCGGCGAGCCGTCATCGACCAGGATAATTTCCAAATTCCGGTATGTCTGATTGACAATACTGTCGACACATTGGTCTAAATATTCCTCGACCTTATAAACCGGAACGATGACGGATATCAGCGGATTATCTTGCGACATTGACACTACCTATAGACAGACATTACCTGTTCTAAATAGTTATCCTTAGAAAAATGCCTGCGAACAGGAGATACATCGAAAGAACAATCGTTATTCAGCATCTTGCGGATTTTTGCCTCAAGGTCTTCGGCGTTACCCATCTTGAAAAGGTCGCCGGTCTTTCCCGGTTCAATCAACTCCGGAATGCCGCCAACATTGGCGCCCAACACGGGAGTTCCCAAGCAAAGGGGTTCAATCACCGAGAACGGGTTGTTTTCGTACCATTCGCTCGGCACCACGCTAAACTTGGACTTGAGCAATACGGACTTGCAGGTTTCCCAGTCGCAATGTCCCATAAAATGTATCTGTGCTGCGGAGGCGTACTTGGCCTTGAGTTCCGCTTCAAGCGGGCCCGTTCCGAGCACATAGAGAGTTGCCTCTATTTTCGATGCCACCTTTAACAGTGTATCGGCTCCTTTTTCACCTGAAAGGCGACCGACAAAGCAATACGCCATTTCACGATTCACGGGATCGTGAGCGAACTTATTTTCATCGACAAAATTATGGAGTGCAATCAGCTTCGAAGCATCGAAACCGCCCTGCTCCATCTTTTGCTTCATGAAACGGCTCGGGCAGATAAATTTATCCACGCAGCATTCCAGCCGTTCGCGGTTCCACGTTACGGCTTCCTTCTCGGCAATCTTGCTTGCAAGCCAGTTGTTCTTGAGACATTTTTTCGCCGTGCAGTTATGTTTGTCGCCGCCAATGCAGTCTTCGCAGATTTTACCGTTGCAGAGACACGTGTAGGCAGGGCAAATCAACTTGTAGTCGTGCAGAGTCCACACCACCTTGACGCCACGCGCATGCGCAATTTCGGCCATAACCGGCGAAAGTTGCGTATGGATATTGTTCAAGTGCAGCACATCGGGTTTGAAGCTGTCGAGCAGCGCGGTAAACTTCTTTACGGTTTCCGCATCGCCAAACGGGCGCTTGAACGCCTTGAAAAAAGCGGCAGGTTTCTTCGGAGAAAAGGCGACTTCGCTCGGCCAGTACGTTTTCCATTGGCTATCCAAGTTTTCAGGATAATCCATTGCAAAAAAGGCGACTTCATGTCCCGCCGCCTTAAGCAGATTTTCAAGTTCTATGGAATAGACGCAGTCGCCTCCGCGACGGTAGTAGAATTTATTTGCAAGCAGAATTCGCATAGGGCAATACTACCCTTCGATTCTCAAGTCACCCTGCCTCGGATCCTGACCAACATCGAATGTCGGGAACTTGGAGCAGTCGATTTCCTTGCCAAACAAACTCTTGAGTTTTGCCGTAAGCACCCACGGAGCCACGTGAGCAATATACTTCTTCATCACCGGAGCGGCGGTACCGACCATCCAACAGTTCTTGGGGCAAGTACGCACCTTTTCGCGCACCTTTTGCGCCTGTTCGCTGAACCAGATTTCTTCGAAGTTCTTCGCGTTGTGGATATTGCCCATGCTTTCCTGCCAGTAGCGCGGTTCCAAACCGTTGCAGGGATAAACTTCGCCCCAAGGGTCGGTAAAGAAGTTCACCGAGCCAGCTTCACACGGCAGCATACGTTTGCCGCCCTGAATATACTTGATAAGGCCCAAGTTAAAGAAGGCGCGGAACCAAGACTTCGGGTGATTTTCCTTCAAGAGGCGATTTACCAGCTTGCCGATGTTGTCGCAGAGTTCTTCCTTATTGCTAATCTGGTTGTCTTCCTTATGGAAGTAGTAGCTGTTATGGAAGGCGGCTGTTGCAAATTCGAAGTTCATCGAAAGCGCAAGTTCGTAAAGAGGAATCAAGTCATTGCTGTTCCAATTGCTGAGCGTCTGGCCAAAGCCGATATCCTTCACGCCCATCTCGTGCAATGTCTTGAGAGTTTTCATGCCGCGTTCGAAACCATCGTCGCGGCCACGTAAGAAGTTGTTGGTTCCTTCAAGGCCTTCGATAGAGACGCGAATACCGATGTTCGGGAAACGTTCGGCAAGCTTAATCACGCGATCCACCCACCAACCACTCGTGCTAATCACGATGCGCGGAGCCTTGGTGTAAAGGACTTCAACGATGTCTTCAAGATCCTGGCGGATAAAGGGTTCGCCACCGGTAACGTTTGCAAACTTGAGTTGCGGCAAGATTTCCAAGTCCTTAGCCTGGATTTCTTCGCTCTTCTTGGTCGGATTTTTCCAGATGTTGCACATTTTGCAGCGCATCTGGCAACGATACGTCGTGATCACCGACACGTCGGTCGGCATCTGAATTTTATTCTTTCCGCAATCACAATTTGCGCAACTCATAATACCCTCAAACAACTCACTTTATCAGAATCTGGTACAACTTCATTGTACGATCAGCGATTACATCCCAGTCGTAATAGCGCAGAACAATTCGCTTGAAATCACGTTCTATGGGGTTGTCCATAAAAAGTTGGATTTTCTTTGCCAATTCCTCCACGTTACCCAATTCGAAGAAGCACTCTTCGGGGAGCGGGACCTCCATATTGGCAGGGATATCACTTGCAATCACATTCCTGTTGTAGCCCAAAGCTTCAAGCAAAACTATCGGGAGACCTTCGTGGTAACTCGGAATAACAAACAACGACGCATTCTCAAAGACAGCCTGCAATTCTTCGCCATGAATATATCCCGGAAGAATCGCGCCGACTTCAGCTGCATCAGCCTTCATCTTTTCCGCGTACCCGGATTCAAAATCAGCGGTACCGGCAATCACAAGCGGAATGTCATTAAGGTTTGCCTTCTTGTAGGCGGCAATCAAATCATGGAAGCCTTTTTCCTTAACAAATCGGCCCAAGGCAAAAATATAACGTTTCCCTTTCAATCCGTACTTATCAAGCCACTTGTCCGCAACTTCCTGCGACAAGGTAGGCTGCAAGGTAACGCCATTGTTGATACGGAACGTTCTTTTGCAGTGATACTTTTCACTAAGCCAATTTTCAAGCAAATCCGAAATAACGATAACGCAATTCGAAAAAGTCGTTCCGACAAATTCGCTCAAGCGAAGAATCGCCTTTGCAAACCAGCCCCACTTGGCACGGTTATAGTCTTGACCGTGATGGGTATAAACGACCTTAAGGCCAAAAAGTCTAAAAAATGGAGCAACGAAAGACGGCCCGATAGCATGCAAATGCACAATGTCGGGTTTCAAAAGCAGCACCTTCAAAAAACAGCGGAACGTATGGACAAAAGTCTCAAGACCCGCTATTTTAGGCGCATAGACAGGAACCACCTGAACTCCCTTGTACACATAAGGTGTTTTTTGAGGAGTGTAGGCCTTTCTTGCAAAAATAACGACTTCGGCACCGCGTTCCACCAAGCGTGGATACAACTGCTGACAATGGGTTTCAATTCCGCCCATAATGTCAGGAATTCCGCGTGTGCCAACAACAGCAACTTTCAAGGTGACTTACTCCGCCTTCCCCTTACCAATGCTCGATACTTCGAAACCGATCTTCTTCAGAGCTTCCGCATCCAGAATGTTGCGACCGTCGAATACGAAGGCAGGCTTGGCCATACCCTTGTAAATACGGTTCCAATCGAGTTCTGCGAAGCACTTCCATTCCGTGCAGACAACCACAGCGTGTGCGCCTTCGGCAGCCTTGTACGGATCTTCCTCGAACTGGACCTGGTCAAGCACGTCCTTCAAATCGCGCTTGGCATCAGGAATAGCCTTCGGATCGGTAACGACCGGCAGTGCATGTTCGGCGAGCAAGTCACGCACAACAAGATTTGCAGGGCTTTCGCGAGTGTCGCCGGTATTTGCCTTGAAAGCAAAGCCGAACACGGCAATCTTCTTGCTAGCAATCGTGTTGAACATGGTCTCAAGCATGCGGTCCACCACACGGTGGGTCTGCCATTCATTGATTTTCACCACCGATTCCCAGTAAGCGGCCACTTCAGGGAGACCGTAGTAGCCACACAGGTACACGAGGTTCAAAATATCTTTCTTAAAACAAGAACCGCCAAAGCCGATAGAGGCCTTGAGGAACTTGGGACCGATACGGCGATCCTTGCCCATCACGTAAGCAACTTCATCCACATCGGCACCCGTCTTTTCGCAGAGGGCGCTAATCGAGTTGATAGAACTGATACGCTGAGCCAAGAAGGCGTTAGCGGTCAGCTTCGTGAGTTCGGAACTCCAAAGATTCGTCGTAAGAATACGGTCGCGCGGCACCCAGTGGGCGTAAACGTCTACCAGCTTCTGGCAGGCAGCAAGGCCCGATTCCGTCTGGTGGCTACCAATCAGCACGCGGTCCGGTTCAAAAAGGTCGTTAATTGCGGTACCTTCGGCCAAGAATTCCGGGTTAGAAAGCACTTCAAAGTGCAAGCCCTTGTCGTTAGAGTTCAAGATTCGTTCCATGGCAGCTGCGGTACGTACCGGGAGCGTAGACTTTTCCACAATAATCTTGCCTTCGTCGGCGATTTCCAAGATATTGCGGGCGGTCTTTTCCCAATACTGCAGGTCAGAAGCCTTACCGGCGCCGTGGCCAAACGTCTTGGTCGGGGTATTCACGGAAACAAAGATAATGTCCGCTTCCTTGATAGCAGCCGGGATATCGGTGCTAAAGAAGAGGTTACGGCCACGGGCGCGTTTCACCACATCATCGAGGCCGGGTTCAAAAATCGGGAGGTTGTCGCTATTCCAAGCGTCAATACGGGCCTGGTTGATATCAACCACGGTCACTTTCACATCGGGGCACTTGTCGGCGATAACAGTCATAGTGGGGCCACCGACATAGCCCGCGCCAATGCAAAGAATCTTGGTATTGTAACTCATAATGTGCCCAAATTTAACAAAATACCGCCTTTCTGACCTTGATTATAACTAAAGAAAACCCCAATGTGCACATTCGTAAGGTTTATATTAGAACTTTCCGTTCACGGGGCGTTCGCATTTTTTTAATGTAAAATTGAGTTAAAGAAACTCACTTGAAAACGGCGGTCAGGGTTTCCACTTCCCCCGGGGACACATAACGCGTCTGCTCCATTACGCCATCACTCCAACCCGCCCAAACGCCACCGGCAGTCGGCTCTGCTGAAAGCAGCACCGGCGTACCTTCAAAGAAAGGCACCACAAGCGAAGCCACATCCAGCACCAAGCCATGAACCAAAATTGTTCCAGGACCGGTTACAGACAAAGTCACTGGCGTACGTTTTCCGAGTTCAAAATATTCACGCAGTTCATCGTATACAATGCCTGGGCGTTCCCGCGCAAAATCCTCAATTTCCTCAAGTTGGCGATCCATTCTCGAAGAACTCAGCTTCCAACGCTTTTGATCGCGAGAAATTTCCGATTCAATTTCATTCATCATGCGTTCAATTCGGGCAAGCACACGCGCACTCGAAAAATTCATTTGCAACAGCACCGCCATACGGTTCACAAAAGCCGCACGGAATCCCGAATTTTCGAGCAGGCGCCTAAAAAGCAGCGTATATTCAGGGCCGTTCGGCCAAGATTCGCCATCTTCTGCCGCGGCAAATTCAAAGATATTGTTCGTATATTCACTGTAACCGTTTCCCATTCCGAAATCCATATCGTACAAGAACCATTTCCATTTCGTTTTCGGATTGTTGTTGCGCCACTTTTTCAAGTTGTTGCCCGGCCAGTCGCGGTTATTCGCATACATTTCAGTCTGCATGTAATTGATAAAGTTGTCGACATCAATTTGCGAAGCTATGTAGGCATAATTATCTTCATTACCCAAATGATTCGATTCAAGCCAATCCATCAACGCCACATAATCAACAGCAGACCCTGCCGACACCGAATTGTCCGCCTTGAGCAAGTCGATATCGTCGGGATTCAAGCCGTAATGCGTTTCAAAGTAGTACTCGGTAGAACGCTCACGAATGCTATGAATGCCATAGTATTCGCCGTTATAGTACACCACCGCAAATCGGCCACGCTGATAATCCACACCTAAGCCTTCGCTAATCGAACTCGCCAAGCGATCGCGAATGTAGTCATTGCCGAAATTGCTTCCGTTATTGCGCAAAATAAAGACCTTGAACTTGTTCAGCTCCGGAAAATCCGGGAACAGACTGTAGCGTAAGCGTTTGTCACCATATTTTTCACGGAAAGTAATCGCCACCGACTTCTTGTCGTTTTGGCGGCTGTAATTTCCAAAAATCTTGAGGCCTGCGCGCTTCACAAATGCAGGCTCATTCACGCCCGGCTCCATGAATTCTACCGTCACGGGGATTTCTTTATCAAGCCAGTAATTCGCGCCGTAATGCGGAGCCTTGCTCTGCGCGAAATTTCCTTCCATGTAGATTCCCGAATCCGGATCGAACAAGGAATTCGGATCTGCCGTCAAGAAAACTGCAGGCAAGGAATGCTTTTCGCCCAAGACATACGTGCGCACCATTTCTTCACCCGGGAGTTTTCCCGCATCAAACGCAGCACAGCGAATCGTCATCGAAGAATCCACCGCAAGCGAAATAGCCAACGGAGAATCCGCCGTAGGCGCCAGGCCTCCCGTTTCGCACCGCACCGAAGCGTTTTCGGGGAAAGCAATCGCAAACGGCATATCGTAAAAACCAGACGGCGGAATTTCGGCCAGCGTATCGAGCGCCGGCGAACGCGACTGCACCACCGGTTGCGTCACAAGGCCATAGGGCGAAGCGTCGCCAAAGCCAAAGCCCATCGTGCCGTCAGCAAGTGTGCCGAAGTTCCACGTTTTTCCCACAGGCATTTTCGGGTAAGCGACAGAGTCTACAATCGCTGTATCCGCATTCACCAAATACAGGCGACCGCCCGCTTCAGAAATCTTAAAACCCGCATGCGGTTCATGCCCGCGATTACGGGCAATGTAGCTGAACACTTTCACCGAAACCTCTTGCGACTCGTTCGCCTCGGGACTCATGCGCGTGCCGTAAATATTCTTAAGGTCCGGGAATGTTTTTCCTGTCGGGAATGCCGCGCGGTAAACCGTCGAAGAATCGCCCGTTCCCGTAAATACGATTTCATAGCCCTTCCAGTCATCGATATCGGGCTGCGTCAACCTAAAAGACACCTTACGATCCTTGGTAATGTAAGCCCGCATCAAGATTTCGTTCGCTGCCGAAATGTCGAGTACATCTTTCTTATCGGAACTCCCGGTACCCACGAACACCGCAATTGACGACCAGCCCAAATCTTCGTTCTCGCCAAGCTTCATCACGGCGCCAAAATACCTCTCGGCATTTTCCTTAAAGCAGTTCTTTTTCTGACCGGGCAAAGGATCTGCATAGCTTTCTCCCGGCGGATCATTCTGCGAATCGGTCCATGTCCAGCAACCGGGGCCAATCATATTCAGCGAATCATGCGGTAGCACATAATCAGGGTAATTCTTGCCCGACATAAACATAAGCAAGAACGTACTCGGAGCAAGTTTTACGTTTCCGAATTTCCACTTGAACGGCTCCGTTTTTGAATCAGTCAAGTACATTCCCGACAAATCTACCGTATCGGCCGAGGTATTGAAAAGTTCCACCCAGCCAGCATCGCCGCCTTCATGATCTTCATAGACAATGTTAATCGGATCAACCTCGGTAAAGATAACGGGGCCACCCACAAACGGAAGTTCCATTGCACTAGAAGCACTATCTAAAGCGCTATCTACGGGCGCCGAATCATCTGCAGAAAGCTCTTCTACTTTCGTAGAACGGCTATTCGAATCGGAACAGGCCGATAAAGCCAAAGCCAGCAGCAATAGGCCAGGAAATAAGAAACGCCAACACACCATGTATTGAATATACATTAAAAGGCCGGCAATCGGCGGATAATAAGTTTTTCTTAAACCGATTTCTTTTTCTTTCTTCTCGGGCGGCGCACAATAAAGAGGCAAGCGCCGATTAGCACGAGGCTTACCGAAATCACCTTACCCAACGGGAAGGCTTCCGAAAATACGAGTACGCCTGCCAAAGTCGGCACCGCAGCACCAACCGCCGCACTGAACGGAATAATGAACAGGGCGCGTCCACGGGAGAACGACACCTGCGAATACAGGAAAGCTATTCCGTAAGTCGCAATGTAGCCAAGGGTCCTAAAATCCAAAAGCACGTTTGCAATCGAAGAGAGCTCGATGTGGTCCAAATCGAAATCCATCGCAAGGCTCTTGTAGAAAGCGGCTGAAAGTCCAAAGCCCACGCCCATGATCAAGGAATCGACCATTTCACGGTCCTTGACCCACAAGTGCGCCACAAGCGTCACAGCAGAGAGGCCGCCGGCATACGCCCAAAGCATGCCGATATTCTGCATCGCGGTCGATTCGCCCAGATTTTCGACCGAGTAAAGGAGGCCTGCCACCACAAAGCAAATCGCAATCACAATGCGTTTGGTCAAAGCTTCTTTCAGAATGCAGAATCCCATGAGGGCAGTAAGCACCGGATTCAGGACCATCATCGGCTGCACCTGGCTCAAGTCGTAACGCGCCATGGCAATGTAGTAGCCAAACGTCGCAAGGCCGGAACAGCAAATTCCAAGCCACCAGAACTTATTGGTGATTACGCCCTTAAAGAATTCCCACGGACGAGAAGTTCCGCCGGTGCGTTTGCCTACGGTGGAAACACCCGACTTCTCAAGAATGTTCCCGCAAGCAAAAAGGAACGCAGGACCGATTGTCAGCAACAGGAACAGCATCGGCTAGATTCCGTCGTAAATTTCCTGGTAAATCCAGTAGTTGCCCATGACGCGCTTCACGTAGTCGCGGGTTTCCCAGTAGCTAATGTCTTCGGCACGAACATCCCAAGACTTGCCCTCGCCAGCCGCCTGCCAACGCTTCGTCGGCTTCGGACCCGCATTGTAGTTGCCGAGCACATACATGTAGTCATCGTTGTATTCGGCCTTCAGATCAACCAGGTAACGAATACCCAAGCGAATGTTCATGTAAGCGTTAAACAACTGACGCGGTTCGAAATTCGGAAGATTTTCCTTTTCGGCAAGCATCTTGCCTGTTGCAGGCATAATCTGCAGCAAGCCGCAAGCACCTGCCGGCGACATGATTTCAAAATTGAAAATCGATTCCTGACGCATCACGCTGTACACAAAGAACGGATCGATGCGATCACCGGAATGGAACTTCACCTGGTCCATGTACGGAATCGGATACAGGTAATGCAGCACATCAATCGGCGGAGCCATCAGGCGGCGGCGATCGATATTGTTCTGGAACTGGCGAGCGAGGCGATACCCGGCAGCTGTTTCACCCATTTCATAGAACAGCTTGCCATATTCGTACAAGAAATCCAAACGCTTCGCATTCTTTTTGCGGGCTTCGTCATAAAGCGCAAAAGCCTGTTCGCTAAAGCCGTATTGGAACAATGTACGAATGCGGTTGTAGCGTTCCGGATTATAAGTCGTATCGGGTTTGCCCATCTTCGGCTGCGAAGCGCGCACCCAGGCAAGCGTCTGTTCGGGCGCCATGAGCACGCCGTGCGCATACGGAACATCCTTTTCGTTCATCAGCTTGTAGCCGACAAGCTTAAGACGGCTGCGGTGCGCATAGTAGGCCAGCGGAAAATCGCGAATACAGTCGAGGTACGCTTCGCGAGCCAGGGAATCCTTACCGAGGCGCATGTAGGCATCGCCCAGGAACATGCGGGCGCCACTACCGCTCCAAAGGAACGGCTCCTTAGTCGCATCAATCAAGGCAGGGACCGCTTCGGCCCACTTTTCTTGCTTATAGTACACAAAGCCTATGCGGAACTTGGCCCATTGGCGCTTGATATTATTCTTGAAACGCTTATGAGAAAGAGTCTTGTAGCAGGCAATGGCACTGTCGTACATTTCTTTCTGCTCATATTCAAAGCCCTTCACCCACAAGTTGTTCGCATTTTCTTTACTGAACTGGCTTGCGTCCTGCAAGGCGGCATCCATCTTGCGGATTTCTCTTTCGTAGCGGCCGGCGTTGTTGCGGTACAGGCGCAAAATCGACTGCATCCACAAGGGGCGAGCTTCCACGGAATCGAGCAAGAACTTGAACTGCTTAATAGATTCTTCTTCGCGCTTGAGCGTACGCAATGTCACGGCGCGCTTTTCCCACAAGGCAATGCGGGTATTCATATCCAAGGAACTCGGGGCAAGCTTTTTCTGCAACGAATCATCCGGCGGCGGAAGCGCCGCTTCCGGCGAAAGCGATACAAGCATCGAATCCAGCACATGAATCGAATCTAGCAAGGAAAGGCATTCGTTCGCATTATCCTTGGCACAGGCCATCTTGGCATAGGCGACCTTTTCTTCCAAGGTCTCGGGGGCGCCACGCACCTTGCGAAGTCTGCGAATTGCGGCAAAGGCGGAATCCTTGTAATTCGATGCACTCGTAAGGAGTCTCAGGTAAATGCGCTTTGCCTCTTTCATCTGCTTGAACTGTTCCAGGTACTGCGCATAGCGATACCTTAAGGCAGCCGCATCGTCAGACTTCGGATACTTTTCGACAAAGACCTTCAGGGAATCCGCATGGGCACGGTCGCTCAAGGAGGAGTCCGCCATCGCGGCCTCAATGCGAAGCCTAGAGGCGGCCCTTTCAAAGGAGGCATCCTGATCCAGATTCTTGTACAAGCCAAGCACCACGCGCATGTTCTTGTAATCGCGCAGCTTAAAGAGCGACTTTGCCATACGCAAGATAACGGCACCATCTAATTGGGCGTCGCGACCGCGCAGGGAATCATAAGCAAAATAGGCGCTGTCCCACTGCTCCTTGTAAAAGAATTGGGCCGCACGAGCAAAGTCGCGCACGTTCTTAGGTTGCGATTTATCTTCGCTCAAAGCCTTAAGGCGGCTATAACGCACCACCACGTCCTGAAACTGCGAAGGAGGAATCTGTTCCAGTTCTTCGTACGGATCCGGCGGCGCAAACGGCATCGAGGCAATCAAGCTATCTGTCGATTGCGACGGAAGCGGGCTCTGCGGAGCCGCTTTTACAACGGGTGCTACAGATGACGAATCCGCAAAAGCGAACACGCCTAAAACCACAACCAACAAAACAATCCTATACATTCACACCCTATCGTGTCATTTCTTATTGCTATCGACCTGCCCCACAAAGCTCGATATACCCAAGTCCCGAATCGTCTGGGAATACTTGTTACGCATATAGGTATTCACGCTTTCCGCATCGTCCATCTGCAACACCGCGAGTGCAGAATCGCGCACATCTTCGAAGTTGATCGAACGGATAATCTTCTTCGTGGACATCACGCTCCACGGAGTCATCGAAAGTTCATCGACACCAAGCCCCACCAGCAACAGCACGCTCAACGGATCCGCACTCATTTCGCCGCAAACCGCCACCGGAATTCCTTCGCGGTGTGCCGCCTGCACCGTTTGATAAATCATGCTGAGTACAGCCGGATGGTGCGGCTGGAACATATCGGTAATCAGTTCGTTCGTACGGTCCACAGCCAACGTAAACTGCACCAAGTCGTTCGTACCGATGCTAAAGAAGTCCACTTCCTTGGCAAGCTTATCGACAATCATCACGGCGGCAGGCACTTCGATCATCACGCCGATTTTCACCTTTGCGACT
This sequence comes from Fibrobacter succinogenes, assembly GCA_902799745.1. Classification (GTDB taxonomy): domain Bacteria; phylum Fibrobacterota; class Fibrobacteria; order Fibrobacterales; family Fibrobacteraceae; genus Fibrobacter; species Fibrobacter succinogenes_Q. The sequence continues at coordinate 87,741 of CADCBQ010000018.1, read as the reverse complement.
TTCTTGCCTTTAGCCTCTAGTTCCTTGCGGCACTTGGCGATGCAATCCTTGGCGCGGCGCAGTTCCGTCATGCCCGAAATCATGGGCAAAAGCAGGCGTAAGTTTTCCTTGGTATTTGCAAGCAGCAGCGCCTTGAGCTGCGTACAGAAAATATCTTCGCGGTCCAAGCACACGCGAATCGAGCGCCAACCCATAAACGGGTTGGATTCATTCACCGCCGTAATACCGTTCACCAACTTGTCGCCACCGGCGTCCAACGTACGGATCGTCACCGGACAAGGAGACATGGTCTCCAGGATGTAGCGATACGCATCGCGCTGTTCATCTTGAGTCGGAGCCTCGTTGCGCAGGAACAAAAATTCGGAACGGTAAAGGCCAATACCCGTTGCACCAAAGTCCGTCACCTTTTCCGATTCCGAAGGCAATTCAATATTTGCGTGCAGGGTAATGTACTTGCCGTCACGCGTCATCGGTTCCAGCTGGCGCATCGTAAACAGTTCACGACGTTGCCGTTCAAAGACCTCTTGACGGGCGTGGAATTCCTTGACGTCTTCCTGATTCGGGTTGATGACGACTTCACCACTCGAGCCATCGACGATTACCGTATCGCCAGCCTTTACCAGGGCAGCAAAATTTCTCAGGCCAGACACCAACGGTATCTGGAGCGAACGAGCCAAGATCGCCACATGGCTCGTGCGGCCACCGGTATCCATCGCAAGACCCGCCACCTGGCCAGGCTTGATCGACATCAAGAGGCTAGGCAACAGTTCATGGCCTACGAGCACGACTCCGTCTTCGGTAGCCACGTCCTCGAGCACCGGTCCGGAATCTTCCATGGCCGCCATCAGGCGGTTGTACACGTCCCTCAGGTCGGCCGCCTTGTCACGCATGGCTGGCGAATCGATCTGTTCAAACTTATCAATGTAAGCGCCCAGGACCACATGAACCGCCCAGCGGACATTCTTGCGTTCCTTGCGTATCTTATCAAGCACCCCGTTAATCAACGTGGGGTCTTGCAAAATCATCAAATGCGTCGCAAAGATGAGGCTATCCTTCATCCCGGTGCGACTTTCAGAAATTTCCTTGATCTGCGAAACTTCCTTGACCGTCTTGTGAACAGCCTTCAAGAACAGCTGTTCTTCGTCTGGCAGACGGCTTTCAGGAAGCGTTTCCTCTACCACCGAAATTTTCCGGTTCATCACCGGAAAAACGCACCCCATGGCAAAGCCCGGGGATGCAGGAACGCCCTTTAAAACAGTGCGGGTCGGTTCCGGTTTCTTAGCAGGGTTCTTCGTTGAAGTGGTCATTGAACAGACTTTCCAACTGCGAAGCGACCTGTCCTTCGTCTTCGCCATCAATTTCAAACGTGACTTCGGAACCAGCCGGAATCGCAAGCATCATCACATTCAAGATGCTCTTGGCATTAGCCTTCGATCCCTCGAACACGATGGATATATCGCTCTTGGCTTGACCGGTGATATCGACAATCATCCCGGCGGGCCTAGCATGTATACCCAGCTTGTTTGTTACCACCAATGTTTTCTCGATCATTGCTTTCCTCAGAAAAAATCCACGTTGATGTCTAGACCATCTTGTAAAATAATGCGGACAAGGCTGTCAGCCGAATGCACCGTCCTGACCAAGTCATCATGCAGGGTGCGGTCGTTCAGCAAAATACCCACCGTATTGTCCTTAGATTCAATCTTCTTCTGAACCTTCACGACGAGCTGATCCAAATGGCTAGTCACCTCTTCCAGTTCGCCCAGCAGTTTATCAGCGTTGCCCATCACCTTTTCGGTATTCGCGAACATATTGTCAATCGGCGGTTTCACCCCGTCAATCAGGTTGTTCACCTTGACCGTCACCTGGTTCAGGCCTTCAAGGCTCTTCCGGAGCTGCGGGTCAGCCGTATTCAGCATCACAAGCACGCGGTCTTCCAGCGTTTCGGCCTTCACGAGCAAAGTCTTGAAGCGTTCCTGGAATTCCGGATTCACAATCGTCTGGTTCAAAGCCTGCTTCACCGACTCCAGAAGGACCTTTGTCGAGTCGCAAACCTCACCCACAAGACCAAGAGCTTCGGCGATACCGGCATCGAATTGACCCGTAATGGTATCGCCCGGGGCAAAATAGCTTGTCGAATCACCCAGAATCATACCAATCTGACGTTCACCCATGATACCGATGTTCTGCACACGAATTTCGGAATCCTTCGGGATTTTCACGTCGGTACGAAGCCTGATTGTCACAACCACGCGGTGACCAGCCAAATCGATCGATTCGACCTTACCGAGTTTCACACCATTCACCTTGACGGGGTCATCGAGCACCAAGGTACTCACCTGGGTAAACCGCAGATAATAGGTGTTAAAGGTTTCGCGAGGGTCCTTCTCGTTTAAGAAGAATATTCCAAAAACAAGAATAATCAGGGCAAGGATGACCACCAAGCCTACTGAAAAATAAAGAGCCGAATACTTTTTCATTTGGGTTTTAATCTAGCATTTTTTGTATACAAATCAAAAAAAGCCCTCTTAAAAGAGAGCTTTTAAGGCTAGAATAAGGGGTTACTCGTCAATTCGAGTAATGGGGCTATTGTTCTCGATGCCGTTCACATGGCGGTCCAGCCAGTCCAAAAGCAGGGCGTCGCGCTCTTCCTTGGGCAACAGGAACTTTTCGCGGCCTTCTTTCTGCATATATACATCGAGGTAAGTCATCAATACGCCACCGGCCACCGACACGTTCATCGATTCGGTAATACCGTACTGGGGCAGCTTGAATTCATAGTCGGCATGCGCAAGCGTGTCCGGGTGATTCCCGTGGAATTCACTTCCCAGGTAAAAAGCCGTCGGCTGGCTCAAATCCAGATCCAGAACAGAGTTTGTGGTATTGGTGCTTGCCACCGCGATCTTGTAACCCTTGGCGCGCAGCTTTTCCATGCAAAGCATGCGCTTCTTGTACAGGTACAAGCTCATCCACTTGTAGCTACCCTTCAGAATAGACTTGTTCACGCTATAGGCATTGTCTTCTTCGATAATGTGGACATCCTGAAGACCGAACACTTCGGCTGTACGGATGACTGCAGAAATATTGTGCGGGTCGAACAAGTCTTCGAGCACCATGCAAAAATGCCTCGTACGGCGATCCACCACCGAAGTCAAAAGTTCGCGACGGCGTTCCGTCACACGTTCCAGAAGAGATTCAAGCGATTCGTTCGTCATTTCTTTTCCTTAATAATCTGAAGGTCTTTCACCATAATAGGCACCGCCTGCATATCCTGTTCCCGCTTTTGCTTACGGGCCTTCTGCAGGCGTTCAAAGTCGCCGAGTTCCCAATGCGCCCCGTTCACGACTTCTTCAAAATCCAGTACATATTGAACATTTTCTGAAGACTTGAGGGCCGCACTCTTGAGCATAGGTTCCTTATTGCCGCTAAAGTACATTCCCGACGCTTTCTTGATGTCGTTCACGATCTGTTCAATCTTCGTGTTCACCACGCTTCTGAACACCTTCATCTGCATAATGGAATTGAGCACCGAATTGCCCGGGAATACGATTGCTGTTAATTTGTACTTAATAATCTTGCCCGGCATCGGATCCATATCCAAGTATGCAATTGCCGTTCCATGGAGCGCCCACTTTAGAATCTTCGCATGGCCATATCCAAAGAACAAGTCACGCATGCCAAGCTTTTGACCAGCGCTATCCTGCAAGGCCCAGTAGAATTCGCCCGAAAGGCTGCGTCCGTTGCTACCGTTAAAGAAGCGTCTGTTCGGGTGCGTATATTCCAGCGTATAGTTTTCGTCCAGGTAAGCGTTGATCAGCTGCGCCGTAAACGGCATGTTGTCGAACAAGTACTTGATTACATTTTCGTCTAGCGGAAGCGTTCCCGCATAAACATATTCCACGCGGTACTGACGGCCAAGTCTCGCATAGATTTCAGGGACCATCGGAGCCTTGGGATCAGCCTTGTAACCACGATTCGCAAGTTCCTTATAGGGTTTGCAGAATTCCTCATCGTACTTGACCTTGGGCCAAGGTTTCATGTCTTCTTCAAAGCAGCCTTCGAACTCCTGGTTCATGCAGATCTTGAGCCCGGAACACAGCGAACGCAAGTCATCGTTGCTGCCCAATTTTTTGCGCAGGTTGTCGTGCATGCGGACTTTCACCATCGGGTCTACCGAAACGGCATAGTCTGCACCGGTCTTGTTTTCAGCAAACGAGACCGAGATGCACAAAAGCATTCCCGCAAGTACACTCCCCGCCACTCGGTTAAGCCACGACATGATTACCTAAACTCCAGGCTGTCCAACGGAACAACGGTAAACGGTTTAATCGATTCCAGTTTTGACACGGGAGCAACAATCGAGGTAGTCATCTTATCCATGTCAAAATACTTCTTGACCATCGCCTTGACCTGGTCTGCCGTCACGGCATTAATTTCCTTCACGTAATCCAGGTAATGGTCGTAGGTCTTGCCCACCAGTTCCCCCTTCGCAAAGATTACGGCGGTCGCCTCGGGGCTATCGAACAGACTCGGCAAGCTTTCGATCAAGGCCTTTTTAGCCTGGGAAAGTTCTTCTTCGGTAGGACCCTGTTCGGCAAATTCGTTCACCACTTCGCGGATCAGTTTCAAGGCGAATTCAACCGATTCCACCTTGGTCTGCAAAGCAATCGTCACCATGGCGGTATCACGGTAATCGTTACCGACCGAGCTGTACACGCTGTAAGCCAAGCCTTCGTCGCTACGCACACGGTTCATCAGGCGGCTCGTAAAGCTACCGCCACCCAAGATAAAGTTCGCGACAGCCGCCGGATAATAGTCCACATGCGGTCTACGCACAAAAGGCTGGTTTATCGAAATATTCGCTTGCGAAATGTCCTTGTCGACCACGTAGATTCCGGGCTTTCTCACGAACGAAAGCGGAGTCGGTTCCTGAACCGCAGGCTTCGAATTCTTCTTATCGTTCTTTGCAATCGATTCATTCCAGCCCGCAAAGAATTCCTTGAGTACGGTTACAGCAGAATCTTTATCGACATCACCCGAAAGGGCGAACACGATACGGCCATTCGCATACACGCCCTGGGCCAAGCGCTTAAGATCAGCCACAGTCACCTTCTTGTAGTCGGCGGCATTGGCATCCCAAAGTCTCGGATTCGGCGCATAGTTCACCTTGGCCTTGAGCGCCGAGAGCACCTTCGCCGGCGTATCATAGCGGCGGTCGTAGGCCGTCAAGAAGTTTGCTCGCAAAATTTCAAACTGTTCCTTGTCAAAAGCAGGCGCCGTCAGCACTTGCTTCGAAAGTTTCAGCATGTCGGCAAAGTCCTTAGACAAGCAATCGATATCGAACATCGAGGTATAAGTACTGACCGAGGAACTCAAACCTGCGCTAATGAATTCCAAGGAATCATCCAAAGCCTTGGCCGAAATGCCACCACCGCCACCGCGGCGGAGCATACTACCGACCATCGACGATGCTGCCTCGTCTTTCAGCGCCATAGGCGCACGGGGCTGTTCAAAGAAAACCGTGAAATTGACAAGCGGCAAACTGCGATCGCTTACAATGTAACCCGAAATGCCCGGGGCAATCTCTACACGGAAATCTTTCGGGTAAGGCGCCACATACTTGTATTCCGGGAACTGGATATCCTTGTAGCTTGCAGGAACCGTCGAAGCATCAGACGTTTGTTCAACAACAGGAGCGGCAACCGAATCAGTCGTCTCAGTAGCCGGCGCAGGTTCAGTCTGCGGTTCCGGTGACCCCGAACAAGCATTCAAGGCAAACACTGTCGCTACCGATGTCGCCGTCAAAAAGAGAACTTTCAAATCAAACTTCATCAAGCAATAAGTTAGAAAATTCCTCTTATGTCATTCCCGCGAAGGCGGGAATCTCCCCCTGTTTTCTAAATTTCCTCCCATGCCGGGAATCATCCGTTTTGCACCGAGCCCCACGGGCTTTTTACACGAAGGGCACCTGCTCTCTGCGCTTTACGTATGGGCGGCCGCAAAAAAATGGGATCTCAAGATTCACCTGCGCATCGAGGACCACGACCAAGGCCGCGCCCGCAAAGAATATATCGACGGTATCCGCGAAGACCTCGCCTGGCTCGGCTTTAAATACGACAGCGAAAGCATCCAAAGCTCGCACTTCGAATTTTTCCAAAAAATCCTCGACAAGCTCACCGCCAAGGACCTCGTATACCCCTGCACCTGCAGCCGCAAGCAACTGCAATCCGAAAACCCTATCAGCGAAACCGGCGAAGTCGTTTACCAAGGCAAGTGCCGCACGCAGCACCTCCCCTGCAACGAGCCTCACAGCCTACGCATCGTTATTCCAGACAAAGTAATCAACTGGCACGACGAGCGTCTTGGCGACTTCAGCGAAAATCCCAAACAGCAATGCGGCGATTTTCCCATCCGTGATCGCGACGGATTCTGGACCTATCAATTCGCGGTCTGCATCGACGACCTTACCCAAGGAATCACACACATCGTACGCGGCGAAGACATCCGCAACTCTACCGCCCGCCAAATTGCCCTTTCGCAATTGATTACCGATACCTGCCAAGGCGACCCGAACCTCGCTATTCCCCCATACACGCGCCCCGTCTATCTGCACCACCCCCTGATTGTCGACAGCACCGGTAAAAAACTATCTAAGCGCGAGCATGCCTATAGCCTCCGACAGGACAAAGACGCAGGCAAGAATCCGGCCGAAATTTTAGGACAAATCCTCTACAAAGCGGGATTTTTGTCACACAATGTTCCGACAGAGTTAGAACAAGCAATTACAATCGTTGCCGAACGGCTATAAACACGCCTTTTACACTCCTTTTTCAAGGCCTAATTCCGCAACTAGCAATAAATTAGGTATATTCAAGACATGTCTTCACCTTCTGCTATTGTCGCCAAAATTCGGCAAGAAGCCGCCCTCTTTGACTCCAAAGATCGTTTACTCTGTTTTTCGACTAAAAGCGACTTCCAGTCTCCCCTGATTACCGAGGCCGGAGACCTCTTCTATGAAAAATGGTTGAAAGCGCATGGGCCGCTCCCCCTGGAATCCTTTTTCCAGGTTTCCCAGAATTTTACGGCACAGCAAAAGATAACTGCTCTCGACTCCTTTTTGGCAGTTCTGCGTCACAAGCTTGACGACTACGGTGAAACGGACCTTTATCTGCTTCTCGGCTTTTTAAAGTGGGATGGCAACGCCCTAGCCCCGAGCCTCTTGGTTCCGCTAGAATATGACCCTGCCAAAAACACGGTTACCATTTCGGCACGCCCCCCGATCGAAAACGTGATTCTGCGCGAGCGCCTTAAAGATACCATCGCGCTTCCTACCGCAGAAGAAGCGACCATCAACGGCAAGTTCAGCCTGCTCCTGTATTTTTCACAATTTGAAAAAGCCATTGCCGGAGAACGCAACTGGCGTTTCACGCGCCACGGGGTATGCCTCGGATTCTTCAACACGAATCTGCTCTTCCTCAAAAAACGGTTTGACAAGGGCTTTTCGGACAAGGCCATCGCAGGGAATCCGATTCTCGCCTCCCTGCTTCACAAGGAAGGATTCCAGACACAAGAATCCCTCTTCGAAGAACAGGATTTCGACAAGGTATTTTCGCCTGCCGACCACCACTTCCTCTACACGACCGACTCGCACACCAACAAGGTGACAGTCGATGCCGAAAACGAAAGCACATGCGCCTATGCGATCCAGACTCTCCCCGGCACCGAAAAGATGAAGGTAGCGGCAAACATTGTCGCCGACGAAGTGGCTCAAGGCAAAAAGGTTCTGGTAGTCCATAAGCGTGCCGTTACTGCACGCGCCTTCCAGAATGCATGGCGTCCTCCGTTCCGCAGTTTCCCGGACAGCGACCGTGCCGGTCTCGAACAGAAAATCCGCACTATGCGGAACAACTTCCTCGAATACTACGAAGCGGTCAACAAGCCCATTCCGCCGAGCAATGTTCTGCTTTCGGATTTGCTGCGCGAATTTAAAGATGTCAAGCTCCCGAAGAAGAAATTCCCCGACGCGATTTTCCGCGGGCTGGGTCAGCTCGATTACAACGGTTACCAGGAACTTAAAAAAGACCTCCAGTGCGTGTCGGAACTGTACTTCGACAAGAACGGCATCGCCGCACGCAAGGCGTTCCAGGGCGTAAAGGTTCCAAGCCTTTCAGAAGAGCAGCAAAAGAGCCTTTCCGAAGAACTCCGCTGCGCCGCAGACCGCGCCCAGAAACTCGGCCCCGTCATTCAGAAAATGGAATCGACGGGCCTCTTCCCCACCGGAATATTCCTGTCGGGACTGATTGACATTCTAGAACTTTTGCGCGACAACTTCGACGAGAACACCCCCACGTACGAAGACTGGCAGTTGCGCAGCCACAACTGGCACGCCTACAGGGACACTCTCATGTACCTGCCCGAAGCAGGCGACAAATGGGTCCGCTACCGTAGGCAAACCTCCGACATTTACACGGACAACGCCGTCGACGAAAACATTCAGAACGCTCGCGACGACTTTGCCGAATGCCAGCACATTTCCCTCAAGGGGCTCTCTGAGCGCTACCGCTCCTCGCGCAAGCGTTTGCTGCAAGTGATTCGCAAACCCAAGACTGTCGATTCCGACGCCAAGCTTCTGGACTTGATCGACACCCTCCTTGAACTGCAAGCAAACAAAAAGACCTACAAGGAAAGTGCCGTCCTCGGAAACCACCTGCTTGGCCGCGACTGGCATTTCGAAGGCTCTAACTGGGTTGAACTGAACCAGAAGATTCAATACCTTTACGAATTCCGCGAAAAGCACAGCGAAGACCCCAAGCTGGACCTGCTTTTACAGTTGCTCGAGCAATGGCACAAGTTCAAGGATTTGCAGCCCGAATTTGCCAACCTTTGGAACTCGGTCATCGACCTCCAGACGTCGATCAAGCAAATCAACAAGGACCTGGATCTTGAATCTCCGCTCGAAAGTCTGAGCATCGACAAGTGGCTCGGACAGATTCAGCTTTGGAACGACAACTGGGATCATCTCGATGTGCATCTGCAGTTGACATCGCTGTTCCAGAAAATGCAGAGCTACGGGAACATCGCCCTTATCGAATATCTCCAGGATCCCGAAAATGCAGACGCCGATATTTGCAGCGCCATCGCCCACTACTGGACAGGCGCCCAGATTCAGGCGGCCACCAAAAATTGCCCAACGCTCTTCTCGGAATCGCCCAAGGCCAAGTCTCAAAGGAGCAAGGAATACCGCACGCTCCTGGACCAGTTCTCGGGAGCAAACTTCAAGGAACTGCACAACGCCGTCGATGCCGATCCGAGCGTCCTCATGGTTGCGCCGCTGGCTGACGCGTTGAATATTCCCGAAAAGCAGACGTTCGACATTTCGATTATTCTCGACGCCGACGGCATTTCAGTTGCAGAAGCTCTGCCCGTCCTGCTTGCCGCCCCCAAGACCATTCTTATTGGCGACCCGCACAACCCGAGTCACGAATACCTGCCGATCGACGCATTCCACGAAGAAGCCCTTACGAGAAGTCCCTTCTTCCAAGAAAGCATTCTCACGGCAGCACTCCGCCAAGGCGTTCCGACCCGCGAGCTCTGGTTCTCGGCACAATACAGCAATCCTGCGATCATCAGCTTTGCAAACGAACGCATCTACAACCAAGGCATCAAGCAGTTCCCGCCTTCGAACAACGACATTTTCAAGGGCATCTCGATCAAGGAAGTTTCCGACAAGATCGAAACCATTGCGCTCACGGCAATTCACCACGCCGAGCGCCACCCCGAAAAGACGCTTGGAATTATCGCGTTCCACCAGTCTACCTGTCAAGAAATTGAAGACGCTATCCGCGCAAAGCTTACCGCAGGTACGCCTGCGGCCGCCTTCTTTGCAAGGCCGAATGCAGACATCCGCTATTTCGTAAAGACACCCGAAAGGGCGGTCGACCAATTCCGCGACACCGTTTTAGTCTGCATCGAAGCAGAAGGCGCAAGCGGTCTTGCAGCCGACCATAAGATTGCAGTCTGCTCCACACTTGCAAAGCGTGAACTCCGTGCATTTACTACCGAGCTGGATCTTTCAAAGATTGCATCGCAAAAGAATTCGCTTTTCCGCGAATGGATCAACTACCTGCAGTCCAGACAATACGACCCGGTGGTCGATATCGAACCTGCAGAATCCCCGCTCCGTAGCGAAATCATTCAGGTTCTTAAGAACGAAAATATCGTGGTGCAAGAATACTCGTCCAAGGGAGGCATCCCTGTTGGACCGGTTGTCGTAGACGCGAACAATCCCACCCATTTCTTGACCCTTATCGAAGACGACTGCACAACGGAACGTTTCCGCGACTCTATCGAAGACCGCGACTACGTTCGCCCGCTTATCTTAAAGCAGTTCGGCTGGAAGATCATGAATGTATGGCTTCCGTTCTGGTTCATGTCCAATAAAGACGAAGTCGATCACCTGATCGCAACAATCGCCATTGAACAAAGCGTGGCTCCTCCGCCCACGACAGAACCCGACGAAGACGACGGATCCGAAGTATTCGATGCGGCCTCAAAGCCCACGACCGAAGCCTATGTGGTGCAACACCCCAAAATCGAAGGGACTGCCCACGACAAGCCTATCGCAGAACTTCCCATCGCGGCGCTCATTACGCAGCTCAAGTTCTACGTCGATAGCGAAGCTCCGATCCACGAAGAAATCCTGAAGCAACGCGTACTGGAACTGCACCATGTAGACAGGGCAGGTCCGGTGCTTCAGCAAGTTCTTACCGAAGCAATCCATCAGGGCTTGCAAAAGAAGCGTTTCATCAAGACAGGGCCGTTCTACTATTCGCTCAAGGCGAAGGATCTCGTCGCACGCAACCGTGCAAACCGTCCCGACTTCGAACGCAAGCTAGCCTATGTAGCCCCCGAAGAACGCGCACTCATGCCGCAGAGCATGGACGAGCACGCCCTTAAGCAGGCAATGGGTCTGTTAGAATAGACGAAAGAATCTCTAAAACAAGAAGAGCCCTTAAAAAGGCTCTTTCGTCTCTCGTCTGTAGCGAAGCTGAAAGCTGAGCGTTCTTTTGTCTTACTTAACCTTCACGACAAATGCCGTGATATTGTAAGCGGACAATTCACGGGCCTTGTCTTCGGCAGCCTTCTTGCTACCCCATCCACCGCCACGCAGCTTGTAGAAGGGAGCATCGAACACCACCTGAATGGAATAACCCGTGCTTGCAGAAAGCTGCGCACGGCGACGCTGTGCTGCATCAAAGTCAGCAACCGATTCAAACTGGAGCATATAATAGCCGTCGGACTTGGAAGCCTTCGCGGCAGCCTTCGGCACAGCTTCGTTCTTGGAGCTGTCGCGCAAAGACGCGCTCAAGACAGGTTTGTATTCCTTGCCACGGAAAAGGGTATCCAGGTCAGTCGGTTCGGCAGCATAAGCTACGGCGCACAAGCACAGGGCAAATAAAATCTTTCGCATATCCTAAATATAAAAAAAAGCTCCCGCGAGGGAGCTTTTATATTCGCTAGGTTAAGCCTTACTTCAAGTAATCTGTGTTCGGCTTCGGCGAGCGCTTCACGCCCCACACAGAGGTGCTTTCCTGCTTGGCATCCTTACCGGCATCACCGAGCTTCACGTAAGAGTTAAGCTTGACGATGTAGGCGCCCGTGCCAACCACACGACCCTTGTCGGAACGCATGTTCCAGCCAATGTAGTAGTTGCGGTCGTTACCGGCATCGATGCAGAGACCACCGTCGAAGTACTGAATCTGCTGGCCCGTTACCGGATCCTTTTCAGTGTTCTTCTTGTCGTCGCAGTAAATCTTCTGCTTCTTGCTTGCCACGAAGTTACCCAGGTTGGTGTAGTACTGGACTTCGTAGTAGAAGAAGATGTCTTCGGGCTTCACATTAGCCTTGTCTTCGTCGGACAAGCCGTTGTACAGAGCGTACATGTCAGCCTTGACCAAGTGACCGGGCCTACCACCTTCTTCAGCCAAGATTTCGGCCTTGGTCTTGGTGGTACGGTAAGCGTGTACCGACACGGCAGGCACATTTTCGCCAGCATCGGCATTTGCCGTAGAAGCAAACTTGTTTTCGACCACTGCGATTTCAGCGTCACCCGTCACCGGAATCCAGACAGACGGCAGACGCTTGGTTTCGTTGTAACCCGTCGGAGAATTCCATGCGTAAGCGGCGTCGGCAGCGGCGCGCAAGGTATCGGCACCGAGCTGAGAGTAATGAGTCGTATCAGCATCAGTCCAGAAGATGTTAGCAAGGTCACCGCCCAGGCGCACATAGTCACCCACGTGCGGAGAAACGCTGCCACGCAAATACATGTACTTGACATAGCCTTCGCCATTGGCAGCTCTCAAAGCCGGATCCGTCTGAGCCATCACCGTCGTAGCGGAGCCACTCAAGGCAGATACATAGCGGCTGTTTTCAGGCAGTTCGATTGCAGAGTTCAGGTAGAAGTCAAGAGCGTTCTTCTTGTTCGAAGTCGTCACGATCTTGACCGGTTCAGACAAGATCACCACGAGGCTGTCGAAGTCGGTCAGTTCGTCGCCGTTCTTAAGAGTACGCACTTCGGCACGCAGCGGCACCGGAGCAATGCGGTCCGTCAAGGCACCGGCAAAGCCCTGCTTCACAAGCTTACCCTTATCTTCGAATTCTGCGTAAGAATGAACCTTACCCACACCAGCAGTCTTGACACCCTTAGAAAGCGTCAGGCCGCCAATCTTGATCAAGTTGGTGCAGTAGCCGCTCTGGCCGTTGTATTCAACGAGGGTGGAGCAGTCAATATTGCTGGAGGACACCTGCACCAGTTCGTTACAAGAAATTGCAGTATCCTTCGGAATGTTCGAGAACTGTTCCGAGTACGGGTTATGGGCTTCAGAAGATACGGAGTCCCACATAATGCAAATCTTGGTCGGCAAGGAGTCCTTATGAATCGGACGGTCATAGTAAATAGCCACAGAGTCGCCGACACCATCCAGGTATTCCGTATTCATGCTGAAGTACGGTTCCGGAATCTTGAATTCCAGAGAAGGAGTGGTTCCGTGCACGTCAAACACGTCAGCAAGCACCGGATACGGTACCGGAGGATCGCGGAAGTACATCGGATTGTATTCAGCCTGGACAAAGTCATTGTATTCGGCGACAATCTTTGCCGGAGAGTCAGAAGCCGGGTTAGAATCCCAACGATACTTGGTGAGCGAACGGACCGAGATCGTAGCGTAGCCATTTTCGAATGCCACTTCTTCGGGGATAAAGTCAATCTTCGGAGAAGTCAGGACACTCTTATGAATGGTAAGGCCATCGCAGTCTTCCAAGCAGGGGCTATAGCTGCCATCTTCATTGGGTTTCAGCACGGCAAGATACAAGTCGTAAATGGAGCCCACCCAGAACTCTTCAAATGTACCGTCAGCCTCGGGCTTCTGACCAGTCGTAGACTTGGCATTTGCACCCGGTTCCGGAATAGCTTCGATAAAGGTAATCTGCGGCAGGTAGAAGCTAATAGACATCACATTTTCTCTACCCGACACACCAACCGTAAACGTCTTGATTGCGGCAGACATGTTGTCCATCGGAACTGTCACATACACGGTATCGACACCCGATTCACCGATAGAACGTTTCGTGCCAGAAGTCATTCTGACATAATCCGTTTCACCCGAAAGCGGATCGACCTTCTTGTAATAGGCTTCCATCATCGCATCGTAAGCAAGCGTGTATTCAACGCCCTTGGCGTCTTCCGGGAAGATTTCAAGTTCGCTGGTAGCACCTTCGCCCGGAGCGACAGAGGACACGTAAACCGGAACCATCTGACCGGCCATGGCAGACTTAATCAAGGTGTACTTACCGTTCGGAATTTCGACACCGTTCGTATCCTTGGCGACACCATTTGCATAGACAACATCCACTTCGCCGCTCATACGGAAGGTAGCCACCTTCTTGGACTTACCGTCGATATTCACGAACAAGGTATAGCGGCCACCGCCCAAGCACATCTTGTCCTTGTCAACCTTCGGAGCCGTCGGCACAGTCAGGTCAACACCGCACTTGTACACCCCCGGGGTAGAAACATTTTCAAAGCCAGGCACAGCCGGAGAGTTCGGAGTATTACCCTGGACCAGCGTGTAGGTAATCGGCAAGCCAGCCGTAGAAATTTCAGCACCGCAGTACTTGACATCTTCAGATTCGCCAGTCAGTGCAGAGGCGCAAGAACCATCACCCGACTGGGTATAGCAGATATCGTAAGAGGTTTCTGCCGGATTATTCTTGTTCTTGGTACCCTTCACGTCGATAGCGGTCTTCTGCTGGATGTACATGTTCGTCTTGATACGCACGTTACTCATAGTCGTACGGCGGTCGCAGAAGAAGATATCCAAATCATACTGGTTGCCAAATTCAAGCTTGCCACTTGCACCAGTGAAGTTGTCGAGGTCCACATAGCCCGGAGCAGCCAAGTGAGTACCACCCAAGTCCACAGCCAGCTTGTTGTCAATGAACACCCAAATATCGTCGTCGCCACGGAAGTTGAACTTCAGGCCCGGCTTATGGGTGAACTTAGCGTGAGATTCAAAGCAGTAATGCTGGTTTCTTTCAGCAGTCCAACGGTAAGTAGCGCCTTCGGTAGACGGATCTACTTCGGTATCGGTCCCCTGCTTAAAGAAGTGCCAACCGGTGGGAGCGCTCTTTTCGCAAGACCAACCCATCACGCAAGTACCCGAGGCTCCATTCACGAATTCAACGGCAAAAGCCATTTCTTCATCGCTACCGGTATTGAACTTGCCCTCGCAATCTTCGCCCTTGTTCCAACCGGGGCCGTTGCAAAGGATATCGAGCTTCGGCATACCTGTTGCCGGGTCGATTTCGCGGAAAGCCGGGCCGTAGAACACCGGGCCTTCTGCACCACGCTTGGTACGGGCTGTAGCAATAGGCGTCTGCGAGGGATCTGCAGCCAAGATAATAGCATCGTCATTCTGTTCAGCCGGATAGAAACCACCGGGGCCATTGGCTCCAGGGCTATGGTAGAAGTCAGAATCGAATTCCCACTTACCGTCAGTAGCACGCTTGAACGGCATGTCATAGCAGCTCATTTCGTTCACGTTCTTGGTGTAGGTGAACATCTGGTTAAAGTACTTGGCGTCCTTAAAGCAGGTCTTACCCTTGGTGCTGAGCGTCGGCTTTTTCGTGGTCGGATCAAGACTCGATTCAACAAGACCCTGGTGCACGCCCAAGCAAGCTTTAACATATTCCCTAGCTTCTTCCTGACCCACATCCTGTGCGCCCACCTGGCAGCCTTCACCACCTGCGGAATAGCAAGAGAAGAACGGGTGCAACTCGGCATCGGTATCGTAAATGATAGCGGCCATGGTGTAAGAACAAGTACCTTCGATACCTTCGATATCTTCAGCATGGTAGTAGTAACCGTTGTCATTGGTCTTCTGGTTTTCGTCAGGCACAAAGAACAAGGAGTCTACGCCCAAATTGAAGGTAATGGCCAGAGGAATCGGCTGCGCCTTAGCAGAAGTTTCCCAGTTACCGTTCACACCGATCATGTCTTCACGTTCAAGGTCGTCATCACGGTAAAGGACAACGTTATCGGTAGGAGCTTCGTTAAAGAACACATAAGAATACCAACCGCACATGCCATCCACAGCAGTCATCGGATTACCCGTCTGACCACCATCCAAGCTAAGCATCGGCACAGAAGACATCCAGTCTTCCATATCCGGCGGAATCATGACAAAGAAATACTTGGCGTCAGGAGGATTCGCTCCGAACGAAGTCTTGTTCGGTTCGGAAGGATTTTCGTAAATGTAAAGGGTTCCCGTGGTCAAGTCATCACAAGTGAACGGATCGCTCTGCTGCCAGCCGTCCTGGCCGCCACCGATGTTGTAGTCCACTCTTGTAATGCCGGGGTCATTCCAGTCAGCCTTCATAAACCAGAACTTTTGCGCATACTGACCACCAAAGCTCAAGGCATCCAGCACATACCAGCCGTTTTCTTTCAAATCAGCCTTTAGCTCGGTCTTGGTACCGTCGACCATGATGTACGGCGTACTCCAAGAATCCGGAATCTGTACGTAGATTTTGCCTTCACACTGTAATGCAAAAGCATTCTGCACTCCTGCGATAAACAGACAGACACCCAAAGCCCACTTGCATAGGAGGTTCGTTGTTTTTTTCATCATTTTAGTTTCCATCGATGGTTTTATCCTTCCAACAGAGCATAACAAAAAGACGGCCTTTCTGAAATGCCATAGACCGCCCTCAAATTTACTCTTTTTTGAGCAAAAAGCCAATTTTTTTTAGCTGTTTTTTTGTGAATTTTTAGTTCATTTTGTATACAAAAACTCATAAAAGCCAATATGAGTGAGTTTTGTCACAAGAAAAACGTCCCATGTAAAAATATGTTTTCCAGAATAGCCCTTGCCACCGCAATCCATATAAAAAGGGAATGGATAAATCCATTCCCTTTTTATATATAGTCTTATTCAAATTAATTAGTCGGCTGCGGCTTTCAGGTATCCCGTTTCAGGTTTCGGAGAACGCTTGACACCCCATACCGATGTACTTTCCTGCTTGGCTTCCTTACCGGCAGAACCAAGTTTCACGAAAGACTTCAGTTTCACGATGTAAGCACCCGTACCCACCTGACGGCCGTTTTCAGAACGCATGTTCCAACCGATGAAGAAGTTACGGTCCATACCGGCATCGATACAAGTACCACCGTTAAAGTACTGGATCTGCTGACCCGTCACCGGATCAATTTCAGTATTCTTCTTATCGTCGCAGTAAATCTTCTGCTTCTTGCTTGCTACAAAGTTGCCCAAGTTGGTGTAGTATTGCACTTCGTAGTAGAAGTAGATATCCTGCGGTTGAATTTCGCGGCGTTCTGCGTCAGTAAGGCCGTTGTACAAGGCATACATGTCAGCCTTCACGATATGACCGGGCCTTCCATTTTCGGCAGCCAAGATCTCAGCCTTGGTCATCGTCGTACGGTAACCGTTCACCGTTACAGGCGGCACCTTTTCGCCACCCGGAGCATTTGCGGTGGAGGCGAACTTGTTTTCGTTCACGGCGATTTCAGCGTCACCCGTTACCATCACCCACATCGACGGAAGTCTCTGAGTCGAATTGTAAGGCGTCGGAGAGTTCCAATGGTAAGCGGCATCGGCAGCGGCGCGCAAGGTATCGGCACCGAGCTGAGCCGAGTGAACCGTATCGGCATCGGACCAGAACACCGTCGTCAAGTCACCACCCAGGCGAACATAGTCACCCACGTGCGGCGAAACGCTTCCGCGCAAGTACATGTACTTGATACGGCCATAGCCATCGTCTTCAAATCTCAAGGCCGGATCAGTCTGAGCCGTGACGACCGCAGAGGTTCCACCCAAGGCAGACACGTAACGGTTTGCGTCATTCAGTTCAATTGCGGAATTCAGATAGAAATCCAAAGCGTTTTTCTTATTCGAAGTCGTTACGAGCTTAATCGGTTCAGACATCACCACCACAAGGCTGTCGAAATCGGTCAGTTCATCGCCATTCTTAAGAGTACGCACTTCGGCACGCAGCGGCACAGGAGCAATACGATCGGTCAATACACCGGCAAAGCCCTGCTTCACATTCTTACCCTTATCTTCGAATTCAGCATAGGAATGTACCTTACCGATACCAGCCGTCTTTACGGACTCTGACAAAGTAAGGCCACCGACCGTAATCACGTTCGTGCAGTAGCCATCCTTTTCATTGATGGTCACCGGATTAGAGCAGTCAATGTTGGCTGCACTGATCGGAACAAGGACGTTACAGGCTATCGCAGAATCCTTCGGAATCGTCGAGAAACCTTCGGCAACCGGGTTATGCGCTTCAGCAACAGTGGAATCCCACATCACGCAGATCTTGGTCGGCAAGGAGTCCTTGTGGATTCGACGGTCGTAGTAAATGGCCACCGAGTCACCGATACCATCCAAATATTCTTGGTTCATGCTGAAGTAGGGTTCAGGAATCTTGAAGTCCAAAGTCGGAACAGCACCGTGCACGTCGAACACATCTGCCAAGACCGGGAACGGTACCGGCGGATCGCGGAAGTACATCGGGTTGTATTCAGCCTGAACAAAGTCATTGTATTCAGCAACAATCTTTGCCGGGGTATCATAAGCCGGGTTCAGATCCCAACGGTACTTCACGAGCGAACGAATCGAAATCGTGGCGTAACCATTATAGAATACGGCAGAATCCGGAATAAAGTCAATCTTCGGAGAAGTCGCAACACCCTTATGAATCACAAGGCCATTACATTCTTCCAAGCACTGGCTAAAGGTGCCGTCCGGGTTAGGCCTTACAATGGCAAGGTACATTTCGTAAATGGAACCGACCCAGTTTTCTTCGTAAGAGCCATCGGCTTGACGAGATTGACCCGTAACAGACTTGGGGTTTTCACCCGGATCCGGGATCTTTTCGATAAAGGTAATCTGCGGCAAGTAGTAGTAAATGGTCATTGCATTTTCTCTACCGGCCACGCTAATAGTAAACGGCGTAATCGGTTCCTGCAAGTCTTCCATTTCTACAGTTGCATACACAGTATCAACACCCGAATCACCAATCTGGCGCTGAGCACCCGGACGAAGCGGAGAATAGCCTTCTGCACCCGTAGCAGGGTCTACGATTTTTTCGTACACATGCATATAACTACTGTAAGAAAGCGAATAAGTCATCTTCGCAGCATCATCCGGGAAAATCTGCAACTTGGAAGAACCGGAACCTTCGTCAGGCGGGGCCACGTTCGAAATATAGACCGGCACAAGTTCACCGCCCATTGCCGAAGTCTGCAAAGTGTAGTTACCCTTCGATGTCACTTCGCCCGTTTCTTCATTCACAGAAATGGCTTCGCCATCCATGTAAATGACATCCACTTCACCCGTGGTCTTAAAGCTAAGCACCTTTGCGGACTTGCCTTCGATGTTCACGAACAAGGTGTAATAACCGCCCGGCAACTGGAGTTTAGCCTTGTCAATCTTGGGCAAGCCAAAGTTCGTCAAGTCGATACCGCCCTTATAAACGCCCGGCGTACCCACGTTTTCAAACCCGGGCACCACATTTTCGCCGTTCTTCTTACCATTCACAAGCGTGTAAGTCGCCACAATGCGACCCGCCGCAATTTCGGCAGCAAGGGTATCGCCACAATAGGTCTGCTTTTCACCGATACCGACGGCAGCCGCATCGCAAGAGCCATCACCGGTCCTTGTAAAGCAAAGGGTATAGTCCGTTTCGGACGGATTTCCCGCAACCTTTTTACCCTTCGACGTAATAGCGGTCTTCTGCTGGATGTACATGTTCGTCTTGATACGCACGTTACTCATGTCGGTACGGCGGTCGCAGAAGAAGATGTCGATATCGTAGGTTTCACCAGGAGTAAGCGAATTACCGGAAGCACCCTTTAACGTATCCAGCTTTACGTAGCCCGGAGCAGCCAAATGGGTACCACCAAGGTCCACGGCAAGCTTGTTGTCGATAAACACCCAAATGTCATCGTCACCACGGAACATGAACTGCATACCGGCACGGTAGGTAAAGTTGGCGTGCGATTCAAAGCAGAACATCTGGTTGTTATCATTTTCGACACGCAAATCCCATGTGGTATTATCGTAAACGTTGGGTTCGGTACCACTGCTGAATTCGCCATCAGAAACCGGATACAGGTCAATATAGGGGAATTTCGTCGTCGGTTCAATTGCAGACCAGTCCGTAACCATGCCAAGAGTCTGTTGCGCCTTGCGAGAAATACCATTCTGAGTCGGAGTTTGGCCCTCTTGGCCCACGCCATAGCGCACGTTACCCTTACCGGGTCTAGGATATGCAGCCTTTTTACAATCACCCGTGCAGGTCGGATCCGTAATGAGGTCATTCAACGGGGTAAAAGCACCCGTAGGCTCGTTATAGCTGTCATATTCCCACATGCCATCCTTGGTCTGGCTAAAGGTGACATCGCGGCAATGCTTTACGTTAACACCGGCGGTTTCTTCAAACATGACATTGAACGCTTCTGCAGAAACAAAGCAACCGCTAGACGCATTGTAAGTCGGCTTTTTCGTCGTCGGATCCAAAATGCTATTCACGATACCCGTGGTCACACCGATACAGGGCACACTATTGACGGCGCCAGCTCCCGGATAGTTATACTTCGCCGTTGCCGAATAACATCCATTCGAAGCCACCTGCGGATAAGCATCGCACGTAAAGGCACCATGCATATTGGCATCAGTATCGTAAATGAAGGCAGCCAACTTATAGGTGCAGTTTCCTTCAACCTGCGGGTCAACAATAGACATTGGGGAAACGCCCAATTCTTCGGCCTTTTCAGGGTCGGCGATATAGTAAACCTTATTAGATCCGAGCGAGCTAAAAATCACCGACAACGGAATCGGCGCCAAGACTTCCGCTTGCCAGCCATCCATACCAATAGCATCTTCCAAGTCTACATCGTCATCCTTAAAAATAATGAAGCTGTTCGCATCGGCTTCTTCCCCATTCATAAAGACCGCATAGTACCATCCACACATATTGGGATCCACCATCAACGGCGTGCCACTTTCAAACGTTCCATCGCCCGACCACATCGGAACGGTAGACTTCCAGGCTTCGTCATCGGGAACCAAGACATAGAGATACTTGATATCAGGCTCGATACCCGCCGTCAGAACCGTACCCGGCTTTTTCGGATCCTCTAACACATAAATGTCTTTTCCTGCGCCAGGGCACCTAAAATTACGATTGTTTTTAACGTAATTCGCATCGTTCGAAATCGAACCATTCCATACATTGGCTAGAACGTAATTCATCGGAACCGACTTTGACGATTCAATGGCAAAAGAGGTTTCGATGTTTTCGCCACCAGCATCGGCCAGATCGTATTCATAATACCCGGTTGCTGCATTATAATATGACGCCGTAACAAGGGCATCAATATTATTCATGGCGATGTAAAAGTTCCTTGGCCAATCATCAGGTTTCTTAAAATGCAAAGTACCTGCACAAGCGGCGATTGCGTTTTGCACACCAGCAAAAAGCACGCAGCCAAACACGACCAATTTCCACCAAGAAATCTCTGTTTTTCTCTTCATATGACTTCCTTCCAATTGGCGTACCCAAAAAAACCCCGTCTTTTTAGGACGCCAGAAACCTATGTAAATCTATTCTAAAATACCCTAAAAAGGAGATTTTTTTCTGTATTTTTATTTACACATTTACTTCAAACCGTAAACAAGTCAAAAAAATACGCAAATCTTTGGAAATCTTTTGAATTTCGCGACTTGGTAAACAAAACTTTTCCTCAGTTTGAGCATTTTCGATATTTCGGCAAGCGTTTTCGCGATTAAATCGGGGACGGTTTTACTAACTTTTCAAGTAACCCGGAGTGCTTATGCAAGACATGGACCGAACGATTGCCAGCGGAAACACCATCAAGCTACCCATCGCCCAGATGCGGCCGCACCTGATTGTGCTTTACCCACAGAATCAGTTCAAGCAAATTCCGCTTGAAAAGGGAACAGTCGTACTCGGCCGAGGTCAAGACGCCGATATTCGACTCGACGACGAACTGGTGAGCCGCAGGCACTGCGCCGTCACCTTCGACGGGGTCGACGTTACCGTAAAAGACCTGGGGAGCACTAACGGGACCTTTGTCGACGGCTCGCCCATCAGCGACTGCAAGCTCGAAGACCACAACCGCCTGCAAATTGGCAAAATGGTGCTGAAAGTTGACTTCAAGGACGCAAGCGAAGAAGCTTTTGACCGCGAACTCTACGAGGCCGCGACCATGGATCCGCTGACCAAGATCAGCAACCGCCGTACATTTATAGACCGTAGCCTCGGCGAACTCGCGCTCGCCCGCCGCAACAATTACTACGTTCACGCGATCATGGTCGATGCCGACCACTTTAAGCGCGTGAACGATACCTGGGGTCACCAGTGCGGTGACATGGTCCTCAAAGAAATTGCCCGCATTCTTAAAGAAGAAAAAAGGGAATCTGACCTACTGGCCCGTTACGGTGGCGAAGAATTCGTGCTACTTTTGGGCGGCATTGGCCCCGAAGACGCCAAAAAGAGCGCCGAACGCCTGCGCTCGGCGGTCGAAAGCCACCGTTTTTCGTGGAAAGACACGATTATCCCGGTAACCATTTCTTTAGGCCTTGCTAGCCGCCAGGGCGAAAATATCGGCAAAATCGAGGATTTGATTGCCGAATGCGACCGCCTGCTTTATGTGGCCAAAGAGGGTGGCCGAAATCAGGTAGCCTTTTAAATTGTAAAGAAAAATTCTACATTTGGCGCCGAAATGTCTAAACTGAATTCCGAGCGCCTAAATTCCTTTGGTTCTGCAAGTATCCCGAAACTGGTTTTGCAGTTCTCGGTTCCTGCCATCATCAGCATGCTGGTGAACGCCCTCTACAACGTAGTGGACCGTTTCTTTGTGGGCCAAGGCGTCGGCAGTCTCGGCATTGCAGGCATTACGCTCTGTTTTCCGATTTTCCTGTTCATGATGGCCATGTCCATGATGGTGGGCGTAGGCGGCAACACGCTATTCGCGATTCGCCTCGGGCAAAAGAAGTATATCCAGGCAAGCATCATTCTGAACAATTCCTTTTCGCTCCTGATTCTGATGGCAATTGGAGCGTTCACGCTGGGCGAAATCTTTATGGAGCCGCTCTTAAAGCTGTTTGGCGCAAGCGAGCAGACCCTGCCTGTCGCCAGCAGCTACATGCGCATCATTTTGTGCGGAGCAGCCTTCCAGACAATCGCCCCGGGCATGAACCACTTTATCCGTTCGATGGGTCACCCCAAAACCGCCATGTTCCGCGAAATCGTGGGTGCAGTCACGAACATTATTCTCGACTACCTCTTTATTATGAAGTTCCATTGGGGTATCGAGGGCGCCGCCTGGGCAACCATCAGTTCGCAGTTGGTGGCTTCGGCCTTGATTACGCAATTCTTTATCAAGAAGGGCACGCCCATTCGCATTCGCTGGCGCCACATGAAGTTGCGCGCCGCCTATGTGCGCAAGATTTATATTCTCGGTTTGCCGCCTTCCGTGATGCAGATTTGCAACAGCCTAATGAACGCGATTTTGGCTTGGAGTTTGACCACTTACGGAAACATCAGCGTCAAGACGACGGGTGCGCTTTCCGGAGGCGACATGGCGATTTCCGCTTTCGGAATCACCAACAGCATTATTTCGATTATCATTTTGCCGCTTCTCGGATTCGTTCACGGCACGCAGCCAATTATCGGCTACAACTACGGCGCACGCCTGAACAACCGCGTCAAGGCAACGCTCAAGTTCGCCTTCATTTACGCGGGCGGATTCATGTTCGTGACTTGGGGCATTCTCATGTGGCAGGCAGAAACCTTCGTTGCACCGTTCGCACCGAACGATCCTGAACTCATCAAGCTGTCGGCCTGGGCCATGCGCATTTTCGCCGCAGCCTTCTTTATGATTCCCTTCGGCATGGTGTCGGGGAACTTTTTCCAAGGTACAGGAAAAGCGTTCAGAGCTATGTTCCTGAACGCTTGCCGTCAAGTGATTTTACTTATTCCGTTCTTGCTGATACTGCCCCATTTCTTTGAGCTGAAGGGCGTATTCATGGCGCAGCCCATTGCCGATACAGGTGCGGCTTTCATTGGACTCGCCATGCTTTGGCATGAACTTAAGAAGCTTAAGTAGGAATGCTGATGCTGAACCAAGTTCAGCATGACTTAACGCACGGTCACGCGGCGGGTTTCGCGGGCGACCTTCACGATGTATGAACCAGGTTTGAGGTTCGGCACCACCGTTTCAGCACCAGCGAGCGCGCCCTGACGCACCACGCGGCCCTGTAGATCCATCACGGCGAACTTGGCGTTTGTCGAAGCGGACACAGAAATCGTGAGCGTAGACGGAGCAAAGCTCATCGCCATGAGGTTCGGACGAACCAGACGAGGACTCGTCTTGATGGCATCAGTACCAATACGGAACGAAGTCAGCTTCACAGTCTTGCCATCGACAGTCGCAAAGAGCGTATAATAACCGTCCGGCAAAGTCATCTTAGACTGATCAATCTTGGGCAAACTGAAATTCGTAAGGTCTATGCCACCCTTATAAACACCCGGAGTAGAAACTTTATCAAGACCTTCTACAGTAGTGCCGTTGATTGTTGTGCCAAGGACCAAAGTATACGAAATCGGCAACGTGGTCATTTCAGGATCTTCGCAGCAATAGACCGTTTCGTCTGTTGCAGAAGTTGCAGACCCACAGCCGCCATTACCAGACTTCGTGTAACACATACAGAATTCGGTTTCAGTCGGATTAGACGGATTCTTTTTTCCCTTTGTCGAAATAGTACTTCTCGTTCCGCTTGCCAAATACATGTTCGTTCTAATCTGAAGATTGCTCATGGTGGTGCGACGGTCGCAGAAGAAGATATCCAAGTCGTACTGTTGGCCTGTTACGAGCTTACCGCTTGCACCAGCGAACGCATCAAGGTCTACATAACCCGGAGCATCCATGTGGACGCCACCCAAGTCTATCGCCAATTTGTTATCGATAAACACCCAGATATCGTCGCTACCGCGAACACTAAAGCGCAGCCCCGGCTTCTGGATAAACTTGGTATGCGATTCCTGGCAGAAATGGTGATTACGCGTTCCCGTCCAACGAGAGGAAGCTCCTGTTTCAGGCCCAGAAGCAGTCTGCACCGGAGTTTCCGTACCTTCTTTATAGAATTGCCAACCTTCGGGAGCAGAATCAGGACAACTCCAGCCCAGCACACAAGTAGCCGCCGGATAAACGCCTGCTACAAATTCTTCCGTAGTATAGCCATCGGCAAACTTTCCTTCACAGTCGTGCCCCTTGCTCCAACCCGGGCCTTTGCACAACAAATCAAATACGGGAACACCCTCAAGAGAATCGAGCTTTCTAAGCGAAGGACCATAGAACACCGGACCTTCTGCATCGCGCAAAGTACGAGCGACAGGAACAGGGGATTGAGAAGGATCGGCCAATAGAACATCATCATCGGTTTTACCTTCTACCGGGAAGTACCCACCCTGAGTCTTCGTATGGGGCGAAGTGTAGAAATCGGAAATAAAGGACCACCAACCATTCTCTGTACGCGACAGCGGCAGGTCATAGCAAGTCTTTTCGTTCACACCCGCGGTGTAATTGAACAGCTGGTCAAAGTACCTTTCATCAATAAAGCATTTTTTGCCTCTGGAAGTCAATTTCGGTTTTTTCGTTGTCGGATCCAACGTAGTTTCTACAACACCCTGAATCACGCCAATACATTCGTTCACAGCCGTGAGTGCCGTCGTGGTATCAACCCCCGGTACACCGAACTGGCAACCTTCTCCGCCCTGAGAATAGCAGGAGAACGCCGGATGCAGATTAGCGTCAGTGTCGTAAATGATTGTCGAAACCACATAAGAGCAAACACCTTCGATACCGTCAACGAGAGATGCGTCTTCGTACCAACCACCTTCGGTTGTCTTCTGAGCCTCATCGGCCACAAAGTACAAGGTATCTCGCCCATACAATTCAAAAACCATTCCCAAAGGAATCGGCGTCGGCGAGGCTGCCGTTTCCCAGTTGCCGTTCACGCCGAGCATGTCTTCGCGAGCATCATCATCATCCCTGACAAGCAACACGCTATCCGAAACCGGGCCATCGGCATACGTGTACGAGAACCAGCCGCACCTATCCGGATTGGCCTTCATAGGCACAGCCGTTTTGCCGCCATCCAAGCTGATCATCGGAACAGCCGCAAGCCATTCTTCCATATCAGTCGGAATCAGCACATTGAATTGTTTCGGACCAGCCCATGCCGCAGAACACACCAAAGCGGAACAGGCAAAAATCGACCATTTGTTCATATTATTCCTCCTAATTTCCCATAATGGACAACGTAAATATATATGAAATGTTTACGCAACGCAAGATATTTTTTACAAGGTAATTCAAAAAAGCAAAAAGATGTAACAGCTGTTACATCTTTTCACTTTGTTTTTTAATTAGTGAAGGTTCACATGGCGGAAGCCGAGGCCCACCTTTACCACATAAGAACCCTTGCTCAATGCCGGCACAACCGTTTCGCTCGAGGTAATTTTACCCTTCTTTACGACTCGGCCCTGCAAATCCATAACGGCATACGATTTCACCGTCGCCGGAACAGACTCGTCCATCACGATAGCAAACTGGAACGGCCCAACCATCTTGACACGGAACGAGGGGTCGGCAAATATTTCATCTTCATCCGAGCGGATATCCTTACCTTCTCCGCCTTCACCGTTATCGCCACCGACATCTTCGGACTTAAGCACGAGTACCCACGGCGAAGGCAAGCGCTTGGTTTCATCGTAACCGGTAGGAGCATTCCAATAGTAACCGGCATCTTCGTTGGAGCGCAAGGATTCTGCACTTGCGGAACCAATGTCTGCGACATCGGACCAAATCACATTGGCCAAATTGCCAGAGAGGCGCACATAGTCACCTGCTGCCGGAGAAAGATCCTTGGTGCGGTACATGCTGCGGATATAGGTTTTCCCGTTTTCAGTAACGATCGACGGTTCAATCGCTGCAGTTACCACATTAGCAGTTTTTTCGACAGCGGAGGCATAGCCCGATTTCTTGCCTGCCGAATTCAGGTAGAAATCCAGGCCCACATTTGCATTTTCAAGAGCAAGTAACTGGACCGGCTCGGAAAGCTGAATTTCCAAGCTATTGAAACTGAGGTTTCCTTTTTCAAGCTTGTTGACACTGGCCTGCACTAGAACAGGAGCGACGCGGTCGATCAACGAAGCGCCAAAGCCTTGTTTGACATTCTTACCCTTATCCTCGAACGAGGAATAAGAATAAACTTTTCCTACACCAGCAGTCTTTACACCATTTGACAACTTGAGGCCGCCAACGGTGATCTTGTTGGAGCAATATTCGCCATCAGAGCAATCCACATTCTTGGCACCGACCGATATCAGCTCGTTACAAGCAACCGACGTATCTCTCGGCAATGTCGACAAATCTTCGGCAAATGGGTTGTGCAATTCTGCAGAGGCCGAATCCCACAAAATGCAGAGTTTGGCCGGCAAGGAATCCTTATGGAGCGGGCGATCATAATACACAGCAACAGAATCTGCAATACCATCTAGGTATTCCTTTTCCATACTAAAGTACGGTTCCGGTATAGCAAGTTCTTTTGAAGAGAGCGTTCCACGCACATCGAATACATCGGCAAACACAGGAATCTGCACCGGTGCAGCGCGGAAATACACCGGAGCATACTTGGCCTGAATATAATCGTTGTATTCAGCAACGATTGTCGCCGGTTGATTAATAGCAGGATCTGTATCCCAGCGGTAATTCGTCAACGAACGAATCGAAATCGTTGCGAAACCATTTTCGAAAGTCACTTCTTCCGGAATGAAGTCAATCTTCGGAGAAGTTCCAACGCCCTTATGAATTGTAAGGCCGTTGCATTCTTCCATACACGGGCTATAGGTACCGTCGGCATTAGGTTTGAGCACGGCAAGATACAAATCGTAAATGGAGCCTGTCCACAATTCGTCGTAAGTTCCATCTGCATTGGAAACCATACCCTGAACGGCCTTGGCATTTTCACCAGCTCCCGGAATTTTTTCGACAAAGGTTATCTGAGCCAAGCAGAAGTTAATCGTCAGTACGTTTGCACGACCAGACACTCCAATCGAAACCGTCTTGAGCGCAGAAGTCATGTCTTCCGCCGAAACTGTCACATACACGGTATCAACACCCGAGGGGCCAATCATTAGAGGCTGCCCCGAAGTAAGCTTTACAAAGGATTCTGTTCCCGTCGCAGGATCAACAGTCTTCGCATACACATTCGTCGACTTGTCATAGCTGAGCGTGTAGGCAACGCCCACAGCGTCGACCGGGAAGACTTCAAGCCCGCTGGCGACAGCTTCACCCGGAGCAACAGAAGAAATATACACCGGAACCATTTCGCCAGCCAACGCTGAAGTTTTCGGCGTAAACTTGCCACCCGGAATTTCGACACCGTTCGTATCCTTGGCAACCGCATTTGCATAGACAACATCCACTTCGCCACTTATGCGGAAGGTAGCCACTTTCTTGGACTTGCCGTCAATATTCATGAACAAGGTATAGCGGCCACCGCCCAAACACATTTTGTCCTTGTCAACCTTTGGCGAAGCAAGATTCGTGAGATCTACACCACACTTGTACACGCCCGGTGTAGAAACATTTTCAAAGCCAGGCACAGCCGGAGAGCTTACGGAATTTCCTTGCACCAAGGTATATGAAATCGGCAACCCTACATCAACAATTCCTGTATCGCAAATGATCACTTCATTGTTTTCACCAGCCATTGTAGAGGCACAAGATCCATCGCCGGACTTAGTATAGCACACTTGATACGAAGTTTCAGCCGGATTATTCTTGTTCTTGGTACCCCTCACATTGATAGCGCTCTTCTGCTGGATGTACATGTTCGTCTTGATACGCACATTACTCATGGTCGTACGGCGGTCGCAGAAGAAGATATCCAAATCATACTGATTGCCAACTTCAAGTTTGCCACTTGCACCCGTGAAATTATCAAGATCCACATAACCCGGAGCGGCCAAATGAGTTCCACCAATATCTACCGCAAGCTTATTATCGACGAACACCCAAATATCGTCGTCACCGCGGAAGCTGAAGCTCAGGCCCGGCTTATGGGTGAACTTAGCGTGAGATTCAAAGCAATAATGTTGGTTTCTATCAGCAGTCCAACGATAGGACGCATACGACGAATTCGGATCCACTTCGGTATCGGTACCTTCTTTAAAGTAGTGCCAACCGGTCGGTGCGCTTTGAGGGCAGGACCACCCCAACACGCATGTACTTGCATTACCGCCTACGAAGTCAACTGCAAAAGCAAATTCTTCATCAGACCCAGTAGAAAACATACCTTCGCAATCGATCCCCTTGTTCCAACCGGGGCCGTTACAAAGAATATCAATCTTCGGCGCCCCTTCATCCGGATCAATCTCGCGGAAAGCAGGGCCATAGAACACCGGGCCTTCTGCAACACGCTTATGGCGGGCCTGTTCAATAGGCTTCTGGCTCGGGTCTGCAGCCAAGATAATGGCATCGTCATTCTGCTCCGCCGGATAGAAACCTCCGGGGCCATTAGCTCCAGGGCTATGATAGAAGTCTGAATCGAATTCCCACTTGCCGTCCTGAGAACGGTGGAACGGCATATCGAAGCAACTCTTTTCGTTCACGTTCTCGGTATAGGTGAACATCTGGTTAAAGTACTTGGCGTCCTTAAAGCATTTCTTACCCTTAGTACTGAGCGTCGGCTTTTTGGTGGCCGGATCAAGGTTCGATTCTACAAGTCCCTGGTACACGCCTATGCAAGCATTAATATATTCAGCAGCTTCTTGTCGGCTCACATCCTGTGCGCCCATTTGGCAACCTTCGCCACCGGGAGAATAACAAGAGAAGAACGGGTGCAGCTCGGCATCAGTATCGTAAATAATGGCGGCCATGGTATAAGAGCAGACACCTTCGATTCCATCGACCTCTGCAGCGCTATAGTAATAGCCATCGGCATTCGTCTTTTGTGCGTCATCCGGAACAAAGAATAGAGAATCGACCCCCATATTAAAAATCATTCCCAGGGGAATCGGCTGTGCTTTTGCAGAGGTTTCCCAGTTGCCGTTCACACCGATCATGTCTTCACGGTCAAGATCATCATCGCGGAAAAGAACCACATCATCCGTAATTTCTTCGTTAAAGAACACATAGGAATACCAACCGCACATATCACCCACGGCAGTCATCGGCTTACCCGTCTGACCACCATCCAAGCTAATCATTGGCACAGAAGACATCCAGTCTTCCATCTCGGGCGGAATCATCACGAAGAAGTACTTGGCGTCGGGGGGATTTGAACTAACAACCGTTTTTCCAGGAGCGGCAGGATGTTCATAGATATACACATCACCCGTAGCCAAAATATCGCAGGTAAAGGCATCCATTTGACTCCAACCATCTATGCCACCATTAACATTGTAATCCTTGGTCGTAATACCGGGGTCATAAAAATCACCCTTCATAAACAGGAACTTTTGTGCATACTGACCACCATATTTCAAGGCATCTAGCACATACCAACCATTCACTTTCGAATTAGCCGGAAGTACGGTTTTGGTACCGTCGACCATAATGTACGGCGTACTCCAGGAATCCGGGATCTGCACATGAATCTTACCTTCACAATTCAATGCAAAACTATTCTGCACCCCAACTAATGCAAACAACACACTAAAAAGAATCTTTTTCATTTTCACGCTCCCTTAAATAAACCAGTATGCAATATTGAACTGTCCTTGCCACGTCCTGGGAGCATCATCCGCATCGTTAAGCGGAGTTACGCCAAGAACAAAGCGCAAATTAAGGTCGAGGATCGACTTGCCAATATGGCGCATCATACCGACACCCGCAACGGCATCGAATTCAAACACGTCAAAGCAATCGTGTTCCCTAAACTCCTCAACACCGTACATATCTGTCACCTTGAACTTGGTCTTGGAATACAAGCTAAAGGACATCATCGGGCCAAGTTCTGCATACACCGAATTCGGCAAGATATAGCGGAAGGCTACGGGCACATCGATGTTCATCTGTCGCACATAGTAATCCAGCTGCAAGTCGGACTTTTCTGGGCGGCGGGAATCGTCATCCCAATACAGTTTTACAGTCACGTTAGATTCACCGGTACCGCGTCTCGATGCAAGAGCAATATCGGCACGAACACCAAAGTTGGGCTTAAACAGGAACAAGCCGCCAATACCGATGTTGGCGCCAAAGCCCCAGTAATTTCCGAGAAGTTCATCGGCACCGCTCAATTTTAGCGTATAATCATCACCCGACTTAAGGCTACCGAAGCCAAAATTCGTGCCATAGAAATCATTGTAGGTTGCCGCAACAGAGGCGCCAAGCCACCAGCGCTTACCTTGCTTTTGAGGAGCAGCCTTTTTCGCCACGGAATCTTTCTTCGGTTCTTTCTGCACCGTCAAAACGCTATCAACCGCTTTTACAACAGGGGCAACGCATGCCGATGTCGCCTTCAACGAATCGGCTAGTACCTGGTGCTTACCGCCCTCGATAACAACCGTTACATTGAACGGCTCATAACACGGATGCGATATCTGGACCGTATGGGTTCCTGCGGCAAGTTCAATATTCGTTTCGGTATAGGCCGTACTATCTATAACAACCTTCAAATCCTTGTATTCGCCAATATCTTTCTTTAGCTTAGGCTGCACACTCAGCGAGCCGTTTGCCACCTGAACCGAATCAACGCTACCGTCGTTCGCCTTCACCTTGTTGAACAAGTCACCCGCTTTTTCGTTAATGACTTTTTCCAGCTCTTCGGCATTGGCACCCTTGTCGTTAAAGCTAGCCAACAGCTTTTTCTCGGGAGCCTGGTACAGTTCGACACTGATCGCCAACGAAGACCCGAACTGGCTTATCTGCGACTGGGTTGTAAAATAAACGCTGTCCATCGTCGATTCTTCGGACAACACGGTGTAATTTTGCTCCGGAGGCAAAGTCTTTAGCGCTTGTTCACGCAAGACATTGGTCAGGTAGCTTCTTTCTGCCTGAGAAAGTAAACTTTCATTTTCCACCGCAAATTCAGGAACCAAAACTTGCGTTGCCGAAGAAACCGCAACCAAAGTTGCGATCAGAATCAAGGTTAAGCGTTTCATTCTAGAACCAGTACCTTATTGTATTTTAGTAGAGTTTTTTCATGTCGGTAAGTTCGCCGGCCTTTTCATGGAAAAGAACCAGAGAGCCTCCCTGAACCTTTTTGAGGACAGCCGTGAGTTTTGCAACGGCATCATTTTCTTCAAAGCCCACTTCATTGAACGCGGTTTCGCCAATCACAATGCCTACGTTCATGAGGTCCGGAGACTTGCGACGCAGGTAGTTCAAGAAATCTTCGTCGCTGTTGAGGATATCGGTTGCGGTCGGCTTTTCAAGTTCGGCCGGATCGCGCGTACTCACCAAGAGCGGATACATGTTATCAGCAATGACCTGCTTGGAGTTCAAATAGAATACGTTGCCCACGAACAGGCTAATGGAGTCGTTCAAGACCTGGCGAACTTCAATGAGCACGTCGCTCTGAGATGAAGCTTCCTGGATTTCGAGTTTTGAAGGACCGCAGGCCATCAAGGCGAGCGAAACGACGGACAAGACCGCAAGGGCAAGTTTCTTCATATTTTCACCTCTTTTTTGAACTAATATAAGTTTTATTTGTTCAAAATGTTCAGTGCGCGGTCAATGAGCTCCGGTTTTAACCCAAAAATACGGCTGAGGGTATCGACTCTGGCCGAATTTTCAATTTTTTCGATACGGGATCCGTTTGAGTCACGTGTCACGAGATTGCCCTTCTGATAATAGTACTGCACGCCACGCTCGCGGTCAAGGCGATTGAGCACCGGGTATGTCATCATTTCACGGTAAAAGCTTTCGTTCCAATGCTGTTTGAATTCTTCGACAGAGACTCCTTCGACAGGATATTCGAAGCGGAGCTTCATCGGAGCTCCCGCGCCGCCCGTCCATAAGGCCATGGAATCAACGGTCGGGCGGTCCAGCCTTACCGTATTCGGGACCAGCGGAAAGAAGGCTGTTCCCTTGCCTTGCGGAGGCGGCAAGGGAATCGGGAGCGGATCAAAAATCAGGTAACCCGGATCGAAGAGGTATTCAGTAGACGAGAGAAAGTCAGAATTAGAAGCCAATGTCATTCTGAGCGAAGAACCGGCGGGTTCGAAGTCGAAGGATCCATCGGGATCGGGAAGAATTAGGGCACAGTGGATATTCTTTTCCTTACGCTTGTGGCCCATCACCAAACGCGGCGAAAGCCCCATATCCTTGAACACTTGGTACAAGTGCCAGGTCATGCTAAAGCAGGTACCGCCGCCCATCCAGGCGTCTACGTCGTTCTGAAAGCTATCATCGAGCTTTTGCGCGGCTGTGGAACTACCCGTGGATTCCAGACGAATAATTTTCGTCAGGTTCTCGTAGGTGACTTTGGACAACTTATCGCAGATGTCCTGAATCTTTTTCCACAATTCGGGTTGCATGAAACAAATTTAGAAATCACAACAAGAAAGCTGATGCTGAACCAAGTTCAGCATGACTAGAAAAGCATCAAGATGCCGTCGACGCCGAGGACAGTCACGCAAGCGACCACGGCAACGCCCACCAACCCAAGGCCAAGGAGCGAAGCAACGACTGCAGTCACCAGGGCACAGGCACCCGAAAGCTTACTGTCGGTCGAATAGAAAATCGCAGGCACGGTCATCGCGGCAAGCACCGTGTACGGCACATACGCCAAGAACGAACGCCAGAAACGACTCTTGATTTTGCCCTTCAAGAGTACGAACGGCACCGCACGCAGCAAGTAAGTAACGCCCGCCATGACAAGCAGGAACAAGAAGTAATCTCTTAAGTGCATGATTCCTCCTCGTCCTTAACCGGGAAGATTGCCGCTCCCACGAGCGAGGCCACGAGCGCACAGATAATAATCGCAAAGCCGACCGTCACACCGCTCAGCGCAGGAACGTACTTGAACGCAAGGCTGCAAGCAATTGCAATCAGCACGGCAACCAAAGTCGGGCGGTGAGCCTTCATTTGCGGCACCACGATGGCCACAAACATTCCGTACAGGGCAACGCCCAAAGCGTTCGTCACAACAGCAGGCAAAATTTCGCCACAAATAGCGCCGCACATTGTACCCGAAGACCAGCCAATATACGGGAGAACCATAAGGCCCGCAAAATACCGTGCCGTCACAGGTTCACTCTGGCTTACGGCAAGTGCATAAATTTCATCGGTAATTCCCGTAGCAAGCATCAGGCGCTTGAACGTACCGAAAGTCGGCGCCACCTTTTGCGACAAAGAAATCGCCATCAGGCTATAACGCAAATTGATAAAGAACGTGGCAATCGCCATCTCGATAAAAGTACCGGCAGCATCGGACATAATCTGCAGCCCCGCAAATTGCCCCGCCGAGGTGAGATTCGTCATCGAAATAAAGGTGACCAGCGGCCAAGAAAGCAACTTGGAGCCGGCGATTCCGAACGAAAACGACACGGCAAAGTAGCCGAGCCCAATCGGAAGTCCGTCTTTTACACCATTTGAAAATTTCATGCGCGCAAATATAGGAAATTTTCGCATAAAATGTATGCAGATATATAAATTTATGCATAAAACAACAAGGCGTGAATGAATAGAAAAATCCCCGCCACGTTAAACGCAGCGGGGATTGCTTCGGAGGTAGGTAATTACTTCACAACGATTCTTGCCGTTTTACTCTGGTATTTGCTCATGATTCGCACCATGTAGCTTCCCTTGTCAAGCGGTTCAAGGCTAAAGTCCTTGGAACCCACGACCTGTTCGTTAAAGGAGGCTACCAGCTGGCCGTTCAAGTCAAACACCTGCACACGCACCATTGCCGGGCTAGACTGCACCACCGTCAACAGGTTGTTCGCATAGCCGAACTTGAGCATGTTTTGAGCAACATTCACGCTCGTGGTTCCACCACTCGAACTGCTTGCAGGAGGTTCAGCACTACTACTCGATGCCGGAGGTACGCTAGAGCTACTTGCCGGCGGAACAACGCTGCTGGAGCTTGCAGGAGGTACAACGCTACTGCTAGACGCAGGAGGTGTTACGCTGCT
>CADCBQ010000018.1:0-52916 GCA_902799745.1 Fibrobacter succinogenes | reverse complement strand
CGCTAGAGCTACTTGCCGGCGGAACAACGCTGCTGGAGCTTGCAGGAGGTACAACGCTACTGCTAGACGCAGGAGGTGTTACGCTGCTGCTCGACACAACAGGAGGTTCGCTGGAGCTACTAGCAGGTGGCACAACGCTGCTGCTAGACGGTGCCGGAGGTTCGGAGCTGCTAGATACCACAGGCACTTCAGAGCTGCTGCTTACTACAGGCGGTTCGCTGGAGCTAGACACCGGCGGCACCACGCTGCTGCTGGAGACAACCGGAGGTTCTGCAGAACTGGAGCTTGCGGGCGGTTCAGCAGAGCTAGAGCTTACAGGAGCCTCGCCACAAACACGATCGTATACAGCCGTATATTCAGCATCACGGGTCACATCGACGATTGTAGGTTTCCAACCGGTAAAGTGGTAAGAACAATCATCAATAGTCGTATCCATCGCCACCTCAGGAACATTCAACGCATCAGCCTTTGTCCCATAGGCATAATCATCATCATACCAACGCTCTCGAATTGGATCATAGAACTCAACATCATATGTCCGTTCCTCACATTCAGACAAATTGGTCGCGATATATTCCATATCCGATTTCACGACATCTCCATTACCGACTACCTGGACCCATTTATCGAATTCATAATAGCAGGCAGGAGTTTCCTTCGTCGGACCATAACCCGGAAGACTTACGACCTCATTGTAATAGTACTGTTCAGTTCTCCAAATAGATCCATCCTCTCGTTTGAAGGTTACTGTATAGGTTCGCTTAATATTACCATAGAGCGCTTTATAAGTAACATCGCCAACGACAGTTCCGATTAAAGGATTCCAACCGGCAAATGTGTAGATATAGTTTTCATTCGATGCCCTGCCCGGAGCCTCAGGAATTTCAATATCATCCACCGAGGTGCCATATTCATAAACGCTCGAATCCAGCAAGGTTTCATCGTAATTTACGAACTTGACATAATACTTGCGAGTCGTAGACGTGTATGTAGCGGTATATTCGACATCCTTAGTGACAGCGACCACAGCAGGCGACCAACCATCGAAAGTATAGTCAAACTGCACAGAAGATTCCTTAACCGGCGTTTCTCCGTCAAACACAGGCATATCACCCTCTGTATAGGTTTTTTGCGCCAACAGAGAACCATCCTCATTGCGCCATGTGACTACAAATTTATTGTTTTCAACATAATTCGCCTTATATGTTGCTGTCTGAGTCACATCGGCAATTTCAGGAGTCCAACCTATGAACTTATACCCAGACTTTGCAGGAGCACTGGGCACCACAATTGCCGACGCCAGCGTACCATACCCGTAACTAGAAGCATCAATAACCGATACCCCATCTTCATTCACAAAGGTTACCATGTACATTCTGGGCGATTCATTATATGTCGCCACATATGTCACATCTTCTGTCACCCGATCCAAAGACCAACCAGCAAAGGTATAGGCCACCGTTTCAGTCGGATCCTTTTTCGGGTCAGCCGGAAGAACAATGCTATTCACCGGAGTTCCATAATCGTAATATGTAGCTTCCTTAAGAACGGTACCATCTTCGTCTTCAAATGTGACCGCATACTGACGGAGCGTACTATCAAATAGAGCCGTATAGCTTCCGGAGCCCCTTATCGTATCCAAAGCCGGTTCCCAATTATGGTTCCAGGTATAGGTATGAGAAGCAGTCATCGTCTTCGTCGGCGTCAGCATCAGATATGTAATTGTGCTGCCATAACGATACCAACCGGTACCAAAATAATTATACATTCCAGTCAAACCAGGATATCCGCTACCCAACAAAGTTCCATCGCCATTGTAGAGATTGACTTTATAGAGAATGTTGGCAGCATAAGTGACATTGCCTGTTACAGGTTTCAAGCCCGGATCGCCGCATTCCAAACTTCTTCTTACAACGGGTTCAGGCAAGCCCGTTTCTTCATTATATGTATAATAGCTGGTCCAGACATACATCGTACACCATTCATCACTGTATTGGTATTCACCAGACTTGCTTGCAAGAACAGTTGCCTGCGACGGAACATCGGTAATCGTTGCACCATAGTCATACATCTTGCGAGAAAGTTCCGTACCATCATCATTGACGAACACCACTTCGTATTGTCTACGTGTTTCCTTGAACTTGACTTGGTATTCCATCGGCCCTGTCACGGCAGAGAGTTCCGGTTCCCAACCATCTTCAGAATCCCACGTGTAAGTAAATTCTTCTGTATCATACTTATAAGGCGTTTCCCATCCTTCATATACAGGGACAGAATCCTTGGACGCTTCATATTGATACAGAACGCGGTCTCCATCCTTAAAGACGATGGTATACTTATTATCAGAAGACTTGTATGCCGCCTTGACAGTGACAGGTCCAGTCAACACCACGTCACTACTCATTGCCGGCAACCAGCCAGCAAATTCGTATTCTATGTTTTCACCCGTCTCATAATTATATCCCGATTCACGAGTCGGATTGTCTTCTGGCACCGCAATTTCGTCAAGCGGAGTTCCCTCAGGATAGAACTGCACATATTCATCATTTACAGTTAAACTAGCACCATCATAGTTTTCAAATCGAACTGCGTACTTATTATTGTACTTGGGTGCAATCGTCATATTACTCCGGACAAAACCATCTCCCGTCTGGTCAAGATCCCAACCCGCAAATTCGTATTGGGTATCATTATCGGAATACTTTTCAGGTTCATCAGTAGGCAAGAGAATTTCGCTATAGGGCGTTCCATACGGATACTCTATTTCGTATTCATCATCGACGAAAACGGTATTGCCCCAAGCATCTTCAAAACGGACGACATATTTACGAT
Organism: Fibrobacter succinogenes; assembly: GCA_902799745.1. GTDB lineage: Bacteria > Fibrobacterota > Fibrobacteria > Fibrobacterales > Fibrobacteraceae > Fibrobacter > Fibrobacter succinogenes_Q. Next base: position 50,084 of record CADCBQ010000018.1, on the reverse strand, counting down.
TATGAGTTTCGAACTGCGCCGTATAGGTAGCATTTTCATGGACCCAAGAATCAAATTCAGGTTCCCAGCCCGTAAACTCATATTCGTATTGCTCCGTAGACGCCTTTTCCGGGTAAGGATTACTCACATATTCACCATACGCATATTCACCCGAAGAGATTACATTACCTTCGTCATCCTTGAAGGTGATAGTATATTTAATCTCTTGCTTACAAGTAAATGATGCCGTATAAAATCTGGTTTCCGTAGCCGGGAACAAGCCTTTTTCGCATTCATACGTAATACCAACATTAGGCTCAATTACCCAATTGCAAGCAGACGTCCAGTTATCGAATTCGTACTGACCGCAAGATTCATCCGCATCGCGAGTCGGAGTTCCGTCATATACAGGAGTCTTTCCATATTCAACAGGTTGGCAACTATTCATTCCGTATCCCTTTCCGGAACTGGAGCCCGGAATAGAGAAGCAGATAGAGAATGTTTTAAGGGACTTGTTGAATTGAGCCTGATACGAGACATCGCTGCTTACAGGTGCTCGTTCCGGAGACCAGCCCGCAAATTCATAATCATACTGTTCATCACTGCGCGAGTAGCCCAAGCTCCACAAATCTGTTTCACCATTATACTCAGGCATTTCACCTTCAGCAAACAGAGCACTATCCAACAAATTTTCACCATCATAAAATTTCACGACGTAGCTCGGCTTATGCAAGCATCTGACGTTATCCAATTCTAGGGATCCTTCGCCATACATATCGTCCCATATAAGCTGAGTCAAATGCGAGAAGGCTACAGAAGCTCTTTCTCCACCATTCCAGAAAGAACGACGATAAATTGTCGCGGTAGTCCAGTCATCGCTTTGCCCCACGTAAGTTTCCAAATGGTCATTATTTTCATCATAGACGCTTCCTATACTGAATCTATGAGAAACTCCACGATAATCATACTGAATTGCATTACACTGGGACAAATCTAAAGACGTTCCATTCGATGCCAACGGCAATCCCACACCGATTGAGCCGTTGCAGTAACCACAGTTTCGATTGTAAGAAACTTGCAGTGCCTTGCCACCATCAACATTTACGATTACCTTGGAGATTTCGGAAACATTGGCAGTCGCGCCTGCAGCGCTTTCGTCAAAGACATACCAATTCGTTCCCAATTTTGAAACTTCATCGCCATCTTCAAAATCGTCAGCAAGCCAAGCCTCGCCTTCAGCGATTTCAACAATTGATCCAGCCGGAACCGGTTTAGCCATAAATACAGCCGTATAGGTCGTTGTATCGGTCACCGGAGTATATTCCTTGTCCCAACCGACAAATTCATAAACATATTCCAAAGTCGGCGTTTTTTTCGGTTGACAATACTTGCAATCTGGAGTTTCTCCCTTGCGCAACCATTCTTCATAGATTTCATTTCCCGCATCATCAACGAAACGAACTCTATAGCTGTAAGACACCTGATAAACAGCGCGTCCCTTTACGCGTGTAAATGCAGGAGACCAGTTCCCTTCGTCATAGCCATAACCATCTTCTTGAGATTTAATCGGAATACGGTCTTCAAGATCATACGCATCGATATAATCACCATACTCATATTGGAGAGAATCAATAACCGAGCCATCTTCATGCAAGAATACAATCCAATACATTCTGTATTCTTCATCAAAGAGCGCTTCGTACACCGCATTATTTTCAACTTCATGAATTCCGTCATACCAGTATTCCTGATCTTGCCAATCATAGAAAGAATAATCAAACTTGGCCGAAGATTCCTTGACTGGGGTTTCGCCCGTATATTCCGGCGTTTCACCCCAGGCATATTCACCCGTCTGCAAAATTTCAGAGCCATTAACAAAGGCGACCGTATAGAGTTCCACATCTTCCTCTTGTTCGTCAACCACAGTCTTTGCAGAATAGCTTGCCACATACGCAACATTCCCTGTCACTTCAGAAACATAGGGAATCCAGTTTCGGAAGCTAAAGGTCGTGTCGTTCTTGGGAGCACGAGTCGGATTAGCCGGCCTTACAATATCTTCGGGCCTCGTTCCATAAGCATACCTCTTTTCGCTTAAAACAGTACCGTCATAATCGGCAAACTTGACGGTATACATATTGACAGTCGTATCATAAACCGGGACATAGCGAACCGATTCCGTTACAGGGGGCAGATTCTCAACGTATTCCGTCGAGCAAACATATTCTGTCCAGTTGTAACAGTCATCGCCCTTTCCATAATTTTCGCACTCTTCTCTTTCCACTTCTTCACAACTACGTTTTCCCCATCCCTTAAAGGAATAGGTATTTCTAGAAGAAGGCAATTTTTCAGGAGTCATGCCCACATAAGCGGGAACCTGCCCGTATTCCAAATACTGTCTCATCAACAGATCACCATCATCATCCACAAATTCCACTTCATAGGTGCGGACAGAACTATCCAAAACGGCTTGATAAGAAGTAGCCTCGCTCACTGCACTTAATTCAGGAGTCCATCCATTGATATAATAGTCATAACGTTCATTTGAAAAACTATAGCTCCCATAATATGCCGGAATATCCCCAGCAAGAAACTCACCGCTATAAAGCAAGGTTGTTCCCGTATAGAAATTTACCGTGTACGCAGTTTTGTGTAGGCAACGTACATTGGCAATTTCAAGGTATCCCGATGTACCATCATATTCTTGAACTTGCCACATCAATGCAGCCATGTTCTTTTGTACATCATTGATACTGGCTTCTATTCCCCACCAGTTAATTTCATCTTGATTCAATTCACTCCAATGAATCTTAGCCGTTCTCCAACTTGAGTTTTGGCCGACCCTTTTTCGATGGAAATTGCTTGCAACATCAATATCGCTTGCCACCTTGAAATAATGTTCCACATTTCCACGGTAATCATAAGCGATTTCGTTACAGTTAGACAAATCCTTCGTAGAATTGTCATTAGACAGAGCAGCCTTGATTTCGATGTACGGATCGTAACCTAAGGTACCAGAACCATCCAAAGAGTAATCCACTCGCAAAGCCTTAGAAGCGCCATCAACGCCCGCATTAGAAACGAACGTTTGTGTCACTGTAGTTTTACCCCCTTCATCAGGGTAAATCAACCATTCGCCGAATGCAGAATTCAAATCTTCATCTGCGAAGTTGTCGATAACGATAGAATCGCCAACCGCAATATTAAGCGGTGTACCTGCAGCCCAAGCAGAAGCGCCTAAGCCAACGGTCAAAATAGAGCTAAGGATTGCGGTTTTCATGGTGGACCTCCGGGGTTTAGGTGAATTCCATGTTAAAACAACCTCAATATCGATTGTGAAAAATCGACATGTAAACAAATATATACCCAAAAATGAGACCCGGCGCTAGAAAAGATGGTGTAGTCTAGTCCAAATTGGAATATTTTCATAACATTTCCGTAAGAAACGAAAGAACCTCGGCAAGACCGGGGTTGAAGAAAATCGCTTGTTTTTAGGGACGAAAACGGCTTATTTAATCGAAATTCGGCGAGTCAGGCTGTTGGAACCGGCACTCACGCGCACGATGTAGTTGCCCTGACGAAGGTTTTCGAGGCTTACGGAGCCCTTCACCTGCTTAAAGCTTGCCACGGGGCGACCCTGCATATCGAACACGTCGAGACGGGCCATTTCGGAGCCCGACACATGAAGTGTACGGTTTTCAACCGCCAGCAGAACCGGGCTGGCCACAGGTGCAGCGGCAAAGGTCGTATGTTCGGTTACGGTGAGCTTGATTTCGAACTTCTGACCATTGATGGTCAGGGATTCCACATAGTCGCCAGGTCTAAAGTAATCCGGCACCGCGGTTGCGGAAACGATATATTCATTTCCGGACTGAGTCATGGTCACAAAATGCAGGTTGTAAGTATTGCGGACAGCCGTCACCACATTCTGGAATACGATTTCTTCAAATTCACCGTTTGGCGTTGCAGACTGTTCTATGCGACCAACCACCAGCACCTCGGCATAGGCGGAGCTGCTAGATTCCTCGGCGCTGGAGCTGGATTCGGCACTGCTGCTAGACGATTCCGGTTCTGCGGAGCTAGAAGATTCCGATTCAGAACTCGAGGATTCTACAGAACTACTGGAAGCTTCGCTAGAAGAAGATTCAATACTGCTGCTGGACAGTTCCGGTTCTGCGGAACTGGAGGATTCTTCACTCGAGCTAGAAAGCACAGGTTCCTCGGAGCTTGAAGATGCTTCGCTGGAGCTGGATTCGACAGAGCTTGAAGACGCTTCGCTGGAGCTGGATTCGACAGAGCTAGAGGACTCCACGGAGCTGCTGGACTTGGGCGCCACAACCATCACCTTCGCTGTAGCAGAGGCATTGTTATCCGGTCCAAAGACATCCAAAGTCAATGTATATTCATGGTCGCGGAGCGTTTCCTTGACGGCACCGGCAAGCGTAATCGTCTTTGCAGACTTATCCATCAGCAACTTGATGGTTCCTTCGGGAACACCGCTCGCCGCAATAGAATCCAAATATTGATAACGGAATACAATCGGCTCGATGGAATCGCCGGCAACAACAGTCTGCGTACCGTTTTCAATCACTTCGATCGATGTTTTAACAGGCTTATGCTTGATGGTAATCTTACCCGTTGCAGTCGTATTCGAATCCACTCCGGTCACAGCCACCGTATAGGTAAACTCATGATCGCGCAGGGATTCTTCAGAGGCTCCCACAATGGAATATGTTCTAGCATTCGTATCAAGCGAACTTGCAAAGCCCTTCGGAAGGCCGGACAATTTAAGACCAGTCACATTGTCGTTATAACGATAGACAATCGGATTAATGGAATCGCCGGCAATAACAGTCTGGTTCGCATTACCACTAGTGAGTTCAAAGACGGTCACGCGCTTTACACTGGAGCTAGACGGAACAGAGCTAGAAGAAGAGGCTACGCTGGAGCTAGATGACGCAGGCGTTGCAGAGCAGGCTTTATAAGAACTCGGATTCGAAGCAAGATAGCCCTTCACCAAAGAGCCCGATTTCGTATAAGTTAAGCTACTAGCATTGCTTTCACCTTCAAAAGCAGCAGTGCCTTCGCCAATTTTAGATGCAGACCAATTGGCCCACGAAAGCTTATGATCGTTAATATATTTCTGCCATTGGGCATTACGATTTTCATCCGGATTACCGCCGCCATTAGCATCACCCGTACCCCATTCAGACACAAAGACCGAAAGGCCCGCCTTCATCGCCTTTTCACCATTCGTGCCTTCGCAGCCTCCGCCCCAACTGTAATTACCTTCCCAACAATGAGTATTAGCATAATAGTGCAAAGTATAAGCGACGTTTTTCTTGGGGTCGTTAACTTCATTTCCAATAGCTTCCTGCGGTTTTTGGTCCCAACTGGGCGTACCCACAAGGATCAAATTGTCGGAATGTTGACGAATAGCCGATACAACCTGGTCCGCATAAGTCTTGATAGAACTCCAGGAAATATTCGTCGGCTCGTTATAGACTTCGAAAATCACATTGTCATATTGGCCATAAGTTTCTGCAGCCCAGCTAAAGAAACTCACCGCATCAGATGTCTGATTATCGGCCTGATGAGAATGCCAGTCGATAATCACATAGATATCGTTCTTGACAGCCGCCTCAACCACAGCTTTCAACATTTTCTTTTGCTTGTCGGCGCCACCAGTCAGATAGCCTCTGCCATAATCCCAAGATTCACTGACTCCCATGGCAAAGCGGACAATTTCAATTTTCATGTCCTTCACCATGGTATTGATAGCAGTCTCCGTATAAAAATCCGTAGCGGCAGCTTCTGCAGAACTCCAATAAAGGCTCATGCCCTTGACCTGGACCTCGTTTCCAGATGTGCTATAGCTCGGACAAGAACCATAGATACGACCATGACCATCCGAATTCTTGCCAGCCTGCAGCTGGCCGTATTGGCTCACCGGCCCCACGCGAGTCGGGGTAACGGCAGCAGAAGAAAGAGAAATAAACCCTGCGGCAAGCACCGTAAGGCCAAAAAGATTTGCGATTCTAGAAATTTTCATGCGCCCAAATTTAGAATTTTAAGGCCAATTTTCCACGTGATTTAAAACACAAAAAATCACGCTGAATACTCAAGTGAGAAAACTGATGCTGTCCTGAAACAATCCTGAAATAAATTCAGGATGACGTTGTTCAGGATGACACGTCAGCATGACTTAAACAAAAAACCCGGCCATATAGCCGGGCAACAAAAGACGCAATGTGATGCAACGAATTAGTTTTCGTTGTTGTGCATTTCCATCTGTTCGCGGTCCATCGTGTGCTGCAAGTATTCCTTGAAGTCACGGTCGATGTTCACACCGTCGAGGTCGAGGTCGTCGTTTTCCAACACGAACACGGCGCTCGGGTTATCGAGCCAGCCGACCACGTCCACCTGATCGAGTTTCATGGACTTGTCGCCTGCAGCCTGTGCAACATATTCAATCTTGGACTTCTGAACCCAACCCTGTCCGCAAGGACCCTTCACGAGCACTTCGGTTTCGCCGTCCTTAAGGATCGTAAGTTCATCATTAAAGCCTGCGGTACAAACGACAGAACCACCATCTTTTTCCTTGGTCAGGTCCACGTCACCCAGCTTAGATTTAACCTTCTTGCCGGCTGCGAAGGATACGCTAACCATCAGAGCAAGAGCAATTAAGAGCACCTTTTTCATATCTTTCCTCAGAAACAGGTTAAAAACTTGACAATGCAAGTACGAATATACCTTTTATTTTTGACTTTCGTCAGATTTTCTTTTAAATTTTTGCGATATGAAGAAGATTTTACTTATTTTGGCCATCATTTTGGCACTTTTGGGCACTTTTTTGACCGTAAACCTCAAGTCCAGGATGGGTGAGCTGGCAAAAAACACCGAAACAGCCCTCATTGAGGTCCCCAAGGGGAGCTCCCCCGCAAAGGTTTTCCAGATTCTAAAACAGAACGGAATTTGGAGCGACGACCTCGCCTTCCGGTTGACCATGAAAAGGTTGAACCCGAACCTCAAGGCCGGCTGGTTCGAAATTCCTTCCGGCCTCACGTTGCCGCAGGTGCTCGCCATTATTGAAAGCGGCAAGGTCGCTGTACGCCGCGTAACCATTCCCGAAGGGCGCGCCTCGTGGGAAATCCCGGCCTATATCAAGAAGGCTTACCCCGACTTTAACGAGAACCGCTGGAACAAGCTCGTCCAAGACCCGAAGTTCGCCCGCTCGCTCGGAGTCGAAGCCAACTCCCTAGAAGGCTACTTGCTCCCCGATACATATCCGTTCCCGATTGACGCCGACGAAGAGACAATCCTCAAGCACATGGTGGCCGCAAACCTGAAGGTCCGCGATGAAATGCAGAAGCGCCCGGGCTCCATGTGGAAGACTCTCGGCAGCTGGCACAAGGTGCTGACGCTTGCAAGCGTTGTCGAAGAAGAAACCGGTATTCCCGAAGAACGCCCGCTGATTGCAGGCGTATTCCATAACCGTTTACGCATTGGCATGCCGCTCGGGGCGGACCCCACGGTGCGGTTCATTTTCAGGAACCTGACCGGTCCGATTTACAAGAGCCAGCTCAACAGCAACAGCCCTTACAACACCCGCAAATTCAAAGGCTTAATGCCGGGCCCGATTTCTAATCCGGGCCGCAAGGCGATTGAAGCAGCTTTATTCCCGGCCACGACCGACGCCCTTTACTTTGTTGCAAAAGACGACGGCTCCATGACGCATTTCTTTAGCTCCAACTTGGCAGACCACAACAAGTACAAAGATGTCGCAGCCAAGAACCGCGGAGAGTAAGATTTAAGTATTCTATCTCGTTGACAGTCCCCCAATTAGGACTTTTACAAAAATCATAATCTGTAAAACAGAGCGTCAAGAAAGTAAAATATAGTCCAAATAATCCCTTTGGGCGCACCCCCTTATTTTCTATATTGGGGCTCAAACAAAAATCAACAAAACGAAAGACTCGGCCGCCCAAATTTATGGCGTTGGAAAGCCGAGCAAAGAAGGAAAATCATGAGCGAAGCATGGAAAGGCTTTGAGGGCGGACGTTGGCAAGAAGAAATTAACGTACGCGACTTTATTCAACGCAACTACACCGCCTACGAAGGAGACAAGTCCTTCCTTGCAGGCCCGACCGACGCAACAGAAAAGTTGTGGGGCGAGCTGCAGAAATTGCAGGCTGAAGAACGCAAGAAGGGCGGCGTGCTCGATATGGACACCGACATCGTTTCGACGATTACGAGCCATAAGCCGGGCTATATCAACGAAAGCCTCAAGGACCTGGAAAAGGTCGTAGGCCTCCAGACCGACAAGCCGCTGAAGCGCGCCTTTATGCCGTTCGGCGGCATCAAGATGGCCGAAGAATCTTGCCTGCAGTACGGCTACAAGCCGAGCGCTGACCTCCACAAGATCTTTACCGACTACCACAAGACTCACAACCAGGCTGTGTTCGACTGCTACACTCCGGAAATTCGTGCCGTGCGCAAGGCTCACTTGCTGACCGGTCTTCCGGACACTTATGGTCGTGGCCGTATCGTGGGTGACTACCGCCGCGTAGCCCTTTACGGTATCGACTACATCATCCAGCAGAAGCAGAACGACCTCGCCCACGTGGGTGACGGCACCATGACCGACGACGTGATTCGCCTCCGCGAAGAAGTTGCCGAACAGATCAAGGCCCTCAAGGCCATGAAGGTGATGGCTCAGAGCTACGGTTTCGACATTTCGAAGCCGGCTACCAACGCTCGCGAAGCCTTCCAGTGGCTCTACTTCGGTTACCTCTCTGCCATCAAGACGCAGAACGGTGCCGCCATGAGCGTTGGCCGTATTTCGACCTTCCTCGACATTTATATCGAACGCGACCTCAAGAACGGCACGCTCACTGAAGCGCAAGCCCAGGAACTCGTGGACCACATGGTCATGAAGTTCCGCATGGTCAAGTTCGCCCGTATCGAATCTTACAACCAGCTCTTCAGCGGCGACCCGGTGTGGGCCACCCTCGAAGTCGGCGGTATGGGCCAGGACGGCCGCCCGATGGTCACCAAGAACGACTTCCGTTTCTTGCACACCCTCGAAAACATGGGCCCGTCTCCGGAACCCAACCTCACCGTTCTCTACACCAAGCGCCTCCCTGAAAACTTCAAGGAATACGCCGCCTACATCTCCGTGACGACCAGCTCGATCCAGTACGAAAACGACGACGTGATGCGCCCGGTATGGGGTGACGACTACAGCATCTGCTGCTGCGTTTCTGCAACGCAGACTGGTAAGGAAATGCAGTTCTTCGGCGCTCGCGCAAACCTCGCCAAGGCTCTCCTCTACGCTATCAACGGCGGCAAGGACGAAGAAGCCGGCCTCGTGCCCGGCATGCAGATTGGTCCGGAACTTGCTCCGATCACCGGCGACGTGCTGAACTACGACGAAGTGATGCACAAGTACGACATCATGCTCGAATGGCTCGCAGGTATCTACGTGAACACGCTGAACCTGATCCACTACATGCACGACAAGTACTACTACGAAGCTGCTGAACTCGCTCTTATCGATACCGACGTGCGTCGCACGTTTGCAACGGGTATCGCAGGATTCAGCCACGTGGTCGACAGCCTCTGCGCCATCAAGTACGCGAAGGTCTCCGTGGTTCGTGGCGAAAACGGCCTCGTGAAGGACTTCAAGATCGAAGGCGACTTCCCGAAGTACGGCAACGACGACGACCGCGCCGACGAAATCGCAGTCTGGCTCCTCAAGGAATTCATCGCAAAGATCAAGAAGCACCACACCTACCGCGGTGCCGAACCGACCACGTCAATCCTCACCATTACCAGTAACGTTGTTTACGGCAAGGCCACGGGCGCTCTCCCCGATGGTCGTCCGGCTCACGCCCCGTTCGCTCCCGGTGCAAACCCGAGCTACGGCGCCGAAAAGAACGGTCTGTTGGCCTCGCTCAACTCTGTCGCCAAGCTCCCGTACGAATACGCGCTCGACGGCATCAGCAACACGCAGACCATCAGCCCGAACGCTCTCGGCCACAGCGACGACGAGCGCGCCCAGAAGCTCGTCACCGTCATGGACGGTTACTTCGCCCAGGGCGCACACCACCTGAACGTGAACGTGTTCGGCGTGGAAAGGAAAAGCCCGAATACGCGAACTTCACCATCCGCGTTTCCGGCTACGCTGTCAAGTTCCTCTCGCTCACGAAGGAACAGCAGGACGACGTCATCAGCCGTACCTGCCACGGCGTGCTGTAATAGTAGACTGTAGAAAGTAAAAAACGCCCCGGATGAAAATCCGGGACGTTTTCATTTATGGAGGAGAACAAAATGTTAGTCGTTAGTCAATAAAAACACCTCACAAATTACTGACTAACGACTAGATACTTTTTATTCCGGTTCGCGGGTCATCATCATCTTGCAGTAGCCACCTTCGACCACCACGTTTTCGGTAGAAAGGTTAACCTTTTCCATTTCCCAGTTACCGGCACCCCAGTGTTCCCTGTCGATGTCATCGCCATCGAAGTCATCTTGCCACAGCTGGGTAAAGCCCTTCGTTGCTTCATCGTAAGAGTACACACGGACATAGTCAATCCACTGCACCTGCGGACCGTTAGCGAGTTCTTCACCCGTAAACTTGCCCACCCAGCCAGAGCTCTTGGAGGCCCAAAGATTGAAGCGCAGAGACTGATCTTCGGTCAAGAAAGCAACCTGGTCAGCATCGGCATGAGTTCCGCGAGTGAGACCAGTCGAGTCACGGCGAACTTCGACACTGTCGATTTCCCAAGCAACGTAGTCCGGAGTCCAGATGATTGCATAAAGGTGGAAGCCTTCGGTTGCATCGAAACCATATTCATGAATGGCTTCAGAAGAAGTGTTCTTCTTGATAGATTCATCGCCTTCACGGGTGATGATATTGGACTGCCAAGAGGTACCGCCCTTGCCGAGCACTTCGATATCGATTTCATTCCAAACGTACAAGCCATTCCTATAGGAATCATCGTAGTAAAGGAACATGGAGCTCACGGAACCCGGAATCGAAACCATCTTCATGCAAGCTTCGAAACGGCCATACTTGAACTGGTCCTTACCAGAAAGTTCAGCGCCGTAGTAGTTGTACTTACCAGTAGCACTCACTTCGTTCGGAACAACCGGAACCGTAAGGTTCGTACGAGCAATTGCGCTACAGCCGCTGCCTGCCGGCGGAGTCACAGGATCCGGAGTTACAACCGGATCGGTGGCCGGATCGGTCGGAGTCGTCGGATCAGTTACAGTCGGGTCCGTCACAGTCGAATCGGTAACGGCAGGATCAGTAGCCGGGTCAGTCTGAGTCTGAGCCGGATCAGTCGCTGCAGGGTCAGTCGGAGTCGGGTTAGTCTGACTCGGATCCACAACTACGGACGGATCGATTACAGGGGTAGTGTTCTCAGGCGCAGAGCTGCTGTCGTCGCCGCAAGCCGCAAACAGGCCAAGTGCGATAATCGGGAGAATGAATTTCGTTTTCATTGTAAACCTCGTTTCTTGTTTTTAAATATACCTTCGCTAAACGACCCGTGGTAGGGCTCGAAACGCAAATCAAACACAACTGTATCAACAGTATTTAGCGAATATGAGGAAAATTCGCCAAATTTCAAGAAAAAAAGCCCATTTCAAATTCTAAATTTATTTCATGCTCGGACGAATCAATAAATTAGAGACATTTGGCTCGGTAGACGGCCCCGGAGTACGTTTTGTCGTATTCACGCAAGGCTGCCCTATGCGCTGCCAGTTCTGCCACAACCCCGAAACTTGGGATTTTAAAGGCGAGAACGCCGGAGCATACGACATCTCCGCACAAGATCTTTTAAAGAAGGCGCTGCGCTACCAGAGCTACTGGGGCAAAGACGGCGGCATTACTGTGAGCGGTGGCGAGCCGCTTGCGCAAATGGATTTTCTCATTGAATTCTTCGAGGCCGCAAAAGCCGCAGGCGTACACACCTGCATCGACACCTCGGGAGTAAACTTTGTTCGTAATGAGCCATACTTTAGCAAATTCAAAAGGCTCATGGCCGCAACAGATTTGCTGCTCGTTGACATCAAGAACATTGATTCCGAACAACATAAAAAGCTCACCGGTCACGACAACAAGAACATCATTGATATGTTCCGTTACCTCGACGAAATTCACAAGCCCATCTGGATTCGCCACGTACTCGTCCCCGGCATGAGCGACAACGATGAACTTCTCATCAAGACGCGCGAATTCATCGACACACTCCACAATGTGGAAAAAGTCGAAGTCCTCCCCTACCACGCACTCGCCCTCGCCAAGTATCAAGAACTCGGCATCGACTATGTGCTGAAAGACGTCAAATCGCCCTCAGCGGAACGAGTCGCTAACGCCAAGAAGATTTTAGGAATACTTCCATAACAGTAGGAAGTAGACTGTAGACGGTAGGAAGTAAAAATGGCAGCCTTAAGGCCGCCATTTTTTTCCGTATGGCGACGTTTTTTATCCCTTGACAGCGTCGCCCATGGAGAACATCGGCATATACATTGCAATCAGCAAGCCACCGACAGCACCACCGAGGAACACGATGATAATCGGTTCCATCATACCCACGACACCATCCACTGCGGCATCCACTTCTTCGTCATAGAAGTCCGCGAGTTTCAAAAGCATGCCGCCCAAGTTACCGGTCTTTTCACCCACGCCCGTCATCTGAATCACCATGGGCGGGAATAGCCCCGTTTCTTGCATCGGATCCGCAATACTCTTACCACCGGCAATACCAATGGCAATCTTATTGATGCCCTTTTCCACCACTTTATTTGTCACGGTTGAAGACACAACCTTCAGGGAATCCATGATGGACACACCGGCATTCAACAAAGTACCAAGCGTTCTAGAAAAACCAGCCGTAGTCGATTTGATTTGCAGGTCACCTAGCTTAGGCACCTTTAGCATAAAGCCGTCAAACGCGAACTTGGCCGCTGGCACACGCATGGCCACCTTAAAGCCCACAACCAAGAGAATCGCTCCGATAAACAGGAACGCACCATTGTCACGAATAAAATCAGAAATACCCATCACCGCTTGAGTCGGCGCCGGGAGTTCCGCATCCAAAGCAGCGAACTGTTCAGCGAATGTAGGCACCACGAAGGTCATAAGGGCAATCACCACCAAGATACCCACGATAACAAGCATCACCGGGTAAGTCAGAGCTTTTTTTACCTTACGTTTCAGGCGTTCATTATTTTCAAGGGTTTCCGCCAAACGAGCCAAGATACCATCCAAGATACCGCCCGCTTCACCAGCCGCCACCATGTTCGTATACAAGGTACTGAACACCTTCGGGTGCTGCGACAAGGCATCGGCCAAAGAAGAACCACCGTTAATTGACTGCGTCACCTTATGAACCACATTCTTGAGTTCCGGATTTTCACATTGGGATTCAAGAATGTTCAAGCACTGCAACATGGGAAGACCGGCTGAACTCATTGAAGAGAACATACGGGTAAAGCGAGCAATTTCGGCAGGCTTGATACCCGAACCAATCTTAATCTTGATTTCCGTCGGCTTTTTCTTGAGGCTAACAATAATCAGGCGGCGACGCATGAGCATGGCTTCTGCTTCGGCCTTATCCTTCGCCTCGAGAGTACCTTCAAAATTATTGCCTTGGCTGTTTGTGGCCTTATAAAGGAATTCTGCCATAAATTACACACCTTCCTTCACGAACAATTGTTCCAACTGGTCCGGACTCGGAGAACGGGCGAGAGCATCGAAACGGTCAACCTTGTGATTCTTCACCAAATCACACAAGCACATGTTCATGGTGTTCATGCCGAACTTCTGACCAATTTCAATCATCGATTCAATCTGGTGCACCTTGTCATCGCGAATCAACGCACGAATACCCGGAGTCACGTTCATAATTTCGTACGCCATCACGCGGCCACCGCCAATGCGCGGGATAAGCGTCTGGCATATCACGCCCTGGAGCACAAACGAAAGCTGCGTACGCACGGTCTGCTGTTCGCCCTTCGGGAAAGCATCCACCACGCGGTTGATGGTCTGCACACAAGAGTTGGTATGGAGCGTTGCAAAAGCCAAGTGACCCGTTTCTGCAATCGTAAGGGCGGCACGGATTGTTTCAAGGTCACGCATTTCGCCGATAAGCACCACATCAGGGTCCTGACGAAGCGCCATCTTAAGCGCCTGAGCAAAGCTGTTCGTATCGCTACCAACTTCACGCTGGTTAATCATACAACCCTGGTGCTTATGCAAGAATTCAATCGGGTCTTCCACCGTCAGAATGTGGTCGTGGCGTTCCTTGTTGATCTTGTCGATCATGGCAGCCAAGGTCGTCGACTTACCGGAACCGGTAGCACCCGTCACCAGCACAAGGCCAGACGGACGGGTCGTGAATTCGGCCAGAATTTTCGGAAGGCCGAGATCCTTAAAGGTCTTAATTTCAAGCGGAATAATACGCAAGGCCAAGGCCACGCAACCGCGCTGCAAATAAGCGTTCGCACGGAAACGAGCGAGGTTTGCAATACCGAAAGAGAAGTCGCATTCCTTCTGCTGTTCGAAAGTCTTCTTTTGGCCTTCGTTCATCAGACTATATGTCATGCGCATGGTTTCGTCCGGTTTCAGCTTGTCTTCGCCAATAGGCGTGAGCTTGCCGGAAAGTCGAATGAGAGGGGGCGCACCTGCCGTAATGTGCAAGTCAGAAGCGCCACGCTGGACCATTTCAGAAAGAAGATCTTGAATATTGTATGCCATGCTTAAGAATATAACTTAAAAAAGGCCAATTTTTTCATCAAAAACGCACATTTTTTCAAAAAAACGCTATTTTATTATTCTAGAATGGAACTTGGGCGTAAAATAACCTCCTCACGAGGTGTTTTTTCTGTGGTTTGCATGCTACTTTTGGCACTTGCATTCCTGTTTTCTGCATGCGGGCAGGAATATTTCCAAGCTGCGCCCACCAAAATTCAAGATTTCAAGGGAAAACTTCTTGACGGTAGCATATCGACTTACCAAGCCGAAAAAGGAACCGTCACCCTAATCGCACTCACCGCCTCGTGGTGCCCCGGCTGCCGTGCAGAACTTCCGCTCCTCAAAAAGCTTGACGAAGAATTTGCCGACAAAGGTTTCAAGATTTTGATGGTGAACGAAGATGACTCGCCTAAAATCGGAGCAAAATACAACAAAGCCGCAGGCATCAAGTGGACAACATTCCATTGGAATTACGACATGATGAACGCCCTCGGAAATCCTGGCGTAATTCCCGTGACCTACCTCGTGAATGCACAAGACAGCATCGTGAAAATCAACGTCGGCGACTTCGACGAAAAACAGATGCGAAAGTTAATCGAGAAAGCCCTTAAGCAATAGGGCTCGGGAAAAGAATTACGTCCTTGATTTCGGACTTTCCCATTGCAAGCATAAACAATCTGTCTAGACCAAGCGCCACACCAGAGCAAGCTGGCATTCCCGATTCTAGTGCTGCCAAGAAGTTTTCGTCAATCGGCGGTTGCGGTTTGTTCATGCCGCGACGGATTTCAAGGTCGGCAGCAAAGCGCCTGCGTTGTTCTGCAGCATCGGTAAGTTCCGTGTAGCCGTTGCAAAGTTCCACCTGGTCTACAAACAATTCGAATCGACGAGCCCAAGTGTAGCCGTCTTCGCCCACATACGTTTGCGCAAGCGCTGCCTGGGACTGCGGATAATCTAAAATGAACTCGGGACCATTCTTGGCAAGTTCGGGTTCCACCGCAAAAACCATCAGGTAATCCCACCAGTCTTCGCGAGACATGGTCGTACCATCAGCCGGGAGCGGAATGTCGCGGGCTGTACAAGCTGCGGCAAATTCTTCGCCCGAAGCCGTCAGCGGATTCACGCCCGCATAATTCTTGAACGCATCAATCCAGCGCGTGCGACGAGCGTTAATCGGCTTGCCTATAATTTCAGAAACGAGTGCTTCAACTTCGTCCATCAACTTTTCTTGCGGCATGCCGACGCGGTACCATTCCACCATGCTGAATTCATTGTTATGATGGGCACCGAATTCATCTTTGCGGAAAGACTTTGTAATCTGGAAAATGTCGCCAAAACCTGCCGCAAGCAAGCGCTTCATGTGGAACTCGGGGCTCGTCATCATGAAATGCTTGCCCTCGACTTCAAAGTAATCCAGCTGAGGATCAGTACCGCCTGCATTCGAAAGCGTCGGCGTTTCCACTTCAAGCACTCCGCGACCTTCAAAGAAGCGACGCACCTTGTTCATCAAGGCTTGACGCTTTACCCAAGAATCGCGGTCGCAGGTAGGTCTAAACGAGCTTTGGTTCGACACTTTTCAGATCCTTCGACTACACTTCGTTACGCTCAGGATGACACATTACTCGGCAGCAGCGGGAGCGGTTTCTTCTGCAGGAGCCGCATTCACGACGCAGCGCACAGCGAGCCAGAACTTTTTATCAACCGGAATGGCAGACACTTCTTTGTCGGTGCTGAACATGGAACGTGCGATACCGCGACCGTCACCCACATCCTTGCTTGTCCAGAAGTATGCGCCTTCGCCCTGAATCACCGAGATGCCGTTCTTGTTGGCATAGCCGCCAAACATGGCCGTGAAGGCGTAATCGTCAGAGCCGTTACTACGCAGGCGGACTGCAGCAGTGTTTGCGCCACCGGCATAAATTTCAAGCATCTTCCAATCGTCATCGGTTGCAAGACGAGTGCCTTCGGGGCAAGCCGTCAAAGCAGCTTCTTGCGTATACAGACGACCATAAGTAGCGCAGTTTTCTTCTTCGCGGTCATAGCACATGGAATTTTCTTCGATGGCAAAGTTCAAGTTCTGCACAAACCAGCGAGTGCCATTGATTTCCTTGACTCTGTAAGTCTGGCCATCGCGATTGTCCACGAACGATTCGAACACCGGGCAACGGGTTTCGAATTCCTTTGCGCCCAAGATAGAGTCCACCGCCGGCTGCCAAGACGTGCAGAAACGGAAGAGTTCGCCACCCGGGAGTGCCGTAGAATCGGCCTTGTGCTTTTCAGCCCAGCGGTCTACGTAAGCCAAGTTAATGATAGCCGTATCCGGAATCGAAAGAGCCTTGGCCGAGGCCTGCATAATCTTCGAATACTTTTCAGCAGCGCTCTTCGGAGTCTTCCAGTAACCTTCGAGCAAGCCCTTGCGGAGCTTTTCATAAAGCGGAGAAGGAACTGTTACCTTGATAGTCGTATCGACAAAGTGTTCCGGCTTGGTAGCGCAAGCGGCTTCGCGAATGGTATCGCGCAGGCTGCCAGCCTTTTCATAACATTCTTCAATGCACTTGTCACGGGCTTCGCCCTTCTTCTTGGGGCAAGGCACCCAAATGCTTGTGTCGGCGTCAACCTTGACCGGCTTGGAATAGCCCTTCGTCTTCAGGGCAACCTTAGCCACCGATTCCAAAGTTTCAAGAGCCTTCGTGTTGCCCGATTCGCCTTCCAGGAGCAAGAATGAAATCACTTCGGTACATGCATCCATGGCCTTGGCGTTGGCGCAAACCTTGGTGCCGTAACCGTAAGAGAATTGCGATTGGCAATTCGAGAACGATTCGTAAGGCATGGCCTTGAAGATTTTTTCATAAACCTTGACGGCATCGGTCGGCGAAAGTTTGCCGCAATAGATTTCTTCGGCAGCGCCCTTTTTCACGATTTTCTGGGCAGTTGCAATATCGCCATTATCGATAGCGTCACGAAGTTCCGGCTGGGCAAAAGCTGTAGACATGCCCAAAACAAGAACTCCTGTCAATACACCTCTAAGAATTTTCATTGTAACCCTCACGTTTTTTTTGCGATACAAATATAGAAAAAGTTGGCAGTAGGCAGCTGGCAGTAAGCAGAACTTAGTTGGTTGATCCTAGTACGCTATAACAATCAATAAATCCAGGCTATAACGTTAATTACTATATTTGGGCCCATGATTGATGCAAATATTGATGCAGAAAAAATCCGTAGCGAATTCCCGATGCTTGTCACAGGCGATAAGGACGCAAAGCCGCTCGCCTTCTTAGACAGTACGGCCACCACGCAAAAGCCCGACTGCGTGATCGACGTGATGAACGACTTTTACCGCGAACACTACAGTTCCGTAAAGCGCGGCGTGTATCGCCTGAGCGCTCGTACCACCGAAGCATTTGAAGCCACCCGCAAGAATGTCGCGAAATTTATTAATGCCAAGACCGAAGACGAAATCGTGTTTACCCGTGGCACTACCGAAAGCATCAATCTGGTGGCGTGGAGTTACGGACGCAAATTCTTCGAGGCGGGCGACGAGATTCTGATTAGCGGACTCGAGCATCACGCAAACATCGTGAGCTGGCAAATTGTCGCCGAAATGAAGGGCGCCAAGATCAAGGTGATTCCCGTTTTGGACAGCGGCGATTTAGACCTGAGCAAGCTTCCCGGGCTGTTGAATGCGCGAACCAAGATGGTGGCTGTCACCCACGTGAGCAATTCCGTCGGTACCGTGAACCCCATTGCAGAAATTATCGCGACCGTCCGCAAGCTCGCCCCGCAAGCCAAAATTTTGATTGACGCCGCCCAGAGTTCGAGCCACATCAAAATTGACGTGCAGAAGCTGGACTGCGATTTTCTCGCCTTCAGCGGCCACAAGATGTATGGTCCGACAGGCGTAGGCGTACTCTACGGCAAGTACGAAGTTCTCGACAGCATGCCCCCCTGGCACGGCGGTGGCGAAATGATCAAGAACGTGACCTTCGAAAAGACGACTTACGCCGACGTACCCGCACGTTTCGAGGCTGGCACGCCCATGATTGCCGAAGTCATCGGCCTCGGCAAGGCCATCGAATGGATTAATGCGGTTGGCATCGAAAACATCCGCAAGCACGAAGAAGAAATTACGCAGTACGCCTTGGAACAGCTTGCCACGATTCCGCAGGTGAAAGTTCTCGGCAACCCGAAGGAACGCGGCGCTCTCATCAGTATTACACTCGACGGCATCGCCGTCAGCGACGCCGCCATGATTCTCGACGAAGAGAATGTTGCCGTCCGCAGCGGGCACCACTGCGCCCAACCTGTCATGGACCGCTTCGGCGTCGACGCCACGCTTCGACTCAGTTTTGGCGCGTACACCCTGAAGCGCGACATCGACCGCTTTATTGCCGGCATCAAGCGCGTTCTCCGACTCTTCGGTTAACCGGGATTCGTATGGGAATCGAGAAAGGCATCTTTAACCGCACATCGCTCCTGCTCGGAGACGACGTGATGGGCGACATCTACCAGAAGCGAGTCATTATCTTCGGTCTCGGCGGAGTCGGCAGCTGGTGCGCCGAAAGCCTGGTGCGTTCCGGCATCAAGGAACTCGTACTCGTTGATTCAGACCGCGTGTGCGTCACCAACGTGAACCGCCAACTGATGGCCACCACGAAAACCGTGGGGCAAGTCAAGGTGGACGTGTTGAAAAATCGCCTACTCGAAATCAACCCGCACGCCAACATCGTAGCACTCCAAGACATCTACGAAGAAGCGAATACCGAGAAGTTCCAGCTAGACACATTCGACTACATCATCGATGCCATCGACAGCCTCGAAAACAAGATGCAGTTATTGTGGCACGCCACGCGCACAAAGGCCACAGTTTTCTCTTCGATGGGGGCAGCCCTCAAGATGGACCCCACGCGAATCAAGGTCGCCGAATTCTGGAAAGTCGCCGGTTGCCCGCTCGCCCGCGCCCTGCGCGACAAGTTCAAGAAAAAGAAAATAGCTCTCAAGAAAAAAGTGCTATGCGTCTACAGCGACGAACTCCTGAAAAACCGTGGCAAGAATTCCTCTTGCGGAACGGACGCCTGCATGTGCCCCAAGGTGCGCCACGAAAGGAGCGAAGCCGAACTCCAGAATGCAAACCTGGTCGATCACGAATGGTGCAGCAGTAAGGCGCAAATCAACGGCACCATGGCGCACTCCACCGCTATTTTTGGATTCATGATTGCAGGCCTCGTGATGCAGGACATCTACAAGAAGGCATTGGCTAGCGCGGAGTAACATGAAATTCTTGATTCAGCGAGTATTGAACGCCCAGGTGGATATTGCAGGCGAAACTGTCGGGAAAATCGGCAAGGGCTACATGATTCTTATCGGCGTGGGCGAAGACGACACCAAGGAAATTGCCGACAGGCTTATCCGCAAGATGCTTGCGCTCCGCATCTTTGCCGACGAAAACGGCAAGACGAATCTTTCCATCAAGGATGTGGGCGGCGAGCTCCTGCTCGTCTCGCAGTTCACGCTTTACGCCAACTGCAACAAAGGAAACCGTCCGACTTTCAACGGTGCAGGCAACCCGGCACTTGCAAACGAGCTTTACGAATACATTATCGCTGAATGCAAAAAAGAAATCCCCGTCGTGCAGACAGGGAAATTCGGTGCCGACATGCAGGTGAGTCTCACGAACGACGGCCCGTTCACAATTATGCTGGAATAAAAATTCCGAAACTAGAATTCCGGCATGCTGAAATCGCCGTAAAGTTCACGGCCATCAAACACCCAGACCACCATCTTTTTCCCTTCCAGGAATTCCGAACGGTCCTTGAACAAGGTCGGACCATAGTTTCCGCCACCAATACGGCTACGCGTAAACGTCTCTATCCCTGTCGCCTGCGCAATGTAGGCGCCTATATTGGAAGAACTGTTCCAGCCAAAATCGGCATTGCTGTCGCCGATTATCACAATGGGAGCATCTTTGGATCCGCGGTAGCGTTTACCTTCCGCATCCACGGTCTTTAACACGCGCACATCGTAATCAGGGTAAGAATTGTACTTCAAGTGATAAAGATTTCCGGTGCCGGGAACAACCGTATCGCGCAGGAACCATTCTTCTCTCGGAATATCCAAGTTCATCTCGTTGATGGTATCGGCAATCATCTGGGCAAGAACCTGCCGGCCGGCACTTGTATAATGGCTTTCGTACGCCTCGAACATGGGCGTTTCTTCGTTCTTTTCGAGAAACTCCTCCACCGCATCGACAACGACAACGCCTTCGTCTTGCAACGCATCTACCCATTCTTCATATTGCGGGGCAACGATACCACCCGACAATTCTTCCGAATAATGTTCCGCCTCGATTTGCAATTTGTCTGGAACAGGCACCACCACCAACTTGATACCGCGCGCTTCCAGCGAATCGTTGAAAGCCACAAATGAATTCAAGTTTTCTTTCCAGTCCACCACCAGGTTAACAAGACTTTCCTGCAAGAAAATCCAGTCGTCTACGCCACTTACCGCACAGCGAGTCTCTTTCAGTTGTCCGCCACATTTTTCAATATCGGCTTCGATCTGTTCCTGAACAACCAACGGGATAAGCGGACGAGTAGATAGGTAGACCATGGCAAGCGCAACAACCGCCACTCCAAATCCAAAAATAAACCCCAAATGTTTCCTAAAAAACATGACAGGGCCAAATTTAGAATTTTTCGGATTCTTTGGCAGGGGCCAAGCAGCCTCCATGCTTCGGCAGACGAACTACTTTCGCATAAAAAGACGACAATTATTGTCGTCTACATTTTATATATTAAGAAACACTTCTCACTTTATGAGAATTGCACTTTTGCAGGAGGCTTTATGGCTAGTCAAGCTCGCGGCGAACGAATGATACGAATTTTCGTCTACATGATGGCGCACTACAACAACCGTTACAGCGTCGCCGACATCATGCGGCATTTGGACATTCGCGAAGAAGACCTGCGGAGCGTACAGCGTGACATGCACGCACTCTCCGAAATCGAGGGCGGCTACATCAAGCGTTCCGTCGAAAGCGGCAAAACCTATTACCAGATGGCACTTGAACGCGCAAACAAGCTCATATTCCCGGAATTTGGCGACACGCTACTGCACTTCATGTTTCTGCAGCGCATTGCAAACATCTATCCGGCAACCTCGAACCTTATCGAAGACTTGACCAAGAGAATCACGCAGGACTTGCCCGCCAAGGAACAATCGACTTTAGCATATTACGCGAAGGAATTGAATGGACGCATCCTATTCATGGGTACGCCACCGAGCGTTGACGAAAACGTAGGCAAGAATCTGCCAATCATCCTCGATGCCATCCGCAAAAAACAGAAGGTGCAAATCGCCTACACCGACAATTGGGGCAATATAACCAACAAGCCGCGCATTCCGCTGATGGTCGCCATCAACCAAGGCGAAATCTACATCGGTTGCGTATCGCAGCACCACCCCGATCAAACATACGCCCTCAAGCTCCGCCGTATTCAATCCGTAAAGCTTTTGCGCGAACAATTCGTCGAAGACCCAAAAGTCGTTGAGACGCTCCGCAAGCGCATCCGCACAGGAACGCTGCTTTCGGGCGACCAGGATCAGCAAGAAGAAAAAGTCGTCATCTATTTCCCGGGCTACGCCAAAAACTTTCTGCAGGAACGCCCCTATCACCCCAGCATGAAAATCAAGGAATTGGAATGCGGAGACATTCACGTCACCATGAAAGTCGCCGTGAACGGCCTGCTCAAGCAATGGGTCATGTACTATGGTTCCATCGCAGAGGTGCTAAAGCCCGCCAAGCTCCGCCAAATGGTACTCGATAGCGCTAAAGACTTGGTGAAACTGTACGAAAGGAAGTCTACTTAATCCTGTCGCCACAGAATTCCTGGCGACCGCATTTTTTGCAATGCGAGCCCATCCAAAGCGTATCGAACTGTTCTATAGCAGGCTCTACAAGCGCAGGGTCGTTCGTGAGAATTCCCGCTTCGAAGTTACGGCGTAAAGAACTCTTCATACCGATTCCCGCACCCGTCAAATTCGCAGAGCCAATATAAGCGGTTTCAAGATCGAAAATCATCATCTTGAAATGCACTCGCGGGCACATCACGCGCTCCAAATCCGTCACCAGAATCGGGAACCGGTCAAAGTCCTCGCGAAAATTCGGACCAGGTTCCTTTGCGTGAATCAGGCGCACGCCCACCCCTCGCTTCAAAAGTGCGGCCAACTGCCCCAGCAACGGAATCGCATCGCCATCCTGTTTCACATACACATCCTTGATATCGGCAGTACCAATCCACAGGTTATTGCGGACCGACATGATTCGCGAAATCACTTCGGAATAGTGTTCTTCGTTTTGGATGTATTTAGTGAAAATGGACATGGTGGTAAATATCGTTTTATTGGACTTCCTATTTCCTCTCCGCTCTTGCAGCTTTGATTTCGGCTTCAATTTCTTCTTCACTCATGCCAGCAGAGCCGTTTCTCAAAGCATCTTCATTCAAGGCTTGTAACGCCGACATAAGAGCGGATGCGGAATAAGAAACCGAGACGTCATTTACAACCATTTGCGGTTGAACGGGATTTATCAAATCAAGAAAGTTTCGAGCACTTATCGCAAAAGGAACATTAGGAAAATGCTTTATATTTCCCGTAACGATATAAGCACTTTTATCACGGTGAGCAAAAGCTACATCATAAAAGATTCTGTCATCAGCATCCGGCAAAGTAAAGTCCGTTGGTGCGACAGGCTCGTTTATAGCATACTTCAAAATTTCATCCACAAAGTGTTGACCGTATGAAACATTCCACCTGAATTTAGAACGGCTCATCACTTCACAATATTCTTCAACAATATTTTCATCAACAATCGGCGTAAAAAGGTGTTTCGAGATACCTTGAAAAACCGCATAAGGAACTGATTGCAGACGATCTTTCGCAAGGGCTGCAGAAACCAATATGTTTGTATCAACGACTGCGTAATACACGTTT
The DNA here is from genome assembly GCA_902799745.1 of Fibrobacter succinogenes. GTDB lineage: Bacteria > Fibrobacterota > Fibrobacteria > Fibrobacterales > Fibrobacteraceae > Fibrobacter > Fibrobacter succinogenes_Q. The sequence continues at coordinate 26,359 of CADCBQ010000018.1, read as the reverse complement.
TTTTCTCTCCGCTCTTGCCGCTTTAATTTCCTCTTCAATCTCTTCTTCGCTCATGCCTGCAGAGCCGTTTTTCAATGCATCATCATTGAGCGCACGTAATGCCGACATAAGTTCAGAAGATTCATTCACCGTCGGACGTTCAGACACCTTAAACGGCAACCCTCTTTCAATTACCGCTCGCTTGAAAAAAATGCGAACAGCCGTAGGAATGTCCATTCCTAGACTTTCAAACAAGTCGGAGACCTCGTCTTTCAACTTATCATCCACACGTATTTGTAATATTGATGTCGCCATACAGACCTCAAACGATATACAACTAATAAATATAGTATAAACACATTACAAAAGCAATATGTTTGTATATTTTTCTACAACCCCAGCCTACGGCCCTGATGGTCGTCTTTATTGGCGAGTTCTTCGAGCATATTCTGCAAGATGAGTTCTTTCGTACGCAAATCGCTCGGGACATATTCTAGCTTGCGACGCACATTCTGAAAGTCGCTAATCGCCACATTGTCGCAGCGAAGAATTTCCTTGGGGCAATGGCCCCCGAAAAATGCGGTCCAAGTTTTTGAAATTTGCGGCAGATCCATATAGTTAAACGCCAGCTTCAGCTGAAAACGCCGACGAATCGCCCAATCCAAGACATTCTCGTAGTTTGTCGCGGCAATCAGCATTCCGTTAAAGGAATCCATCTGGCAAATAAACTCGTTCACCAGGGTCACTTCCCAATGATTTTTCGCGTTGCCACGATTTTCAAAGAAACTGTCCGCCTCGTCGATAAACAGAATCGCATCACTCCGTTCCGCTTCACGGAACATGGCGCTTACATTATGTTCACTTTCGCCCACATGGCACCCCAGAATATCGCTCGCCCGTTTCACGATAATCTCGCGATCTAGAATGTCATGCGCGACATGCTTCGCAAAAGCCGACTTTCCTGTGCCGGGAGGGCCATACAGGAATATATTCAAGTTTTCCCTGCGCCCCGAGGTCTTTGACTCCTTCCAGCGTGCATCAAAATTTCTGAGCATCGGCACGACATAATCTACATTCCGAATATCCCCGCTCAAAATACGGACGCACTCCAGATTATAATCCGGCCTCGATTCTTGCGGCAAAGTCGATATACCCAAAAGTTTTGCATGCGAAGACGCAATTTCGCGAACCACATTCAAAGGCGGCATCTCCTGAGACTGCATTCGTTGCGCAAGCCGAACCGCCAAAGTGGCGCTCCCTGCCATCACCGGAATTTCCTTGGCGACACATTCAATATCTTCGCCACGCATCAGTGATTCCGCCTGTTGCGTTTTCAGTACGGACTGCCAAATTGCAATGCGTTCGCTCTTGCTGAACGAGAAAAATTCCAACGAATAATCGAAACGGCGACGGGTGCTATTTTCAATCATCGCGATATTATTCGTAATCCAAATGACAGGCGTTTTCAGACTCTCAAAAATAATATTCAGCAATCCCTTTTCTGCCTTATTCAAGACCAAGTCTGCCTCATCCATCAAGATGATGCCGCCACTCCGCCAACATTCCCAATCGGCCAAAAGCATCGAGCGCAAGCGCGTCTGCAAAAGGGATTCCTCGCTCATCGATTCTTCACCGATGCCCACCGAAAGCAGCACAACATTCAACTCTTGCGCAATAGCCTTGGCAAGTTCCGTCTTGCCCGTTCCTTCGCGACCATAAAAAAGAATGTTCAGCGGCGAACCCTTCTGGTGCGATTTCAGCATCTGCAAGACAAAAGACGCCTGCGGATTCGTCTTGGCAATCCGCTCATAGGGGACACACGGTTTTGCTGCCGGTCTGAAATCCATAATCTGCGACATGTCCGAAAACCCGTACAGATAATTGCTCACATCGTCCGCTAGGTACAATTCCTTGCGTTTGATTCTCAAATCCGTATTGCGGAACGATTCTTCCATTTGAACTAGTTGGAACTTAATAAGCGGGCTTTCCTTGGAACAAAGCTCCTGAAGGGTAGCGGCATCAAGCCCCGTCAGCAAGGCGATTCGATTAAAGGCACCTCGTTCATTCGGATCAAAAGTTTCCCCCTCTTTCACCCGAATGTTTTCTAGCCTCAAATACAGTCGCTGATGGTTGCGAAGCCATAAATAAAGCACCAGTTCCACCGCCTCATCCGATAAATGGAAAAGACGCTTTAATTCAAAAGCGCGTTGAAAAGCTTCGTCATCGTGCGAGCAACCTTTCGCTAGCTTTTCTTTCACGCAATTTTCAATCATCTGCACGATAATCGGTCGCAAGCAATCGTTCGCGCGCTCCAAATAAGCCATAATCTCAAAAAACTGCTGAGCAAAGCGAACATTCCTGGTTTCGTGATACGCCTCCAAAAGCTCCCGCCCCCCATAATGCTTGTCATCAATCGAAGTCCTGATAGTACTCGAAAAATCAACCTGGTCGTGAATCTCGTAAACACGATCCGCAAATTCGCCATAATAACGGACCGGCAAATAATTCTCGCAAAAACTGCGACAGCAGCCATCCGGATACGCCCGCATAAAGCGCACCCAGTATTCCATAATTTTCAAGTCGATAAAAGAAGTCCTCGACTCCGCCTTCGCCGCAGGCAACTCTCCTTCTAACCGATTCAGCGCATTCCCGAAATAATTCTCTGCCGAATTCTGATAATGTAACCGCATAGCAAAACCTCTTGTTTCTACTACGCAATATAAAAGAAGCGCACGACAATTAATGTCGTGCAATGAGACTGCTTAAATTATTTACAAGACCCAAATTTATCAAATTTGATTGTAAAAATCTAATATTGCCTTTTTCTCCACTTTTAAACGTTCCTGAATTTGTTGAGTTTCCCAACATTTCATTTCCGCCATTTGTCGTGCAACGGCATACCCACTTTTGCTGTACCATTCTACTTTTTCTTTAAAAGGTTTATCTTTTATAGAACGGTTAATACTAGACTCCAACAGCATTAAATTACCAATGCTGTTTTGAAGGACTCCATCTACATTTACAGATCCATCTCCTGTAGCATGGATATGTTCCACATCAAAGCCCCACGAAAGCCGATTTCTCAATTGTTCTATACCAAGTCCATCAACTATTTGGGGTTCCTTGAGAAACGCTGATACAATGCAGATTAAATCTTTCTTTTTTCGGTTGCCAGTGATATCACCTTCTAATTCTGTTTCTAAACACCACTGTAATTGAATTCTTTTTTCCTTCAACATTTCATCAATAGCAACAACATCTTTATTACACATTTTTTTGTAAACACCATACATAAAAGATTTTCCTTCATTTACAATCTTTGCGAAACCAATGCTATACGCAAAGAATATCTTTGCGAGTAACTGCCAAGTTTCATAGACTTTCTCTACATTCTTTTCATCCATAAACAGCAAATAGAGAATAGGGTATTGCCAATATCTTCCATACCGCGATTTGCCAATCAACAAGTCAGAGATCATCTTTTCTTGCGAATTAACATTTCTTTTATTCCAACGAATAATGGAATCTTTAACTTTTTGCAAATCCTCTAAACAAAGAACAACCTCGTGCGCCTTATTGGTGTTTAATTCCTGATGTGGAGCAACATCTAGGCAAACATCAAATAGCGTATCAAAAAAATGGTCGGTCCCCCATTCGCACATAGATTTGGGCAAATCAAACTTAGTAATCAAATATGTTTTATAGACATCACGAACCATGTCGACATTCACTAAGTCGAAATTATGATTAATTCGCCATTCTAGATTTGACTCTTTTACCTGATTGTATAAACTATCTATGCAATCAAATTGATCTTCTCCTCTTTTGTCTTTAAGGTATTCATACAATCTCACCTTAAATAAATCACCACCATTCAAGTCAAGACCAGCGGTATTTATCGTATTGAAAATTTCCAATGTTTTAGAAATACCTGCCTTTGTAGTTATTACAACAAACCAAATATTATCCTTAACATATTTCAGCAAATCCGCATAGCATTCGAATGGGAAATTTAATTCATCAAATATTTCTTTAATTAGCTTAATATTTTCTAAATATTTGTTACTAAAACAATCATTATTCAAAATCTCTAAAGAATCAAAAGACATTGCTTCATTTAAAAATTCATCTTCCTTACCTTTATTCACTCTAGATTCGAGCACATCATTGATATGGATGTCTGAAATATTACAGTAAAACGATAAATATTTCAACAAGCACAAAAGAGTACTAAAACGCTGTTGCCCATCAATCACATCTTGTTCATGCTCATTCTTTGTTATATACTTACGACAAGACAACTGCATCGTCCCAATAAACATCGGAGCAGGATTATCTTTTGGTAGAAGTTTCTTCTTACCATTCTCATCTTCGTCAAAACCAGAAACACCACAAAAACCAAGCAACAAATCCCGCACGAACTTGGTAATCTGCGGTTCACCCCAAGAATATTCACGCTGATAAACAGGGATTACATAATGAGTCTTTGAATCAAGCAAATCTTTCAGGGAGCACCTTTTACAATCAATATCAAATTGTTCAGAAGATGTTGCGCACATTTCGTATAGATTCTCGACTTTGTCTGCTATTTGAATTGCCCTACAACAGGATCCTCGCTTTTTGTACAAAATATGTTGATTATCAGATGTTTCATTTAACGATTCATTCGGTTCCTGAAGATCAAATATCTTTGCTGTTACACCAATAGCATATTCAAGAGCCCAATCCTTATCGAAAATATTCCATTCATTGTCGCGTATTCGGATTGTCGGATTGAGATCCTTTAAAAATACAGCATTACAAGTCGCCTTAGCAACAGAGACAACCTTATAACCATCGGCTATGGCGATTAAGTCCCCTTTCCTTATTTTCTTAAATTCGTCTTGCTGTTCTCCAACAAAAATTAATCCATTACGCCTAAAAACAGAAATGATTTTAGAACTGGCTTTCCCATTTTTGCTCCAACGGCAACCAACTTTCCAAACTGTCATTATTTTTTCTCCTGTTAATTTCGTTTTTTTCATCACCCTTTTATAAGAATTGCCTTATCGGGAAAAGGTAAATCTGCATTGTCGTCAATCCAGCAAATTTTACGAGAATAATAGGTTTAAATATCCAGTAAACTAATATAATGTATATTGAAAATATTGAGGCGAAAGTAACGGAATTCGTCGCCAAATAAATAATAAAATCCCATAAAATTTCGTTTGACGAGGGCAAGTTTCGAAATTGAGCGGAATAACGAGGCCCATAAACACGTGCAAGCTCATACACTTTTGATCCTATCGCCACTTTAGGGAATTTCCATTTAACAAATTCAATTATTCCAATCTGCATACTCCGTTCTTGCATAATTTTTACCGGAAGCATACAATATGAAATAGATTCAATAATCGACCATAATAACATTCCAATAAACAGAAGTGAAGATAGCCATAGTGAACATCGCTCACCAAAAGGCGTAAAGACTGCCATACATACAGCAATCACGCAAAAAATCAATTTCACCACAGCCTTTACGATGGTTTTCTTGAACTGCGAGAGTAACAGTTCAAGAAGTTCCGGTTTTGCGTAGTCGGACAACTTATGCAACAGGACCCCCGTTCCATCCAGCAAAGTTTGCAATATAGAGACAAGCTTCCCCGAAAGTTTATCATCCTTCATACGCCACCTTTAATCTATTTCACAATCAGTGCCACGATTGCAGCGATCAAACCGCCGAGCAACAGCGCGGCGATTACGACGGCGATGACCATAAACCATTTGGCGTATTTCAGGATTTTCACCATGGCACTATTCTGGTCCTTTGTGAACTGCTGAACCGCATTCATGGTTGCGGTCACAAGGAATCCAACATCATCGAGCCAACCAACTACGGGAATTGCGTCGGGCGCCAAGTCGATGGGCGACACGGTGTACAAAAGCGACATAATCATCAAAAAAACGGCGAGTCCCTTTTGCAAAGGGGATGCGCCGTTCATATCCAAAACTTCGGGTTCTTTATCCATATTTTTCCTTCTTCTTTAAAAAGAAATATATCCTATTTTCTACAAAAGAGCACAAATCTCCACAAAAACTATAGTTTTCCCTCAAAAAACGTTATTTTGGACGTTCCAACTTGGAACATGCTCCTTTTCAGCAATCCTTCACGCAGCGGATTGAATTCGCGCAGGAAAAATCGTTCCAAAAACGGTCGAGAACGGCATCGTCGTAACAATTGTCTAGGCGAACGCGGTATGCCCACTTGTTTTGCCCGACGGAACTCCAGAATCGCGTGTGTCTGCCACGAGCTCCGCAAAAACCGAATTCTTCCATGCAACCCGCCGGATACGCCGTAAAGTTGAATGCATCAGCACTTTTGCCAACAGGGAACAGTTCGTCTTCTTCCCAATCGTCTTTGGACTTTAACGCAAGAGCCGCCCCAAGGTAAGTTTCGGCACCATGCTCGCCCATTTCACATTTTGCGCCAACTGCATTAAACAAGTCTCGCCAATCGTCATTGTTCGGCAAGCGCCAACCTTTGGGGACTGCGGCTTCTGCAAATTTCCAGTAGTAGCACAAGCCATATTTCTTCACATTTGGGTCGCAGTTCCAATCGTAAGGCGGCGTTTCGCCATTCAAGCACAAATACCCCATGCCGCCGGCATACGCCTGCGCACCTTCGCATTTATGCCGCAAGTTTTCGGCGAACCAAATCCGATTTCCGATTTTCACGGTGCGGTAGGTTTCACCGTCTCGCGGGTCCGTAAAGTATGAGTCTTTCATAAAAGCCTCCTACATAATCAAGTTCACTATGAGTTTGGTCATGGTTTCACGTTCTTCGGGTTTGCTTTCGGCAATGAGCAGCGTGAGTGCGACTAGGGCACCATCGCTTACGATTTTGGAGCCGTCCACTCGATAAAGGATATCGTTGCGCGACATATACCACAAGAAAATGAACGCAGCTATGCGTTTGTTGCCATCGACAAAGGAATGGTTCTTGACAAGCAGATACAGGAGCGTTGCAGCCTTCATCTGCACGGTCGGATAAAGTTCCTTGCCGTCGAAGGTCTGGTAAATTTGTCCGAGTGAACTCTTGAAAGAAGCATCCTTTTCGACACCGAAGATTCCGCTGTCACGAAAATTTTCCTTGAGTACACCAATCGCTTCCATCGCCAGTTCATAGGTAATGGGGCCATTCGTTTCACTATAGTCGACACCTGTCTTCGGAAATTCTAGTTGCTGGTGATCGTAGCGGTCCAAGGTTTCGAGGGCCGCACGAAAGTCACCGATGACATTCGATATTTCAAGTTTTTCCAATCTGTTCATGATGTACTCCTTTTAGGGGAACATCACGAATATAGATTGAGCATGCGACAATTAGCGTCGTTTGCAGATACAAAAAAAACCCCGCCCGAAGGCAGGGAAAAATTCAAGGATTATCTACTAGAGATCCATCGACTTCGAGCCTAACGGCTCTCGCTCAGGATGACACTACTAGTAAATAAACAGCATCTCGCGATACTTCGGCAGAGGCCACATTTCGTCGGGGACGACCTTTTCTAGGCCATCGACAACCTTGCGCAAAGCGGCCATCGCATCGAGAATACCTTCGTGCAGGCCGTTCAGGCTTTCTTCCATGGTAGCGATGGCGGCACTCAGGTTCTTGACGCCTTCGCCGAGAGACTTCACGTAGGCATCGACGCCGGGGAACCCCTGGTTGAGAGCCATTTCGTTGGTCTTAAGGGCGCTGGAGTAAGCTTCAACGACCTTCGGCAAGATGATGTTCTTGGCCATATCGCGGCAGACTTCGCCTTCGATGTGGATGCGCTTGTGGAAATCTTCGACGTTGATTTCGTAGCGGGATTCCATTTCGCGGCGGTTCATGACGCCATACTTTTCGAACAACTGAATATTTTCTTCCTTGGTGAGAGCCTTGAGGGCTTCCACGGAGGTGCGAATATTCGGGAGACCGCGGCGCTCCGCTTCGGCAACCCATTCATCGGTGTAGCCGTTACCGTTGAAGATGACGCGCTTGTGTTCCTTCACGATTTTCTGCAAAATCTTTTGCAGGCCCGTGTGGAAGTTCTTTTCGTCGAGCTTTTCGAGCTGTTCAGAAATCATATCGAACGCTTCGGCCACGATGGTGTTCAAAACCACGTTCGGTTCGGAGCAACTCTGGCTAGAGCCCGGAGCGCGGAATTCGAACTTGTTGCCGGTGAAGGCGAACGGAGAAGTTCTATTGCGGTCGGTGGCGTCGCGCGGCAAAGCCGGGAGCATGTCGGCGCCGATGCGGAGTGCGCCAGCTTGCTTGCTGGACTTGGGCACGCCCTGTTCAATTTGTTCGATGACGTCCATGAGCTGGTCGCCGAGGAACATAGAAACGATTGCCGGAGGAGCTTCGTTTGCACCGAGGCGATGGTCGTTGCCGGCGCCAGCAGTCGTCATGCGGAGCAAGTCAGCGTGAGTATCGACCGCGTAAATGATAGCGCAGAGCGTGGTGAGGAACACGGCGTTCTGGTGCGGGTCCTTACCCGGATTGAGCAAGTTACCCTTACCGTAAGACACGGACCAGTTGTTATGCTTGCCGGAGCCGTTCACGCCAGCGAAAGGCTTTTCGTGCAGCAAGCAGACGAGGCCATTCTTGTCGGCCACGTTGCGGAGCACTTCCATGATTTGCATGTTGTGGTCGCAAGCGAGGTTCACTTCTTCGAACATCGGGGCCAGTTCGAACTGGGCAGGCGCCACTTCGTTGTGGCGGGTCTTCGCCGGAATGCCGAGCTTCCAAAGTTCGATTTCCACTTCGTTCATGAAGTTCAGAATGCGAGCCGGAATACTACCGAAATAGTGGTCATCCATCTGCTGATGCTTTGCCGGAGCGGCACCGAACAGCGTGCGGCCTGCCTGGTACAGGTCCGGGCGTTGCAGGTAAAAGCGCTTGTCAATCAGGAAGTATTCCTGTTCGGCACCGAGCGTGACCGTCGTCTTCTTGGGGCCCGCCTTGAAGCAAGTCATGAGGCGGCGGGTCGATTTAGAAAGAGCTTGCAAACTGCGCAGGAGCGGAGTCTTCTTGTCGAGTGCTTCGCCGGTGTAGCTGCAGAACGCCGTCGGGATGCAGAGCGTGGCACCGTTGCCGTGGCGCTTGAGGAATGCCGGGGACGTCGGATCCCAGGCGGTATAGCCGCGGGCTTCGAACGTAGAACGGAGTCCCCCACTCGGGAAGGACGATGCGTCCGGTTCGCCGACAATCAAGTTCTTGCCGCTAAAGGCCATAATGGCGCGGCAACCATCGGGTTCAAGGAAGGAGTCATGCTTTTCGGCAGTGGAACCGGTGAGCGGCTGGAACCAGTGCGTAAAGTGAGTGGCACCGCGGTCCATCGCCCACTTCTTCATGGCGTGGGCCACATCGCCTGCGATACTCGGATCGAGGGCGGCGCCTTCGTTAATGGTTGCAATCAGCTTTTCGCAGACATCCTTGGGCAGGTATTCGCGCATGGCGTCGATGTTGAACACGTCCTCGCCGTAGAAATCGACATTGACCGGTCCGGCCGGCTTAACAGGCGCAGTAGGGGCCTTTGCGATTTCGTTGATGGTCTTTTTGCGGTAGCTTACGCTCATTTTGAACCTCATTTATGCCGTTTTGCGGCTGTTTTTCAATTTATGGAAGGAAATTAGGAATAAAAACGGGGGTTGGCACCCAAATTTTACAGGTTTTAAAACAAAATGTTTTACAATATTGTAAAATTAGTGTATATTATTACATTATTGTAATGGCATAAGAGGTTCAGACACGAGAATGCAGATGCTGAACCAACCCTGAAATGAATTCAGGGTGACGTTGTTCAGCATGACTGCGACAAGGCAAGAATCAATGACGGAAGCAGAAGAAATAGAGAAGCTGAAAGCGGAGATCCGCGAGCTGCGCAATATCATCGACGAGAAGCCGGGCAAAATGGTCGGCAACAGCGGCGAAATGCGCGAGGTCTACAAGCAAATTAAGAAGTGCGCCAAGAACGATGCACAGGTACTTATCTACGGTAACGACGGCACGGGCAAGGAACTTACCGCCCACACCATCGCAGAACTTTCAGCCCGCAAAGAAAGCCCGTTCGTCGTAATGGGTTGCACAAACTTAAGTGAAGGATTCGGAAACCCGGCAAACACTTTTGAAAGCGAACTCTTCGGTTACGAACGCGGCGCCTTCATCGGTGCAAATAGCCGCCACTTGGGCAAAGCCGAAGTGGCGAACGGCGGCACGCTATTTCTGGATGATGTCTCGGCACTCAGCCCAAAGAACCAAGAAATTCTTCTTCGGTTCATGCAAGACCAAAGCTTCTACCGCCAAGGGGGCAACATTCACTTGCATAGCGACGTGCGCTTGATTGCAGCGTCCAGCAAAAATCTCGAAAGCCTGATGCAGCAAAAGCTTTTCCGCGAAGACTTATTCTACCGCCTGAACATCGTGCAGATTTCGCTCCCCGACTTGGCGCAGCGCAAGAGTGACATTTTGCTTTTGGCGGAGCATTTTATTTCGCAAGTGAACCTCAAGTACGGCACACATGTGGTGCGTCTCTCGACGCCCGCGATTGACATGCTCATGAGTTACCACTGGCCCGGAAACGTGCAGGAGCTTGAAAACTGCATCGAGCGCGCAGCCCTCGCCACGAGCGACGACTGCATCCATTCGCACAACTTGCCACCCACCTTGCAGACCGATGAATCGGCCCGCAAGCCCATGCTCCCGAACCAAATTGCACCGCTCTCGACACTCATGGACACCTACGAAAAAGAAATCCTGAGCGAGGCGTTAAAAAGAAACGGCGGCAACATGTCTGCTGCCGCACGCGATTTAAGTATTTCGCCGAGAGTCATGCACTACAAGGTGCATCGATTGAACATCAACATCTCGGAGTAGCGCACTCCTACAGATCCTTCGACTTCGCCCTTACGGGCTACGCTCAGGATGACAAGCTACTTAACGTTCACCTGGACGGCGTCCTTGCCAACGCGCACCGTGTAGCTCCCCGGCTTGGGAACTTCTACATGCTGCGAGCCGTTCGAAACAATCCCGCGTTTCACGATACGGCCATCCATATCAAATACCGTAATGCGGTCGCCTACCTGCGCTTCTTCGATATTGAACGAACGGGTATCCAGGACCACATTGAAGCGCACCTTCTGATTTTTGAAGGTTGCCGTATACACATCATCTTCAAGTACCCACTTGTCGAATGTATAAGTTTTGCCGTTCTTCGTATAGTCCTTCGGCGTCACACCGCGCAAAGCCCGTGCAATAGTCGTATCGGCGCGATCCGTGTAAATGACCACGATTTCACCCTTGTCGCCATTGGCATCGTAGCGGAGCGTTTTCTGGAACAGCGGATACAAGCTCTTGTTGCCAGAATCCTTTTCACGCATTGCCTTTACGTGGTCGCCACGACCCTTCGTCTTTGTATACCATCCCTTGAACTTCCAGCTAGAATCAGACTTCATGACCGCATTCGGCAGCAGCGTCACTTCTCCATATTTATAGCCGGCAAAACTTTCGACCAATTCAGCACCTTCAGGCAGGTGGAAATTAATCTTGAACAACAGGTTCCCTGCCTTCACAAAGAGCGGTTCATAAACACCCGTCTGCGTATTTAGAACAAACTTCGCAAATTCATATTCATACAGAGAATCAGCAGCCTTTGTCGGAAGCGGAATGACAGGATCATGACTTGCAAATGCATCCTTAATCAACTTCTGCAATTCTTCGTCCGTTTTAAACTTGGGATCCTTGATAATAATCGTATCCCGTTCTCCAGAGCCATAAGCCACAATGATTTCTTTCTTGCGTTCAGACTTTTCAAAAATCGGTTCGTAAACCGCCAACGAATCAGACACCCACTTCAAGGTATAAACATTCTTGTCATCAGGTTTTTTGCTCGGAAGTTCAATCATAGGTTCATGCGACAGCAAGGCTTCGCTAATCGCATTGCTCACCAACGAATCCGATTCAACAGCGCTAAGATCCACCCACAAAGTATCCTTATCTTCGGAACCATAATGAACCTTGACAAGCTTGGACCAATACGGATACAAAGTTATGTCAGCATCAGTGCTATACTTCGCGCCAAAATCATATTCCTTGGCACCGCCATCGGACAGAGTCCAACCAGCATGCAAGAAACTGACCCTGTAATTTTCGTTATAATAGAGATACTTTTCCGACGAAAGCACTAACGTATCACCATGGGGTTTGTAGTCTATTTCTACAGTCCCTATGCCGCGAGAACCCGCCGCGTAGATTACTTCGTACTGAGTCGGGATCCATTTTGCGTACAGTGTGATATCACCAAAATACCCCTGCGACACCTGGGTTGCCACATGCGAATAGTCAGGATTGTAGTACCAGCCGTCAAACAGATAGCCAACACGTACCTTCGGATTTTTAAAGACAATTGTTTCACTTTCAATCGTAAAGCTGGTGGGATTCGATTCATCGTTTTCACCACCATTCATCTCGTAAGTGATGGTATACGTTTCAAGATTCCACTTGGCATACAGCATCATGTCTTTCGTAATAGCGGTCTCAAAATCAAAAGCATTCTGACAAGCCGCTTCTGTATACCATCCACCAAAAGAATAGCCATCGGCCACCGGTTCAAACTTTACCGCCTTACCGTTCTCTTTAATCTGCTGGGAATGTTGATCAGAGCCCATCCCCTGCATATCAAACGAAACTGTATAAACGGCATCCGTAGACCAAACGGCATAATAGGTCAGGCCTTCTTCGGCAACACCCAGCTGTTTCAAAGGTTCCGTTGCCGTTTTATCTTTCGACCAGCCGATCAAGTGATACTCATTGTTAGATGCATCGGTATAAGTAGTCAAAGTAGTAACAGCAACGACAGAATCACCGAGTCCAATCTTTTTAGTTTCTACACCTGGATTCACATCGTTATTGTAATCAAACGTCACATCGACCGTTTTTTTCCAGACCGCATACACAGTCCGTTGACCATAAGCCGTATCGAGGAACATCGAGGTCACAGGAGCAGTCGCCGCAGGATCCATCGACCATCCCCAGAAAATACTATCACCCGCATAAGTCGGAGACGTGATTTCGGCAGTCGTCACCAATTCACCAAATCGCAAATACTTAACCGTTTTTGCACCTGCCGGGAAGGTACCCCCATTCGCATCAAACTTGATTGTAAAAATGGTTTCGTTCTTGTCGTTTTTCGAAACCCCCTGATTGGTAATGTGATCCCCAGTAGACCACACGCCATCAGCAGAACAAGTAGAAGTCGTTTCGTCCCGCCGAAAAGACTCCATCTGAAGAACCGCTTGCAACACCATTATTCACATCGTTCTCATCGTAATAGGAGTTTTTAACAAGGTCCACATTATTTTCATAACGTAAACCAATCACGCCACCGTCATGAGCTGAAGAATCATTGATAAACTTACCACCATCATAAACGCATGATTCGATTCTAACTTTATCCTTTGCCTGGCCTATGATACCACCAACATAAGCTTGACTACCAGAAATCTGAATCGAAATGATACTCAGGTTGTTCCTAATAATACCTGAGTCCGCATTGCCAACAATGCCACCAACAGCCTGCCCCTTACCGCTGTTGTAAACAATGCCCGACGCATAACAACCTTCAACCGTTCCCGATTTTTGCCAGGCAATAATCGTACCCACACTAATCTTATTTGCATCACCCGCAAGAATCGAGCCGATATCAGTCGTGGCCTTGATATACACACTATCAAGAACGACATTCTTTACAATACCACCATCCAAGGCCGCAATAAAGGCAATGTTCTGTCCATACTTCTTATCAATTGCAGAAATATGTTCACTGCTAACACTTAGATTCCTGATAACTACATGATTGCCATCAAATATACCACCGTAGTATTTATCACCCTTTCCTGCCGCGATAGGAACAAAGGGCTTATGGTTCATATCGATAAAGTTTGCAACCACCTTGGCATTCAGTTTCACATTAGCCGCAGTAGAACTATTCACCGTATCAGAGAACCAGGCCAAGTTAGCCGCGGATTCGATCAAGAAATAATCTTTCCCATCAATATTTTCCTTCTTTGCACGAGTCTTGGTCACACCATCCCAAACATCCGCCCATGCGGACTGCACTGCCAACAAGAAAACAAGCAGAGCGAGCACTCTAGCAAGAGAAATCTTACTCGTATCCATAGATACCCTCTTCACTGACATCTTTCCGTTCCACAAAAACAAGGAAAATCCTTGATATTCCTTCTTGTCCTAAAATTAATTATTTTTTTTTACAAAGTCCATTTTTTTTATTATTTTTTTGCAGAATCCCTATTTTTTACTTATTTTATATACTTGAAACCTTTTTATGGAAGCCAAAGCACGATTATGACTATCATTCGCAAAGTTTTAACGTTGTGCAGCGTATTCATGACTATCGGTTTTGCACAAGAATTCGTCGTTACAAGCGACTCTTCCGCAGCGGCAAATTCTAAGCAAGACAGCACCGTCGCCGCCGTGACAGATTCTACCGAAAAACAATCCGTCGCAACTAATACTACCGTTCAGGACGCCGCTAAAACCGACACTGTAGCAACGGATTCAGCCGCACCCCAAAAGATGCGCAACAAGATTACCTACGCCGACTATCAGGAAAAAGTCAAGCGTTCCGCCAAGAAAAGATCCAAAACAATGCACCACGGTTTGAGCCTTGTTGGCGCCACCTACAACGACAAAAACTACTGGCACATGGACCACGACGCCACATGGGGTACAGGCATGGGCTTGTACTACTTCTACAGGCGCTACTTCGGCAACTATTTTGGAATACAAGGTCGACTGGGCACCCTTTACCGCTACTCCCGTTGGACATTTGATGTCGACGAACAGGAACACAAGCTTTCCACCGGCGAAAAATACAAGCTCACTCACAGAGTTGACCGCAAATACCACAATATTGCAGCAGACATGCCCTTGACCGGCAAGCTCGGCTACCACATCAAAGGAACAACGACCTTCTTGTACACGGGCGTGACACTCGGACTGACTAAGCCCATTTACGAACTGGTCGATACTGAAAACAGCCTCTACTTTAGCACAAACGACAAGTCTCTCAAAGATGACCTCGACTTGATCAACAAAGTTGAAAACAATCCATTCCCGCTACAAGAAAGCCACCAGACCCACAGGTCCTTCTTTATGGACGACTGGGAAACAAACAGCTGGATTGGCCTCGGTATCGAAAGCAGACTCGTTTCTTTTGAGATTCAGATGTTTGCCTTTGGCGGCGCCACACAAAATGCGAACCACAGGTATCACAATATCGGGCAAGGCAGCCCGAGCTGGCGCATGTTCTTGGACTTTAGCATAAGGTAATCAGGTAATATCATGAATCAGAAAAACTTTATGTTGAAACTCATCACGATCCCGCTGCTCGCTGTAACGGCGTTGCAGTTTACGGCATGCGGAGACAACCCTATTGAAGTCGAAGATAAAAAGCAGTCCCACCTTTCGATTGATTTCGACGCAGCCATTGACGGCATCGAAAGCAAGCGCGAAAATATGGACTATTACGAATGCTACGACAAGGCCAAGCGTTACACCTTCAACTACAAGAAACGCTGCGACAGCTTTATCGACAAATACAGAAGCAATAGTACCGACACCGTATTAAGCCTTGAAACCGTTATCAAAATGGTCAAAAACGAAGATGACTACAACGACAAGGGAAACTATATCGGTACTAATAACGATCCGGCAATCAACTACTTGCTTTTTTCCAAGATGTTGAAGATTACGCTCGTCAACTACAAGCAAACAAAAGACATCAGCGAGAGCAAGAAGAACAGCGACCCCGAAATCAGATTCCTGGTCAAATCCTACATTGACAACGAACCGTCGGAATACGACCCGTTTTCTGCAACAATCCTAGACACGGTCAATGTCAGACAATGCTGTTCAGACAACAAGAGTGTTGCCATCCAGATTCCCCGTGGCATTGACGCTATCGAAATCTGTCCGGTTCTCAGAGACAAGAACGAACACGATGCCTACTACGATGACGAAGACCTGTTAAAAGAATCGGACTGCGTCTCGGTCAAAAATTTGGGATGGGTGAAAGAGGACGAAGTCAAAATGAAAACGACCGAGGGCGAAAAAGCCCTCATCATCTGGGAATGGTCCCTGTACTCGATAGAATAGCTTAGTTGCCTTGAGCGCGACGAGCGGCCTCAGCAGCCTCACGCATGCGCTTGCGGGCTCGCGAGCCGGGACGGTTCTTGCCGATGGTACGGCGACCTTCCTGATTCGAAACATTACCGCGACTTTCACGATTCGCATTTTGAACGTTCCCGCCATTCTGTGCGGGGCGTTTTTCGTTTTGTGGATTATTCTGCGAGCGGTTTTGCTGCGGGCGATTCTTTTCGTGGCGTTCCTGACGGCGCGGGAATCCACGGCCGCGGGCATTGCGCATTTCGCTTTCGGGAGTTTCCTTCTGCTGGGGCGGGAGCTTTTCGTAAATCGCCTTGTCGCCTTCGGGAATGCTGATTCGAGTCAACTTTTCAATAGCGCGTAAATCTTGTTCTTCGTCGGGAGCGCAGAACGAAATGGCGATGCCGTCTTTGCCCGCGCGGGCGGTACGGCCGATGCGGTGCACGAAGGTTTCCGGAACATCGGGCAGGTCGTAGTTAAACACATGCGATACATCATCGACATCGATTCCGCGGGCAGCGATATCAGTTGCTACCAGTACGCGAATCTGTTCGCTCTTGAAATTGCCCAAAGCCTCTTGTCTGCGGTTCTGACTCTTGTTGCCGTGAATAGCAGCACACTTGACGCCAGCCTTTTCGAGAACACGCGTAATCTTGTCGGCGCCGTGCTTGGTGCGACTAAAGACGAGCACCTTTTTCATTTCGGGGTGAGCGAGCAGCAGCTCCTTGAGGAGCGCTCCTTTACGGCGTTTGTCAATGCGGTAGAGTTCCTGGTGAATACGTTCAATCGGAGTGCTCTGCGGCGCCACCTCCACCCTCACCGGGTTCGGGCGCAGGATTGTCGCGGCAAGCTTTGTAATGTCCTCGGGCATGGTCGCGCTGAAGAACAGGTTCTGACGATTCTGCGGCAAGAGCGCCACCACCTTGCGAATGTCGTGAATGAATCCCATGTCGAGCATGCGGTCGGCTTCGTCGAGCACAAAGAATTCCAGCGCCTTCAGGGACACTGCTTTCTGGTTGATCAAATCGAGCAGGCGCCCCGGAGTCGCGACCAACACATCTACGCCACGAATCAAGTTACGCTTCTGGCTTACATCGCTCACGCCGCCAAAAATGCAGGCAGTCGAAATGGCAGTAAATTGGGCGTACTGCTTAAAGCATTCGTCCACCTGAATGGCAAGTTCACGCGTAGGCAAAAGAATCAGCGCGCGGCAGGTCTTAGGCGCACGGAATTTGCCGGAATCCAGCAGGCGTTGCAATATCGGGAGTGCAAAAGCAGCAGTCTTCCCTGTACCCGTCTGAGCAATCCCCAAAAGATCCTTGCCTTCCAACAAGCTCGGAATCGATTTTTCTTGAATCGGAGTGGGGTGTTCATAGCCGACAGCGCGAACAGCACGCTGCAAGGGATTTGCCAGGGGAAGTTCAGAGAAAAGCATATTAGTGCCAAATGTAGAAAAAGGGAATCCCTTTTTATAAGGATCCCCTTTTTTCGAGAGAGGTTTTGGTAAAACAGATTAAAGCTTGACCTTGAAGGACTTGCCGCCCACCTTGACGATGTACACGCCCTTGGCGCCGGTGTAAACCTTCTGCACGGCACCGATACCACGAGTGGTGCGCACCTGATGACCGAGGCTGTTGAACACGGTGATGCTCATGCCCTTAGCGCCGCCGACCACGATGTAGTTGTCAGAGGATCTGTAGACGGAGAGACCGAAGTCGCTCTGAAGTTCAGCGGCAATAGCCGTGCCATGGCAAGAAGGATCAAACGGATTCACGCTGCAATCCACTTCGCCCTTGCTAGAGGAAGACTTCGGACCCCACGGATTCGTGGCAGAAGAAGAGCTCTTGGGTTCGCTAGAAGAAGACTGCGGCGGTTCTACGCTGCTAGAAGATTCCGGAGCAGCACCTTCGCCAGCGATAACGATGTCGCCTGCATTCGGGACAGCGTCGAAGTAGACATAGCCACCATCAATCTTGGATTCAAGCTTGGCACCGGCCTGCGTCACGTTGGCCGTAGAGCCGCTGTACTTGACGCGGAGGGAAAGCGGGTAGTCGTAATCGGAAACGTTGTCCTTGATGTTGTGGGTCAGCTTGACCGTGATGCTGCTGCCGCTAGAGGAGGCTTCGGCCTTGGCGGCCTTGCGTTCCTTGATGTACATGGCAACGTGACCCATCGGAGCCACCCAAATGTCCTTGTCATTCTGCTGGGCCCACTTGAGACCGTCTTCAATGGCGCTGAGCGGCGTGGGCGAGTAGGTGGCGGATCCGTTGTTCTTGTTCTCGAAACCGTGGGTGAGGAATGCAATCCAACCACCCTGCTGTACGGCCTTCTGCATGTTGCCCTTGAAGTCGTTCGTGCCGGTGGAACCAGTCATGATGGCGGATGCCATTGTCCAGTCGCTAGGACCGTCCTTGCCCATCATGTCGGGCTGGCTCTGCCAGGAACCATTGCAGATACGGCCAATGACGTAGTTCTGCTGCACGGCGCTCTTGTTCGGGACGTTGCAGTTCGGATAGGCGACCGTGATGATGCCGTACTTCTGCTGGATTTTGCTTGCGATAGACTGCTTCGAAGAAGCTTCTTCACCACTCATGTTCTGGCCGTGGGTGTTGCTGTGGCTTGCAATTTCGTGACCGTTCTTGGCCATGTTGCCGAAACCGCTCCAGTCGGGGTTCCAGTTCACCACCACGTTGAAGGTTCCCTTGTAGCCGTACTTGTCGAACAACGGGCCACCATCGCTCACGTGGCTCGGAGCGCCGTCGTCAAACGTGAAAGACGCAGCACCCTTGCGGAAACCCGACCAAGTCGCAATTTCAGCATCCTGAGCAAAAACCATGGAAGAACCCATGGCAATCAGCGCAGCAATAGAAATCTTTTTGTAATTCATACACTCACACCCTTTTTAGTGATTGATTTTAATGTTTTACCCCATTATAATATATATATGGGCTAAGACATTCGCAATAATCGCGCGAGAGTATCCGTTGTTAGCGAAAACAACGAACGTAAATGTTCGGAAACATTTTAAGCGAGCTTCTGGAAGAAATCCATCAGCAGGTAGAGGGCTGGGGCTGCGAGGTAGAAGGAATCGCAGCGGTCAAGCACGCCACCGTGGCCGACAAACAGGTTGCCGGAATCCTTGGTACCGCTCCAGCGCTTAAGGGCAGACATCAACAGATCGCCCACCTGGCCAGCAACAGTCACCAAGACGCCAAGGCCAATGGCCTTTGCAAGGTCAATTTCCACATTGAAGCATGCGAGAGCGGCACTGCACTTGGCCCAGTAAGCCACCCATGCAACAGTCGCAATAGAACCGGCAACAGAACCTTCCCAGGTCTTTTTCGGGCTAATGCTCGGCGCAAACGGATGGCGACCGAAGGGGCCCTTGCCTGCCGCAAACTTACCGAAGAAATAGGCCACCGTATCGCAAAGCCACACGCCCGTCATTACAAGAATAAACGGATAGCAGTGTTCAAAGCCCTGGCCGTTACCCATCATGAGAACGTTCATGCCACCCCAGAGACCCACATAAAGCGGAGCTGCGAGTTGCATTACAAGCCACGGGAACAAGTGGTCAATTTCAACCTTGGCGTAAGCGACACCAATGTAGATTGCAAAAATCAAAAGGAAGGTCATGCCCACCACATACGGTACGGCAGGCATACCAAAATAGCCGCCCTTCGAAAGAGCCCAAGCCAAAGTCAGGGCCAAAGAAGAGGCAAAAGAAAGATAACGAGTATCGGGGCCCTTGTACATTTTGCTGGCCATGCCAGCCCATTCCCAGGCACCGACACCAGCCATGAAGCACATCAGGCCAATACGGCTGTAATCGCTGAACCACAGCAAAAAGAAAACAATAGGAATCGCGATAAAGGCCGTGATCAAACGCTGTGCGAGATTACTCATGCAACACCTTTCCAAAACGTCTTTCTCGAGTATTAAAGAACTCGACAGCCTTCATGAATTCTTCTTTGGTAAAGTCGGGCCACAGCGTATCCGTCACGTAAAATTCGCTATAGGCAGCCTGCCAAAGCAGGTAATTCGAAAGCCTGAACTCTCCCCCGGTACGAATCACGAGATCCGGATCGGGAGCTCCTTTTAAATACAAATTCTTAGCGAAGAGCGTCTCGTCGATATCTTCAACCTTGAGAGCGCCCGATGCGACTTGGGCGGCAATAGAGCGGGTTGCTTCGACAATTTCTTGCCTGCCACCGTAAGAGATGGCAAGGTTCAACTGCATACCCGTGTTGTTCGCAGTCTTGTCGATGGCGGACTGCAAGCTTGCGCGGGGCTTTTCAGGCAAACGGTTCATGTTTCCAATTACCGTAAGCTTTACATTTTTCTCCATAAGGTCAGGGATTTCCTTAACCACCATTTCAATCAGGAGGTTCATCAGGTAATCCACTTCCTTGGATGGTCTGCCCCAGTTCTCGGAACTGAACACATACAACGTCATGTGTTCAAGCTTGAGGTTCACGCCCACTTCGACGGCATCAATCGTCGCCTGGGTTCCCTTGCGGTGGCCCAGAAAACGTTCGAGACCGCGGCTACGAGCCCAACGCCCGTTGCCATCCATAATTATCGCTACATGTCTAAGCTGATTTGCCACGCAAACCCCGGACTACACCTTGAGGATGTCAGCTTCCTTTTCGGCGAGAAGACTGTCAATCTTGGCGATAGCCTTGTCGGTAGCCTTCTGGATTTCGTCCTGCTGCTTCTTAACTTCGTCTTCGGGCAGGTCCTTGTTCTTCTTGAGGGCGTCGTTGGCATCGCGGCGAATGTTACGGATAGCCACGCGGCCTTCTTCGGCATGCTTGCGGGCGATCTTAGCCAATTCCTGACGGCGTTCCGTGGTAAGAATCGGGAGCGACACGCGGATGCAGTTGCCGTCCTTCATCGGGGTAAGGCCGATGTTTGCGGCAAGGATAGCCTTTTCGATCGGGTCGACCATGGTCTTTTCCCACGGGGACACAAGCAGCATGCGCGGTTCGGGCACAGAAACCTTAGCCACCTGGGAAATCGGAGTCGGCGTACCGTAGTAGTCGATGCGCACATCGTTCAGGATAGCGGGGCTAGCCTGACCAGCGCGGATCTTCGAAAATTCACGTTCGGTGGCCTCGATGGCCTTTTCCATTTTTTCGGTATATTCTGCCATAATTTTTTGCGTGTTAATAGTTTTTAGTTATCAGTTACTAGCTGCGAAATATAGATAATTGAAATTGCCTATGCACAAATGAAAGCAATTTTTAATAATCGAAATCCTCGTCATCATCGTCATAATCGCCGCTCAGCATATCTGCGCACATATTCTCGTAGTTTCTCTGATGGCTATCCAGCGAGCCTTCATCGTATTCGGTGACAGTGACCGTTTTACCCGAGCATTTTGCCGTCACGGAACCATCGCGCCAGGAATTTGCGTAGCGCTTCTGTTCTTCGCAAGCCTGTTCCGCCATGGAGGCGTCGCTGTACCTGTATTCGCTTTCGATGATCACATGGTCGCCTTGATCAGTCACGGTTACATAGTAGCCCCCCACACCGGACATTTCGTTCACCACCTTCACGGTGGTTTCGGTACGGGTCACTTCACACTTCATTCCGCCCGACGTACCGTTGCCACCATCACAAGCGACAAAGCCCATTGCCAAAGCACACACGGTGATGATTCCCAAAACTTTCATTGTTACTCCTTTTTTAGATTTTTATTGTCTACCGAAAGATAACCTTTTTAAGGCTAGATGTTTTTTCTAAATTTGGCAACATGCCTACAAAAAAGCCCAAAGTTTTCGTTGTCCACTTAGGATGTGCCAAGAACCAGGTCGATGCAGAGAATCTGGTCGGTGAAATGCTGCACGCAGGCTTTACCACCTGCGACTCGGCCTCCAAGGCGGACTACATTTTGGTGAACACCTGCGGATTTATCGAAGCCGCCAAGGAAGAATCCATCAACGCGATTCTTGCACAAATTAACGGCAAAAAACCGAAGCAGAAGCTGATTGTATCGGGTTGTCTTTCGGGCCGTTATGGCGACGAGCTCATCAAGGAGCTTCCCGAAGTCGATTACTGGGTAGGCACCTACAAGCCGGGCGAACTTTTAAAGAAAATGGGAATCGTGGCTCCGCAAACTTGCGATGCAGAAAACTTGCCGCGCATGAACCTGGGCGGATTCAAGCACCACGCCTACTTAAAGATTGCCGAAGGTTGCAACCGCCGCTGCGCCTACTGCGCAATTCCCTTGATTCGCGGCAAGCAGGTTTCTCGCAGCATCGAAGACATTGTCGCCGAAGCCCAGGAACTCGAAAAGCAGGGCGTTCAAGAAATTACGCTTATCGCCCAAGACACAACTTACTTTGGTCGTGAAAAGGGCAAGAAGGGCGGCACCCTCGCCCAGCTCTTGAAGGCAATTCTCGACAACACGAACATCCCGTGGATCCGCACACTTTACTGGTACCCGATGTTTGTGGACGACGAACTTTTGGACCTGATGGCAACCGAGCCGCGCCTTGTAAAATACGTGGACATGCCGATTCAGCATGCAAGCGACAATGTGCTTAAGAACATGAAGCGCAACTACCGCAAAAAAGAACTCGTCGACATTCTACACAAGATTCGCGAACGTATTCCGGGTGTTACGCTGCGTACCACCGTGCTTGTCGGGTTCCCCGGCGAAACGCACGAAGACTTTGAAGAACTGATGGAACTCTTGGAAGACATCCAGTTCGACCACCTGGGCGGATTCGTGTTCAGCCCCGAAGAAGGCACGCCCGTGATGGAAATGGACTTGTCCACTGTCGATGAAAGCGAAGCCCGCGCAAGGCTCGACGCCGTGAACGATTTGCAAGAAGAACTCGATGCCGAACACGCCGAGGCGATGATTGGAAAGACCGTTCGCATTATCATCGACCAGGTTGCCGAAGAAAGCGAATACCATTTCTACGGCCGCACCGAAGGCAACTCCATGGAAAACGATGATATCGTGAAGGTACTCGAAGGCGATGCTGACGTGGGCGAATTCCGCGACGCGCTCGTGGTAGACGCCGAACCGCACGAGTTGATAGTTAAGTTGGTTTAATTTACTATCTTTGATTCGCTCGCCCTTGTAGCTCAGTTGGATAGAGTGTCAGCCTCCGAAGTTGAAGGTCATGCGTTCGAATCGCATCAAGGGTATAAAAAAAGCTCCCTGCTGGGAGCTTTTTTCAATGCCAATGTAAATCTTAGCGACCGGCAACGCCAGAGCGGGCTCTAGCCTTTTCACGTTCACGACGGCGCTTTTCGGTGTCATCCGGGAAGAGTTCCGGCAGAGCGTAACCGATAGCGATACCGAACACGATACCCGTCTTGCTCATGCCCTTCGGATCCACGACGCGGGAACCCCATTCACCAGTTTCGCCGTCAGCCAACCAAATGTTCTGGTAATTGCCTTCCAAGTCCTTCATCGGCGTTTCTAGCTTACGGAAGCTCGGGTTATCCGTTTCCTGGTCACCCTGACCGGTGCTTGCATAATAAGTATTAGGAGTCTTGGCCAGCTTCGGAGCATAGTACATACCGATAGAGAACTGCAAGTAGTACCATTCGTTAGTCAAGTAGGTAATAAGAGCGTCGAACTGGAAACCATCCACCTTAATCAAAGCACGAACCTTGCTGTCATCGGGGATGATATCGTGGTCAAAGTAGACCGTACCATAAGAAACAGACAAGCCCAAGTGAAGCGGGTTCTTGGGGAACAGGTAGTAGTTCAAGCCGACCTTGTAACCCGTACCGCCTTCAAGTTCCCATTCATCGAAGTCGTTATCGGTACCCTTCGGCAAGAAACCGAAGGAACCGTACAGAGACAAATGGAACGGCAAAATGTATTCGATACCGGCACCGATACCCATACCCATACCGGTTTCACCCATAATCGGATAACGGGAACCCATACCGATCTGGAAAATCAAACGGTTGCGCAACCAGTCACGGCGGCGTTCCGAGTTTGCATATTCATCTTGACGCTGTTCTTCTTCGAACTTCTTGCGTTCGGCCATTTCGCGGCGTTGGGCAGAGTTTATACCGACATCGTAGACTTCTTCCTCTTCTTCGTCATCGCCCGTGGCCATGGTAGCATGCGGAGCAGCATCACCATTATCTTCTTGAGCAGAGGCAGGAGCGGAAACGAAGCCTTCGTCGTCCTCGTCAAAGTCGTCTTGTGCCCAAGACATGAAAGCGGTCAAGCATAAAGACAAAAGTACTTTCTTAAACATGAAAAAGCCTCAGATTATATAATCGCATTTGCGAATATAACTTTTAAGTGCGCAAATCGCACGAAACTTAATGTAAAAAAAGCAAAAAACTCGCTTTTCGAAGGGATTTTTACCATTATTTGGCCTCAAGCAATTTCGCCTTGATAGAACCAAGCGCGATTTCGCACTCCATAAGCACCGGAATACGGCGTTCGTCATCGGTCAACCAGATAAAAATGCGGCCTTTAGACACGAAAATGCCATCGCCATCGAGAACGGGTTCCACTTTAACGCAGGGAACTTCACCAAGTACGCTCTTGATGGTTTCGCGACCATGTACAATCACCTTAAGTTCGTAGCGTTTTTTGCCACTCACCGCCGAAAAACGGGAAGTTTCGCCCACTTTGAGCGGAAGTGTACGTACCAGGTAAAACGCCGACATGATGCTGTGTTCTGCACCCTGAATCGCGACTGCCGTATCGGCAGAGCGTTTGACCTTGCGGGTTTTCATATCGGTGAACACCGTGTCCGAGAGCCAGGCCTTTTCGCCCTTGCGGTCAAAGCGAATCACGGAGGTGTTATGGAATGAGCCTTCGTGCAAGCGCTTGCGGAACACTTCGGTCATGAGGCCCTTGTTGCGCACACGGGTGTAGACCGTATCGTTAACCGGATAGATTTTATTGATTGTCTTGTTGCCCGTCGCATACGTCAAGAATTCAGTCTTGCCGTCTAGTGTCGGACGAACTTCGAGCGTCGCAGAACCTGCCGTAATGAAACCCCAACCGAGGCTGAAAGTCAGCTTTTCGCCTTTCATCCAAGGAGCGTTGACTTCGGGCAAGTTCGGTTCGCCCGCGAAACATACAGCAACAAAGACCGCCACAAGCGCGGCGATCTTGAAGCTGAACTTTGTACTATTCCTAACCACTCTCAATTAGCCTTCGATGTCTCCGAGGCCCTTGCGGTAAGCGACGAGCTTCTCGCGAACTGCGGGGTCTGCGATGGCGACGATGTGGGCGGCGAGGTAACCGGCATTCTTGCCGTTGCCGATGCCGACCGTTGCCACCGGGATTCCCGGGGGCATCTGCACAATGCTGTGCAGGGCATCGACGCCGTTGAGCGGGCCGCCGGCGCAGGGCAGGCCAATGACCGGAAGAATCGTGTGCCCTGCGAGCACGCCCGGAAGGGCTGCAGCGAGGCCAGCAACACCGATGAGGACCTGGAGGCCTCGCCCGGCGGCTTCGCGAGCATACTTCGCGGTGGCATTCGGGGTGCGGTGCGCGGAGAGAATGTTGAATTCCCACACGATGCCGAAGCTGTCGAGCACGGCGGTGATTTTATCTACAGTTTCCTGGTCGGACTTGCTACCCGCAACGATACCGACCTTTGCATTTTCTTTCAAATCCATTTTGTTACCTCTTATTTCGCCATCTTGGCGAGACGGGCCAAACCCTTCTTGCCGATGTCCTTGCGGTAGAACTTGCCTTCGAACTGAACCTTTTCGGCGGCTTCGTAAGCGATGTCGAGAGCGGCCTGGAGCGTTTCGCCATGGCCCACCACGCCAAACACGCGGCCACCGTTGGTCACCAGCTTGCCGTCAGCCATCTTGGTACCGGCATGGAGCACCTGGGCACCGTTCTTTTCGGCTTCTTCAATACCCGTGACGACCTTGCCCTTTTCGTAAGAGCCCGGATAACCCGCGCTTGCAAGCACCACGATTGCGGAGCTGCCCTTCGGAGCCTTCGGGGCACCGAGTTTGGCGAGTTCGCCCTTTTCGGCAGCGTCGAACAAAGCGAGCACATCGCCGTCGTAGAGCGGAAGCACAATCTGGCATTCGGGGTCACCGAGGCGGCAGTTGTATTCCACGACCTTCGGGCCCTTCGCAGTCACCATGATGCCCACGTAGAGCACGCCCGTGTAAGGCTTGCCTTCGGCGGCCATGCCCTTGAGGGTCGGTTCGATAATC
>CADCBQ010000017.1 GCA_902799745.1 Fibrobacter succinogenes | reverse complement strand
GAGTCGTAGTTATCGATAATGACGATCATCTTAGTTTTCTCCTTCGAGCACGGCGCGGATGGCACCCAATTTTTCATTCGTTTCTTCAAATTCGCGGTCAGCATTCGAGGCCGCTACAATGCCACCACCGGCCTGCAGGCTGATGGTCTTACCCTGCTTTAAGCAGCAACGGATTGCAATACAGAAATCCAAGTCACCGTCGGATTCCATGTAGCCAACGGCACCGGCGTAGAAACGGCGCTTGACCTTTTCGAGGCCAGAAAGAATTTCGATAGCGCTGATTTTCGGGGCACCGCTCACCGTACCTGCCGGGAAGCTGGAACGCAGCACTTCGATGGCCTTCTTGTTCTTTGCCACACGGCCCTGCACGTCAGAGACCAGGTGAATCACGTGGCTGAACTTTTCGCATTCCATGTACTTGGTGGTTTCCACCGTACCGGCTTCGCAAACGTTCCTTCGGGTCGCCCTTCAGGTTCTTCATCAATGCTTCGTCTTCTACGTCATCCTTGCCGCGGCGGCGGGTGCCTGCAATCGGGTGAATGGTAGCGATGCCGTCACGCACGCGCACGAGGCTTTCCGGCGAAGCACCGATAAACTGGTGCGTTCCGTAATCGAGGAAGAACATGTACGGAGACGGGTTCACCGTGCGAAGGCGGCGGTAAATGTCAAGTGCTTCGATATCGCTTGCAAACTGGATGCGGCGAGAAGGCACGGCCTGCACGATGTTGCCGGCGATGATATGCTTCTGCAGAGCTTCGACCTTTTCGGTGTATTCCTTGCGGGATTGTTCCAGGTCCGTCATCGTGATGCCCTTGCCGTACTGCTGTTCGGGGGCGAGGTAGCTGAAGTCCAGGTCAGCGAGGCGGGCCTTCACCTTTTCAATCGCAGCCTTCAGGTCAATCTGGTGTTCTTCGTAATTCAGGGCGAACAGGTGAAGTTTTTCGGTAAAGTGGTCAAACACAATGTAGATGTGGCCCACCAGGAATTCGGCTTCGGGAATGTTGAGTTCGTCTACCTGCGGGGCAAGGCGAATCGTATCGCAACGGGCACAGAATTCGTAGCCGAGGTAGCCCACGCCCGAAGAAGGAATAGGAATCTGGTTAGGCGGCACAGTGTTTTCTGCAGAGATCAGCATCAGGGCATCAAGAATATCGCCCTCGCCTTCCTTGAGGAACACGCTTTCCTTGCCGTCGACAACGATGCTTACGTCTTTGTCATTCTGGCGCAGACGGAAGCCTTCGTCCACCATCAGGGTCGAATAGCGGCTGCGACCGTGAGAAAAGCTTGCGGATTCAAAGATTGCCTTCGCACCGAGCTTCTTGCCGAGCGAAAACGGGGTGTAACGTTCACCGGGCAGTGCCACGTAGATACTGTCGGTACGGGGTTCGAAGTTAGGGCTTTCAGTGATGTGCCTTATGTTCGTTGTCATTTTGATCCTCTGGTTTAAAAAATCGTTTGCCTTTTCGTTTCGGGTTCCGCAAAGGCTTAGGTCCCGGAGGATTTCAATGATTTTGGTAAAAGAGAAAGGCCTCCGTGAGTCCGGAAGCCTTTGCTTTAAAATCTTGGGTGATTTGCGACAAATACCGGGCTCTATGTCAGAGTCCGCGCCACCAACGACGGTTCAGGGTTGCACATGTCACAAAATTCATCATGGCACCAAAAATACCTAACAAAATTTCCCTTGGCAAGGGGTTTACCATGAAATTTCGTAAAAAAATTGAAATTATTTGATAAAACAAGCAAAAAACAGCACCCGCTATCACACAATTTTGCCCCCACATTGCAGGGTAATAATCATTTATATATATTCGTTACCGAAAGACACAAAGAAGGGAGAACCGTATGTTCTACAAACATTGGAAAAAAATTGCTCTTGCCCTGACCGGATACTTTTGGGCAGGCTGTGACGACTCCGCCTCATCGGCAGTATGCCTTTATGGTCCCGATCCCAATTACAGCAGCGCTGCAGAAAACCCGGTGTCCAGTTCCAGTGTAAACCAGGCACCGGTCTCAAGTTCCAGCGTAGCAGCCGGCAACGAAACAAATTCTAGTTCCAGCGAAGCGACCGAAGAAAGCTCCAGTTCTTCCGAAGCGGTCAAGCCCGAAAGTTCCAGCAGTGAAATCGAAATGCAAATGCCGCTGTATGGCGTTATCATGGACACAAGCCTTTGCACCCAGGTCAAGGGCGACCCTACGATTACCTGCAACGACGGAACCGTCTGCACGCAAAAGACCGAAGAGCGTTGGGGCGGGCTCCCCTGTAGCAGCGATATCTGCCCTGATTACGGTGTGGTACAGATATCCGAAAACACCTACGAATGCGACGGCAAGGTATACAGCGAAGCAGAATTCCGTGCCCGCTACGGAAAGATAACTGTAGTCGAGGAACCTCAAGATACCATATTTAAACAAGAACCTGTCCTTTATGGTCCGCCTTGCGTATTCAACGGCACCTGCGACGATGCAGAGGAATAGACATTCCTCAAAAGACTTTAGGAGAAAATGAAGATGCTCTACAAACACTGGAAAAAGATTGCCCTCACGCTGACCGCCCTGTTCTGGGCTAGCTGTAGCGAAACAAACGAAGAAGGCGTACTTTACGGATGCCCTCCGAATGGTTGCTACGACGAACCCGAAAGCAGCGATTCAAACAACGATGAATCCAGCTCTAGCGAGACAAGCGGCGTGCAGTCCAGTTCTAGCGAGGAAAAGGTTTCCTCAAGTTCTGAAGCCGCCAAGCCAGAAAGTTCCAGTAGCGAAACTAGCGAGGCCGCCTCCAGTTCCAGCGAAATGACCGAAGAAAGCTCCAGCAGTGAATTATCCGGGGAATCTAGCTCCAGCGAAGTGACATGCGTCCCCCTGGATTCCAGCGTAGCGTATTTTTATGATGATTACATCGCAGATGTAAAAAAGATGTGGAAAGAGGAACAGGCCAAGCACGATGCCGTAAAGAAGATTGATTCCATCCAGCAGACTTTGGCAGAAACACCCATGTGCCTCGAAAACTTACGCGATGAACTGGACCGTTTCATAGCACTTTACGGTGCACCGGTCGTCATTGATAGCGCGGTAGAATCTTGCAGCGACGGCACCATTAAGCCCAACGAAGAATACGCCAAGTTCCTGAAGATGAAGGAAGAATGGGAAGCGAACTTGCCCGCTCTGGAAGAAGAACTCAAGAAGGTCTACGAAGACAAAATGAAGGAAATCGAAGAACGAATTAACAAGTGCCTAAACAGTTCTAACGACGAGATCGACAAATGATTCACAAGCATTGGAAAAAAATTCTTTTTAGCCTGTTCGCCTTGTTCTGGAACGGTTGCAGCGACGATTCGTCAAGCGACAGCAAGGAACTGATTGCCTGCGATTTGGAGCAAATCTGTCCCGAATACGGCGTCGCCGGTTATTCTTGCGATGACGGCTTTTACGGAGACGATAACGGTCAGAACTGCACCTTCATTCCAGCACCAACATGTTCCAGATATTATCAATGCGAAGACAATGTGACTTGTTGGGCTAATGAAGGTGATACCGTTCTAAATTGCTCCGACAAGCAAGACAAAGATTTTTCAATCAATGAAAATGATTTTAATTCAAAATATTACGTAAAGGAAAACGAATGAAGCTCTCTCTTAAAAAGAAACTCGCCCTCGAAGCTTATCGCCTTTACCGCCACAACGAAATCAAGGCGCACCCGCTGACGTACTTTTTCTGGGAATGCACGCTCCGCTGCAACTTGCATTGTCTGCACTGCGGTAGCGACTGCGTGAAAGACGCCATTCCCGATATGCCCCGCGAAGATTTTATGGGCGTGCTGGATAAACTCGCCCCGCACATTGACCCGAAGCATTTTATCGTGGTAATTACCGGCGGCGAGCCCTTGATGCGCCCGGACCTCGAAGAATGCGGCATGGAAATCAAGAAGCGCGGCTACCCCTGGGGCATGGTTTCTAACG
This sequence comes from Fibrobacter succinogenes, assembly GCA_902799745.1. Classification (GTDB taxonomy): domain Bacteria; phylum Fibrobacterota; class Fibrobacteria; order Fibrobacterales; family Fibrobacteraceae; genus Fibrobacter; species Fibrobacter succinogenes_Q. Next base: position 72,498 of record CADCBQ010000017.1, on the reverse strand, counting down.
CACTTGCGATGACGCCCGAGCGTTACACGCGCCTGCTGAACGCAGGTCTACGCTCGCTCACGATCAGCCTCGATGGCCTGCAAGAGAGCCACAACCATTTCCGCGGCGACCCGCATAGCTTTGAGCGAGCGTTGCGGGCCATTGACATGGCCGCTCACACCGAAGGCCTGACCTTCGATGTGATGACCTGCGTGAACCGCCAGAATCTCAAGGAACTCCCGAAGATTCTCGATATGCTTTTAAAAATCGGCGTGAAACGCTGGAGAATCGCGACCGTATTTCCGAAGGGCCGCGCCAAGGACAATCCGCTGTTCCAGCTTACGAACCAGGAATTTCGCCAGGTATTCGACTTCATTCGCGAAGTCAAGAAGCTGAATGTGATCAACGTGAACTACGGTTGCGAAGGATTCCTCGGCAGCTACGAAAAAGATGCCCGCAACTATCCGTTCTTCTGCCGAGCCGGCGTGAACGTATCTTCTGTGCTTTGCGACGGCAGCATCTCCGCTTGCCCGAGCCTGCGCGGCGACTACATCCAAGGCAACATCTACAAGGACGACCTGTGGGAAGTCTGGCAGAAGCGTTACCAGGTGATGCGTGACCGCAGCTGGGCTAAGATTGGCGATTGCAAGACTTGCAAATACTGGCGCTACTGCGAAGGTTCCAGCCTCCACCTCAGAGACGAGAAGACAAAGGAACTCGCCTATTGCCACGTAAAGCGCCTCGAGGACGCCGGAGCGTAATTATTCTCTAAAAAAGCAAAAAAGCCGCACCTCAGGGTGCGGCTTTTTCCGACAGGAGAACCTGTCAAAGCTGGGATAATGAATCCAAACCATCCCTAGCCATGGGTGTATTAGTCTAGCGGCAAATTAGGTTTTTAAAGACGAAAAATAAATCCCCGACAAAAACAAAGTGTTGTTAAAAAAAACAACGGCCTAGCGCTTCAAAAACCCTTATTTTTCGCTTATTTCGCAACATTCGTCATTCCAAGATGCGTTTTTTTAGATATTATTTATAGCGATGGAACAAGCAAGCCTGACATCGAACCAAACGCACATTGTAGATGTGCTTTTAAAGAAGAATCCCAATCTTGATCGAGGAATTCTAGAGAAGGCTGTTGCTTTTATTGCCGAGGCACATGAAGGTCAGTACCGCAAGAGCGGTATGCCCTATACCGAGCACCCCTACGAGGTCGCCAAGATCCTTGCAGACCTCAAACAGGACCAATCGACCGTTTTGGCGGGGTTGCTCCACGACGTGGTCGAAGATACCGACCACTCCCTCGAAGAAATTGCAGAAAAATTTGGCGATGACACGGCCTTCATGGTCGATGCAGTCACTAAAATTACGGCCGCCCAGGAATCGAGCAAAACAGCGCAAAAAGCGGAAACCTACCGCAAGCTGATTATTGCCATGGCGAAGGACCCGCGCGTTATCATGATCAAAATCGCAGACCGCATCCACAACATGCGCACCATGCGATACATGAAACCAGAAAAGCGCCAGATTATCGCCCAGGAAACGCTCGACATTTACATTCCGCTCACGCACCGTTTCGGCCTATACAAGCTGAAAAACGAGCTTGAAGACCTAAGCTTTAAGTACGTGAACCCCGACGAATACCAAAAACTGGTGGACCTACTCATCGAGAACAAGGAATCTCGAGAAAAGTACATCCAGTCGGTCATCGGGCCGTTGCAGATCAAGATGGCACTCGAAGATTTCGACTGCACTATTCAAGGTCGCACCAAGAACATTTATAGTATCTACAACAAGATGCTTAGCCGAGGTTGCCAATTCGAAGACATCTTCGACATCTTCGCTATTCGCATTATTGTAGATACCATTCCCGAATGCTACCTGGCTTTGGGCTACGTCCACAACCTGTGGACGCCCCTGCAGAGTCGTTTCAAGGACTACATTGCGACCCCGAAGCCGAACCTTTACCAGAGCATTCACACCACCGTGATCGGCCCCGAAAACAAGATGGTTGAAGTCCAGATCCGAACCAAGGACATGGACCTGACCGCAGAAAAGGGATTCGCCGCCCACTGGGCCTACAAGATGGAAACCCAGCACGAAGGCGAAGAACTGGAATGGCTGAACCACATGGTGAAACTCCAATCGGAAATTTCCGACTCCAAAGAGTATCTCGACTTCTTGAAGGTGGACTTGAAGCCCACCGGTATGACCGTGTTTACCCCCAAGGGCACCTCGATTGAACTCCCACAAGGATCCATTGTCTTGGACTTCGCCTTCGCCGTTCACACCGAGCTCGGCCTCCACTGCATTGGCGCCAAGATCAACGACGAGGTCGTGAACCTTGATACCGTGGTCGAACACGGCGCTACCATTCAGATCCTCAAGAGTCCGAACCAGGAACCGAGCCCCGAATGGCTTGAAATGGTCAAGACCGTAAAGGCCAAGCAGGAACTGCGCCGCTGGATGAAAAACAGCATCATGAAGCAGGCCCTGGACCTGGGTAAAGAAATTTGGGACCGCGAGCTCAGGCTCCAAAAAATCGAAAAGAGCAAGCGCCCGGCCGAAGAGACGATTTGCAAATACTTCGGTTGTCCCAACATTGATGAGTTCTATGAACGACTTGGCCAGGGCGAACTGCCACTCTCGGACATTCAACGATTCCTGAACGGTGGAGAAACCACCACCAAGGAATCGACCTCGCTCCGGTTCTTCCCGATGTTCAACAAAGACGCGAAGGCCGAACGCCGAGACGAAATGCCCCTGCAGATTGGTCAGGAAACCAGTTTGGTGGTCCACTTTGCCAAGTGCTGCAGTCCTATTCCCGGCGATCCGGTGGTAGGAGTCCTGCGTCCCAAAATCGGTATTGAAGTCCACAATACGGACTGTCCGCAGCTCAAGAACCTGCCCATGGAGCAGCGTATCGCAGTGGAATGGAGCGAAGACATCAAGCACTCGTTCGAGACGCACCTCACGCTCGATACCGAAAACCGTAAGAACATTACGTTCGACGTGTTGCAGGAACTCAAGCGCGCAAATGTTTTCTTGGAACGAATTACTGCGGCAAGCCAACACTACTCGGGTAGAATCCGGCTCGTGTTCAAGGCGTTCCGCAAGGAACAAGTCGATTCCATCATCAATGCCATCAAGAACATTCCAGGCGTCAAGCAGGTGGTCAAATCATGATAAGCAAACTCCACCACAGCGACTACACGCTCAAGAACCGAGCCTTCAACTGCCGTATGCGCAACCGCTATTACGAAGAAGTGTACTACGCGTTCAGGGCAATATTCCCCAACGAAATCGCTGAACGGACCGAAAAGAATCCTATGGCGGACTCGATTTGGTTTCAAGGACTGACCAAGGAAATCAAGCATTACGAAAGGCTCATTATGACCTGCCTCGAATATGCACAGGCAGCGGTCTTTTACGGCAAGAACGAAAACAAGGCCATGTATTCCAAGGACAAGCGCTGGGGTATATTGCAAGAAGAAATCTTCTTAGTTCACTTTTTGCAAGAGCTACTATCTACCACACGCTACGTGATTGCCCGTATCGACACCGACCAGATGGTTCAGCGATGGGCCGGCGAAATGCAAGATTTGAAAACCAAACCCGTTGCCTCAGGCTACGTGAACACCATTCAAGAAAAATTGAACGAAATGAACGCGGCAACGATAGACGAATTCAAGGACTTGCTTAGACACGTACAAGACAGATTCCAAATCGGAAACACGCTGTTTGGTACGGTTCAGGAGCTACAGAACTTTTACTAAACGAGAGACGAAAGACAAGAGACACAAAAAATGTCAGAGTATATCATCCTTTCAATCTTCCTTTTCCTGGGCGCGTTTATCGCGGCAGCGGCTACCGTTACGGGGTTACTGCTCGGTTACCGCACCAAGAATACCAAGAACAAGATGGCTCCATACGAATGCGGTATGGAAACCATCGGAAACGCGCGAATCCAGTTCAAGGTGGGTTACTACCTGTTTGCGCTTCTGTTCCTGGTGTTTGACATCGAAGCCCTTTTCCTGTTCCCCGTCATGGCAAACTTCAAGGAAATTATGGCTGGCAACACTCCGCTGCCCCCTCAGGTCGTTGTCATTGACCTTGTGATTTTCATGGCAATCCTCGTCTCGGGCCTTGCCTACGCATGGAAGAAAGGAATCCTTAAGTGGGAATAACCCTATGGGAATTATCAACCTAGCTCCTAAGATTTTAGATCCTATCCCGGGCGGCAAGTATGTCGTCAACGCGATAGACTACGTTGTAAACTGGGCCCGAGCAAACTCGATTTGGCCCCTCACCTACGGCACAAGCTGCTGCGCCATCGAAATGATGAGTAGCTCTATGGCCCGCTACGATATCGCCCGCTTTGGCTCCGAAGTGTTCCGCGCTTCGCCCCGCCAGGCGGACCTTTTTATTATCGCAGGAACCATTACCCGCCGTATGGCGCCCGCACTGCAAATGCTTTGGGAACAGATGCCTGGTCCCAAATACGTGCTTGCGATGGGCGCCTGCACCATCAGCGGTGGCCCCTTTATTTACGACAACTACGCTGTGGTGCGCGGGGCGCAGAACCTGATTCCGGTGGACGTATTCGTTCCCGGTTGTCCGCCTCGTCCCGAAGCGCTGTTCCACGGACTTTTGACACTTCGCGAAAAGATCCTCAAGGAAACCTGCCGCGACCCCTGGCACGAAGGCGACATTCGTAACGTATCTACGATGGACCGTTACCGAGAAGCAGCCAAGGCTTGGGCCGCCCTTGAACGCATCAAGGACGAAGAAATGGCCGAAGCCCGCGCGAAGTTCAAGGAAGAAAATCCTGACTATAAGAGCAGTTTCAAGCCCGTACGCGTGAAAAAGGAAGACTTCCCCGAAGTGCCGCGTGTGGCATGCAAGCGCTTTGGCCTAAGCCAGCTCGACATTTACAAGAAACTCAAGGCAAAGTTCCCCGGCATCACCGTGCACACGCACAGCGAAGACCCGATTGAAGACGTGGTCGCCGCTATGCCCGCCGACCGTCCGCTCGAAGTGATGATTGACGTGGAAGACTACTTGCCCGCTGTCGAATACGTGAAAAACGATCCCGAATTCAAGATGAATTACCTGATCGATGTCACGGCAATCGACTACGACGACCACTTCGACATGGTGACGCAGCTCCGCAGTATCGAGCTTGGCCACAAGGTATTCTTCTGCGTGCAGATCAAGAAGAACTTTGACATCCCCGAAGAAGAACGCCCGACATCACTACTCGGATCTGTTCCGACAATCAGTCACCTGTACCCGGGTGCAGAAGTCAAGGAACGCGAAGTCTACGACATGTTCGGCATCAACTTTGAAGGTCACCCCGACCTGCGCCGCATTTTCTTGGACAAGGACTTTGTCGGATACCCGCTGCGTAAAGACTTTACCCACCCGCAAATGATCAAGAGGCCCGTATGAGTATAACAAGACTCCCGCCGGGATTCAAGATTACCCGCGACACCAATACCGAAGAATTTTTCATCAACATGGGCCCGCAGCACCCGAGTACACACGGTGCATTGCGCCTCGCCCTGCGTATGGACGGCGAAACGATTGTTGAAGTCGTACCGCACTTCGGCTACATCCACCGCGGCATGGAAAAGCAAGCGGAATCGATGAGCTATCTGCAATACATCGCCATGTCCGACCGTCAAGACTATCTGACAGCCATTCAAAACAACCTGGGTGTCGTCATCGCACTTGAAAAAGGCATGAACGTGGGCGTCCCCGAAAAGGGCGAATACATCCGCGTGATGCTTTCGGAACTTGGCCGTATCGCCAGCCACCTGGTGTTCTTCGGCTGTTTCGGCGGCGACCTCGGTGGACAAACCTGCTTGCTGTTCGGCTTCAAGGAACGCGAAATGATCCACGACATCTTGGAAGAAGTCACCGGATCTCGCCTGACCACCAACTTCTTTAGACCGGGTGGCAGCCGCTTCGACGTTCCCGAAAACTTTATCGACCGCGTCAAGGCATTCCTCAAGCACCTCGAAGGCGCGATGAAGGACTACGAAAGATTCCTTTCCAAGAACATCATCGTGCTCGAACGTAGCAAGGGCATCGGCATTCTCTCCGCCGAAGACGCCATCGCTTACGGATGCTCCGGTCCGGTGCTCCGCGCAAGCGGCGTCGACTTCGACGTTCGCAAGGCAAATCCCTACAGCATCTATGACCAGCTGCAGTTCGATGTGCCTGTGACCTACACCGGCGACTGCTACGACCGTTACACGGTGCGTATCGCTGAAATTCACGAATCTATGCGCATTCTTTACCAGTGCATCGAAAAGTTCCCGAAAGAAGGTCCGTGGAGAGCCAAGGAAAAGCCGGTGCGTCTTCCGGTGGGTCGCTACTACAGCGAAATCGAAACCGCGAAGGGTCTTTACGCCACTTACGTGGTGGCCGCCACGACCGGCGAAAAGCCGTACCGAATTCACACGCGTGGGCCAAGCTTCCCGCACATTGCCGCCCTTAACAAGATGGTGCAGGGCCACAAGATTTCGGACCTTGTGACCATCATGGCAACGCTTGACCCGGTGATTCCCGAAATTGACAGGTAATATATGTTTGTACCTTCTATTACACATCCTGTAGGCGACTTTATTCGCGAATGGGTTCCGAAGCTTTCGGCTTACTTGCCCGAACAGTTGCAGTCCCAGACGCTCGATAGCATTGCCGCCTTCTTGATTAACGCGCTCCTCTGCATTATCGCAGTCTGCGCTGTGAATATCGGTTCTGCCCCGATTCTGATTTACATGGAACGCAAGGTTTGCGCCCACGTGCAATGCCGCTTGGGCCCCATGCGTCTCGGTTGGCACGGTACTCTGCAGACCATCGCCGATGTGATCAAGATGCTCTTCAAGGAAGTCTATTCCCCGAGCGGCGCCGACAAGCTGATGTTCTATGTAGCACCGCTGATTGTGCTGATTGCCCCGTTCATTATCGCCGCCCTGATCCCGTTCGACCACAACCTGATTGTAGCCGACATCGACATGGGCATTCCGATGATTATCGCAGTGAACGGCTTTGGCGTGCTGGGCATTTTGCTCGGCGGCTGGAGCAGCAACAACAAGTATTCCTTGCTCGGTGCTCTCCGTAGCGGCGCCCAGATGATCAGCTACGAAATCTCTTTCGCAATGATCCTCCTGTTCGTCGTGATGATTTCGGGTTCCACGAGCCTGATGGATATCGCCCAGGCGCAGGACGGCACGGTTCTTGACTGGTTTATCTTCAAGATTCCGGTGCTCGGCTTTATCGCCTTCATTCTCTTCTTTATTTCTAGTACCGCCGAAATGAACCGCGCTCCCTTCGACATTGCCGAAGCAGAACAGGAACTGACCGGTGGTTACCACACCGAATACAACGGCACTCCGTTTGCCATGTTCTACCTGGCCGAATACATCGCCCTGGTCACGAACTCGGCACTTGCCGCCACCTGTTTCTTGGGTGGATTCCATGCGCCCTGCATTGGCGTTGCCGCTATCGACGGCGTTCTGCAGATGGTGCCCGGTGTCGTGTGGCTCTTCGCGAAGATTTACTTTATGATTTGGTGCTACATGATGGTGCGCTGGACATTTGTCCGCCCGCGTGTGGACCAGCTCATGGACTTTGAATGGAAATTCCTTTTGCCGGTGAACCTGGTTCTCCTCGCCGCCGGCGCCGTGTGGATGATTTTTGTAGGGTAATATGCAAGAAAGACTTTCAACACGCCGATACATCAAGCGTTACCTGAAGCGCTGCATTACGGGTCCCTGGAGCCTGATTTGCGGTCTGTCTGTTTCGCTCAAGTATTTCTTTGACCCCAGACGCATCGTGACCGAGCAGTATCCTGAAAACAGGAAGACGCTCAAGATGCACGAACGCTACCGTGGTCGCCTCGAAATGATCGAAGACGCCGAAGGCAACAACCACTGCACCGCTTGCGGCATGTGCGAACGCGCCTGCCCGAACGCCTCGATCAACGTGCTTTCAACCAAGAACATCGCCGGCAAGAAAGTGCTCGGCCGTTACGTTTATCACTTTGCGAGTTGCACCCAGTGCGGGCTTTGCGTAGAAGCCTGCCCGTTTGGCGCTATTCGCATGAGCCAGGCGTTCGAAGTCGCCACCACCGACCCGAACTCGCTTGAAATGATTCTCAACAAGAAGGAGGGCCAAGGCTAATGATCCAGAATCTGTTGGCTGGGCTTATCCCACAGAATATCGCATTCCCGCTCGGGGGAATGGACCTCGCGTTCTACGCGGTCGCATTCATTATCCTCGTGACGGCTGTCTGTACGGTTGCAGTCAAGAACATCCTGCAGAGCGCCGTGTTCCTGATTTTCAGCTTCGTCGCAACTGCAATCCTTTACCTGCTCTTGCATGCGGAATTTACCGCTCTCGCCCAGGTGATGGTCTATGTAGGCGGCGTCGTGATTTTCGTGGTATTCACGATTCTTCTGACAAGCCGCCTCGGCGAAGACGCCTTCTCGGTCAAAATTCCGAGAATCTTTGCCGCATTTGCGCTTTCGATTATCTTTGTACTCGTGATGGTCAAGTGCCTGTTGCCGATTGAAGGCCTTTCGAGTGGCGCCGTAGTCGCCCCCGAAGGTTACGCTTCGCTCAAGGCATTTGCCCTTAGACTGTTGGGCTACGGCACCGACGGATTCGTGATTCCGTTCGAAGTCGTCAGTATCCTTCTCCTGATGACCCTGATTTGCGCAATCACCATCGCCCGCAAAGGCAAGGAGGACGAAGAATGACTTTAATGAATTGCCTAATCCTTGCATTCTTGCTGTTCGGCATTGGCGTTTGGGGCTTAATGCGCCGCCGTCACCTGATCGGCATGCTGATTTCGATTGAACTCATGCTGAATGCAGCCAACATCAATTTCATTTCATTCGCTTACTTTAGCGCCAAGGACTCGACCGCAGGGGCATTGTTCAGCATCTTCGTGATTGCCGTAACCGCCTGTGAAATGGCAATTGCACTTGCCATTATCGTGTCGATGTACCGCCGCTATAAGAGCCTGGACGTAGAACAGTTGAGGGACCTCCATGATTAACGACGTTTCCATCAGCTATTTAATCTTCTTGATGCCGCTCCTTGTGTTTGCGGTGAACGGCCTTTTCCTCGGTCGCAAATCCGACAAGGCAGCCGCCGGGTTCGCCGTTATCGGCAACGGCATCGCCATGATTTCCGCGCTGATTGTCGCGGTTCACTATTTTGGCTCTACATTCGCCCCGCAAAAAGCAGTCCTGTTCGATTTTCCGTTCCTCAAGTTTGCAGAACACTTCGCCGCAAACATCGGACTCTTAATCGACCCGCTTTCGGTCATGATGCTCGTGGTCGTCACGGTGATTTCATTCCTCGTGAATATATACAGCATCGGTTACATGAGAGGTGACCGCAGCGCCGGCCGATTCTTCTCGATTCTTTCGCTGTTCAGTTTCAGCATGCTCGGCCTCGTTGCCGCCACGAACCTTTTCCAGATGTTCATCTTCTGGGAACTCGTGGGTGTATCCAGTTACTTGCTGATTGGTTTCTGGTACCATAAGCCCTCGGCTGTGAGTGCCTCGAAGCAAGCCTTCATCCTCACACGCTTTGCCGACAGTTTCTTCTTGCTCGGTATCGTGATCGTGAGCTATGTGGTGCAGAGTTTCGATTTCTTCGCACTGAACGGACTTTCGCTCACCGCATTCAAGAAAGAAACGATTGACCTGGGCCTTATGGTCGTAAGCAAGGCCGACGCACTCATCATCGGTTCCATCTTGATCTTTACCGGTGGCTGGGGCAAATCGGCCATGTTCCCGATGCATATCTGGCTTCCGAACGCTATGGAAGGTCCGACACCGGTTTCTTCCATCATCCACAGCGCCACCATGGTGGTCGCAGGCGTTTACCTGGTAGCAAGACTGTTCCCGTTCTTTGCCGTTTGCGGCAATTCGCTCACGCTCATTATGTGGGTCGGCGCCTTCACGATGGTCTTTGCCGCAGTCATTGCCTGCACGCAAAAGGACATCAAGCGAATTCTCGCCTACTCCACGCTTTCGCAGCTGGGTTACATGATGTTTGCACTCGGCGCTTGCAAAATCGGCGATGCGGTCATTACCACCGGTTGGACAGCCTCTACCTTCCACATCTTTACGCATGCATTCTTCAAGTGCGCCTTGTTCCTCATCGCCGGTAGCCTGATCCATCAGGTACATACCAACGACTTGGACGCCATGGGCGGACTCCGCAAGAAGATGCCACTCACCTACTGGAGCAGCCTCATTTGCGTTCTCGCCATTGCAGGCATTCCGCCGTTCTCCGGATTCTTCTCGAAGGACGAAATCATCTTGGCGGCCTTCCAGGGACACCATTATGTGGTATTCGGGCTAGCTCTCTTTACGAGCGGTCTTACCACCTTCTACATGTTCCGTCTGTTCTTCCTCGCATTCCACGGCGCTCCGCGTTCTAAATCGGTAGCCGAAGGACATGTCCACGAAGACTTCTTCATGACACTCCCGATTGTGATTCTCGCCGTGCCCGCATTCTTGAGTGGCATTCTCGGCAAGGGTCTCTTCGAACACTACTTTGTACCGGGAAGACTTCGCGTGCCGCAGTTCGTATTACTCCCCCACGCCGAATGGATTCCGTACGTAGCCGTGGCAGTTGCCGCCGTCGCACTCTTGATTGCCTGGTTCTTCTATGCAAGTCCCAAGGCTAAAGTGGAACGCGCCCTCGACGAATCGAACCGCAGCGCCATTTACAAGGTGGTTTACCACAAGTTCTATTTCGACGAAATGTACTATGCCGTGGTTCGCCAGTTCGTCATTGGCGGTATCGCCCGCGTAGCACGATTCATTCAAGACTACATTATCGAAGGTATCCTTGCATTCTGCGTCTGGTTTGTCCACAAGTTGGGCGACCTCGTACGTTACGCGCAGGGAGGCAATTTGAGTTTCTACCTGGGCACCCTGATTGTCGGCGTTATACTATGGCGTTTTTTGGGGCAGCTTCCGCTGTAAGGTAAGGTTTGAATATGGATTCTTTACTTTTTAACTTAATCTGGATTATCCCGCTGTTTACGGTGCTGGTCTGCGCACCGATTCCCTCGCAAAAGGAATCGCTCCTCAAGACAATCCATGCCGCTTCGGGAACCCTGGTGCTGGTGCTAGTCGGTTATTTGACTTATCGACTCTACACGCTCGGCATTGGCTCCGCAAGTGCAGATCCTGCTCCGTTACTGTTGCACTACTACATGGACATTCCCTGGATTCATACGATCAACGCCCACTATTCTGTCGGCGCCGACGGCCTGAACATGTTCCTCTTGTTCCTCACGGCAGTCATCGTTTGGACAGGCATTCTGGTGAGTTGGAACATCAAGGGAAACCAGAAAGTATTCTTTGCTCTCATCCAGTTGCTTGCTACAAGCGTCTACGGCGTGTTCATGAGCATGGACTTGGTGCTGTTCTTCGTATTCTACGAAATGGAAGCACTCTGCATGTACCTGATGATTGCAGGCTACGGTTCTGGCCGCAAGGACTACGGCGGTAAAAAACTGACGTTGACGCTTGCATTCGGTTCCTCCATGATTTTGGCAACGCTGTTCGGACTTTATTTCGAAAGCGGAATCAACAGCTTTAGCCTTGTTGAGCTTTCCAAGATTACGCTCCCGATGGATTTCCAGATGTGGGCATTCCCGCTCATGTTCATGGGCTTTGCCGTTTCGAGTTCCTTGTTCCCGTTCCATTTCTGGAGCCCGGATGGTCACTCCGCCGCCCCGACCGCAGTTTCAATGCTTGCCGCCGGCGTGATGATGAAAATGGGCGCTTACGGATGCCTCCGCGTCGCCATGTTCCTGATGCCGGAAGCAGCCAAGATTTGGCTCCCGTACGTAGTCGCGCTCCTCATTTTCAACGTGGTACTCGGCCCCTTCATCGCGCTTCGCCACAAGGACCTCAAGTACATTACGGCCTACAGCTCCATTAGCCACTTGGGCCTCATCTTCCTCGGCCTTGCCGCCATGACTCCGGTGGGCCTCCGCGGAGCATCTCTCCAGATGATTTCTCACGGATTCCTCACGGGGCTGTTCTTCGCCACAATCGGCATGATCTACGAACGCACGCATACCCGCGACATTACCGAAATGGGCGGCATTATGCGCAAGCTCCCGTTCCTCGGCGTAGGCTTTGTGATTGCAGGCTTTGCGGGTCTTGGCCTCCCGGGCTTTAGCGGATTTATCGCCGAAAGCAACATCTTTATCGGAGCCTTCCAGCAAGATTCCACGCTCACACGCGTAGTGACCGTGCTTGCCATTCTTTCGATTACAACGACCGCCGTTTACATTCTGCAAACGGCAAACCGCATGTTGCACGGCAATATGCCCGCCAAGTACGAATCACTTACCGACGCCTGCTTCCGCGAAAAACTCGTTGTCGTAGTACTCGTGCTCTGCCTCCTCTTGATTGGTGTGTTCCCCGGATGGATTGCTGACATGCTCGACCAGAGTATTGCCCCTATTTTTGAGAAGATTAATTCCACTTTATAGATTCCTATGTATATTCCCAATTTTATCATTCCCGACTTACTGCTTCTGCTTTTCCCGTTTATCGTGATCGGGAGCAGGCTCTTTTGCACCGACCGTTCTAAGGTTCCTTGGCGCATAGCAAACATCGGATTCATTCTGATTTTCATTCTGCTGAATCTGATTCCGCTTGCAAGTGGAGCCGGCAGGTTCTTCATTACCAACTGGCATATCGACGACTTTGGCGTCTTGATGCGCGAAGTCCTCATGGTATCCGCCATTCTTGGAATCTGGCTCGCCAAGGACTACTTTGACCACAGCGGTGACGGCAAGCCCGCCATGCACCAGATCGCAGAATTCATTGGTACCGTCGCATTCGCGACCTTCGGCGGATTCACCGTCGTATCAGCCTGCGACTTGCTCACGTTCTTCTTGGGCCTTGAAATTGCAACCATTCCGATGTACGCCCTTGCCGCATGGAACAAGCGAGACCAATACGGTTCCGAAGCAGCAACCAAGTACATTCTGATGGGTTCTGTCGCAACCGCATTCGAACTGTTCGGATTCAGCTACCTTTACGGTTTTGCCGGTTCAATCCATTTCGAGGCAATCCAGCAAGCCGTTGCCGCAGGCACCTCTCCCCTGCTGTGGATTGCAGTGCTGTTCCTGTTCGCAGGCATCGGCTTTAAGCTGACATTGTTCCCGTTCTACACCTGGGCTCCCGACGTTTACGAAGGCGCTCCGACGCCGGTAACCGCCATTCTCTCGGTGACTTCGAAGGCTACCGCCATCGCGTTCCTCGTGGTACTGGTCTTTGGACCTCTCGCCCCAATCCAGGAACAGGTCGCCCCGTTCATCGCGCTGCTTGCAGGCACCACGCTCTTTGTGGGTAACCTGGGCGCCTTAAAGCAGTTCAGGCTCCGCCGTTTCATGGCATACAGCTCTATCGCCCAGGCAGGCTACATCATGGTAGCACTCCTTGGCCCTGCAGCCACGGCAAAAACCGCAATCATCTACTATCTGTTCGTGTATGCGGTTTCGAACTACCTCGCCTTCTTTATCTTTGGCATTATCGGGCATCACCGCGAAGAAACATTCGATTCCCTGCGTGGACTTTCCAAGCAAAAGCCGATGCTCGCCATCGCGCTTGCCGTTGCCATGTTCAGCTTGGCTGGCATTCCCCCGCTTGCAGGCTTCTTCGGTAAGTTCCACCTGTTCTTCAGCGGCGCTTCTACCGGACACTACGGCATCGTAACATTCGCAGTTCTCAACAACGTGCTCGCGCTCTACTACTACTTGCAGCTGATCAAAAGCGCCTGGATTGACGAAACCGACGACCACCTGAATCCGCTCCGTATGACCAAGCGTCAGCGCGGTGTAATCGGGCTCTTGACGGTCGCCGTGATTGTGCTCGGCGTGCTGCCGTTCCTCAGCGACAACATCTTCGCCGGATTCACATTCTAATACAGAACCGATTGTATAGCAAAAGCCCCTGGTTAATCCAGGGGCTTTGTTGTTTACTAAAAGACGCTCGCCAGCATTTAATTATTTCTTTTCGCAGCGTACGGCGTAGGCGAAATTCTTGCCGTTTTCTACCTGATTGAAAGTAGCATCACTATAACGCAAGCCTATCGCCAAAGTATCGTAAATATCCTGCGATTGCCACTCATAATTAGCCCAAAGGTAAGCCGTATATCCAATATCAAAGAAAGATTCGCTGCCAATGTCATATCCACCGGACGGGAGCAAATTAAAGCCAGACAAGTTGTTTCCCGGCATTTTGATCCAGCCTTCAGATGATTTCACTTCTTCGGCAGTATAATCAAAAAGGGCAAGGGTAATCCCCATCGACTTTAAAATTCTAGCACGTTCCAAATCATAATCATCATCGTCGTAAGAACGGGCATGAATCAACTGCCAACCTTCCGGACAAACCTTCAACGCGGTTTCCAAATCGTACAGACGGCCGTATTTTTTGCAGGAATCGGCACTATTGTTATAGCACCAGCTATTCCCTGTTTCGTAATTCATGTTTTCGGCCATGAAGGTTCTGCCCCAAAGATCGATCGTCTTATACGTCTGTCCCTGATACTCCAGCGTTCCTTCGTGAAGCGGGATTTCTTCTAGATATGTCGAATCGAAATCACCTTCGATATGCATCTTGCCATACTCATTTTTAGAGATGCAACGCACGGACATTCCATGGCCCTTATAGTATTCGCCATAATTAAAGAAATCGGTTTCGTAAGTCAGCTGCCAGCCATAAGCAAGATCGACATCTTTGGAAGAGCTCGTACTCGTCCAGAAATAGGCAAACTTGCCCGTCGGGAGCCAGCCCCCTTCGATATTCTTTCGACCCGCCGGGAGCCCATAAAAACCATACCGGTTGGATCCTTGCATAACAGAATCGGAATTTTGCCAATGATCAATGGTTTTAAGCTTGGTACCGGCAGGTTCAATACGGTCACCCACCATGTTATAAAGATCAGACCAACTCATATGAGACGGCAATTCCCAGCCATCGGGGCATGCCTTTTGAGCAGCATCCCAATTGTAAAGCCTACCATAGACTTTACAGCTGTCCTCGCTGTCGTTATAGCACCAGGAATCCTTTTCTAGCGTAGAATCCACATAATCCAGGTTTTCGGCAAACCAATACTTTTCGGTTCCCAAATTATCGACGTATTTCATAATACGGTATGTGTGGTTATTACGCACATCCGTAAAATACCCGTCTTTAATTACCGTTCCGTTGAGATCGTAATTCGAAAAGCTCTTGACAACTTCTTCGCCTTCAGAACATGCCGAAATAAAAAAAGACACTAAAGACGTGCCTAAAAGAAGACTCCACAAAGACTTCATAAAAACTCCATTAATAAATCGGTTTGTCCCAAACGCTTCCGCCCACCGAAGGAGCAGGAGTTCCGGAAGATTCAGACTGCCAAGATTCTTGCACCGAAGGAGCCGAACCGTTCTCTACAGGAATCACGATTTCATCGGGATAAGCCTGGTACAAGAAAAGCGAAAGGCAATAGGTGAAAGGCATCCACAAAACGGTCGCCGCCGTAATTTCGCGCGATACGATATCTTGGCCTACTACATGATCGCCTTTTTGTGCTTCGAACAAAGTCTTGCCCATGCCGCCACGAGTCGATATAGAACAATCTTCATCGGTAGAACAAAGATAACGCCCATCGGCATAAATATCGTAGGTTCCGCCGTCAGTCGTTCTAATGGTCGAGCGACCAAAGTAACAACCGGAAAGCATTGTTGCCACTAGGGCAACAAGCATTATTCCGCAAATTCGCGAAGCGAACATATTAGAACCCGTAGCCGATGCCTACGTTAAAGATAAGGCCCTGAATGGCATGATCCTTGACGGTAATCACAGCGCCATTATCATTTTTCTTGTAGTTATAGACATCGTTCTTATAGAAGTTGATCATGTACTTTGCCTGGGCAACGAACATCACGCGGCTAGAACGGTTGAACATCACACCGCCGCCAATGAATCCCGTAAGACCCGAGCTTTCATCATCAAATTCTTCGTCGTTGTCGTAGAAGCTATAGTTGTAGTTGGTGCTACGATATTCACGCGGGATATCGCTCTGATAGCTCGTCTGGCTAAAGGCAAGACCGCCACCCACGAACGGGGTAATCGCCTTGGTGCCGAACGGATAGTAAGCAGAAATAGCGAGATCCATATAATCGAGCGCAGTATCGTCACCCAAGCCATAGATATCCCAGTCGATACCGAACAAGATTACCTGGGCATCGTACAGCAAGAAGAAATCAAGACCGGCAAAAACTTCGACATCGGGCTGGACAGCCATAAGACCACCCACGGCCATACCGATATAGGCATTCACGCCCTTGCGCTTGGGAGTCTTCGTTTCTTGTTCCGTAACGCTATAAATGTCGGAATCATCGACAGCCTTGTGCTTGGTACCGATGTTGCGAGCCACACGCTGAATGATCGGGTCAAAGTCATCCGGATTGCGGGCCTTGAGGCGGTCATCCCAAATCGGGGCTTCAGAACCGACATTATAAAGTTTGAAGGACATGATAACATTTTCACCGAGACGAGTAAATTCGGCGATGATATACTTGGAGCAACCCTTTTCGGCAGCCTTTTTACTAACGGCAGCCTGATCGTCGGCCTTAACGCCATCTTCGGCAGTACCCACCACCAAGATAAAGCGGCCATCGTCTTCAATGTATGCCTTCATGAGCTTGGACGAAGCCACGGCATAGTCGTCATGCATACCCGTAAGGCCAACCGGAGCAAGATAAACCTTTTCGGCGGCGAACAAGGCAACAGCAAGGATGAGTACACTTAATAGGATCTTTTTCATAAGTTCTCCTTTTTTTAATCCTTCCTAAATATACTTTATTAAAAACCGTCATGCAAACATTTTGAAACCTGTTTTTTTGCATTTCATCGGCTTTTTTGAACATTTTCAAAAAAATCTGCTTTCTTTGCAAATTTGTGTGAGGAGAAACACGCCCTGAAAATCGTTCATTTTGTGTACACATTTAAGAAATGTATTCCTTTTTACAGTCTTTATAATTTTTAACTTTTTACCTCGCCGGCGCAAAACAGGCCGGTTCCGTCCAGAAGCTGATGACCCCGGGCCTCGCCGTGGAATTTATCCAGCCCTGGTACACCCCGCTTTCTACGACCCCTTCTACCACGGGTATTGCTGTCGGCGGTATCGGCTCGACATTCACCGCAACGCCTGCTGGCACCACTCCCGTGATGAACGTGATGCCGGGCGTGCAAGTTCGCACCGAAAAGCCCTCTGACCTCCGCTTCAACAACTTCTTCTTCCGCGAATCCGTGATTGACGCAAAGGCCGCTCTTGAAATTGCCGACTTCGCAGGCTTTACGCAGATGCTCGCCAAGTACCCGCTGGTGGACGCCAAGGGCGAAGCGCTCTTTACCGCAGCAGAACTCGCCAACCAGAAGAAGGCCGAAGCCAAGCTCAACAAGGCTATTGCCGAAAAGGATTTCTTCAAGAACAATGCCGCTGATTTTGAACGCTGGCACATCGAATGGAGCGACCGCACCGCAGCTCTCTTGAACAAGGCCGGTGCCGAACTCAACCGCAGCGCCGTCATCGACTTCTTCAACGGTGTCGTTGGCGAAAAGGTTGTGCGTCAGGGCGCCCTCACCGCCGCTTGGGCAAACGACAATGAATTCCTGGGCCAGGCCGGTTACGATGCTGCCAAGATGCAGTACGCCGCCCTCTATCCGGTGAGCGAAACCAAGTACGAAGGCAAGGGCGTGCAGATTACTAAGACCCAGTCCAGCTACGTGACTCCGGGTGACGAACGCCTCTCCAGCCTCCCGGTGAACGCTACCGTGTTCACTCTCGAAAATACCACCAAGGAAACCCGCGAAATCACCATCGTGCAGGTGCAGGACTGCATCGCCGGTTACATGGCCAAGAAGGACCGCCAGGGCGTTCAGGATTCTAGCTTCGTGCTCGTTCCGTCTGCACGTTTCCCGAAGGGCGTCAAGTTCAGCAAGCAGGCCAATGACGGTCGCGAAGTCCGCGGTCTCGAATTCTACAACGAAAAGCCGCTCGCCGAAAGCGATTTTAACGGTTGCATGGGCGTTTCTGTTGCTTGGAACAAGAAGGATAACCTGAACGTTTCCGTGAAGCCGATGTTCTACCAGGATGACGCAGCCTCCGTGCTGAAGGGCGCTCTCCGCAGCGGTCGCGTTTGCGAAGCCTGGGTCAAGAACGTTTACAGTGGCCGCGAAACCATGGCCGGTGCTGTTGCCGTTACCGCAGTACTCAAGCCGAAGCAGAAAGTCAGCTTCCAGTTCAACCTGGTGCTCGACTTCCCCGAAATCAAGCTGAACAAGCTCACTTCCGCCAAGAAGTACACCGCATTCTTCCCCGAAGCTTATGGCCGCGTGGGCGCTATCCTCAAAGAAGCCCTCGCCGCCGACAAGAACTTCGACGCTCGCCTCAAGGCATTCGAAGCACTCGTGCCGAAGAAGGCTGTTGCCAAGCTCTACAAGACTGCAGCCAAGCAGGACGAATTCAAGAGCCTCGCCATCAACACGCTCAGCTTCCTCGCCGAAGCCACCGTGTGGGACAAGGATGACCGCTTCCTCGTTCGTGAATGCGCTGACTATCCGTTCTTCAACTCCCTCGACGTTTACTTCTACGGCAGCTTCAGCCTGATGGCCCTGATGCCGCGCCTCGACGGTGTGGTCATGAAGCGCTTCGGTGATGCTATTCTCGCCGTAAACGACAACCGTCGCCGTCACCACGAATACGTGAACCACCCGTTCGCCGACCTTCCGGACCCGAAACTCGAAGGCCCGCGCGCCGTTCGTGGCGCCGTGATTCACGACCTCGGAAGCCCATTCGATGCTGAACCCGATGCCTACGACTGGCACAACGTGAAGGAATGGAAGGATCTCGCTCCGAAGTATGTGCTGATGGTTCTCCGTCACTACGTGAAGACGCAGGATATCGAAAACCTGAAGGATTGCAAGGAAGCCGTCTATGCCGCCATGCAGTATCTGGAAAAGATGGTGAACGAAGGCGAAAACTTCCCGCTCACCCACGGTACCGACGACACGTTCGACAACCTCTCCAGCCACGGCATTTCCGTGTACTGCGGTAGCCTCTGGATTGCAGGCCTCCGCGCTGCAGCAAAGATTGCCGAAATCCTCGGCGACAAGGCACAGGCCGACACCTGGAACGCCAAGGCCGACGCTGCCAACAAGGAATTCGACGAAGCCTTGTGGGACGAAGCCGAAGGCTACTACCACTTCTTCGTGACCCCGATGGAAGCGAAGGACGTTGTGGCAGACAAGCTCCCGCAACTCGCCGACGCTATCAAGGAAACGCTCGTTATCGACGGTACCAACGTGAAGGCAGCCCTCAAGACCATCAACGAATGGCTGAACTCAGGCGAAATTCCGAGCGACGTGGAACTTTCCAAGAACGAACTCCGCGGTCTCAAGAAGGCATGGCTCACCGCCCAGTGCAAGGAAGCCTTTACCGCCAGCTGGAACGCAAAGATTGCTAACGACTGCGATGACGTATTCGCCGACACGATGCTCGCCGACACCTACCTCCGTCTGCTCGGCCTCAAGCCCATCAGCGACGAGAAGAAGGCGAAGGCCAACCTGCTCCGTGTATTCAACACGAACTACAAGGCAAACAGCCCGCTCATCGGTGCCGCAAACCTTGTTCGTAAGGACGGCTCTCCGCTCGACGAATTCAACTTCCAGGCTCACGATGTGTGGATCGGCATCCAGTACAGCATCATGTGCGCCATGATGCACCACGGCCTCGAAAAGCAGGCTGCCGACATGGGCGATTCCATGATTCGCAACCTCTACGAAGAAGCCCGCATCCCGTTTGCCGCACCGGAAGGATTCAACGGTTCCTGCCGCCTGCACCCGGAAGCACTCGTGAAGGCGTTTGGCCTCAGCGCTACCGCCGCCGACAAGATGCACAAGGAACTCCTGAAGAAGGGCGCCCTCCTTGCCGACAGTCGCATCAGCCCGAAGCTCCCCCGCAATCTGCCCGCCTTCAACAAGGCATTCGGCAGCATCGCCAAGGCCAACAAGGTTGAAGCAAGTGCGCTGTTCATGCTGCTCCACAGCACGGCACTCAAGTACACCGCCGGTAAATACTTCCGCCCCGGCATGGTGTTCGCTTTGCTTTACTAATCTAAGCGAAAATAATTCATAAAAAATGGCAGCTATAAAAGCTGCCATTTTTTATTGTCGGTAAACGCGCTCCTTCTCTACGCGAATACCGCTCGCTGAATTTTTCCTAGCCGATTGACCATTCACCAGGTACGGTTTGCGGTCCACATTGGGCTCAACCTTCTTACGCATAGGCTTCGCGACAACAGAAGGCGGATCCACAGGTTTTCCCTCCGGTAATTCGCCCGTATACATCGGAATTTTGCTAAAGGTAGCTGTTCCGTCATCCTGGAAAATACATTGATGCGCAAAATAGGCCGGAATGCCTGTTTCCGTTTCATCCCAATTATTCATAGAACTATTATACACCGTTATATATTGGCAAAGGGCGTAATATGAAGAATCTTTTCTATAGACAAAGTAGTTCGTATCATTTGCAGACGAACCACGTTTCTCGGAAAACTTATAGGATTCAAGCAAATCAGACCCATAATAAGTAATCTCTGCAAAAGCAGTCGTATCGTTCAAGTCTAGGGCAGTTCCCGCTTTTAAGCCATCGACTCGAGCAACGTTCCAAAATGATTGGTCATAATCAAAGAAGTTCCAATGATATAGATAATACCCACAGCCCCCAAACATAAAACCACATACACAAGATTCATCCACCTGCCAATACGTGATTCCCTTACCCACGACACCAGAACTATCCACAACAAGGCTGTCTTTAGAAAAGCCCCATCGAGTATAGCCATATATCGGTCCGTGCACATCATGACGGGTTAGGTTAACCACCAAAGACTGTTCCCATTCCTTAGCCAGGGCATTGGTCCCAAGTCCAAGCAACAGCCCGAAAGCAGTAACAAAGCTAGATACAAACAAGTTCTTTTGACGTTTCATACAAGTTCTCCTTGTTTATAAATATATCACTTATTCTAAAAAAGGGAACACACCCTTGCCATTTTTCATTTAAAAAGCGAGCAAATACAGAAAAACCCCGGCTTTTCGCCGGGGTCTTTAGTCTCTAGTCTGTAGCGAGCAACGCGAGCGTTCTCTCGTCTAAACTACACACCCTTCTTGAAGCGCTTGCTCCACCACAGAACGATCGGAGAGCAGATGCACACAGAAGAGTAGGTACCGATAAGGATACCGAAGCACTGGACCAAGCCGAAGTCGCGGATCGAAGAGCCGCCCATCACAGCGAGGATCACGCACACGAACAAGGTCGTGAGAGAGGTCACCATGGTACGGCTGAAGCACTGGTTCATAGACTTGTTGATAGTTTCGGCAAAGTTGCTGGAACCATACACGGCTGTGTTTTCACGAATACGGTCGAAGTTCACGATAGTGTCGTTCACAGAGTAACCGATCATGGTGAGGAGCGAGGCAATCAAGGCGCCATCGAAGGAAAGACCGAAGGCAGAGATGAAGCCGAGCGTAATCACGGTATCGTGCACCAGGCCGAGCACGGCAGCGACACCGAAGCCGAGACCGAACTTACCGAAGCGGAACCACACGTAAATCAGAATGCCGAGCCATGCGAGAATCACAGAAAGGATTGCGTTGAAGCGGAGTTCCTTACCGATGGTCGGACCCACATTGTCCTTAGCGACGATTTCGCACTTCTGGCCGGCCTTTTCGAAGGCCTGAGCCATCTTGGCTTCGAACTGGGCGTCGTCAGAGGCGCGCATGCTAATCTGGTAAGAGTTAGCAGAAGTACCACCGAGCGTACGGACCTTCGTGCCAGAGATGCCGGCAGCAGAGAGAGCCTTGCTCAAATCCTTTTCATGCTTGTCGCTATCCTGGTACTGCACGGTATAAACCTGACCACCAGTGAAGTCGATGCTGAAGTCGAAGCCCTTGACAGCGATGA
Source organism: Fibrobacter succinogenes (assembly GCA_902799745.1). Lineage (GTDB taxonomy): Bacteria > Fibrobacterota > Fibrobacteria > Fibrobacterales > Fibrobacteraceae > Fibrobacter > Fibrobacter succinogenes_Q. The sequence continues at coordinate 50,448 of CADCBQ010000017.1, read as the reverse complement.
AGGCGATAGAGGCAACAATCAGGATCATGGAAATGAGACCGAAACGACGGCGGTTCGGAATGATCTGGAGGTTAGCTTCGTTGATAGCCTTGAAGCCGCCACCGATAGAAAGGGTCGTAGCGTCGCGCTTGGCAAGTTTCCAATCCAAGATGGAGCGGGTCACCGTGATAGCGCAGAACAAGGAGGTCAAAATACCGATCGTAAGAGTAAGACCGAAACCCTTCACAGAACCCGTACCAATCTTATAAAGGATAAGGCCGGTAAGCACGGTGGTCAAGTTGGAGTCCAAGATGGCACCGAAGGCGCGTTCGTAACCCTTGGCCACGGCGGCGCGGGCGGTCAGGCCGTTCTTGAGTTCTTCACGGATACGTTCGTAAATAATCACGTTGGCGTCGAGAGACATACCGACCACGAGGATAAAGCCTGCGATACCCGGCAAGGTCAACGTAGCGTTAAACACAGACATCACGGCGGCGGTCACCAAGGTGTTGATCACCATACCGAAGCTTGCAATCAAACCACCGAGGCGGTAGTAGGCAACCATGAACACCAAGCAGAGGATAAGGCCGATAGCACCGGAACCGAAGCCCTGCACAATGTTTTCTTCACCGAGGGTTGCACCCACGCTGCGGCTTTCAATAATCTTCATCGGAGCCTTGAGGGCACCGGCGCGGAGCACCACGGAGAGGCGGTTAGCTTCGGCCATGTCGTCGAGACCCGTAATCTGGGCTTCGCCGTTCGGGATACGGTCGCGGATCACCGGAGCAGAAATCACCTGGTTGTCGAGCACGATAGCCATCTGCTTGCCGATGTTAGCGGCAGTCACAGCAGAGAACTTTTTCGGACCAATGCCACCGAACTTGAGGCTCACAGCCACTTCACCGGCGCTCACACCGTCAGACACGCGGTACGGACGAGCATCAACCACATCGTCACCGGCCATTTCAGCACGGCGCTTGAGGAGGTAAAGGCGCTTGGCCTTAATCTTGGAATCACGCTGCACCGGTTCGAGACCGCTGCCGAAAGCGAAAGCAACATCGCGCGGAATCAGCTTCTGCACACCGTCGGTAGCGAGGAGCTTCTTGACCTTTTCGACATTTTCTTCGGCGATAAAGCCACCGTTACCAAAACTCAAGTAGTAAGCGGAAAGGGCAACGCCGACCTCAGATGCCGGTTGAGCCTCGACTGCGGCAGAATCCTTGGCGGAATCGTTAGCAGCGACTTCAGCGGCAGGAGCCTTACCGAGCAATTCGTCATCGGAAAGGGCCTTAGTCGTATCCTTAGCGGAATCAACCTTAGCGACCGTAGAATCCTTGGCGGTAGAATCCGTTGCGGCAGAGTCAGCCACGATGTCGGTCGTCTGGCGGGTCAGGTACTGGTCGATGAGGCCAACAACCTGCGTAAACTTTTCAGCTTCGGCCAGGATTTTGAATTCGAGCTTAGCGGTCGAACCCACGAGAGCCTTTGCAGTGGAGTCATCCACGCCTGCCAGTTCAACCACGATTCGGTCGTCGCCGGACGGGGAAATCTGCGGTTCAGAAAGACCGTACTGGTCAACGCGGTTACGGATGATTTCGAGGGACTGTTCCTGAATGTCCTTGATATCGTCGCCCTTGACGTTCGACTTGTCGATTTCGAGCGTAATGGCCGTACCGCCAGCAAGGTCCAAACCGAAGTTGATGGATTTTGCACCCACCTTCGGATTTTCCTTGAGGAAGGTCTGCTTTTCTTCGCCCTTCTTGGTGTGAACCTGGATAGAAGGCCATACCGTGTAGGCCGACAAAACAATGACGAGGAGAATAATCAGTTCTCGCATGCCGAATTTTTTCTTATTCATTTGTAATCCCTATAAGGCATTATTCAGTAAGTTTTGCGCGCAAATGTAGAAAAATGTGAGTTTTTAGTCATTATACACATATAAAAAGGGGGAGGATTGCCCCTTTTATATAATGTTGAACTTGTATTCCGTGCCGTCTTGCAGCACAACGAGCGTCATCGATTTCTTACCGAGGGTACGCTCGATAGCAAATCCATTGTCGGCGGAGCGGATTTCAAGCGTTCCGTCGCGGAGAACTGCATTCTTGTTGCGGAGTGCAATCATCTGCTTGATAAATTCATACAGCGGCTTTGCCTGCATCTCGGCCAGTTTGCTCCACGGCACGCTACGGCGGTTGTCGGGATCCTTGCCGCCCTTCATCGAAAGTTCTTCGCCGTAATAAATGCACGGTGCTCCCGGCAAGAAGAACAGAATCGCATACGCGAGCTTGATTCGTTCAAGGCTTGCGCAGGGCTGCGACATCAGGCGCGTGGTATCGTGGCTCCCGAGCAGGTTCATGGGAATATCGCCACGGCCTTCGGGGAATGCACGACTCATGCGTTCGCCGAATTCCTTGATCGAAATCGGATTTTCGTCGAACAAGAACTGCATCGCCGCCTTGCGGAACATGTAATTCATCACGCCATCAAACTGGTCACCTTTCAGCCAGCGAGAAGGCTCATCCCAAATCTCACCCACAATGTAGGCATCCGGATTCACCGCCTTTACACGGCGGCGGAATTCCTGCCAAAAGCTATCGTCGTCAATTTCATTCGGAACATCGAGGCGCCAGCCGTCAATGCCACGCTTCATCCAGTACTCGCCTACCGAGAAAAGGTATTCACGCACATCGGGACAGTCCGTATTGAATTTCGGGAGCGCCGGAAAGTTCCACCAACATTCGTAATTGGGTTTGTCGGTATAGGCGTTCAGCGGCCAGCCCTTCACATGAAACCAGTCCACGTACGGCGAATGCTCGCCCAATTCCATCAGGCTATTGAACTGAAAGAATCCGCGCGAACAATGGTTGAACACACCATCTAGAATCACGCGCAGTTTTAACTTGTGAGCCTTCTTGACCAAGCGGTCAAAATCTTCGAGCGTGCCGAGCACCGGGTCAATCTCGAAGTAGTCCACCGTATGGTAGCGGTGGTTCGAATTGCTCTTGAAAATCGGGCACAGGTAAATCGCATTGACGCCCAGTCCCGCAATATATTCAAGCTTGTCATCGATACCCGCGAGGTTTCCGCCGAACATGTTTTCACGGGTAGGCTTACTCCCCCACTCCACGAACTTGCCTACTGCATGGTAACGCCCCGAACGGCAAAACCGGTCCGGAAAGATCTGATAAAAGATAGCGTCTTTAACCCAAGCAGGAGCGAACATCCTAGATATTCCACATCGGGCGGCGCTTGCGCACATCCACGAGCATGCGGATTTCAGAGGCAAGCGACGAGTAGTCCATCAGTTCTTCCACAGAACACGGCATACGATAGCACCAGTTCTTGCCGCCCACCGTACCCGGCACATTCACGCGTTCTTCTTCGGGTGCGCACTTGCTCAGGCTAGCCGAAAGAGCGAAGTAGTCTTGCACCGGCAAAATGCAGAACAAGCTGTTCGCCGTAAACACGTGATTTAAAATCGTGCGGGCCACCGAAGGCGTCACCTCTTCAGGAGCGTTGCCCGGCAAGTGAGCATGCGACCAATAAAGGTTGCGGTCAAAGTCGGGTTCTTTCCAGAGTCCACGCAAGCTAGAGGTATCGTGGCAGCTCGTGGCGCACACAGACAGGCGCGGGTATTCGCCCATTTCGTAGTACGGCGAATACGGAGCGTTCCAGTTGCGAGCCCAGCGTTCAATACGCAGCGACAGGATGTTGAGCTTCTTGAGCACGGCAGGCACGCAAGGCGGCACGGCGCCCAAGTCTTCGGCGCAGACCAGCATATCGGTTTCCTGCGAAAGCACCGTCAAGAGCTTGGTAGCGTTAGCATCCCACAAACCATTCTGGGAATTTTCGTTTTCCCTAATCAGGTTACGCAGTTTTTCCTGTTCGTAATCCGGCAAGGTAAAGAGCACCGGAGCATTGTACCAGTACCAATATGGGTAGAAATTGTTTTCGTCGCCCGAAGGAACAAACACGCGGTTCCAGTAAACCTTGAGCAGCTTATCCTTGACTTCTTGCGGTTCGTTCATGCCAAGGATAGCCTTTTCGGAACTGTATTCCGGCTTGAGAATCAAGCGGTCCGGGTGGCCTTCGAGCTGGGTAAAGCAAATCGGAGCGAGGCGGTCAGCATCGGCGCCCAGGAATTCGCGCAACTGGTCTATGCCGTAATTCGGGCGGCGCAGGTATTCCAGCGTTTCGCGCATAAAGCCTGCAGCAGCGAGCTTGTCGTAAGTGAGCGGCACGCACGGGTTAAAGTAACCCAGAATGCCTGTCACTTCTTGCTGCGGAATCGACCAAATGCGGAAGAATCCAAGCACGTGGTCAATACGGTAAGCATGGTAGAACTTGCTTGCCTGAGCCAGGCGACGGCGCCACCAAACAAAATTGTCTTTTTCAATCACGTCCCAGCGGTAAGTCGGGAATCCCCAGTTCTGGCCCGTGTAGCTGAACATGTCAGGAGGAGCGCCCGCGCGGTCATCCAGCGAGAAGTACTTGCGGTCGGCCCACACGTCGGCGCTGTCTTCGTTAATGAGAATCGGAATGTCGCCCTTGATGCGGATTCCCATCTTGGAAACTTCGGCAACTGCAGCGCTGAACTGCTTTTCGGCCTCAAACTGCATCCAAGCCTGGAACAGGTTGTCCTTCAGGAACTTTTTCCAAAGGGTCTCGATATCCTTTTCGCTCGGGTCGCGGTAATTCTTCCAGTCCTTCCAGCTTCTTTCGTCGTTCTGAGCCTTGAGGGTGCAGTACACGCAATACGGCTTTGCCCAAGTATTGTCGTCTATCCAGCGCTGCAACACCTTATCTTTTTTCAGGTCGTCATAACGGTTGTCAAAAATCTTGCGCAGAATCAGGCGCTTCCAAGTCGAAATATTGTAGTAATCGATCTTACCGTACTTTTCAAAATCGGCCTTGCCCGCCTGGATTTCGTCTTCGTATTCCGAAGAACCTTCGACAGACTGCACGTTAATGAACACCGGGTTCAAGGCAAAGGCACTGCGAGCGCTATAGGGGCTCGATTCGGCGCCCGTATCGTTCACCGGCAAAAGCTGAATAATATTGAAATCACAAAAAGCGGTCCAGCGGGCAAACGGAATCAGGTCCAAGAATTCACCGATACCGATGCTCTGCTTGCTATAAAGGCTAAAGAGGGGAACGGCCACGCCGCTCTGGAAAAATGAAATGTCACCGTAACGCATGGTGTAAATTTAGTTTTTAGACGAGAGACGAGAGACGAGAGACGAAAGAAACTGCATAAAAAAACCTTCCCGTAAGATTTACAGGAAGGCTGCTAAAATGATGTTTCTTTATTTCGTTTAGATCAGGCGGAGGATTTCCTGGGCGGTCTGTTCGGCAAAGGTATTGTCCTGCACGAAGCGACGCACCTCGGTCGGGTTGATTCGGGCGTATTCCGAAAGAGCTCGACCGATACCGTTACGGATGTAGTAATCGTCGTCCTTGGCGCAAGTCAGGCAGAACTGTCTGAGCAGCGGCCAGTCGGTACGATCCTTGTACTGAATCTGGAAAATGATTGCGCTACGGCGCACCCACACGTTCGGGTCGCGAATCCAGGAAGCGATCTTGGAGCGCAGCGCCGGCAAGCGGAGCGCCAAATCACCCAGGACGCAAGCGGCGAGCGTATCGACGGTATCGCGCCAAGCACGGGTCTTAATCAACTTTTTAAGGAAGGCAAGGTGCTGTCCACCGAGCAGGACTCTGTGGCGGAACAGGTAGTCACAAGCCGCATACTGGATTTCACGATACGGCTGTGCCCACATGTCCTCGACCCTAGCCACCAATTCGTCACCATCTTTCGGAGGATACTTGTCGAATATGGGGTAGGTCACCTCACGGCGGGGAACAAGGCGAATTCCAAGGAAATCGAACTGTTCTCGGGCCTTCTTAGACATTTCATGTGCTTCTTCTTCATTAGAGATAGCACGGAGAGCAAGTAATATTTCTTGAGTAAACCGAAGCATGTATAACAAAAATAGTCCAAAAAAAATTTTTTTTCTAGGTCTTGACAAGCATTTTTTTCAATTTTTTTTAAATTTGGGTCGCATTTTTTACAATAAAATGACGTTTTCCACTCTTGACAAGCCCTCAAAGGGCGAAAAATGGGGTTTTATGGATCAGAATTTGTCTAATATCGCGCTCCAAATCATCGAAGTTCCGCCGGAACTCCGCGGCCTCACCGACGAAGAAATCATCCAGAATTCCGAAAAAATCAAGAAAGATTTTAGCGGCAAACGCAAGAACGGAGCCGCCAGGCCTTCCAAGAAAGACCGCCTCGCCCAGAAGCAGCAGAAAGAGTACCAGGAAGCCCAGAATATCGCCAACGAGATTTTCGGTTCGATCCCCAAGCAGAACGACCTCTACTTCAAGCCCAAGACGGCCATTCCGGGTATTCCCTCGCTCAGCGAACTTTCGGCAGAAAAGCAGAAGATGTTGAATTCCGTCTTCACACAAGAAAGCCCGAGCTTTTCAAGCTACAAACTGAAAGAAGCGACCTTGAACAGCGCCCCCAAGTCCATGATTTCAGAAACCCCGAAGCCCACCTCGGGCCGCGTTCTCAAGGCATCGTTCGGATTCAAGGACGGCGACAAGCCCAAGGCCGTAATCGTGTCGGCCGCAGACCTCGCCAAGCAAAAAGCCGAAGAACGCGCCAAGAAGATTCAGAATTTCTTTAAGGCCAAGCACCCGGAAGCAACGGTAATGCCCGACGGTTCGCCTATCAAGCGTGGCCGCGGAAGACCGAGGAAGAATCCTATTGTTTAGTAGACAGTAGATTTTAGTTAATAAATGGCGGAGTTGATCCGCCATTTTCTTTTTTAGAATGTTGTCCGAAACAATAAAAACAAAAAACTCCTTCTCGGGGTGAGAAGGAGTTTTGAGAGGCAACGATCAGACTCGAACTGATGAATAAGGCTTTTGCAGAGCCGCCCCTTACCAACTTGGGTACGTCGCCAAAGTGAAACGCAATATAGGTAATTTTACTCCCTTTTTCAAGGGCAAACCGGGCATTTTTTGCATTTTTTTATCTTTTACGCATGGCTAAACCCGCTTTCAAGGTCAGGTTCAAGGCATTTCTTGTAACCCTTTGGATTAAAAGCCTTCGCATCAGGCTAAAAACGCCCGAGTCGTTTGCTCCGGGAATCCTTGGAGTGTGGCATAAGGATTTACTCGCGAGTGCCGCCGCCTTTAAAAACTGGGGCGTGCACACGCTCGTTTCAGAGTCGAGCGACGGCGACCTTTTCGCAACCATCGTACAAAATCTAGGCTACAGTGTCACACGCGGGTCGAGCACCCACGGCGCCACCAACGTGCGTCACCTACTTACCCCGCTCCGCGAAGGCCGCTTTGTAGGCATGGCTCTCGATGGCCCTCGCGGACCGGCAGGCGTAGTCAAAAAAGGCTCGCTCTGGCTTTCCAAAACAAGCGGCACGCCCCTATGGCAAATCAACGCCAAGTACGGCGCGCACATCACGCTAAAAACATGGGATAAATTTGTTTTGCCCCTGCCGCTGACACGTATTGACATCGAAATTAAATTATCTTTGTGACATGATTTTAATGCCACCTAAATTTGTCGCTTTCGACCTTGAAACTACAGGTCTTAACAACCAAAAAGATGAAATCATTGAAATCGGTGCAGTCAAGTTCACCGTAGAAACCAAGAACGGCAAAGTCGTGCCCAAGCTGCTCGGCGAACTCGAAACCTTCGTGAAGCCGAACATGATGATTCCGGCCGAAGCCTCTGCCGTGAACCACATTTACGACAGCGATGTGCAAGACGCCCCCGCCGTTGGCGATGCCATCAAAAAGTTCACCGAATTCTGCGGCCAGAGCTCTATTCTGCTCGCACACAATGCGAACTTCGACGCAAGTTTCTTGCGCGTGGCCTACAAGAACAACCCGCAGCTCGTGCCCGGCAACCCGGTCATCGACTCCCTCGCAATTTCCAAGGCGATCCTGCCCGAAGCCAGTTCCCACAAGCTCGGTATCTTGGCCAACATGTTCCAGCGCCGCGACGAAATCAGCATGAAGATTGAATCCGACAAAATGCACCGCGCCGTTTACGACTGTCTGATGCTCATGGAAGTGTTCGTGGCCCTGCTCCGTCGACGCTTCAAGGAAAAGGACTGGGAAATGGCCTGCATCATGAAGAACATGGAAAAGTACAAGGGTATCCCCCAGTTCATCAACAAGTAATTTTTCAGAAAAATTTCAAACGCATGCGGACATTCATTTGTCCGCATTTTTTGTTATAAACGCAAGTCCATAAAAAAAGAACCGCCCCCGAAGGAGCGGCTTTTAAGATTTCTAGTGATTTAGAAAAGACTTATGCCTTTTCAGCAACCACCCAAACCTTGACCTGAGCTTCAACGTCGCTGAAGACCTTGATCGTCACGGTGTAAACACCGAGCTGCTTGATCGGTTCTTCGAGAGCAACCTGAGCACGGGTAACCTTAACGCCCTGCTTGGTGATAGCGTCAGCGATGTCAGAAGCGGTCACAGAACCGTACAGACGTTCGCCTTCCACAACGCGGCGTTCGAGGTTGACAGAAACCTGAGAAAGCTTGGCAGCCACATCGCCTGCGGCAGCGAGTTCCTTCTGGAACTGAGCTTCAACGGCAGCGCGGTTGTTTTCGATTTCAAGCTTGGCTTCCTTAGTAGCGCGAACAGCGAGCTTGCGCGGGAAGAGGTAGTTACGAGCATAGCCGTCCTTAACCTTCACGACGTCAAGCATCTTGCCCAAATGGGGGACATTAGCCTTAAGAATAATTTCCATAGTCTAGTTCCTCCTTATTAGCGCAAGCTGTCCGAAACGAACGGGAGAATAGCCATCTGACGGGCACGCTTGATAGCTTCGTTCAGCATACGCTGATACTTGGCGGAGGTGCCAGAAATGCGGCGAGGAATGATCTTACCACGTTCAGAGATAAAGCGACGAAGAGTCTTTTCGTCCTTATAGTCAATGAACTTGATGTTGTTTTCCGTGAACCAGCAAGTCTTCTTGCGGCGGATACGGGTTGCCTGCTTCTTATCTTCAAAAGCCATTATTCAGCCTCCCCTTCTTCTGCGTCAACCGGGATGATATCTTCGGTGGACTGGGTCTGAGTTTGGTCATAAACAATTTCGCTCATCGGATAATCAGCGAGAGTCATCCAGCGGAGAACGTTTTCGTTCAGCTTAAGAGCGGCTTCCACAGAGGCGACCGTAGCGGCTTCAGCCTTGTAGTAGAAGATCACGTAAAAGCCATGCTGGCGCTTCTTGATGGTGTAAGCGAGCTTGCGCTTGCCCCAATCGTCGCGGCGGAGAATTTCGCCGTTGCCTTTGGTGATGTTGGCGGCGATAGTCTCGATTTCAGCCTTGATAGCGTCGTCAGAGATCATAGCGTCGATGATCACCATCGTTTCGTATTGTCTCATATAATGAGTCCCTTTGGTCTATCGCCCGGGAAACCGACATTGGCCCCGGGAGGGTTCCGATAAAAATCGGTGCACCAAATATAGAAAAACGGGATTTAGGTGTCAAACCTCGGAGGCAGGTCTACCCTACGCCCCGAACTGGATTCCCAGGAAAAAGACGTTCGACCAGCCGTCAATATCGTTATTGAACGTCTTTAACGCCCCAATTTCGAAAGAAACCCAGGTCGAACGGAGCGTACGCTTGGCCCACGGCCACACCTCGCGGAGGTTAAAGGCCACCCCCGGCACAATATTCAGCAAAAGCGACTTCGAAAAGTTGTATTCCAAGTGGGTTCCGGCGGTCACCGAGACATAGCGGGTCAGATTATAGCCACCGCCGAGACCAAGTCCAATCGAAAAGCCATCCAGCGTAAAGAGTTTCTGGCAGTCATCGTTATCTTTTTCTTCAAGGGTATCCGCCTCGACAGGTTCTTCATCGTCGTCCCACCAATAATGCTGGCGCGACGGAGTCTTTTTGCCGCGCACCTGTTTTCTAAAAGCCGAGATGCTCGTATTTTCAAAGCCCAGGAATGGCTCCGCATACAGGTCGAATTCGTCGGAAGGCTTATGGAACCGCACATTCAGGCGGTAGCGCTGATACATGACCATAGCGTCGCGATCCAGGTCACCTCCGAAAAAGCGAACATCGGTACCGCCGCTAATCCAGTCGGAATAAAAATACTCCAGCTGCACCTGCCAAGCGCCCATGCAGTCGCACTCGTCCAGCGGATCGTAAATACCAAAGCCCATACCGAACGAAAGGCCCTGTTCCATGTAGGCGGTCTGCCCCGGCAACGGGATCGTGTTAATTTCGGACAACTTATTCTCTGATGCAAGCGAGTCTACGGCATCTGCCGCAAACGAGGCAGACAACCCAAACACAAATGCAATCAGCAGGAATAAGTAACGCACGCCCCTAAATTAGAAAAAATTTATTGCCCAATCGTTGGCCTTTCGCCCTACGGGCTCAAGTCCACGACTTTTCGGTTCAGCCATGCCGGCAAGTCTTACAGACGCTTCGCGTCCGTGGCTTCGTTTATCAAAAAGGAGTGCATAAAATGCACTCCTACTTAGATAAACTCGCCACACTTGCCGTCGTGGCATTCACCTTATTAGTCGTTCATCATGTGGTTGTAAAACTTCGTATAGTTGTCCTTGTCTTCGGTTTTACGAATGGCGATGGCGTCTTGCGGGTGGCGGTTCAGCATACCCGTAATCATCTGCGGAATGATATAGCCCCATTCGTACTTTTCCTTGAGCGGCAAGAACAGTTCCTGGTAGGCGTCAAGCACCGGACGCAGGTCGTACTTCGGGTTCTTCAGGAATCCGAGCAGGAGTTCGGTGGTGCAGTTACCGGCGCCACGGCCCATACCGGACACGGAACCGTCGAGGTAGTCCACGTGGTCGATGATTGCCTGAATCGTGTTGGAGAAAGCCAGCTGCTGGTTGTTGTGGCCATGGAAGCCGAACTTCTTGCCCTTCACGATACCGCGGTAGCGGGTAATTTCCTTATCGATGTCTTCCTGGTAGAAGGCGCCGAAGCTGTCCACCAAGTAAAGCACGTCGGCCTTGCATTCTTCGTTCACCTGGTGCAGGGCTTCGTCGAGTTCCGGGCCACGGTCACGGCTCACAGCCATGATGTTCAGGGTGGTTTCGTAACCCATGTCGTGGAAGGCGTTCACCATTTCGATACCCTTGTCGATGTTCTTCACGTAGCTAGCCACGCGGAACATCTGGTACGGGCTTTCGCTAGCGGGCTTCACGGCGTCCATGTTCACGCGGCCCACGTCAGCCATCACGGCCATCTTGATCTTGGAATCGATACCGTCCTTCACCTTCCAGAGCAGATCGTCATCGCAGAACTTCCACGGACCGTATTCCTTGGGATCAAAGAGATCCGGGGAATTCTTGTAGCCCATTTCCATGTAGTCCACGCCGGCGGCAGACAGGAGGGTGTAAAGGCGACGCACAAATTCGAGGGAGAAGTCGTGCTTGTTGACCAAGCCGCCATCGCGGATGGTGCAGTCCAAAACTTTGATGCTTTCGTAGTACATGGTTTGATACTCGTTTATTGTTTATTCTCTAGGATGTCTTCCCGGCATAGACCGGGATTTCCTTTTTTTGTTCGCAGGCAAAATTAGAATTAAGAATTACAGAAGTCAATAGTCAAAAAGCAATTCATAGAAAAAAGAACATTTTTGACGCATGTTTTGCGTTATTTCAAACGAAAAGTTTGTAATTCAGCTAAATTCAACAAGTTAAACATCTCACAAATTTGAAATTTTGGCCATCAGGAACGAAAGCCGGCCATCCTTTGATTGAAATATTTCATAGTCCAGCAAGAGAGCATTTTTCGTCTCTTTCATATTTTACGCAAAAATTGCGTACATAGTTATTAACCATAAACACACTTTTACATCCTCTTATTGATATTCAAGGGGCAATAAATTATATTCAAGACTATGAATACAGTTTGCAGACTTCTCCCCATTGCGGTTGCGGCGTCCGCACTCGCAGACAACACCTTCTATATCAACGAAGCTGGCTACGACTGGAACAAGCCCATTACAATCGTGGTCAAGAGCGACCAGGACCTTGAAGGCTCCGAATGGACTCTTTGGTACGCCCCCAAGGAAGGCATGACTGCAGCCTCCGTTGCAACCGGTAAAGTCAGCAAAGGCGAAAACCCTGACAACTGGACAAGCAACGGCAAGTTCTACGTCATCGATATCACCGGCAAAATTCCTTCCACCCCGAGCGGAGAATCCGGCGAAAGACCCATGGAGGGCAACTACCATGTAGAAATCGCCGCAGGCAGCCCCACCGCATCGAATGATTTCTACATCGGCCAAAACACCCTTGCCGTAAAGACGCTCGGCATGGTCATGGACTACTTCTACAATGACCGCGCCAACAAGGACCCCATTATCGGTTGGGACCAGAAGGTGTCTGTCTACGGGAGTTCCGGAACGACCCGCGACGTGCGCGGCGGTTGGTACGATGCCAGCGGCGACGTGAGCAAGTACCTGAGCCACCTTTCTTACGCGAACTACCTGAACCCGCAACAGATTCCCCTGACCGTATGGTCACTCGCCTTTGCGGCAGAACGCATCCCGACACTGCTCGCCTCGACAAGCACCAAGGCCACCGCGGCGGCCGAAGCCGCCTACGGTGCAGACTTCTTGGTACGCATGCTCGACGAACAGGGGTTCTTCTACATGACCGTGTTCGACAACTGGGGCATGGGAAGTCGCTACCTTTGCGCCTTTAGCGGCGAAGACGGCAAAAAGAGCGCCGATTACCAGACGGCTTTCCGCGAAGGCGGCGGCATGGCAATCGCAGGCCTCGCTCGCGTTTCTAAGCTCGGCGTCAAGGGTGACTACACCAGCGAACAATACCTTGAAGCGGCCCAGAAAGCTTACGCACACCTTTCTGAAAAGCAGAGCATCGGTGGCAACTGCGAATACTGCGACGACCACAAAGAAAACATTATCGACGACTACACGGCGCTCCTTGCGGCAACGGAACTGTTCTTCGCTACGGGAAAAGCCTCCTACATGGACGATATGGAAAGCCGCGCTGGACACCTCGCCGACCGCATTAGCAATGACGGATATTTCTGGAGCGACGACGCGAAGACCCGTCCGTTCTGGCATGCAAGCGACGCAGGACTTCCGCTGATTGCATTGGTACGATTCCTCGAAGCAGAAATGCAGATTGAACGCGAACCTTGCCCCCCTGAATTCGACTGTTCAGTCTCCAATGGTGAAATCGTCTACAAGACAGCACTCGCGGCCGTCCGCAAGCACTTGAGCTGGCTCATTTCCATCACAAACAAAGTTGAAAATCCCTTCGGTTACGCCCGCCAGACATACAAAACCGGTGGAAACATCAAGGATGGATTCTTTATTCCGCATGACAACGAAAGTAAGTACTGGTGGCAGGGCGAAGACGCCCGTATCGCAAGCCTTTCTGCAGCGGCAGCACTTGCGATGACCGAATTGGACATTAAGGACAGCACCATCAACAAGTATGCGACCGACCAGCTCGACTGGATTTTGGGCAAGAACCCTTACGGCACTTGCATGATGTACGGCATCGGCAAGAAGAATCCTGCCAAGTACGACGGCACCTCTGATTACGACGCAACCCTCAAAGGTGGCATTGCAAACGGCATTACCGGCAAGAGCACGGACGGTTCGGGAATCGCCTGGGATGACGACGGCGTCGCCTACGTAGGCTTTAACCCCGAAGAACCTTGGAACAACTGGCGCTGGGTAGAACAGTGGTTACCGCATACCACTTGGTACCTGAACGCACTAGTCGCCCGCTACGATGAAAATCCGATTAAGGTTTACAACCCCGATGCAATCAAACCTAAGGCTATCGCGAGCGCCAAATTCTCGGTGCAGACTCAAGGTCGCACGCTTACGGTGAACGCCCGCGGTACCGCAAAGGTGCGAGTATTGAGCCTCAATGGTGCAGAAATTGCAACCGCAAAGCTTACCGCCGGCAAGGCAACGCTGAACCTCGACAATGCGCAGAGCGGTATCTACATGGTCAAGGTTGACGGCTTTGGAGCAAAGAAGATTGCGATAAAGTAAGAGAGGAAACGCCCCGGCTAGCCCTTCGACAGGGTTAGCAACACAGCGCCCGCGAGAATGATGAAGGTCGCCAAGAGCAACTTGATTCGTTCGCGGGCCGTTTTGTATTCGCCAAAAACAAATACTCCCCAGCCCAGGTTCACCAGCAAGTTCAGCTGCGTGAGCGGATAACCGATGGCATAACCGAGCGCGCCGTTCACATCGATAGCCCAGAAGCAGCCGTGCATGCCTATAGTCCAGAGCACACCCATCAAAACGGTAACAACGCTTGGCACGAGTTTGTATTCGAACATCTTTTTACGGCGAATTTCAAGCACGGCAATCAGCGCCTGGCTGCCGACAAAAATACCGATGGTAAACGGGCAGAGGAATTCAACATCGGTCATCGAGAGGCCAGACTGAACTGCAAGCTTATAGGGAATCAGGTACGTACCGAAGGCAAGGCCGCCCAAAAGCGAGCGCCAGTTCCTGAATACGGAGCCACCATGCGACGGCGACAAGCGTGAAAGCCCGATTAAGAAGCATGCAATCGCCGGGATCGAGAGGAAGAACTTGGACTGTTCACCGAACAGGAGCACGCCCGAAAGGAATGAAGCCAGAATGCTCACGCCCATGGAACGCACGCCGGCACCCGCAAGGTCAGCCTCGGCCTGCACCGCCCAAAAACAGAAGGCACCGCCCACGACCCACATCAGGCCGCAAAGCACGCCAATCGGGTGTACATTGAAGGTGCCCGTATAGAACGCCACGACAAGCGCACTCAAAAGCGCGCCCAAGGTCATCATCGAAAGGTATGCCCAGCTAGAATAATTCGGCCATTTTTTAAGGGGCACCATGTAGGAGCCAAACATGAAAATGGCAAGCAAAGCACCGATATAACTACTTTCCAATGCAGAACCCCGCGAAAATAGATTGTAAAATGTCTTCAGACGAAATTTCGCCCGTTATACTTTGCAAAGCGCGACGCACCAGCTGCATTTCGAAGGCCAGCAGTTCGACCGCCGGATTTCTACGGAGCAAATCGAGCACGCGGTTCACGCCGGCGTAAGCCTCTTCGAGGCATGCCTTTTCGCGTTCGCTGGTAATCCAAAGATCTTCTTCGTTTTCGCGTTTTTTGAACAAGGCGGCATTCATGACGCTCTTGAGTTCGGCAAGGCCCGCACCTGTTTTAGAAGAAATGCAGAGAGATCCTTCGACACGCTTCGCTCGCTCAGGATGACAAGACGTCAAATCGCTCTTGGAGTGGACTATAAAATCAGGTATAATCTCGTCTCTCGTCTGTAGGGCTCCGCCCGTTCTCTCGTCTGTACCATCGACAACTAAAATTTTGAGGTCCGCTTCTTCCAAAATCTCGCGGGACTTTTTCATGCTGAGCGCATCAAGTTCGTCGGTCGCGTGTTCTGCAATGCCTGCGGTATCGACCAGACGGATTTCACCGCCTTCCAAGAAAAGTCGCACTTCGACAAAGTCGCGCGTAGTGCCCGGCACATTGCTCACGAGCACGCGGTCTTCGCCGAGGAGCGCATTCACCAGGCTCGACTTGCCCGCATTAGGGGCACCATAAAGTACTGCCAGCGGGAGCCTACTCAAATTCGCCTTGCCGCGGAAACTGTTCAAAATCTGCTGGATAGATTCGCGTATAGAGACAAAGCGCGCCTCCCAGCCCGCAAAATCGGGATCGGCTTCTTCTTCGGCAAAGTCCACGTCGAGTTCGAGGCGGGCCGAGATGTCTTTCACCTGTGCCGTGAGCGTCGCAATCTTTTTCGAAAGTGCGCCGCCCAGCAAGCGGTGGGCGTTCTCCAGTTCCGCGCGGTTTGCGCTGTGAATCACGTCGGCCACCGATTCGGCCTGGGTCAAGTCCATTTTGCCGTTCAAGAAGGCGCGGCGCGTGTATTCGCCAGGTTCAGCCAGGCGCACGCCCTCGATGCTGCGGATTGCCTGCAGCAAGTCGCGTACAATCAGCGGGTTTCCATGCGGATAAAGTTCCAGCACATCTTCGCCGGTGTAAGAATTCGGCGATTCAAAATAAATGTACAGAAGGCTATCAAGCACCTTGCCCGATTCCGGGTCGCGGGCCGTGCCGAGATTTGCCATGCGGGGCACCAAAGCCCCGGCAGCCTTCGTTCCAAACAGGCGTTCCACCACCAAACGCACCTGCGAACCACTCACTCGGAGGGCCGCCACGGCACTCACACCCGTAGGCGTCATCGGGGCTACAATCGTCTGGGAATCCATGGCGGCAAAGATAGCAAAAGCTTATGGAACATTCACTTACGTATGAAATACATCACAATGTATTTTAATATTTTCTTATTTGATTGTTGCAACAGGGCATTTTTCCGTTATTTATTGTACATTTATCTCTATATGAGCCAATTCAAACTAATTTTCCGCCCCCTGGGCACCATTCCCTGTTTCGTGCTTCAACGCGACGACGGAGCCGAATTTGAAATTCTGAACGGTTTTGGCTGTGGACTCAACGGTTGGCGAGTCCCCGTAGAAAATCAGCAAAATACCCGAACCTCGACAATGCTCGATTTGCTCTACGGCTACAAAGACGAACCTACCCTTAGAAAAATTTCTCCTGACACAAACGCCGGTTGCAGGCTCACTCCATTTCCCGGCCGCACTGCCTACGCCAAATTCACCTGGCAGGGCAAGACTTACGAACTTGTGAACAACGTAAGCTGGGCGCCGCACGCCTTGCACGGATTCTTGCAGAACAAAGAATGGGAATTTGAATCTTTTGAAAGCGAAAACGAAAGTTGCACCGCCGTATTCACTTGCGACTGGCCGGGAGCATTTGCCGGTTTTCCGTTTCCCTTCCGTGCTACCAACACCATCACCTTCACGGGCGAAAGCGTTTCGATTACCTCGACCGTCAAAAATATCGGCAACACCGATATGCCCTATTCCGAAGGTTGGCACCCGTACTTTACTTTGGGCGAAAAGATTGACAACTTGACCATGAAATTGCCCAGCTGCTCGCTCGCACTGTTGGACAAAGCCGACATTCCGACCGGCGAATTCAAGGAAGACACCCGTTTCGAAAACGGCCGCAAGATTGGCGACGAATTCATCAACGACTGTTTCTGCCTCGAAAAAGATGTCACGGAATTGCAGGCAAGCGGTTCTGACTTTATCAACAACGCTCACGTATCGCTCGAAAGCGACAACTATTCGCTTGACATTTGGCAGAAAGCCGGCATCGAGCAATACAACGCCATCCAGATTTACACTCCGCCTGACCGCATGAGCATCGCTATCGAACCCATGACTGCAGAGCCCGATGCATTGAATCATCACCGCGGCCTCATTGTAATCCCGCCCGGCGAAGAACGCACATTTACATTCGGGTTCCGTTTCCACGAAAAAACGGGCATTGAATTATAAAAACGCAAGTTTTTTGTAAACTACAATCTACAAAATCCGCCAAAATGGCGGATTTTTTTGTTGAGAATCACCCAACGTTTTATTCAACACGATTCAAAATATTCTTTGATTTGCGTTTTTTAAAACCTATTTTCCAAGACGACAATATAGGAGTCTGTTATGGAATTTACTAAAACCCTTCTCGCATTCGGCCTTGCCGCTGCAGCATCCGCAAGCGCTGCACAATACGAAGCCGAAGACGGAACACTCACCAAAGATGCAGCTGTCGCCTCTAATACCGAAGCATCGGGCGGCAAATACGTCAAGATGAACGGCGGCGACATTACGTTCCCCGCAGTTACTGTCGAGAAAGCCGGCCAATATAGCGTAGTTGTTCACTACATGAACAACTACGGTGGCGACAAGATCAACTATGTCGGTGTCGGCAGTACAACCTCTCAGGTTTCCTTCCCGGTTACAGACAAAGGCAAGTTTGTCGATGTTGAAACCGTCCTTACACTTGCAGCAGGCGCAAACACGATCGCCATTACCAATAGCTGGGGCTGGATCGATGTTGACTACATCGAAGTCAAGGAATTCGAAGCCAAGGCATTCACCCTTTGCAACGCTCCCGTTACCAAGAATGCCTCCCCGTCTGCAGTTAAGCTTTACAACTTCTTGGTCAACAATTTTGGCAAGAAGACGATTTCTGGCGTAATGACGGGCAACATGGACGCCTACACCATTGGTGACGCCACCCAGCACGAAGACGTGCAAGCAGTTTACAAGGCCGGCGGCAAGTACCCGGCACTCATCGGTGCAGACCTCATGAACGCAACCGGCGCCAACAAGGACGAAGGCTGGTTCCAGCAGTACACCGAAAAGGCTATCGATATCGCAAAAACCACCTGGAAGAAGGGCGGCATTCCGGCCTTCACGTGGCACTGGCGCCCGGGTGACGAAGTTGAATTCTACGTGAAGGGTGCTCATGACACCTACACCGAATTCGACTTCTCCGAAGCATTCATCAAGGGTTCCACCACTTGGGATACGACTTCTGCCGCTTACAAGGCAATTGTCGGAGATATCGACCACGTTTCCCAGATTTTCTTGGACCTCCAGAAAGAAGGCGTTGCCGCCATCTTCCGTCCGTTGCATGAATCCGGTGGAAACTGGTTCTGGTGGAGTGTCAATACGGGCAAGCAGTTCATTGCCCTCTACCAGCTGCTCTACGAACGCATGGTGTTCAAGAACGGTGTGAACAACCTGATTTGGGACTTTAACCCGCAAGATGCCTCCAAGCTTTCTTGGACTCCGGGCGAAACCTACTATGACGTTCTTAGCGTTGACATTTACAACAAGGCAAACGATCACCAGAGCAACAGCGCAGCATTCATCGACTTTGCCAACAAGGGCGGCACCAACAAGATTATCGCCCTCAGCGAAAACGGTCCGATTCCCGATGTCGACAACATGTACGCAGAAAATGCTCCGTGGAGCTGGTGGATGCCGTGGTATGATTCCTGGTCTGCAGGCTACGTGAGCCAAACCGCCGCAAGCGTATGGCAGAAGAACCTCGCCGACGAACGAATCATCACGCTCGACGAAATGCCGGGTTGGGACAACTATAATGAAGCCGCCTCTGCAACAAAGGCATGCCCGACTTCGACTGAAAATGCCAAGTACGGTGCCGGCGAAGCAACTCCTGAAGACTACAAGAACCTGATGATGGCTGTGACCTACACTGCCTTGAACGACAGCGGTGCAAACATCGAACTCAAAAAGGTTCCGAACCTCACTGGTGCAACGACCGTTTCCTTGAAGATTACAAATAACGGTTCCGGCGGTGCAGACAATGGCATCTGGGTTGGTCTCGCCTTTGTCCGCAACGGTATGGAAGACGACGGTTGGACGTGGGAAATGTCTACCTCCACCGGCTGCTGGATTAACGACGGCGCATCTTCGACTTGCGAATTCGACATTACCAAGTACGAAGATGATGCTGGCGTAGAACATGCTATCGACCTCGACAAACTCTTCTCTGTAACGCTGATGGTTGCAGCTGTAGGCTTTGAAGGAACCGTGATTTTCGACGAACTCGTCGCCGACAACGGCAAGGTGATTTCCGCATTCGACAAGAAGACCGAACTCTTCACCGCCGCCGACCAGAGCAAGGGTCACATCGCAAAGATCGAACTCGTCGACGAAACGGGCACACCTGCCGCCATCAAGCCGGTGGTCGCCAAGGCAAGCGCCTCCGCCAAGCTCGGCGTCTCGGGCAAGACCGTCTCGCTCACTACCGCCAAGGCTGGCATGGTTGCCGTCGAAGTGTTCGGTATGAACGGCAAGCGCGTGGCAACGCTCTACAAGGGCAACCTCGCCGCAGGCACCAGCGCATTCAGCCTCGCCGACATGCCCAAGGGCCACTACATCGTGCGCGTCAAGGGCGCAGGCATTGCCGCTACCCAGCCGGTATTAATCAAGTAAGTTTCTCTTCATGACTCCTAGAATCCCCGTGGTCGACGCAAGTTTGCCGCGGGGATTCTTCTATTTGAACAATGAATTTTCAATTTTCGGGGAAAATAATGTATTTTAAAATGGAACCGGAGGTTGTATGAATACCTACAAGTTTTTAACCGCGACAGCGCTCGCTTTTTCGACCTACTCCATGGCAGCGGCCATCCGCGTCGAAGCCGAAGACGCCGTACCTGCCGACGACCACAAAATCGAGACATTGACCGACGCAAAAGCCTCGGGCGGCAAGTACGTAGAAATGGCCGACGGCGACCTCGCATTCACCGTTAACATGCCAAGCGACGGCTACTACACGCTGTACGTAAGCTACAAGCTCCCCACCGATCGCGGCAGCAAAACCCAGAATCTGACTTTGAACGGAAGCTCCGCCGGTCAGGTGACCTTCGGAGTTTCCGATGATTTTAAGGTACTCAAGGCGGCAGGTAAAATCAAGCTAAAAAAAGGTGAAAACGCAATCGGGATTGTCCATTCCTGGGGATGGGTGGCCGTTGACTACATTGAAGTTTCGGAATACGAGGCGACCCCCTGGAACATCAGCCCGACTCCTGTAACGCCTGAACCCACCGAAAGCGCCCAGAAACTCTACAACTTCTTGCTCAGCAATTTCGGCAAGCGCACCATCAGCGGCGTGATGACCGAACGCCCGTTCGAAAACAACGGACAGTACACCCCGCAAGATTTCGACACTCAGACCGAACTCAGCTACATCAACAAGGCGAGCGGCAAGAACGTGGTTCTGGTCGGTTTCGACTTCTTGCATTCTTCCGGCAAGAGTTCTGACCAGCAGTGGTATCAAGGCTATACGCATGCCTCCTTGGAAATGGCAAAGACGGTATGGAAAAAGGGCGGCATTCCGCAATTCAACTGGCACTGGAAAGACCCGATGCACACCGTAGAAGCGTTCTACACGCAATCCAGCGGCAACGACCCTTACACGGAATTCAGCATCGGTCTTGCTTACGACACCACCACCGGCAAGTGGAAAACCGACAGCGACGAATACAAGGCCCTTATGCGCGACATGGAAATGATTGCCGATTCGCTTTTGACGCTCCAGAAAGAAGGCGTTGCCGTGCTGTGGCGCCCGCTGCACGAAGCGAGCGGAAAGTGGTTCTGGTGGGGCACCGATGGCGCAAAGCCTTGCGTCGCCCTGTACAAACTCATGTTCGACACCTTCGTGAACAAGAAGGGGCTGCACAACCTGATTTGGGTCTGGACCACCGACGAAGCCCCCGATGCGTTGGATTGGTACCCGGGCGACGAATACGTAGACGTCGTAGGCCGCGACTATTACTACTACCCCCGCGAAGCAAACCACGCCTCTCTCGTGAGTTCCTTCGAAAAAGTCAAGGAAATGTACGGCGCCAAAAAGATTGTCACCTTGTCTGAAAATGGCTCCGTGCCCTACCCCGACGAAATGAAGGCCGATGGCGCGAACTGGAGCTGGTTCATGCCGTGGTACGGCGACTACGCCATGGAAGGTTGGGCCAACGACAACAACGCCGAAAGCTGGAAGACCGTGATGAACAACGACTACATTATCACGCTCGAAGACATGCCCGGCTGGGACAAGTACGAAATGCAGACGACCATCATCGCCACCTCCAAGAAAGCGGCTCCAGCAATCCAGCTTGTCGGTCGCGATTTGCAGGTGAACCAGAACGCCTCAACCGCACAAGTCTCGATTTACGATTTGCAAGGAAACCGCGTACTCGTAAGAAAAATGAGCCAGAACGGCACGATTGCGCTTTCACGCCTCGCCCGCGGACCGTACCTAGTAAAAATTCAGGCGAACGGATTGACTAAGAGCCTCAAAATCACGCTAAAATAGCCAAATTTCGCTAAAAAACGCGTAAAACGATTATTGCGGAAAAGACAACATCTTTTCCGCTTTTTTGCTTTCAAAATGAAAATCGCGGCCATTCGAAGGTATATTTAAGGCATAAATTAAGGAGTGTTGTATGGGATGTAAATTACTCGCGGCGCTGTCCGCATTCTCTATGGTGTCTGCTTTTGCAGCCCCCACCATGTACGAAGCCGAAGATTTGCCGGGCGCAAGCGTTGCCGAAGGCGCCGAATTTTCGGGCGGAAAGTACGCAAAGACCGCAGACCCTAGCGGCATCACGTTCACCGTCAAGGTTGAAGAAACCGCCGTCTACGATATTACCACCAAGGTTTTAATCAAGCAATACGACTGGACCACCTCTAAAATCGCAGTCAACGGTGTGGATGTAGGCTCCATGCTCACCACCCCGCGCAATTGCGATTCGAGCTACGTGGTTTCGGCATCCGCCAAAATGAAGGTCGGCGAAAACAAGATTACCGTGGGTAACCAGGCTCTCGGCGTGGACTACATTACCGTCGAACGCCACCCCGACCCGACATTCAACATCGGAACTGCACCAGTCACGCCGAATGCAAGCGAAAGCGCCAAGAAACTCTACTCCTTCCTGCGCGAAAACTTCGGCAAAAAGACCGTTAGCGGCATGATGATTAGCGACCAGAATTTCAACTATGATTACGGCAACATGCGGCTCATTCCGCCTGGTGGCTGCACGCCCGCAGACTCTTGCAAGTTCAGCGACGAAGAAGTCTCGTGGAAGGGCCAGACCGACATCGCCGAATTCTACAAGCGTAGCGGCCACTACCCCGCTATTGGCGGCTTCGACATGCTGTTTGCCGCAGGCGGCCACCACGAAGAAGGTTGGTTCAAGGGCTACACCGAAAACAACCTGCTCATGACCGAAGACTTGTGGAACATTGGCGGCATTCCGACTTATACTTGGCACTGGAAGGTCGGCGAAGACACCGTATTCTACACGCAGGGCACTCCCGCAGGCTTTAACAACCCCGGCTGCACCGAAGGCGTCATGGGCACTTCGAACACAAATACCTGCTTTAACTACACCAAGGCTTTCAAGGGCGAACAATGCCAGGAACTTGACGAGACCTCGCAGGAATACAAGGACATTGTCGCCGACGTAGACATTGTTTCGGGCTACTTCAAACAGCTCGAAGAAAAGGGAATCGCCGTCATATGGCGCCCGCTTCACGAAGCAAGCGGTGGCTGGTTCTGGTGGGGTACCGCAAGCCCCGAATGCTATGTACAGCTGTACCGCCTGGTATTCGATCGCATGGTCAAGACCAATAAGCTCACCAACCTGATTTGGGTCTGGAACATCAATACCGACCCGAAATTCGGTTACGACTACAGCGCCCTGAATGCAGCATGGTACCCGGGCGATGAATACGTGGACATTGTCGCTGTTGACATTTATGACCCGCTGAATGACCACAATTCCGCCGCCAATTACTACAACAAGATTGTGAGCGATGTGGGCACAAGCAAGATGATTGCCTTGAGCGAAAACGGTGCTATTCCAGACATCGACAGCATTGCCGAAGACAAGGCTTATTGGAGCTACTGGATGACCTGGAGCCAGACCTGGAGCGGAAACTTCTTGGAAAAGACGACCACCGAAATGTGGAAAAAGAACTTGGATGACGAACGCATTATCGCCCTTGACGATATGCCCGGCTGGGACAAGGTCGTCGCCGAAATCACCACAAGTGCGTCCAGCCGCATTTCAAACAAATTAAATATTACGTTACAAGGCAACAACCTGAGCATTACCATTCCGCAGGCGGGCCACACAAACATCGCCCTCTTTGACATGCTCGGCCACAAGGTTGCAAACCTCGCCAAGGGCAATCTGCCCGCAGGCACCCTGCAATTCAGCCTCGACGGCATCGCCCGCGGCAACTACATCGTACGCGCCAAGAACGGCACCGCAAACTACGCGCAGAGAATTAGGGTGAAGTAAAGCCTACAAAAAAATAACATTAGCAAACAGGGACTCGCTCAAGCGAGTCCTTCTGTTTACTCGTCACTGCCTTTCGCCCACTATTTTTTATATTTGTTAACATGGAAAAGAAGCACCCCCTTTATTTTACGATCCACGGTCACTTTTACCAGCCGCCTCGTGAAAATCCTTGGACGGGCGTTATCGAGAATCAGCCGAGCGCACGTCCCTTTCACGACTGGAATGACCGTATTGCGAGTGAATGTTACAGTCCGAATTCCGCTAGCCGTATTTTGAGCCCGAACGGACGTATTGTCGATATTGTCAATAACTACGATTTTATGAGCTTTAACATGGGTCCGACTCTCATGGGTTGGATCCGCACGAATGCGCCTGCAACCTACAAGCGCATTCAAGAAGCCGACAAGCGAAGCGCCGAACGCCTGAACGGTCACGGCAACGCGATTGCGCAGGTGTACAACCACATCATTATGCCGCTCGCAAGCGCCGAAGACAAAAAGACGCAGATCCGCTGGGGCATCGAAGATTTTAAGTTCCACTTTGGCCGCATGCCCGAAGCCATGTGGCTCGCCGAAACCGCCATCAACTTCGAGACGGTGGTGGAACTCATCAAGGCCGGCATCAAGTACACGATACTTTCACCCACGCAAGCAGACAAGTTCCGCAAGCTGGGCGATACCGAATGGACTGGCTGCAGCAACACCGATATCGACACAACTCGCCCGTACCGCATTTACCCGCGCAACAAGGACGGCGTGCTCGTTTGCGACGGCTACCTGGATGTATTCTTCTACAACCCGTGGCTTTCTTCGGCTGTCGGCTTTGAACACTTGCTGCGTGACGCAGGCACCTTCGGCAGCCGCATCAGGGATGCCTGGGACGAAAAGCGCAACGACCCGCAGCTGGTAAGCATCGGTACCGATGGCGAAAGCTACGGCCACCACGAACCTTTTGGCGACATGTGCGCCGCCTGGCTCTATAACCACTACGCTCCCGACCACAACATGGTGCCGGTGAACTACGGCTGGTTCTTGGAACAGTTCCCGCCGCAGCACGAAGTGATGCTCAAGAACTTCCACAGCGAAGGTTGCGCCTGGAGCTGCGCCCACGGCGTTGGCCGCTGGTACCGCGATTGCGGATGCTCGACAGGCGGTGGCCCGGGTTGGAACCAGAAATGGCGTGGCCCGTTGCGCGACGCATTCAACCACCTGAAAAAGCTCGCCGACGACATTTTCTACCGCGAATTCGAAAAGATTTCGGATGTGAACCCGTGGGATGCCCGCAACAACTTTGTGGAAGTCCTGGTCGCTCCTGAAGACGAATCCCGCATCAAGGCGTTCCTCGCCAAGACCGTCAAGGACCCGAACGATCCGGACATGTGCGCAAAGGCGATTCGTCTGCTCGAAATCCAGAAGTTCTGCCTGTTCAGCTTTACGAGCTGCGGCTGGTTCTTCAACGATATCGAAGGTCTGGAACCGGTGCAGAACATGCGTTACGCCCTGCGTGCCATGGAACTTTTGGAACCGTTCCTGCCCTATGGTCACCACATCAAGAACGAAGTCATCAGCATTCTCGCCCGCGCCACGAGTAACGAACACAAGTGGAACGGCGCCGAAGTGTTTACGAACTACGCCGAAGAAAAGGTCCCGGTGGTCGTAAAGGAAATGGCCGAACAGGCAGCCATGTTCCACCTGAACCTGGAAGACGATTCGGAAAAGAACAAGAAGATTGCCGCCACGAAGATTGCTTCGCGCAGGCGCCAGACACTCGTTCGCACGGAATATTTCGACAAGTACATCAACGAACGCCGTATTTCGACCGTACTCGCCATTACCGATACACTCGGCCGCATTAACCTGGTCGTTGCCGATGGCGAAAACGAACAGAACGGTCTCAAGTTCGTGGAAAACCCGAACATGAGCACGCAGGAATTGCAGGCCACCTACCCCACCGCCTACGTGGTGCGTATGCGCAACCTCATGAGCGACTCGATCAAGCGCATCAACCAGATTTCGACCAAGAAGTACTTGAACGAAATTACGGAATCGTTCTCGAGTTTCGCGCTTTCGCACGGTCTTTCAATCGACAGTCTGGCCGACCCCGACCATACCCTGCCGGACACCATGCGCAAAATCCTTTCGCTCGAAATCAACTCCAAGATTCACCATCTGGCACTCGCCTACATGGAAAACGACGACCAGAAGGTCTTTGACGAAATTAAGGACCTGATCGAAGAAGCAAAGGCATTGCACACCCACTTCTCGTTCGGCGGTACGGGCCGCATGTTCCATGCCAAGCTCGTGAAGCTGATTGATTCCGTGTTTGAAAACTTCGACCCAGCCGCAGTCAAGCACATTACCGGCCTCATTACGGTGGCCGACTGGCTTGGCCTCGGCATCGACAAGACCAGCCTCGAAAACAAGGTATTCCCTGCATACCAGGAATACGTAAAGTACCCGACCAGTAAGATTGCGGGCCTCAAGCCCATGTTCAGCTGGCTGAACTTCGAGGTATAGCATGTACAGGATGTCCGAAAAGCCGTTGATTAGTGCAAACGAAATTCGCGAACGAGTAACAACACTTGCCCGCGAAATCGTCGCCGTCTACGATTACGACATCCTGATTTCGGCGCTCACCGGCGCCTACATGTTTACCGCCGACTTGACTCGCGAACTCGCCAAGGCCGAAGGCGCCAAAGCGCCCCAGAAAAAGATTGCCTTCATCAAGGCGTCAAGCTATGGCGATTCCACGGAATCTAGCGGCAAGCTCCAGGTTCGCGGGCTTGAAAAAATCGACCTGCGCGGAAAAAGGATTCTGATGGTCGACGACATCGCCGACACGGGAACCACCCTGCTCGGGCTCTGCGAAATGCTCAAGGATGCCGGCTCCCAAGAGGTTCGCACCTGCGTTTTACTGAACAAACAGGAGCGTCGCGAAGTAGACATCACGGCAGATTTTGTAGGTTTTGAAATAGCAAACGAATTCGTGGTAGGTTACGGGCTCGATTACGCAAACGATTACCGATTCCTACCGGACATCTGGACACTACAGGAGACCAACTAAATGGCAAACAACGATTTAGATGACGTCCGACTCCATGCCACCCAAGCCTTCGAAGCGGTAGAACGCAGCTACAACAAGATTGGTCGCGGCAAGCGGTTCTTGATCAACCTCAGCGTATGCCTGCTATTCTTTATCGCGGGATTCATTACATGTAGCGTCTTCACAAGCATTCCAAACGAAGGCATTATCGAACGCGTGGCGGCCCAGCCCGACATGCCGAACAAATGCAAGTTCCGCTATGACCGAGCCATGGAATATGCCATTATGCACGAATGTGTCTTTGGCAAAGGCACTCCCAGCAGCGGGAAATCGTTGATTCAGCGAATCAACTATTGCACCTGCGCCCTCGAAAGCGTGCAGAAGAAAAAGCCCTACCAGAAAATGTTTGAAAATAACCTCGTCGACTTCACCTTCAAAATTCGCGAAGAAAATCTGTGCCGTGAAAACAAGGTAATTCCCACTTTGGATGACGAAGACGACGCGAAAGACAAGGCCAAAAAATGAACATCGAAGAAATAGAACAAGCGATCCGAAAAGAAGCCGAGAAGTTGGTTCACGACGAACCGCTTTCGGTACTCATGCTCACCGAGCAGGTCCTGAACTGTAAGGACTTTGCCGCGATGCTTTCGGTTACGCTGTCATGTCAGCTCGCAGGCGAAGTCATGGACCGCGCCGAGCTCGAAAAGATGTTCGACATTCTTTATTTGAAATACCCCGAACTTTTAATTTGCGCATGTAAGGACTTGCATGCAACCGTCCTTCGCGACCCCGCTTGCACCAGCTACTTGGAACCACTCCTGTTCTTCAAGGGATTCCAGGGTTTGCAGGCCTATCGCGCCGCACACGCCTTGTGGCTTGAAGGCCGTTCATTCCCGGCCAAGATGATCCAGAGCATTGTGAGCCGCAAGTTCGGCATGGACTTTCACCCGGCAGCCAAAATCGGTCATGGTCTCTTGATTGACCACGCCACCAACATTGTGATTGGCGAAACCGCCGTGGTCGGCAACAACGTGAGTTTCTTGCATGGCGTGACCCTCGGTGGTACCGGTAAGGAAACCGGCGACCGTCACCCGAAAATCGGTAATGGTGTGATGCTCGGTGCGCACGCTCAGTTGCTCGGCAACATTCACATTGGCGATGGTGCCAAGATTGGTGCAGGCGCCGTAGTCGTGACAGACGTTCCGCCGCATACGACTTACGCTGGCGTCCCCGCCGTCGAAGTCGGCCATCCGGACGATGAAATGCCTAGCTTCAACATGCAGCAAGACTTCACGCGCGACTGTGAATAAATAGACAAAAGAACGGCGCAAGCGCCTACAGACGAAAGACGAGAGATTTTCTAAGTGAAAAAAGCTGATAAGATAAAATTCATCAGCGAGACACTCGACGAGTTGCTTCCCGACCCGCCGATTCCGCTTGATTACTCTGATCCTTACACGCTCCTGGTCGCAGTCGTGTTGAGTGCGCAATGCACCGACCTCCGCGTAAACCAGGTGACCAAGGAACTTTACAAGAAAGCCAAAACGCCCAAAGATATGGTGAAACTCGGCGTCGATAAAATCACCGAAATCATCAAGCCCTGCGGCCTTTCGACTACCAAGGGCAAGAACATTTTCAATCTGTCCAAGATTCTTGTCGAAAAACATAACAGCGTAGTTCCGCAAACCTTCGAAGAACTTGAAGCACTCCCCGGCGTGGGCCACAAGACAGCCAGCGTCATGATGATTCATGCGTTCAAGATTCCCGCCTTCCCGGTGGACACGCACATTCACCGCCTCGCCAAGCGCTGGGGACTTTCCGACGGATCTTCAGTTGAACAAACCGAAAAAGACCTCAAGAAAATCTTCCCCGAAAATGAATGGGAAAAGCGTCACCTTCAAATCATTCTGTTCGGGCGCACTTACTGCAAGGCCCTCGGGCACAAGCCTGAAAACTGCCCTATCTGCAGCAAAATCTAGTCAACATTTCGCTGGTAAAACCAGTAGTAAAATAGGCTCCAGCCACCCCACAGCACGCAAAGCCACATTCCCGCATAGCCCGCGGCATACACGGCGTTTGCAATCGTATCGTACTTGAGCAACAATCCCATTTCTGACAGAATAAAATTCCAGTCATGAAAACCATACGGAGCCTCGGCTCCCGTACCACCGCTAATCAGCATCAGTTTCATAGGCAAAGCATCTTCAATATAGACGGCCACGTCAATAAAGTTTTCAAATGCCCACCAAAGCGCCACCGACGCGCCAAGAATATCGCGCGGTTTAATCCAAAGCGCAAAGCAGAATACGAGCGGCATGATAATCTGGAACAACGAACCGCCTAGCGAATGCAACACACGATTTCCGAAAATTGAAAACACCAAGTGTCCCGTTTCGTGCACCGGCAAATTCAGGCAATGCAAATACTGCGCAATCCAAGCATCGTACCCTTCGCGCATCAACTGTATGGTAAAGAAAATCATCGCAATCACAAGCAACAGTCGGAACGGAACAAAACGCGCACCCCCAAGCGTTTTGGGGTACAGCAAAAACTGCACGACCACAGGCCATGTTCCCGGTTCATCAAGGCGAAACGACGACGGTGTTTCATGTTTCACCGTCACAAGATTCAATGGAACAGTGTCCGTCGCCTTCTGTTTTTCTTTTTTCATCGCCCTAAATATACCCAAAAACTTACAATATGGAACAATACACCCCTAAAATTGCATTCTTCATGAACACGCCGTATTTTCCTTTTTCTTTTTTACAATTCTAGGGTGAACAGAACCGAAAAATAAAGCTATCTTCAACCAAAATTTGGAGTTGTGTTATGATGAAAAAACTTTCTACTGCAGCCCTCGCTGCAGCCACAATCGCTTCCGCTGCCACTATTACCGTCGACCCGACTGCAACCAAACAAGAAATTGTCGGTTTCGGTGGCGGCTCTGTTTATTACCAGAGTTGGATTACAGCACTTGCCGATCAAAACAAGCAAGCACTTTTTGACACCGCTTTTACCGGCCTCAACCTTTCGCTTTTGCGCGTGGGCAACTGGCTCCAGGCAGACACAGCCAAGGTAAGCCAAGATGACATTGCCATCGTGCAAGCCGCCAAGCAGCGCCTCGGCGACCACGTCAAAATTGAAATGTCTAGCTGGTCCGCTCCGGGCAGCCTCAAGCCGAGCGGCAGCGTGAACGGTAGCGCAGGCTCTAGCAAGTCCGACAACTCTCTGAAAAAGGTCAGCGGCGACGCCTACGGTTCTTACGCATACACAGACTTCGCCAATTGGTGGAAAAAGAGCATCGAGACCTACAAGGCAGCCGGCATTACGCCCGACTACATCAGCATTCAGAACGAACCGGACATGAATGCCGACTACGAAGAAACCCTCTTCGAGCCCACCGAAACAAGCGAACTGGCTGGTTACAAAGAAGCCTTGAACGCCGTTTATGACGCCGTGAAGGGCACCACCAAGATTCTCGGACCGGAACCGCTCGGCATCGGCTACAGCAACTTTGAAAAGTACGCCAAGGAACTGGACGACAGCAAGCTGGACGGTTACGCCTACCACCTGTATCACGCAGGCGATGGTAACGACAACTCCGGCAACAACTATCTCGCTCCCGAAAACTTCCGTAAGTCCATGAAGGCGATCGGTTCTACTTACGGCGGCAAGGGCAAACCGATTATCATGACCGAATTCTGCAACATGCTCGACAAGACCCGCGAAGAAGACATGGTGGGCCTTGCCCACATTATGCAGGTCGGCTTTACCGATGGCCAGCTCGGCGGCTATATCGCTTGGGAACTCTTCTGGGGTAACGGCACCGGTCAGCTCATCGGCGTTTGCACCGAAGGCTGGGGCAGCTGCAAGAAAGACGAAATCGTCATCGGCCCTGAATACCACGCCATGCGTCATTACTCCAAGTTCGTAAATCCGGGCTGGAAGGCCATCTCCGCGACCACCACCGAGAGCGCACTCAAAACAGTTGCATTCGCAAGCGCCTCTGGCGACTCCGTTTCCGTGGTTGTCATCAACACCGGCAAGACCGCCATCAAGCTTGACGCTCCGGCAATCAGCGGCATGAACGTCGCAACCGCCGTGCAGTCCAAGGAAAATGGCTTCAAGAGCAAGAACATCACCATTGCCAGCTGCTACATGCTCCCGGCCCGCTCGGTAACGACACTCGTTCTTACCAAGACGGCCGCCGCCTCGACCGTCGCCGCCTGCCAAGACGAAACCACCGACCCGAACTACACTGAACCGGTCATTGTCCCGGCAGCAGACGTTGTGATTCTTGACTACTCCACCACTAACGATGTTTCCACCTGGCAGACCATGAGCGACGACCTCGGCGCCGTGACTTACGAAGCCGGCGAACTCGACGGCATTACAGGTTATGTAAGCGTACCGCTCGCCGGTTGCGAACAGGCTGAATGCGGCTACAAGAGCCAGCTCGTGAACATCAGCGAAGAAGGCGCCGCCGCACTGGCAAGCTGCTCCGAACTGGTGATTACCATGCGCAGCCAGGACAATTCCAATGCTTACGTGAATGTGGGTGCCGCAAACGGTGGCAGCTGGGTTGACTACCAGTATGGCCGTACCGCCGCCGCAAACACCTGGAGCGAAACCACGGTGGATCTTGAAAAAGAAGGCGACAACGGCTCTACCGCCCTGCACTTCAACAGCGACGCTACCGGAATCTACATCGCAAAGATTGTCGCTACGGGCTGCACCTCGTCCGGTATCGCAAAGGCTCCGAAGTTCGCCGTCAATGACCGCTTCGCCCCGGCGAAAGTCTTCGACCTGAACGGAAACCTCGTATGGAGCGGCATCAAGGGTCAAGCCCTCAATGCTGACGGAACGCTCCGCCTTGACCTCCGCCAGGGTATGTACCTCATGAAGACCAAGTCCTCGACCGTAAAGGCCATCAAGAAATAATGTGAAATGATTGATGTGAGATGAAACTCTAAAACAGCTCATCTCACATCCCACATTCCTCATTCCACATAACAAAAAAAGCGGGCTTTAGCCCGCCTTTTTTTTGTTGCTTCAGCAACTCAATTAGCCTTCTTCGAGAGCTTCCTTGTATTCGTCGACCGTTGCGATGTATTCGTCGATCATGTCGTCCTTGGAATCAAGGTAAGAAAGAATCTGTTCCAGATGTTCCTTCTTGAACACGGCCTTGAGCTGACGGCTTGCGTGTCCGCGATAGCCCCATTCCTTGAGGATTTCGTCGGTCACCACAAAGGCGTCGTTCATGGACACAAAGCGCATCGGGCCATAGACAGCCCAGTTGTGTTCCATCTGCATGCATTCTGGTTCCTGGAGTTCCGGATTAGCCATGTAGCGCTGGATGTGGCGGGTACGCACATCTTTGATCTTATCGATGCGCATGTAACCCATAATCAGGTACTTGTTGCGGAGTTCAGAATCGCTCAGGCCTTCGTAGCGGGTGCCGAACAGAATGTAGCGGCTCTTTGCCTTGAGGATTGCATTAATCGCCTTCACGTTGTAGCAGCTCATCAAACCGTAGGTGCTGGTTTCGTAGTTGGGTTCATAGAGGAAACCCTTGCCGTTTTCGTTGAGCTGGTCGCGGACCGGCATTTCGGACTGGTGGCTGGTTTCGACGTAGAGCAAGCTACCGGCAGCGTTGCCGCGGTAATCCTGCCAACCTTCGAGATTGATCTGTGTTTTAGGCATTTGTCATCCACTCTAGTTAGGTTAAACTTTGGGAACCCCGAATTTTTGGTCCGGGGTCCCCTTTTTATATAAATCTTACAATCGGACTACTTATGGCAGTCCGTTGCTTATTTTCAATATGCAAGATACAAATTTATAAGCTAAAAGGTAACTGACTCGGCCGAAAAACCGGTCATTCCAAAGAGCGATGCCCCTTTTTCGAAGAATTTCGCGGTATCGGTGGTCAAAAAACGGGTTTTTCCATTTTTTGTAAGGCGGGCATCCATCTCGGGATGACGCTTCAGGTAGTCCACCGTCTTTTCGGACACGATATCCCCCTGAAACACCAACCTCACCTTTTCGGGGAGAGCGGCACGGATTGCCCCCTCCAAGAGCGGGTAATGGGTACAGGCGAGCAAGACCGTATCGATATCCGGATCTTGGGCAAGCAGGGCGTCCACATCCTTCTTGACAAAGAATCGGGCTCCTTCGGATTCCCTTTCGCCATATTCGACCAGCGGCACCCACATGGGGCAAGCATGCTGAGTCACGTGCAGCTCGGGGTAAAAATGGTTGATTTCAATCAGATAGCTGCCCGACGAAACCGTACCCGCCGTCCCGAAAATGCCGATATGCCCCGACTTGCTGAACTTGCCGATTTCTTCGGCGGTGGGTCGCACAATGCCGAGCACGCGCTTGTCCGGGAATTCATACGGCAGAACATCCTGCTGAATGCTACGGAGCGCCTTCGCCGACGCCGTATTGCAAGCAAGAATCACCAAAGGGCAGCCGCGGCTGAACAGTTCGCGAACCGCCTGCAGCGTATAGCGGAAAATTGTTTCGAACGTGCGCGAGCCATAAGGAGCGCGAGCGTTATCGCCCAAGTAAAGGTAGTCGTACTGCGGGAGCGCCTTCTGCAGGTTTCTGAGAATGGTAAGTCCACCAAAGCCCGAATCGAACACACCTATCACAGGGCATCCTCCATTATCTTGTGGACCATGGGGAGCATGTGAACCTTGGGGTCAAACTTTTCGTTTTCCTTGCGACACTCCAGAACATCGATCGGAGCAAGCACCTTCACGCTCACCTTGCAACGCTTGGTATCCTTACGGCGTTCCCACACGGGGCCCGAGCCCTTGATGACAAGCGGGAGCATTATGGCATCGTTTTCGCAGGCAAAGCGGAATACGCCACTTTTGAAGGTTCCAAGCGCACCAGTCTTACTACGGGTGCCTTCGGGGAATATAAACACGCGTGCCGAGTTTCCTCTTTCAGAAACTGCCTGGCGCACCGCCTTGGCAGCACCGCCCTTTTCGCGGTTCACCAAGACACAACCGATTTTGAGCATCCAAAAATGCAAGAACGGAATACGACCGAGCGACTTTTTCGCAACAAAACCCACGGTCTTCTGGAGAGCCAAAAAGACAATCGGAATATCCGCAAACGAATTATGGTTCCCGACAACGAACACCGGGCGGCTCCAATCGACTTTGCCGAGTTGCGCCTGATCTTCAATCGTCAAGTCTACGCGCAGCACTTTCATGCAGTATCTTGAAAAATCCTGAATCTTACGGTCTAACCATGCATCAAAATTTTTTCCGTAATAAAGCGTCGTAAACGGGAGCGTCAGGATATAAAAAAGCATATACCCCAGCACGGCTACCACGACATAGATTTTAAACAAGATTACAGGCATAAACGCTACCGAATAATTTTTTGATTCCTTAGGCAAAAATCTCGAACGCCGAAACCTTCGCAATTTACCTTTCCAGAATCTACGCTTGCAATATAACAAAAACAAGCAGGCCTCGGCACGGGTTACCCCCACGTAATAAAGCCTTCGTTCCTCATCTAGCTGGCGTTTTCGGGCCTTGCGGTCACCGGTACATTCTCCGGGAGTGAGTTTTTCGCACAAGCCCGCATAATATACCACCGCATACTGGAGTCCCTTGGATGCATGCACCGTTTCAATATGCACCCCGTCTTCAACCGTCACCTCGGACGCTGCAGTCCCATCTTCCATCTCGCCCGCATCCGTCACCACATCGCCCGCAATCGGAATGTTATAATCGCGAAGAGCCTGCTCATAGTAAAGGCGTTGCCTGTTGTAGCGAACCAGAATTGCAAAATTTTTCCACGCAAGGTCGTAGCCTTCGCGCAGTTCCTTGATCGACACGACAATCTTCTGGATTTCTTCGACAGGGTTATCGGATTTCCAGATTTCAGGTTTTCGATTTTCCTTATAGAGCGGATTTCCACCGGAGCCGTTCAAGTTACCGGCACGAAGCATCTTGCGCAAATGAATCGGCTTATTCTTGAAAATGTCATTCGCCAAGTACAGTACATTCGGCACCGAACGGTAATTCCATTCCAGGCGAATTTGAGTCGATTCCTTGAAGTCTTCGCAAAAGCGTTCGATGTTTCCGATATCGGCGCCGCGGAATCCGTAAATAGCTTGGTCGTCATCGCCTACGACAAACAGTTGCTTTCGTTCGCCGAGCAAGCCTTTCACCAAGCGGTACTGCGAGGGATTTATATCTTGGTATTCGTCCACCAGGATTTCTTTCCATTGTTCGCGAAAGTAATCCCGAGCAGTCTCGTTGGTTTCGAGCAATTGTATCGCCGAATATATCAAGTCTTCAAAAACGACTTGGCCCGATTCTAGAACGGCTTCACGGAGCGGTAGCAATTTCGCCGACACCGCCGCACCGTAGCAGTCCGAAAACAAGTTCTCCCGCGACACCTTGACCTTCAACTTGAGCTTCGAAAGCGCCTGCGAAAATTCACGTTCCGACGATTCTGTCGGCACAGGCATTTTCTTGAAGCCCAAGAGTTCATAAGCCGGACATTCGCCGCCAGCTTCATTCGGCACCTTGCACTTCAGCATATGCAGCGCAAGCGAATGGAACGTACACAATCGCACGCCCGCATTCGGGAAAAGCTTTTGCACACGTTCCCGCATCTCGGCGGCGGCCTTTGCGGTGAAAGTCAGCGCCAATATTTTTTCAGGTTCTACACCGCAAAGAATCCTATACTGGATTCGCTTGGTCAAGACGGAAGTCTTGCCCGAGCCGGCCCCCGCCAAAATCAAAAGTTGCGCACCTCGTTCATGGTCGTGCAGCACCGCCGCACGCTGATCAGAATTCAACCCTTTCAGGATTTCTTCGGCGTCCATAACGCCTCTTATGGAATGGGGCGAAGTACATGTAAATCGCCACCGCTATCTAAAAACCGTCGCACGCCCTCAAGGCCTGCGCCGTCGAATTATTTCGGTTCGCCTTCCGTCTTTGCAACAGGCGTATTTGTCACCGGCGTTCCGCCGAGCAAAAACACGAATGCACCGAACAGGCTCAGCACCAAGCTCACAAAGTAAGCAAGCAACTGAATCACCACCGATTCAAGCCCAGGCACACCGGCACGTGCAAAAAGCGACTGCGCCAAAAGTTCACGCGGGCCAAAACCGCCAATCGAAATCGGGAGCGCACTCACGATTGCAACCAGCGGGATGTAGTAAAAGTACCACGAAATCGAAAGGTCCACGCCGACCGCGATTCCGCAAAAATAATGCACCAAAATTCGAAGGCCCTGAGTCACCGCCGAAAGCAAGTTAATAGACGCCAAAAGCTTTACCGAACGGAATTGCTGGAATCGTTCGAACATGTGGATCAGGCGTTCGTTAATCTTCTTCGGGAAAATCTTCGTGAGCACCTTGCACAACAAGCGCCCGAGCCTACGGCTGCAAAGGGCGGCAAACAGCGCACAGAACCCAAGGAAAATCCAAACCGAGGGCCACATAAACGAGCGTTGCGCTTCGTCGTGCATAAAGAACAGAAGGCCCATCGCAAGCGCAAACAGCGTAATAAAGAACAGCCCGTAAAGGCGATCAAAGAAGGTCGCCGTAAGCCCAGCGCCCACGGAATCCTGACCACCCTGCATGCGGATGTCATAAACCTTCTTGGCATCGCCACCCACATTGCCCGGCATAAAGTTGTTGAAGAAAAGCCCCACATAATAAAGCTTGAGCAAATGCCCATAGCCAAGCTTCACGTTCTGCTTTTCAAGCAAAAGTTTCCATTGCAAGCACGCCGTAAAGTTCGAAAGGCCAAGGCACAAAAGTGCAACAATCAAAGGCCAAACGCTATGCGTACTGAACAGCGTGTACAAGTCATCGACGCTCCAGTCAGGCGCCATCACGATGTTTCGGTACACAAAGTAGGCCGGTACCGCAGTCACGACCAGCTTCAGACAAAAAATCAACGCCGACTTAAGCCGACCATTCATTTTACTCATTTCCTCCCCCCACTTGTCGCTCTATAACGGCGTCCTGCAAAAGATCGAGAGTCTTCTCGGCTGCAATGTCCCAGCGGAACTCGCCCGCATAGCTTTTTGCCGCCGCCGAAAGTCTCGTGCGCAAATCGTCGTCGCTATAAAGCCTGTCCATTTCGGACGCACAAGTATGAAAATCCCCCACTGGGAACAAGAGTCCCGTTTCGCCGTTTCTAACGCTATCGCGAAGCCCCGGCACATCGCTTGCAATCGTCGTCGTTCCAAGCCTTGCAGCCTCCACTACCGTGAGGCCCCAACCTTCCTTGTAGCTCGTCTGCAAGAGCGCCACCGCTTTCTGCAACAAGGCGCGTTTCTTTGACGGCGTTACAAATCCCAAAAGTTCAACACGTTCCGTAAGCCCGCGTTCCTTGAGCCACGCCGGAATCTTTTTCAGGAGCGGACCGTCGCCTGCCACCACAAGCTTTACATCGGGGTGGTTTTCGTTCTCGGCAAATTCTTCGAACGCCTCGAGCGCCGTCCAAATTCCCTTGTAGCGGTGCACGCGCGAAAGCCACAAAAAGTACGGCGTACTCGGCACGCCTTCGGTCGCCACGACCTGCGACGGATCCACATCGTCAGAGCCATTATAAATCACCGAGATGCGATCTTCGCTAATTCCGATTTCTTCCAGTTCGTACTTGGTGCTCGGGCTCACCACCACAAACGGCTGCTTGCGGTAGAACCACGGAATAATGCATTCGAACGCCCACACCATAAAGGCAATCGGGAATGCCGCCTCATGGAAAATGGAGCTACGCCACAAGTGGTGCATCTGCACTACCACGGGCTTCTTGGTCAAGAACGGCGTAAACAGCGGAAGCTTGTTCAAGTCCTCGACCACCACATCGAAATTGAATTCACGGTCCAGCTTGCGGATATTCATCGCCACCGTGAGCTGAAACAGCAAATCGCCACCCTTGCGAATCACCTCGATACCATCGACCGTCTCGCGGGCCTTGCAGCCGGCAAACGCCGTCGTAAAGAGCACAACCTTGTGCCCCGCTTCAACAATCTGGGAGAAAATACGGTGAAGGTGCTTTTCGGCGCCCCCTGCGGCGGGGTGCATCCGGTCGCGGTAATTAACTACAAGGATGTTCATCGGCTAGGGCTTCTTGCCCAAGACTCCAATGCACAACTGCGTGTAGTGCATAAGCGAATTGTTTTCGAGAGAATCAAGAATCTTGTCCTTGACCTTCTGGTAAGCAGAACCCTGCAGCGGATACTTCGGCAGTTCTACGCCCACCTTGAAGCCCACTTCGCGCACAATGCGGTAGAACAGGTTCGGGCGCATCCAGTCGCCATAATCGTAAACGCATTCAAAGCCCGCATCGGTCATGAGCTTCTTGAGCTGCGGCATGGTGAACTGCTTTTCCCAACCGGCAAACCACTTATCCATCGCAATCAAAATATGCTTGATAACGGTGTACGGGTGAACGGTCTGCGGCACGTCGCACAGGCAATGACCGCCATGCTTTAGAATGCGGTAGTTTTCCTTGATCAGCGGGAGCGAATCCTTGAAGTGTTCGGCCAGACCCTGATGGAACACCAAGTCAAAAGTGCAATCCGGGAACGGAGCCTTGAACGCATCGCCACGCACAAGCTTCAGGTTATCGTAAAGGTTATCTTTCGCGCGAATGGCGTCCACAATTTTCAAACTGTTTTCGGCGTAATCGAGCACGTAGACGTCGGCACCCAAGCGGGCCAGTTCGGCACTATCGCGACCGGTACCGGCACCCACTTCCAAAACCTTGAGGCCTTCGAGCTTAAAATTCTTCTTAATCGTATTCAACACAGACGGGGACGAAGGATAAACCTTGTCCATATCGTTCTTCTGTTGCCAAAATCTGTTCCAGACAGACTGATCAGGTTCTTTAATAGACATAGCGTGTAAAATATACGAAATTTTATATGAAATTTTTGAAATGGGGAATGCCTTCCCCTGGTGCAAGCCATGGCTCCGCCTAAGGGCTCTGCCCTTAAGAACCCGATAAAATTCCGAAAAAACAAGCGCGCTATGTCCGTGGGGTTTTCCCACACAGCACCGATTTGTCATATTTTTACGACAATAGTTGAAAATCAAAGACAATTTTTCTAAATTTAAGGACAAAAATCATAAAAGTGTGACAATATACGGGAAATTTGATACACTTTGCAAATTTTTTACACTTTTGGCACGCATCTTGCTTAAAAAAATACGATATTAAGGATGTAAGGTTATAAAATGCATATTGATTCTACCGATACTACTCTAAAACGTTACCTCGAAGATATTAGACGCACAGCTCCCCTCTCTCGTGAAGAAGAGCAGATTCTGTTCCAGAAAGCTAAAGAAGGCGACAAGATCGCCCGTAAAAAGCTGATTTCTGCTAACATGCGTTTCGTTTTGAAAGTCGCTATTCAATACCGTGGTTGCCCGATTCCGCTGCCGGACTTGGTGAGCGAAGGCGCCATGGGTCTTGTACGTGCTATCGAATCCTTTGAACACACTCGTGGTCTTAAGTTCATTAGTTACGGTGTGTGGTGGATTAAGGCTTATATTACTCGCGCCATTAACGAACAGGGTAACCTGATCCGCTTGCCGGCTAACCAGCACCTCCGCGTGCGTAAGGCTTTGCACGAACAGAGCCGCGGTAAGGAAATCAACGAAGAAATTCGCGAACTTATCCAGATCGGTCAGCGCGGTGTTTCGTTCGACAGCCCGCTCAAGGCAGACTCTAAGGCAACCTATGCCGAAGTGCTCCCCGATGGCACCGCAACGAACCCGGAAAACGAATCTGAAATCCAGAGCGTCGAAGCTTTGGCTCGTGACCTCATGGAACAGCTTCCGGAACGCGAAGCTAAGGTGATTACCGGTATCTTCGGTATCAACCAAGAAGCTCCGCAGACTCTTCGCGAAGTGGGCGAATCCATGAACATCTCTCACGAACGTGTCCGTCAGTTGCGCGACCAGGCTCTCCGCCGTATCCGCAAGTACAACAGCAAGGAATTCCTCCAAGACAAGAAGGACGCATTCTTGGCTGCTATCAACAAATAAGAGGTATGAGCTACGAGCTCGCTCCCTTCGGGAGCTTTGGGCTTTGAGATAAAAAAACATTCAGCAATAGCTGAATGTTTTTTCATATTCTACCCATAGGGTGCTTTGCACCCGGGCTCACACCTCAAAGGGCGAAGCCCGTGCTCAATGCTACTTCTTATGTTTCTTGCGACGGACGCCCCACTTGTCCTTGATCTCTTCGACAATCTTCTTGTCTTCGTAGCGGACCACCATCTTGAACTGTACGTTGTACACGCCGGTTCCCACGAAGCGACCCTTGTGATCCTTGAAGTTCCAGTTCACAAAGACCTTCTTGTCGGTCTCAAGGCAGTTACCGCCGAACTTCGGGCTTTCGCAAGGCACCGTGATGATGGTGTCGTTCACATACTGGCCCAAGTGATCGAAGTAGTTCACGATGAACGAGATATACACATCTTCGGGCTTCAAGGAATCAAGTACCGACGGATCGTAAGAACCATCTGCAGAAACCTGTGCACGGTCAAGAAGCTGCGGGACAAAGCGTTCGCCAAGCTGCACCAACTGTCCAAGCGCACCTTCCTTCTCCATGTCTTCCTTGGTCGTGGTACCCGGCACATAGCGCAGGTTCACCGAACTTACAGTCTGCAAGGTATAGGTCTTACCATCAGCATCTTCCCTCGGAGTGTCATCATTCAAGTCAAAGCTACCCATATTCGTGGCTTCGACCAGGTGATTCAAGAGACCGCCGATAATGACAGACTGCGGATTTTCGCCGGCATTATTACCGTAGTTATCCTTGATGGCATCCTTCGCGCCCTTGCGAATCATCAGGGAGTCGCCCGGCATAATCGTTCCGTCGCTACCGTTGAACACAAGCTTAGCGGAATATCCGTCAGAAGACCAGTCGATTCTTGTCGGGTTCAGCTCGATGACCTCTTCGCCATGAATGTACGAGAAGTAATCGGTACCCTTGAGATCCTTCGAAAGAACCGGTTCCGAGAACATGATTACAAGTGTATCGGCCTTTCTGCCGTAGTTGAGCGTTGCACTCGACACGATCGGAGACATCTTGTCTACAAGCGGTGCCACGCCTTCGTTCACGAAGGTTTCGCCAAAGATCTTGTAGTAAGTATAGACATTGGCCTGCGGCAGTTCATCGCTAATGCTTGTCACACCGGAGGCAAGTCTCGTCGTCGAGAACACATTCCATATGACGCGCGTAGAATCATCCGGGTCGATCTTCATATCTGCCGGCTGAGCCTGAAGCTGAATCATCATGCCGCGATAGCTGTACCACGGGAACGACATGTACAGGGATTCGTCAATGTCGGCCTTCGTCAACTTCTTGTCGAACACCGTAACAATCTGATCCAGAACGCCATCACCATCGGTATCCCAGTATTCCACATTCTTAGCCTGCGGGAATCGGTCAACCACCTTTACAGGAACTTCGCGTTCGTATTCATCCGATGTAATATAAGGCAGAGAGGTGAACGTCGCCATCGGGTGGAGTGACACACTGTCCTTATAGCTACCCTTCAGCTTGAAGTCCTTACCCACCAGGATAACGATATCCTTGGCCGGCATGTAGACCTTCTTGATCTGATCCAGGTCGAAGTCAAAGCGCTTCGCATCTTGCTTGAGCTGGACCAACAATTCAGGCATACTTACATCGACCGGGAACAGATCGATATTGTACTGGATGAACAGAGAATCCATTCCGTTTGCATTGCGAATTGCATACGCATCCTTAATCACGTTGTTACCCACTTCGACAAGGGACGCTTCGCGCACATAGGTTGCACCCGAGTTCTTATCGACATACGAAACAAGTGCCTTTGCATCGTCCGGGAACTTACCCACACCCGGCAGGCTCAAGTTGCTTACATCGACAAATATGCGATTTCCGCTAAGATCCGGATTAACGCAGTCGTAAGTCTTTCCGTTGACCACCAACTGGACGCCGTCCAGATCATAGTTCTTGGACAAGGTATCGCTCAAGACGATTTCCACATAATCCAAGGCCATATCGCCATCGGTATCCTTGATGTAACCCTTTTGCACATCCGGAATCGGATCGTAGAAGTTGATGTTGTCGATAATAACCATTTCGTTACCACCGAACACCTTGATAGAACCACCCTTGACCACCTGATCAGCCGTCACGAAAATGGTGACAGAGCCATCGGCATTCATTTCAAGGTAGGTCGTCTTTTCGCCGTTGCTCGGGTCAATCAGCTTGATATCGTTGTTCGAGACTACCTTCAGGGAATCCGGATTGTTAAAGTATTCCTTGACCTTTTCAGGATCCAAGGTAATCGCAATCACGTCGCCCACCTTGGCAGAATCCAAACCAGCATTATAGTGCAGGTTCATTTCAATACCATCGGGATCGTTGCTCAACTTATAACTGTTGCCATTAATCTTGATGACCTTCGGATCATTCGGATCCGGTTCCGTCGGAAGCAAGGTCACAGTCTTAGCGACAATCGAGTCACCCTTTTCAAAGCGTTCCACGGTCGGGTACATATCGAGCCCGTCATCGTCGCCGTCATCGTAGTCTTCGGCGCCGTAGTACTTCTTGGAAGAACTAGAGACATCGCCTTCGTCGTCACCGTAGCCGTTTTTCTTGCTAGAAGAAGACTTGTCACCGACATCGTCGCCGTTGCCATTTCCGCCACTAGAAAGTCCAATGCTATTGCTAGAGCCGCCATTGCCGCCCTGGCTGCTAGAAGAACCATTGCCACCGTTACTATCGGAGCTCAAGCCAGATTCTCCACCGCTACTGGTGCCATCGTTGCCACTGCTACCGTTACTACCGCCAGCAGAGCTTGTACCGTTGCTACCGGAACTTCCACCGTTACTGTCAGAACTGGAATTGTTTCCACCGCTACTGGTGCCGTCGTTACCACTGCTACCGTTGCCGCCAGCAGAGCTTGTACCGTTGCTACCCG
Organism: Fibrobacter succinogenes; assembly: GCA_902799745.1. Lineage (GTDB taxonomy): Bacteria > Fibrobacterota > Fibrobacteria > Fibrobacterales > Fibrobacteraceae > Fibrobacter > Fibrobacter succinogenes_Q. The sequence goes on along the minus strand of CADCBQ010000017.1, from coordinate 7,647 downwards.
AGCTTCCGCCATTATTACCGCCAGAGCTCAAGTTCGTTCCGCTGCTGGAATTACCGTTATTGCCGGAGCTGCTGGACTTGGCACTGCTAGAAGATTCATGGTATTCCACCAACGAAGAGCTACTCTGAGAATCGCTCGAAATTTCTTCGTCTTCGCTCGTGTGGCCACCTTCACGAACCACGCCCACACCAGAAAGCGGAGCAAGGTCATCCAGGAAGTTATCCACCCACTGCACATGAACAAGCACATTGTCGTTAATCAACTTGTTCGGGTTCGCCGCATAGTCCACAAAGACCATGTGACCCGTATTGGACGCCACAAACAAGTGGCCGTAGCCATCGGTCGTTCCCTGGTCCAGTCGCCAACCAATCCAGTCATTAATCGACGAACCATCCTGAGTTCTCGGCTTCGGCATATTCGCGAACGTTTCAAGGAAGAAGTATTTACGCATATCAATCGATGCGACCACCTTGGCCGAATCGAATACCGATTTATCGCCATGCATACTAAAGTAAGGCCTGATTTGCACAATACGTGCACCACCGAACACAAAGATCGTCTTGGAGTACGGATCGTAGGCACCACCATGCGCACCTTCGAGCGAGTCAATCACAATCTTGGTACCCAGTTTCGTAATGACCTTTTCACCAACCTTACCACCAATCGTCGACTTATTAGCATTGGTAACCGTAGTCCAAGTCGTATCGGTAATTATGCCAAAATACGCTTTTGCATTTTGCTTCTTCTTTTCGTCATCAGAGCAATAGGCAAAGTCATTATTTGTGATTTTTTCGCATCCACCACCTTTATAATCAGAATAGGTAAAGAAGGCGTGGCCTTCGCCATCCCAAATCAAAGTTGTCAATTTATCGTCTTTACGGCGCGGGCCTTTAGCATCAAGCTCAACCTTATAGCCAGTACTTCCAAAACTGGAAATGGTGGAGTCTTTTACTGTTGAAAAGCGATAAAGATATCCCGGGATACCCGATGCCCACAACCAATCGCCCTTCGGATCCATCATCAAATGCCAAAAACCTTCCGTTTTCTGATCCTGATGCGGCTTAGACGTCTTGATCAAGCACACCTTGTTTGAATCTTTCGCGGTCTTACTCACCTTATGGATATTGGGACCTTGGGCAGCCACCAGCAAGTCACCATCGGGGTGGTGAGCAATACCATCGGCACCGACCATGCCATCCGAAGTAGTACAAAGCGTCTTCTTGTCAGACGGTTTCATGAGCAAGTAACCCGCACCATCGTACTGGTAGCTGATGCTCTTGACACGATCGCTCTGTCTAAACTTCGTATAGTACAGAGTCGCCTTGGTCGCAGCGTGCGGCACGATATCGCCGATCTGCTGAATCCAAATACCTGTCGCCGGATTTTCCGGGGCAGGAATTTCAATATCCGCGGCAGAAGCGGCCACCGCAGACAACATAAGTATTGACAGGTATTTAATTGTTTTTCTCATGTTCTTACCCTCGGAAAGATTCCTTATTTAGACCTCTTTGCAGAGATGCCCCATCTAAAGATTCTTTCAACCGTAAAATCTTCCTTTGCTCCATAAACTTTAATTCTAAACTTTGCAAGATAAATACCTACGCCCACCTTGCGGCCATTGTCGGCGCGCATATTCCAACGGACATAAAGTTTGTCCGGATTTTCAAGACAGTTGCCTTCGAAGAACGGATCATCGCAAGCGATACGGCCAGAGGCCCCGCCGACATATCCGCCCAGATTGGTGTACACATACAGTTCCCAATGAAGGCCAATATTTTCCATATCGGGAGTGATTACGCCGACGGAATCCTTACCCATGATGGTCGAGAAACCGATATCCATAAGCACGCCCAAAGAAGACTGGTCCGAAGCGGCCTTGGTATCTTTCACATGGTCAATCGTGAACGGCTTGGCGCGTTCATTCAATTCTTCAGCCTTGTTCAAGTCGGCAAAGGAATTCGTCTTCATGATCACGCGCGGGTCGCCTTCAACCATGACAGCAGGCGAAAGTTCCGAAACCTTGTTGCCCTTCTTGTCCACGAGGCCATTCGTAAAGTTATCGAAGCGCACGGAATCAGCCGGATTCATGCGGGTAGCAAGATCTTCGCCCGCTTCCATGTACAGAATCAATTCGCGACCGTCTTCGCTCCATTCCGAAGAGCTCAAGCTGTAATGCACCCAGGCGCCATCGACATAGAATGCAAGGCAATCGTCCGAAAGGTTCACGTTCTTCTTATCCATCGCTTCGGAGAAGGTCACCTTGAACTTATCCGGTTCCATCATCTGGAACGATTCCGGATTCAGGAAGGTCGACGAAATGACCGGCGCCATGTAGTCGTTCATGCCGTACAGATTTTCTTCCTTGTTTTCCTTACCGTCGACAGACACCTTGTTGCTGATAGAAGCATAGCCGTATTCGATTTTGCCGTCCTTCGAGTAAGACTTGTCAATACCCGTCAGCATCGGCATAATATCATATTTCTCAGGATCGAGCGCAAAACCAAGCAGCGTACCGCCTTCCGAGAGAGTCAGGTCAGCGAGGTTCGGCTTGATTTCAACCAGTTCGCCATCACTGTCGAGCCAGTAGAAGGTAATGTCCATCTTCTTGAGGTCTTCTTCGGTAATCGGGGTTTCGAAGCCGAGCGAAGTAGAGTCCATGCGGCCATCGCCATCGCGGTCGTAGAAACCGTTCTTGTCGTTGTCCACATAAATGCGGCCTGCGTTCTGCACCGGCACTTCCTGGTTGTTCTTGCTGGTCGGAACACCATCGGCAGCGGTGATAATTCCATCGGGGCACTTTGCATCGCTGCAGATCGTTTCAATCTTCAGCATGTCGCCCACAGAAACCTTACCGGCTTCGACCGTAAACGCCCACTGGTTACCCTTCTTGGAGAAGGCAGTTACATCGATCGGATCGCCATTCAGCTTAAAGCCCCAACCGCTTGTCCAAGACGTGTCGATATCCTTGTTGAACTTCACGATCAAGGTATCCGTTTCTCCGTTACCCTTCAGAAGCGTTGCCGACTGAATGGCGGCACCGATGCTATCGGCAAGAGCGGTCGTGAGCGTGTCGCAGCGGTTACCCACCGAGCACACATAAGCCTTTACGACACCATTTGCATCCGCTCCCTGAAGATCAACCTCGACATCGGGCAGTCCGTAGATATCACCGGTCTGCTTGACATCGCCACTGTACGTTTCAAATGACTTGTCGTCCGGCCAGCTGTACTTAAATGTTTTCACATCCATGGAATCGGTCTTACCGCCGAACCAGGTTGCGATGCTATCGCCAATGCCGTCACCATCGGTATCAAAAATGGCAGCATGATCCAAGGTCGGCATGTCGGGGTTGGTAAACTGATATTCACCCGGGAACGGTTCGGTCAGAATGAACTTGGTGGAATCCGTCGGATTCTTGTAAGCATTCAAGCTGAACGAAGAACCATCGGTAATCGCCTTCGGAGCAACCACCTTGAACTTGGCCACGCCACCTTTGACATCCAGGCGAATCGTATTGTCGACCTGTTTCAAATCAACGCCACCTTCGCTCAAGAAGATCAGGTTCTTGCTATCGCCGAATGCTTCGATGTAGAACGTCTTGATAAGTCCCGTATCTACCTGGTCCTGTAGAGGACCAACCGGCACATACGCTTCGACATCGACATACATGGTGTCGCCCACTTCGTACTGCAGCTTAGAAAGGTTAGTAACTTCTTTACCTTCGACAAAATACTTGAGGTACGGCACGTAGTAATTGTAAACGAGGCTTACGCGAGGATCCGTTGCCAGTTTATCGTCTGCGGTGCCAAGGTTCAAGTTGTAAAGCTTGTAGTGGCTGTTAATGCCCATCGCAACCACACCCTTGTCGGCATCCGACTTGACCGGCATCAGGTTTGTCACCTTCGAGTCGTCGGACTTGAGCACGAGGACCACGGAATCGAGCTTCTGCGCCTGAGGGGCGAACACGTAAAAATTGGCGTTCCTAATAGCAGCAGCTTTATTTCTGGGGTCTTCGCCATCGGGAACCACATAAAGTTCAACACGGCGACCATCTTCGATGCGGTAGTACTTACACACACCATCTTCGTCTTCCAAAGTTTTCACCGCAGTCGGGTCAGATTCATCGACGCAAATAACATCGGTCGCCAAGGAGCTTGTCGAAAGCGCAGCAATCGACAGCACGAAAATCGAAAGAAAATGACCTTTAAAGAACCGCATTACAACCTCGAAAAAAATTTTTGGGGTTTGCAAACATTTCTTTGCACAACACACATAACAAAGATATGATTTTTTTTCGGGAAACGGACAATAAAAATTTACGTTGTGACCCGAATCGCAGAGATTTACAAAAACAAATTATTCCAAGTTGGAATACGTGTTGGCCAAATCCGTAACGATTTCATCCATAAAAATCCAACCGCGGCCACTAAGCCTCAGAGCCGGTTGAATTTGTAACAAATTCGGAGTATTTTCGGTTGTCAGGAATCCTTTCTGGATCCAGCGTTCACACACCGATTTATCAAGTGAAATCCCTAGTTTTCGGAGCCCTTCTGCCACCATCCCCTTAGTCTGCCGGAGCGAGAGCCACAAAAATTCCATGATTTCGGCATCTCTGTCCAGTCGATCGAGCGAAAGTAGCGTTTCCGGGCACCCCGACTTCACATAATCGCGCCAGCGCGGGTAAATTTCGGGGGCATAGTAGCGTGTTCCACGCCAAAAGCTGTGTGCCCCCGGTCCAAATCCAATGTATTCGCCACGATCCCAATAATTTTGGTTGTGGGCGCTTTCAAAACCGGGCCTTGCAAAGTTCGAAACCTCGTAACGCATTAGCCCCTTGCGCTCCAAAATCTCGACTCCGCCCATGTACATGGGTTCGTAAAGATCCTCGTTTACCGAAAGAGCCCCGGCCGAAACTTTATGTCCCAGTTTTGATCTGGGCGAAACGTTCAACCCGTAAAAACTCACATGGTTCAAAGGATAATCCGAAAGGCGATCGACATCGGCCAGGAAGCCCTCCACCGTCTGCCCCGGCAAATCGAACATCAAGTCCGCATTCACCTGCAGTTTCGGCGTAGAGGTCAGCAAGTTCAAGGCTTCGAGCCCAGACTCCACGGAATGGGCTCGCCCGACAATTTTTAACAAATTAGCATCAAGCGTCTGCAGCCCAATACTCACGCGGTTTACGCCCAGCTCCATCGCATTTTGAACAGACTCGCGGCAAGTAGACTCCGGGTTGAATTCCATGGAAACTTCTTGCAAATTCGAAGGGTCTATTCCAACCGAACGCAGGCATTCAAAAATCCGGCACAAATATTCCGGCGGCAATTCCGAAGGGGTCCCCCCACCCAAGTAAAGCGTTTTCGCATTCGCAAGGACCCCCGGGTTCCAGCTTTCAAAACTTACAATTTGCTTACACAATAAATCCGCATATTCCGCAAAAAGTTTCAAATGAGACGGCATTACGCGAAAATCGCAATAGTCGCAGACCTTTTTGCAAAACGGAATGTGAATGTAAACACAAAACATAATTTTTAAACGGATAATATTACCCGAGGGGGTTCCTTTTTATAAAATTTAGATTATATACATGTATATGGACAAGAAGACAGTAAACAAATTCAAGAAAAAATTGAAGAAGCGGCTTCCGCTCCTGATTTTCTTGACGTTGTCCACCACCATCTTCTTTTTGGCATCGACCCTGCTACTCGACGAGTCCTATAAAGACATCATCATCATCGCCATGATTTGGGCGCTGCCACTATTTATCCACTGAAGGTGCTATGGCTATTACCCGATTAACGCAGCGTAAATGTAAGGCGATTTGCTTTTATATCTTGACTTGGGTGACATTTACCCTGAGCGCCTCGGCCCTTTTGACATACGGCGCTGGCAACGGATTCGATTCTACCCGCATGCTGTATATGCTGCAGATGTCGCTATTGACAGGCCTATCACACGCCATTTACGACGTGATTATCTTGCAAGACGAAATGGACAAGAGGCCTGTAGCGGCAGCTCTTTTGATCCGTTCCTGCTTTTTCTTGGCGAGCATTTGCGCGAACCTGACGCTTTGCATTCTCATTTGGGACATCGACCGAAGCGAAGGGCTCATTAACGAAGCCGCCCTGCAACACGTACTGGACGTATTCAAGCAATCCAAGACCCACATCCTGATTTTCGAGCTGTTCATGCTCGGTAACCTGATTACTTTTATCCGTTCCGTACACAAGAAATTCGGAACACGCGTATTCATCAACACCCTGCTCGGTAAGAACCAGGATCCCAAGGAAGAAGACTTGATATTCATGTTTATTGACATGAAGCATTCCACCGAAATCGCCGAAGAACTCGGACATGTAAAATACAGCAACTTTATTCGCGACTACTACAGGCTACTTTCAAACTGCTGCGAAGAAAACCACGGTGAAATCTACCAGATTGCAGGCGACGGCGTGTTCTTGACCTGGAAAACTAGCGACTGCAAAAAAATGGCCCGCCCCATCGACTGCTTCTACGACTTTGCCGAATGCCTGGAACGCACCGCCTACAAGTTCAAGAAACGCTACGGAGTTGTGCCCTCGTTCAAGGCTGCAGCCCACTGCGGAAAGGTGATTTCGACCGAAGTCGGAAACTTCGGCAGCGAAATGGCCTACCACGGCGACGTGCTGAACACGACATCTAGAATCCAGACGCTTTGCTCCAAACTCGGACAGGACTTTTTGATCTCGGAAGACCTGTACATGCGCCTGCCGCTACCGCTCCCCCACGGATTTTTGGGCGTAAAAGCCGGATTTTTCGAATTAAGGGGCAAAAAGAACGGAATTTTGATTTTTTCTCTGCATTTGCCCTTGACATAGTGAATTTATTATTCTATAATTGGGCTACCCCGCGGGAATAGCTCAGTTGGTAGAGCACGACCTTGCCAAGGTCGGGGTCGAGGGTCCGAGTCCCTTTTCCCGCTCTAAAAAAGAAAGAACCACTTCAAAGTGGTTCTTTCTTTTTTTATAACACGGGAAGGGACCGGACCCGAGACCCCTCGGGGGAGAGGGTGCGACCAAATTCTTTTGTGGGCGCAAGCAAGGAATATTGCGGGCTAACAATCCCTTTGACCGCTCATTCCATTTCATACAAAAGAAAACGCCTCGTTCAAAAAGAACGAGGCGAATTTCTCGCGTGAAGATGAAGCTAGGCTTCAGCTCAATTAAGCAGCCTTCACAGTTTCGACGACCTTGGCAAAAGCTGCCGGATCGGCGACGGCCATATCGGCGAGAACCTTGCGGTTCATCTGGATGTTGGCCTTGGAAAGCTTGTAAATGAACTGGCTGTAGCTGATGCCATATTCGCGGACAGCTGCGTTCAAGCGAGTGATCCACAGAGAGCGGAAGTCACCCTTCTTGTCACGGCGGTGAGCGTAGGCATACTGACCGGCGTGGGCTACGGCGTCAATGGCAAGGCGAAGGTTGCTCTTGCGACGGCCATAGAAACCCTTGGCGGCCTTGAGGATGTTTTTGCGGCGTTCGCGGGAAGGAACTCTGGTTTTAGCGCGTGGCATTCTTACACTCCTTATGCAACGACAAGCAGACGCTTGACATGGTAAACATCGACTTTCTTAACGAGAGCGCCCTTACGCAGGTTACGCTTACGCTT
>CADCBQ010000016.1 GCA_902799745.1 Fibrobacter succinogenes | reverse complement strand
GCCAAGAAGGGCGCAAACGACGGCGTGGATGTCGCAAAGATTGAAGCTCTGATTGCCGCCCGTAAGGAAGCCCGCGCCAACAAGAACTGGGCCGAAAGTGACCGCATCCGCGACGAGCTCGCCGCAATGAACGTGGTCATCAAGGACTCCAAGGAAGGCACGACTTGGGAAATCAAGGCGTAGTAAACAGTGACACAAAGGTGTCATCCTGAGCGAAATCACGAAGTGATGGAGTCGAAGGATCTCTAGCAAAACATTATCATGCCCGCCATCGTGCGGGCATTTCCTTTTTTATATTAAAGCGAAATGAATCTAAAGGCTTTTACATTCAATTCCTTTGGCGTGAACGGTTTCGTTTTAAGTAACGACGCCGGCGATGCCATTCTGATTGACCCGAGTGCCGGAAGCGAGCAAGAGGAACAAGCCCTCGCCCGCTACATTGAGCAGAACAAACTTACGGTAAAGCACCTGCTGAATACGCACCTGCACTTGGACCATGTACTAGGCAATGCATTCATCGCCAAGACTTACGGCGTTCAGCCCGAAGCGCACGAAGAAGACGCGTTCCTCTTGGATTTGCAAGAAGAACAAAGCCAAATGTACGGACTCCCGATGCGTGAGCCTTCGCCCGGACTCGGCAACTACCTTGCCGAGGGCGATGCCGTCGAGGTGCCCGGCATTCGCTTGCAGGTGATTCACGTTGCCGGGCACTCCCCCGGCGGCATCGCGTTTTACTGCGAAAACCCGGGCGTTGTCAACGGTCAAGCAAATGTGCCGCCGCTGTTGTTCCCCGGCGATATTCTATTCGCAGGTAGCCGCGGACGCAGCGACTTGTTCGGCGGTGACGATCATGCGCTCGTCACAGGCATCAAGACTAAGTTGATGACTCTCCCGAAAGAAACCGTCGTGTTCCCCGGACACGGGCCGATGACGACAATTGCGGATGAATCGCGGTGGTATTAATGGGTCGAATCGGGTGGATCGACGAATTCAAGGGATTCGTGTTGTTGCTCGTATGCCTGTACCATGTGGAGCAATCTTTCTCATACGCGCAAATGGGCACACTTCATTTGAGTGCGCTCCGCATGTCGGCATTCTTCTTTATTTCGGGAATGCTTTTCAGCACCCGCCGTTTTCCTGATTTCAAGAGCTACTTCGTTCACAAGAGCAAGGTTCTGTTGTTTCCCTACATCATGCTTTCGCTGTTGTTCTTGGCACTGGATCCGGTGATTTACAACTTTGATCTTTTCCCGAAAGCGCCGCGCATGACGATAATGAACATTCGGCCCGAAATTGCGAGCGTATGGGATTACCTCTATTGGAATTTGGCGAAAATCTTTGTGGCAGGAAAATCTTCGATTGGGTCGGGGCCGCTGTGGTTCGTGTTTACGCTGTATTCAGTGAGTTTGATATTTTACGGGGTGCAAAAAGTTACGGGTCGCATAAAGGCGCCGCGGGCAGCGACCATAATCATCGCCATTGCAAGCCTCGCCGGCGGTTGGCTCCTTTACAAGAACCACATCCGCCTGCCATTAGGGATCGAGCGCGATCTGACGGTGCTGTTCTTCTTCGCTTGCGGTTGGCTGAGCAAGGAACCTATTCGCAACACACTCTGTGGGAAAGGGAAAAAAAGCATTCCCTGGAGTCTTGTGGTCGCCACATCCATCACGGCGTTCATTCTCTACGCCGCATTCGAAATCCCGGACCCGAATTTCAGCATCATGAATAACAACCTCGGAAAATCCCTCCCGATATTCGTCGCCAGTTCTTTCTTCGGCATCGCATGCCTTGTAACCGCCTTTGTCGCTGCCGACAAATTGCCGAATAAGGCTCCCATTCGAATTGTCAAAGGAATTCTCCGCAACATTTCACGTAATGCACTCGTGATTCTTGCGGTACACTGGTACATTCTGCTTGTGATGCGGCTTTTATTCCGCGCCGAAATCAACCAGCCCGGAATTGCCTACCTTTCCACGCTGATTGTGACCGCAGGCGTCATCATCGCCATTCCCCTTTTCCGATGCAAGCTCTATAAGCTGCTCGGGAAAGAGAAAGTCAGTATTCGCGAAAGCTTAAGTATTAAAAATTAAGTGTTAGATCCTTCGACGGAGTTTACCCTGAGCTTGTTGAAGGGCTCAGGATGACAGAAGCTTAATTATCTACAATGCAACGGACATGGTAGGCGTCCTCTTTCAAAGCACTATGTTCGTATGTCACCTTATGAGTCGTATCGATGTGAACCACATTACCTTTTTTTTCTGTCGTTTCGTCTCCAGAATACCAGAAGTAGGAATCCGCATAATGGACTCGATCAGATGGCTTGGCAGTACCCGGCCTAAGATTAATATCAATAAAGCCACCATTTTTAAGACGCAATCCATACAGATCCTCGCCTCCATAACGCTCTGTCCAACCAGTATGATCCAGCAAAACACGAATTCCGTCTTTCGGAGCGATGCTCACTGCATACTTGAACAATGTCTGCCATTCCGATTTTGTCGGAATATGAGTTCCCTCTGGGCAAATATTCGAACCAAAGGCGTCATCCCAAACATAATAATACTCGTACTCATCCAAGAAATCTTCAGCATGAGTTCCAATTCGAGAGCCTTCGGTATCATAAGCGGTAGAAAGTTTATAGTGCAAATTGCGCGCCAGCCATTTTTGCGTTCCTAAAGTCACAACACCATAAACATTTGAATCTCGTTTGTCAATAATACTATCGCGAATAATCGCCGTCCAATATATTCCTTGACGCAGATTAATACATATTCCAGAATCAAGCTTTCCATTATACGCATAAGTGGTATCATAGGGCAAAGATCTTTCGCACTGACTGCGAGCGCACACACAGGTATCTAAACCATTAAACGCGCGTTTTCCAATTTGAGTATAATCGCACACGCCCATGTAATCGCCAAGCGTCGAAACCTTCCAAATCTTCTTGTACTTGGCAGAACTATCGATGCGGCAAACATAGGCCGTATCCTTATACAAGATGCCCTTACCCAAAAGTTCCGTTCTACAATAATCTCCCAACGTTGAATCCAGCTTTGTCAAGGCATACCAGGCCCCACTGCTATTTAAGGCAGTCGTATCGCAAACGTATTCCTTGCCATCGTACACCTTTCGTTCGCCAGAAGTCGAATAGCACAACTTCAGGACATCGCTTTGCGCCGCTTCTTTCCAAGAACCGGAATAACACTTATAGAAGATTCCTTCTTTTTCTACGATGTATGTAGTATCCTTGCGGCAAAAGCCAAGCAGCAATTCCAGTTCCGAGGCTTTCGCCCAATCCTTGCCGCGGTCCGAATAGCAGTAATATACCGTATCGCGGTACACCCCCTTTGCGCCCTTATTTTTCGAGGTACAAAATCCAAATTCCTTGGAAATAAGGCTGTGCGTTTTCCAAGTTTTTTCAGAACATTCGTAAAGGTACGATTCATAAGTAATGGTATCGCCCTCATTGGCTTCGGAACATGTACCCAGCACCTGATTTTTGGAAGCCCGATACCAATCCCAGCTATCGCACAAATAGTAGGCGCCGCTCTTGTTTTTCAGAATGGAATCCTGTAATCTTTCTGTACACGGACCGAGTTCATCTTCCGTATCAGTCGTCAGCCGCCAAGAGCCCCTGGAAGAACATATATAACGATTGCTATCAACCGTTACCACCATTCCGAATTTGGACTCTTTGCATTCCCCATGATAATCAGCCACCGTGGCATACCGCCATACAAAATCCCTGCAGACATAATCCGTACTGTCAAGATTGACCATATCGCCTTCGCGAGCCGGATAGCAATAGCCAATTTTAGAAGCAGGATAACTCAACTTCGCCATACCTGCATCGGTACAGGCGTAGCGGACTCCGTTCACGACAAACTCTTCGTACAAATTCTTGTTGGTACATCTGACATCGGTATCTTCGATGGTCGTCAATTCCCAAGAACTGTTCTTGCAAATATAAACCATCCCGTTCACCAAGTACTTTTGGCCTTCTTCATCGGCCTTGCAGTTATGGTAATGACTAGCATCGGTCCACTTGCCTCTATAGCACGAATAACTGGAATCCTTGTCCACCACATAAACCGAGGGATAATTGTAGGAGCGGTCTTCGTCGCAATCGGGTAGTTCATACATCTTGTACACAATGCTGCGATACTTCACGCAACGCAGCGAATAGAAGCCGTTATCGGTACTGCGCAAACCAGATATCTTGCCGGAGCGTGTCAGCAACACGGCGCTATCGCCATAGGCGAGGTACATCGCGGAATCCTTGAGGCCTTCGCATTCCAGGGTATCGCGCTTATAGCATACTCCGCCGTATGTCAACGGATTATCGGCAGACCGTTCAAATCGATATTCCCAGTCGCTCACCGTCGGCAACTTGAAGCTGCTCGGGCACATATCCGACGCATTTTTCTGCATGTAAAGGCGACCGTACTCGGAGCAGTTCGCATCGTCGTAGGCATAACAGGTACTCTTGATCGACAAATCCCTATCGACAATATTCTCGTCAATCCAGGTATAGATACCGAGAGTTAGCGTCTTGTAGGTTTTACCTGTCGTATAATCCACGACAGAGCCCTGCGACGGTGTATCGTCTTTGATATCGACAGCTTCGTCATCGATGATATTTGTTGCACTCGTAATCTTATACGAACTCGAAGAAGTCGCACGATCACTAGAACTTAACTCCTGCTCGCCTTCGGTAGGTTTCGAAGAATTTCCCGAATCGCCACCACACGCCGTAAGCGCAAAAAGAACAGCAATCAACAAGGCAAATATCGGCATACAAGCTCCTTACTTCTTAACGCACCTTACGGCAGCGCCCACAAGATCGCCACCCATTTTCGGATAACCCGCTAGCATAGTTATATAAGTATGAGAACCATCGGAATTCCAGAAAGAGGCCGCGTTACTCGTATTGAACTGCGAAACAGTTTTCTTACCTCCCGACATATAGGATTCTACATACCCTGTCGGATAAATTCCTACACCAAAGAAGTCATCAACAGAGTATCCATTAAGGTCGGTCCAATTGCCCGCAAACAAGCCAGATGGACTATAATCATAATACATTGACAAGGCCCCAATGAACTCATTCCATTCTGTTTGAGTCGGCAAGCGCCACCCTGACGGGCACACCTTCTTTGCCGCTGTCAAGGAATACAGGCGCGCATCATTTCTAGAAGCCATCGCCCAGCTGGTATCGCTAGATGCTGTCACATAGTTCAAATCTTGGGCCATCCAAGTCAGTCCCTCGAACGTAACCACCTTGTATTTTGTACCATCACGGCTATCGGTCATATAGTCATTGACAATGGCAACCCACTTGCCAGAAGTACACTTGCTAGTGTTGAGCCCGTTAAACATTTCATGCCCTTCTCTAGCAGATGTACACGTTCCCATATACTGCTTGTAACTGGCATATTTCCAGGCAAAGCCATCGCCCCATATACCGCAAATGAAACGATTTCCTCCATAGGTTACCGTATCGTCTACCGTTGTCCTGCTGCAGATTCCCCCCAGAGAATCCATACCCGTTACAAGGTGCCAACCCGGTTCTACATCGTTATAATCGCATATATACTCTTGTTTGTTAAATATGACCGGCCCTTTCAACTTACCGGGCTCACAGCCACCATAAATGTCAGAAACAACGGCAAGACTCCACTTGCCATACCGGCATTCATACAGCGTATCCTTATACTCCTTGTAGAAAAGCGTATCCTTAAAGGGACATTCTCCCATTACATACTTGAACTCATTCGTTTTCTTCCAATATGCAGTCGTAGAAGTGAGGGTGCATTCATAATATTCGGAACCCACCTTAATATTTTCGCCCACATTCTTTTCGCTGCAGAATCCATTCGCTATTTCGAAGTCGCTCATCTTCAGCCAGGATTTTTTGCAGCAACCATACATCGTCCCCATGAACGAGCCCGTCTTCCCTGCAGCAAGAGAATCACAGACGCCGTACATATCCGTAATCGTCCCGAGTTTCCAAGAGCTCTTGCTACACACATAAACGGAGTCATGCGCAACTTTTTTGGTGCTGTCGTTTTTAGAATTGCAGAATCCAAAGCGGAATTCCAAGTCACTCATCTTCGTCCAGCCAGTCCATTCGCAAGAATAGCGAGCAACTGTAGCACCAGAGCCAATCGAATCTATTTTCCCTCGAATCTTTTCCGTGCAGAATCCGAGAGCACTGTCGAGAGAGTTCACTTTACTCCAGCTATAGCCCGTACAGTAATAATTGACACCGCTGACTTTTACCGTCTTGAATTGTTTGGTGCTGTCGCATACGCCACCGACATCTGCGGCAACCGCGCGCGTCCACCCCGAAGAAGCACATACATAATCTACACCGGCACTTGTCCGGGCAAGCTTACCCACCACCGCCTCGTAGCAAACGCCGATTTCGTTTTCCAGTTCACTCAAGCGTTCCCAGCCGCGGTCCTTGCACAAGTAACCGACTCCCACATGTTTCTTGACCAAGCCGACAACCGTAGAATCGCAAGTTCCAATATAGTCTTCCAGTACCGTGCGACGCCAGGAGTCATTATCGCAAATGTATGTTGAACCAGACTCTACTGAATCAATGACCCGGCCCATCTTCGGAGAGCACACACCCAATTCTTCTTCGAGCGAACTAAACACTTCCCACCGATCGTTACGGCACACATAATGCTGGCCCAGGTATTTTACCTCGTCATAGACCTTCGAACTATCGCAGAAACCCACATGGTCCGTCATCACGGAAAGGCGCCAACCGTTCGTATCGCAAATATACACCTGCCTTTTCACGATCGTATCGGCACGAGTCTTCAAGGTGTCGAACGCACCTATCAGATTACCGCGGCAATAGCCCAGCTTCTTTTCAAGTTCCGTGAACGGTCTCCAGTAGCCGTCTTCGCAGGCATAGCGTTCCCCGTTGAACAAAAGCGTCGTAGAATCTTTTTTCGAGGTACATTCTTCGCGGGCATCCGAAATATCCGCCACCTGCCATTCCTTATATTTGCAGATGTACATCGTATCTCTAATTGTCGCCGCCGTCCCGTTGATCACATGGCTGCAACCATCGCTAAAGTCATCGACCCAACGGGTTCCGAGACACCTGTAGTTAGACTTTTCGTCCACCACATAGAACGGCTTCAAAGTCTCCTTGCTCACGCTGTCGCAAACAGGCAGGTCCTTCACACTTTCGACAATGTAGGTGTAGTTCACGCAGCGCAACAGATAAAAGTCGTGAAAGTCCGCCGTCTCAGAAGTCGGCTTCATATTCTTCGGATAAAGCTTCGCGATGCCATCTTGCGCCATATATTTGCCGTACTCGTCTAGTCCCTTACAAACTAGGGAATCCATCGACCGCGTACAATATCCGCCATACTGCATTTGCAAGGCACTCATGACTTCCGGGTACTTGCTGCTATAGCTACTCAGCCAGCGCCAGTCATTCATCGTCGGGACAGAGAATCCGCTCGGGCATGCAAAAGCAGCCGAGGCCGTATCAATAAGCACTCCGTATTTTTCGCAATTGGAATCATCCTTGTCGTAGCAAACATTCGTGACGCTCCAGCCAACATGCGACACGTTTTCGGCCATCCAGATGTACATGCCAAGCTGCACCGTCTTGATTGAGTCGCCGGAATAGGAGTCCTTGATGCTACCTACAATAACCGTTTCGTCCGTTGCCTTGCTATCAACTTCTGTATTCCTTGTCGTCGAAGACCCAGAATTTTTAGAATCACCATTATCATTGGAGCCATGGTTATCTTTAGAACCGTCGTTGTCCTTGGTACCGTTTTCAGAACCACCGTCATCGTCGGAAGAAACTTCAGAGGGGGTAACCGTATCGGACCCGGAATCCGAGCCGCAAGCAGTCACCAAAAATGCACACACGACAAAAAAGAGAATTGCCTTTAAAAAGACTCTCATGTTCTCCTCACATATTAACGGCTGAAGCAACTGCCCAGCCGTCTAAATGTAACAAACAATCAACTATTCTTTGTCGTCTTGATGCTGTCGTTTTGCACTTTCAGGATGATATCGCCGGTTTCCGGATCCATCATCATGTCAAAACTCGAACGAATGGTAAACTTGAAGCCCGCGACGTCATAGCTGATGTCCAGCGAATGGACCATGCATTTATTCATGTAATCGAGGATCAGTTTATCGCGCGTGTAATCCAACGCGTTCATGACATTAGTTTCGTTTTGCTGCATCACGGAACTCAGGTACCTGTGATGGATTTCGTAGGTGTACTTGTCTTCGAGTTCCTTGGGAATGTACGAGATTCCGCCCATGCGGAGCACCGGTGAATTCTTGGTCAGATTCCAGAACAGGAATCCGCGATAACCCGGGTCGTAAGACTTTGAGTTCGTCGACACGCCCGATGCCATGAATTTTTCAAAGGCGTCTTTACGGTTAAAGTACGCTTTCATCGCCAAGTCGTCTTCGGACATGAACGCCGAAAAGATGGTGCCATACGGAGTCTTGCCAAAGACTTTTCCCACATGATAGACGCGCTTGATGTTTCCGTTGATCGTCTTTACACGGAAGGTCAATTGCTTTGTCGCGGTGCTTCTGCTCTTTACCTGTTCCGAAATATCCGTATTCGTCCTTCCGTAATCTTCGGGAACAATTGCATTCTTGAAGAATCTCCCGACATAATTCCGGAATTCTTCGATGCTGTTGCACTCCAGCATATCAAGTACGCGAGCATTTGCGTAAAGGATTTCGCCAGTCTTTATACTGAACAAGACAACTCCACCAGGCACGTATTCCATGTAATTCAAAGACACTTCTCGCAGGAATTCGGCGTTCTTGATAGAGCCGTCAATCTTCGCCTTGATCATGTCTCTATCTTTAAAAGGCATCAAGAGGAACTGGGATGCTCCCACGCGAATGCTTTCTTTGGCGAGATCCTGGTTGTCCGTCATGACAACAAATGGAATTTGGAGATTGCGCCGTTCAGCTTGGAAATTCTGGATGAGCTTAAAGCCGTCCATTTTCGGAAGGTTCGCATTAATCAAGGCAAGCGCCACATGACGCCCGTATTCAAGCAGCAAGTCCAGCGCCTGTTCGCCATTTTCGGCCAGCAGCACGTGGTAATCCGACCTCAGAATACTTTCAAGGAACGCTCTCTCTTGCGGATTAGCTTCGGCAATCAAGATGGTCTTCGTATTCGCCGGAAGTGCGACCTCCTTGCCGCGAGAAGAACTATCATGAGCACTCACATGCGTATTGCGGAAAGACAAATCGTAAATGTGGCAGCCGTTATTGTCGGCAATAAGGCGGCCCTTCATAAAGACGTACATGCCACGCGTCACATAGGTCACTTCACAGGGTGCCTCGTAGGCGGCCCTTTCTGCCTCGTGAAGTGTGTAGTACACCGGGTTTTCAGGATTGTTCGAAGCATCCTCGACTTCTTGGACATCCTTAAAACCGAGACTCAGGAGCTGTTCTTCGTACTGCCGATTCACAAACAGGAACTTGAACTTTTCATTCTCGAACGTCATGATCGCCCTAGGAGTATTTTCCTGATAGTCGAGACGCCCGATTTTTGAATACACGGCACGCGTGTTGCTATCTTCGATGACTATTCCCGAAGTCTCCATGTGCTCCATGGTAGCCTTCAACGGTTGCGGCTTTCCATAGTAGTAGCCCTGGACTTTTTCGCAACCGATGCTCTTCAGGAATTCCTTCTGTTCCTTGGTTTCTACACCTTCGGCCAAGGTCTTTAACCCAAGGCTTTTCGCCATGCGGACCATCGAGCTGATAATGGTGCGAGACACATCGTTAAAGTTCAAAAGGAAGGCCATGTCGATTTTAAGTTCGTCGAACTTGTAGTCCTTGAGCGTATTCAGCGAAGAATAACCGCTGCCAAAATCGTCCATCCAGACTTCGTAACCGACCTCGCGGAACTTCTCGATTTCATGCTGGATATACGAATCCGACGCCATGATGCTTTCGGTAATTTCTACACGGATGTAGTCACGCTCAATCTTGTATCTTTCAAGAATACCTTCGACTACCTCAAAAATATCGCAGCCGGTAAAGTCCAACCGGGAAAGGTTGAACGACACCGGAACCACAGGGTTGCCCTGGTCCAATTGATCGCGCATTTCTCTGCAGACAAGTTCTATCACGTGGCTGTCGAGTTTATGGATTTGCTTGGATTCCTCTAATGCGCCGATAAATTCGCCCGGGTTCAAAAAGCCCTGTTCCGGATCAATCCAACGGGCGAGCGCTTCCATACCGCAAAACGTTCCTGTAATCGTTCGCACCACCGGCTGATAGTAAACCTTGATGTAGCCATTCGTAATGGCATCGTCAATGTGGTTTACCACGTAATTATGCAACATGAGAGTCCTGTGCAGGTCTTCGTCATATTGCCGGATAAATTTGTCGCCCTTTTTCTTTTGAATATTGCAAGCGAGTTTCGCCTTTTCAATTGCGTCGAGAATATCGCTGTCTGTATCCGTTTGGCAAATGCCCACGTAAAGGTCCATCGAAATTTTCGAAACCGTACCTTTAACGTATTTTCGAACTTCGCACAACTTTTCTTCGAGGTTGGCAATGTCTGCAACAACGACAAAATGGTCGTTCGTGCTACGGCATACCAGGTTATCTGCAAACTGCTTTTTCAGTACGGCCGCAAAGTGAATCAAGAACTCGTTTCCGGAGCTAAAGCCGTTGGCATTGTTGTAAAGCTTCATCCCGATAATGTCGAAGAAAACCACTGCAGGGGTTTTACCTGCATTTAAAAGGCCCTCTACAAAGTTTTCTCCGCGGATGCGGCAATACTCTAAATTCGGAAGCCCCGTCAGGGAATCGAAGAACCGGTCGGAATGATCGTTTACGCGCATGAAAATGGAGCGCTTGCCATTCCAGGAAATTTGCGACGCCTCTACAACCAGGTCTTTTCCCGAATACGGGCAGCGAATAATCGTCACCCCTTTTTCAAGGAGTTCTTCGACAAACAATGTATTCTGTTCGTTGGCAGGAAAGAAATATTCTTCGAACTTGATTCCCTGTTCATAGGGTCTTTTCGGTTTCCAAAAAAGCGACATAGAAGGATTCACCATATAGATTTCGTGCGATTTCGCATCGAAAATCACAAACGGGTCCACCTTGGCCGTATTCAAAAGATCCACGACTACCGACGCGGGAATGTCGAATTTCTCACGCAAAGTCATTGCTCCCACCTTGATTCACATTTTCTCTCTTACCTATTAAATTAAATGATTTCGTTTGGATTTGCAAACGTTTTTTCACATTTCAACCCTAAAAACAGCCCTAACACGCCCTTTACACGCAAAAAACCGCCCCGAATGGGGCGGCCAATTTAGTTCAGACCAAGACCACTTGTCGTGTCAATCGGCGGCTGAAGCGTAATCTCCATCAAGAATGCACCAGACACCGTCTCCGCTCTTTTTAGTGGGGCGGCACAAGTTCGGATACACCCCCTCGGGGGCACCGATATTGCGCTGCATGCAATCGACACCATTGTTGATGTAATCTTGCCGTTCCTTGCACTGTTCCTGCACCGTGTGAGTCGTATCAGGAACATAGTCAGCCGTGCGGCAGGTTTCATTTTCAAAAATCCACGTGCTTCCGATATCGGTAATCTTCACGTTGTACTTTTCAATGAAAATGGTGTCGATATACGCCTTTATAAGATTGCTGTCATAACTGACAATCGTCACCAGCGAATCTCCTTCAAAGGCATCGATTTCCCAACCCGTTGGAGGCGGCAAGGCAACCGTATCAAGCGCAGGTTCTATATACCATGGATTAGGCTTAACCCATACCGTGATTGTGGAATCCGTCAGGCGAATCAGTTCGTATTCTTTCACTGAATCTTGATAAGCATATAGATCTTTTATTTCCGTATAGAAAAAGACTTCGTTACCCGCCGTAATCTTTTTCAAATAGTCATTTGCATTTCCGCAAGCACCCCAAGCTGGCATCTTGCAATCGCGTTCATCGGCGAGCATCAGCGAATCTTCACGAACTAGGATTGCGAACTTATAATCACCAGGCCAACCATTTTTATAGGAGAGCAGGACTTTTCCATTCGCATAGATATGGTCAATACCGCAAAACGGAGGCACTTTCTTCAAAGCATTAATATAACGTCCAAAAATGGCATCAGCGCCTTCTGCAGCACGCTGTTCGGGCGAAAAAGGATCCAATTCATCATACGTATAAGTGTAGAAATCAGGCTCGATTCCCGTGGTATCGAACGGGAGCGTATCCAGACCCGCAATTTCTGACGGTTCAGTTTCAGACGAGGAACTCCCAAGAGGATCCGGCGATGCAGGTCCCTCGGACGAGGAGCTCTCGGCGCCGACTTGCGGCGTATCTTGTACTGACGCTTGGGAAGATGAATCTGAATCGCCGCAGGCCAAAAGCGCGAAAGCGACAGAACCCGTTACAGCCAAAGACAAAAACTTTTTCAGCATAATATTCTCCTCTTTAACAAAGTATAAAAAAATTGGCGCTGGAAAGACCGAGCTGCTTGGCAACGACTTCCTGGAGGTAGTCCTTGACAGAGAGCTTCTTCGGGTTCTTTTCGGACATGAAGAATTCCTGGTCTTCGAGAACGATTTCCTTGAGCACCTTGGCGACGCGGCCGTCAATCTGGCGCTGCAGGAATTCAGGCTTCGGAGCCTTGCCGGAAGCTTCGATCTGAGCCTTGGCAATTTCCTTTTCCTTTTCGATCGTTTCAGCCGGAACTGCAGCATCGTTCAATGCAACCGGAGCGAAAGCAGCGGCCTGCATGGCGATGTCCTTAGCGGCAGCCTTGAGGGCAGCTTCGTCGGCAGAGCCTTCGTAAGCGAGTTCGGTGATCACACCGATCTTGCCCTTCATGTGGCTGTAAACGCCAAACACGGAGTTTGCAGTCTTCTTCATTTCGGCGAACTTGCGGAAGTCGATGTTTTCCTGGATCTTGACGAGCACGTCCTGGAGCACATCGTTGATCTTCTTGCCATCGACAACGGCGTTCTTGAGGTCTTCGACAGAGGCGATAGCCTGAGTTTCGACAGCCTTCACAGCCATGTTGGCGAGAGCGACGAAGTCGTCGTTGTTGGAAACCGGTTCAGTTTCGCAAGAGAGTTCGAAAGCAGCAGCCTTGTCGGCGGTTTCGATGAGGTAGATGCGGCCTTCCTTAGCGGCCTTGTCAGCGCGCTTGGCGGCAACAGCAGCACCCTGCTTGCGGAGGAGTTCAACGGCCTTGTCCATGTCGCCGTCAGTTTCGGTGAGGGCCTTCTTGCACTGCATCATGCCCACGCCAGTCTTCTGACGGAGTTCGTTAACGAGGGAAGCGGTAATCTGCATATTACTTTTCTTCCTCGCCGTTGTCGAACTTCTTAGCTTCTTCCTTGTCGGCCTTCTTGTCAGCAGAACGCTTCTGGACGTTAGCTGCGATGTAGTCGACGATGAGCGTGAGAGACTTCACGGCGTCGTCGTTAGCCGGAATCGGATAGTCCACGAGAGTCGGGTCGACGTTCGTGTCGCAAATGCCGATGATAGGAATGTGGAGGCGGCGAGCTTCAGCCACGGCGATCTTTTCGTGAGCGAGGTCGGTCACGACGAGGAGGCCCGGGAGGTTCACCATTTCACGGATGCCACCGAACACGGAAAGGAGCTTTTCGCGTTCACGGTTCTTGTCGAGGACTTCCTTCTTGGAGAGAGCCTGGAAAGTACCATCAGCTTCCATAGCGTCGATCTTGTCAATCTTCTTGATGGACTTACGAACGGTCTGGAAGTTCGTGAGCATACCACCGAGCCAGCGGTTGGTCACGGAGAACTGGTTGCAAGAAGCAGCAGCGTCGAGCACGCACTGACGAGCGGTCGGCTTGGTGCCAACGAAGAGCACGGTCTTGCCAGATTCAGAAATCTTGGCAGCGGCCTTGGCAGCTTCTTCAAGGAGTTCACGAGTCTTGGAGAGGTTGAGAACGTAGATGCCGTTCTTTTCAGCCAAGATGTAGGGTTTCATTTTCGGGTTCCAGCGCTGAGTCTGGTGACCAAAGTGGGAGCCTGCAGCAAGCAGATCTTCGACAGAAGGCAGATTTGCCATAATGTATTTTCCTTTTCGGTTGTTACTACCCGGACTGCAATTAAGCCGCGAAGCGATGCCCGAACCTAGGGGTGTGGACCTCGCCACCGAAGCGGCTCTCGCAAGCCGGTGATTGGTTTTACCCAGGCGTAATTGCCCGAGCGGGCGTAAATGTAGAAAATTTCTAAATTTGTGTCCATGTCTGAAAAGAAGAAAGTATTGATTATGGTCGCAAGCCCGAAAAAGGAGCGCAGCGGAACCCTGATTCCGACCAAGGCGTTCGTAGAAGGCCTGGAAGAAAGCGGCCAGTACGAGTCTGAATACCTTTTTATTGACCGCCTGAATATCAAGCCCTGCCGCGGTTGCCTCAGCTGCTGGGGACGCCCCGACGGTAGCTGCTTTATGAAAGACGACGACATCCCGATGGTACGCGAAAAGCTCATCAATTCGGATATTGTCATCTGGAGTTTTCCGCTGTTCCTGTTCAGCATTCCGGGCCAGATGAAGGTTCTCATGGACCGCATCGTGGGCATGGTTCACCCGTACATGGGCCAAAAGCTGAAAGACGGCGCGAACGCATTGAATTCGCACTTGCACGGGCTACAGTTCCAGAAAGAAGGCCAGAAGATCATCCTGCTTTCGAGCTGCGCCTGGATGGACCTGGACGTAGTCTACGAACCGATCCGCAAGCAGTTCGACATTATCCTCGGACACGAGGGCTATACGCTCATCGCCTGTCCGCAGATGCGCGCACTCGACCACCGAGGTGGCCCGCGCCGTTTGAACATGCTGCGTGAAAAGTACCGTAAGGGCGGCGAAGAACTCGCCAAGACCGGCAAGCTTTCACAAGAAGCAATCGATTCAATGCAGAAGCCTATCTTTAGCGAAGACGCCTACGTGACGCTCGTGACCGAATTCGTCACGCACATGTTCGACCGAGACGATAATTTCTAGTTGCGCTTCTGGCCGAACCAATATGTCATATACATACGGAAGCGCAATTCGCTGATATCCCAAAAATCGTTCGCATAGTCTATTTCATCATCTGAGTAGATTTCATCGTCGTCTAATTCGACTTTTTCTTCGACAAACGGGAACCGAAAACACGGGCCCACCGCCACGAAAAAATTGTCCGTCGCAAAATAGTCCCACAACACGGTAATTTCCCAAGCATTCGTCATGACAGAATCCTTAACCGTGCGGTGCTGGTATTCATATTCGCTAGAAAAACCGAAAGCACCATCGACACCTAGATCCACAAGCACCGACATTCTGCTTGCCACAGGGAACGCCATTCGGAAAGCAACACCACCCCCAGCCGACCAGTTGTCGTCGTAAAGGTCAGCGTCTTCCCCGGTCATATAAGACGGTCCAAGGCCCAACATGATGCCCATGCTGAATTTCTTGAACGCAGCATCACTTCCCGCAAAAGACGGAGCCACCAAAATCAAGGAAAGCAATATGACAGCAATTCTATTTTTCATAATTCCCCACCGAAACATCAATGGTACTGTCATTTACTCCGCCGGACAAAATCAATTCATTCGAAAGCGGATAGACTTTTAGAAAAGCTTTGCTTCGAGCTTCAAAATTGATTTCCAAAGGTTCAACCGTAATCGTACGTGCACCTGCTCTCCAGTAGTCCCTAGTCTCGCGAATCGACTCTGCAAACACATCTTTCTTTACGATTGTTTTGGCATTGTTCATATTGAGAAAACCGCTCACATCGATCGAAAGCGCGGCTCGGTTGTTCGCCGCATCAACCACAGAGAAACTAAGTTTTCCTTCTGCGTTTGCAAAAAGAGTGTCCTTTATCGCAATAGTCGTATCGTGTTTGACCCAAGCTTCCCCGACATAATAGCCCGACAGCGTAACGGCATCAATAGTCGAATCCTTTGCATTGTTCAAAGCCATTACAGTCGGTATATTGGCATCGCCTTTCGAATACGGGACATCCTTCTGGAAATACGAAATCAGCGATTTCGCCTTTCCCGTATTTTCATCCTTGACCTGCAACGAAAGAATAGAGGCATCCTTGAACCCCGAATACGTTTCGTAATAGGTGCAGCCACCATAAGCCGCGCATCCCCCATTCCGAAACTCTTCCATGTCAAAACCGCCGAACACGATTCCGCAATTCTTCGATTCCGAATTGACCCGGCACACCAGCGAAAAACTTAGGCCAGGAAGATCCGTCAAAAGCACCTCGTTCGACTTTTCGACAAACGTGATGATATGGGAGTCACTAGAATTTGTGCCACAGGCAGCAAGCAAAAAAGAGGCTATAAATAACAGGGCTAACTTTTTCATCAAAATTAAATATAAACTAAAATGCACAGAAAAGAAACGTTATTTACAAAAAAGAAAGGCCTCCGCAAAAGCGGAGGTCTTTCGTAATAGCAATTTCGCAGATTAGCGCTTGCTGAACTGGAAGTGCTTACGAGCCTTCTTGCGGCCGAACTTCTTACGTTCAACGGCACGAGAGTCGCGAGTCATCAAGCCTTCCTTCTTGAGGGCGGGCTTGTCTTCAGCGTTGTTAGCAACCAGGGCGCGAGCAATGCCGAGACGGACAGCGCCCATCTGGCCAGCGATGCCACCGCCACGAGCGGTAACTTCGACGTCCCATTCTTCCGCGTTGCCGAGGATGGCGAACGGGAGGTTTGCAATCATGTTCTGCACTTCAGAATGGAAGTAATCCTTGAAATCACGACCATTGATAGTGCGCTTGCCGGAACCCGGCTTCAGGATCACAGCAGCGATGGCGTTCTTGCGACGGCCAGTGCCGCGGTAGATCTTCTTATTTTTTGCGGTAGCGATAGAGGTATCCTCCGTTCTAAATTAAAGTTCTACGACTTCGGGTTTCTGCGCGGCGTGCGGATGTTCGGCGCCGGCATAGATTTTGAGCTTCTTGATCATCTTGTGACCGAGAGCGCTGTGCGGGAGCATGCCCCAGATGGCAGCTTCGAGCGGTGCAGTCGGGTGCTTTGCAGACAGGTCGGCAAAGTTAATCCAGCGTTCACCGGCAATGTGACCGGTGTGGTGGAAGTACTGCTTCTGCAGGTTCTTGTTGCCGGTAACAGCAACTTTTTCAGCGTTGATCACAACCACGAAATCGCCAGTGTCGACGTTCGGGGAGAAGATGGCCTTGTGCTTGCCCATCAGGAGCTTTGCAACTTCAGAGGCAACGCGACCCATAGGCTTTTCAGCGGCGTCCACAAGCTTCCACTTGCGTTCGACGTTCTTCGGGTTTACCGTAATGGTCTTCATGTAAATCCTTTTTGAGTTATTCCGGAGCAAAGTCGCCCCGTGAAATGCTGCGCTAAATTTAGAAGAATTATCCAAACTTTGCAAGGGCCAAAAAGTACGATTTTTCGAAAAATCCGCACCATTTAGGCACTTTTAGTTATATCAATTATATCAATTCAAATAATTGATATAGCAAATTAACGAAAAAGTGGAGCTATTTTCTCTTCGTCTTGTAGAAAAGGCTACCCACCAGGGACACCGCAAGCTCCACGATCATCGCGGTAAGACCCATGTCGGCGAGATTTTTGTATTCACCCACATGTCCCGACTCAATGAGCATAATAATGATCAGTGCAATCACGGCGGCAGTAGCGCCCATGCGGTCGAACATCTTGATCTTGTCTTCGATCGAGAAAGGCTTCTTGAAGGGGCCGTTAGTAAAGGGCATCAACATTACCTCCCAGGCAGATCCACACGATAAGTCCAATCATCACAAGAACGCTAATGGCGACATTCGCCAAAAAGAAGTCGCGGTTCATGGCATCGAGGTCGTCGGACTTGCGGAACAAATGAATATAGAGAATCGCGGCGGTCATGAGCCCCGTCACCACCCACCAGGGAATTCCCATACCCCAGAACACGCCGAACGCCACGCACAAGGCAAGCATCGCGACATGGCTCCAGAAAGCTATCTGCAAGGCGCGCTTGCGGCCAAAACGGGCAGGTACCGAATGCAGTCCCATGGCACGGTCGATTTCTTCGTCCTGCGTCGCATAGATAATATCGAAACCGCCCATCCAAAGCATCAGAATCACGAGCAAGAAAATCGGGAACACGGCGAACTCGCCGCGAATGGCAATCCAGGCGCCCAAGGGGCTCATGCCGATTGCAAAGCCCAGGAACCAGTGGCAAAGCCAGCTAAAACGTTTCCAGTACGAATACGAAAGCAGCAGAAGCCACACCGGCAAGGCGAGCAAACCGGCGAGCGGTTGCAACAGCGCGGCAAAAGTAACGAACAAGATTCCGTTCACGATCAAGAACGCAATGACCGACGCCTTGCTTAGGCGCCCCGCGGGCAGGTGGCGCTTTGCGGTACGCGGGTTCTTGGCATCGATATCGGCGTCGGCAATGCGGTTGAAGCTCATCGCGCTGTTGCGGGCGGTCACCATACAGCCCACGATTAAAGCAACGATCTTGACCGCCTCCGCGGCACCCATGCCGCGGAAACCGCCCGCCGCAACCCACATGGACCCAATCGCAAAAGGCATCGCGAAAAGCGAATGACTAAAGCGCACCATGTGCCCGAATTCAAGAATCTTTTTCAGCATACCTATTTCTTTTTGGTTCTCATCTTGGCCAGGTGCTTTACAGAAGGAGTCTTCTGCTTGGTCACCTTGGGCAAGGCGATACCCTTCCACGGCTTCACGATTTCTGCACCGCCGGCAAGCGCGCCCAGGTGCATCAGAATCTTCGCGACCACGGTATCGACCAGTTCTTCGATGGTCTTCGGGCGGTCATAAAAATGCGGGGCAGCCGGAATCACAATTCCGCCCATTCGCGTAAGGCGGGTCATGTTGTCCAGGTGGATCAAATTGTAAGGCATTTCGCGCGGCACCACGATCAAGGGGCGGCGTTCCTTGAGGCATACGTCGGCTGCACGGATCAACAGGTTGTCAGAGGTTCCCGCCGTAATGCGGCCAATCGTACCCATGGAGCACGGAACCACGGCCATTCCCGCGTAGTCGGCACTGCCACTTGCGCATTCGGCGAAGAAGTTTTTCACGTCGGGCTGTTCATCCACGAAATCAAACAAGGCATCTTGACCTTCGTAGGCCACGACTCCCCTGCCCGGCGGCGTCACAAGCGCCGTTACATGGTGTCCCAAGCGCTTCAAGTGCATTGCGGTGCGCGTCGCATAAATGGCGCCACTCGCACCAGTCACCCCCAAAATATACCTCATGTCCGTCTCCTCAGTAATACGCGGTACGCTACTCCGAAAAAGCAAGGTTTCACATGCACCAGTTCAAAGCCGCTTGATTCCGCCAACTTGACAAAATCTGCAACCGGCAAAAAACGGAGCACCGAATTCACCAAATATTCGTAAGCCTCGCGCTTGCTAAAAAAAGCCCCCAGCACCGGTATAAAAAGCGGTGCAAGCCTCTTGTAAAAGAACTTGTTGAACGCGTTTCTCGGCGAAAAGAATTCGAGCACCTGCAGGTATCCCCCCGCTGCAAGCACCCTAGCCGATTCCTTCAGGCCACCTTCGGCATCGGGCAGGTTACGCATTCCAAAACCATTCAAGACCACATCGAACGAAGCATCGCCAAACGGCATCTTCATGGCATCAAGCTGTACGGGAACCGCAGTCATCTTTTTACCCGCAGCACCCTTCAGCATACCAAACGAAAAATCACCTAAGACAGCAACATCGGGCTTGCCATTGAACTTTTCATAAGTCACGGCAAAGTCCCCCGTACCTCCGCACAAATCCAGCAGGCGCTTGCCGGGTTTCTGCCTTTTAAGCTCCCGGCAGCAATTACGGCGCCACAAAATGTCCTGAAAGCAGCTCAGCGCATGATTTAAAAAATCATAACGGTTCGCAATTTCGTCGAACATTTTACGCACGGGGCTTTTCATGCCGCCAAATATAGAAAAAAGGTACCCGTGCTCCAATGCACAGGCACCTTTCCAAAAACTTACAAAGCGCTATTATTTGAATGTTGCCGTGATAGAAGCGCCATCCGCAACTGCTGCAATGCACTGTTCCGGTACATCCGGCACAGGTTCGCAGCCCGTCCAGCCACCAAAGATAGCACCGGCAGTTGGAATAGCCGTCAGCACCATCGCATTTCCGGCAAAGAACTTACCCTTGTAATTTGCACTCGGGAGAGCCATGCCATCCATAAGGATGGAACCATTGCCACTTGCAGTAATGTTGACAGAGACCAAGCCTCCCACGCCAAATTCGTCCTGGATTTCAGACAGGAACTTGGTATCGCGTTCTTCCGCCCAGGGACCAAGTCTTTCGCCATACGGATCAAAGCTATGATTATACTCACCTCTTCTATTCTTATAGGCTTCCACATCCATATCCCTAGAGACATCAGACGCATCAAGCATAGCCGCAAGGAACTGAGCTTTAGCCTTAACATTCTTGGCGTTCAAGTAAGACTCAAGCATGACTGCCGCATGGTTGAGGAACAATGCTTTGAAAGTGGGATTCTCAATCAATTTCGTATAAAGGACATGGAAGCAATGTGCTTTATCTCCCGAGAAGCTCTTGCTACCACCAGTATAGCAACTGCCATCAGAACGTCCACCCTGCTTAACCCAGTCAAACATGTTTTCATGCTGGCCAAAGCCTTCGACGCCCCATTCCCAATCGAAGCCATGGTCAAGGTCATAAATCATGAACTTCCAACGCGGAGAATCCGGAGCCTTCCAGACGCGCACGTTGTTGTTCGGCCAGTCACCATTATGCACATACATTTCAGCAAGCATGTAGTTGGCAAAGTTGCCCATATCCATGAGATTGGCCATGTAGTTGTACGCATCGTTATCTGCGGCAAAGTCGTGTTCAGCGGCATATTCCAGCATGGCGATATATTCGTCGGGAACACCATTGCTTGCTTCTACGTTCTTGCCCAAGTGTTTGAGGAATGTGACCGACGAAGCATCGATTCCATAGTTCGTTTCGACGTAGTTCTTGTTAAAACGTTCACGCATATCGTGAATGCCATAGTACTTGCCATTGTAGAACACCACTACCTGGTTGCTACGCTGGTAATCGACGCCACTACCTTCAAGAATGGCGCCACCCACGGCATCGGCAAAGTAGTCGCTCACGAAACGGTTACCGTTGTTACGCAGGTTGAAGCCCTTATACTTGCCATTCACGTCCTTACGAGTTTCGAACAAAGGATACTTAAGCCAAGTTCCACCATATTCTTCTTTCATCACAATCGCGACAGACTTCTTGCGTTCCATACGGCTCCAGCCACCCATCAACGAAATACCGCCATCGGATTCCCATGCCTTTTCCTTGCCGACCTTCGAGCCCCTTTCAAAGTATTCCACATGGACCGGAAGTTCGCCGGAATCGTTCGGATAGGATTCGTTCGGAGCATACATCTGGTCGTGGTCCATATCAGGTTTACCACCGTCCGTCTTCTTATAATACTTATCAAAGAACTCCGGATCTACGCTCACGGCCACCACCGGCATACTACCAATCGTTTCACCGATAAAGTAGGTATTCGTGACCACTTCTGTAGTCAAGAGACCTTCTTGGAAGGCGGCACAGCGAAGTACTGTCGTCGATTCGATCTTCATATCCGACTCGAATTTCGAAGAGTTCTTCGTCGGAACAGAACCATCCTTCGTGCAACGAACAGACAAGCCTTCGGGAAGATTCTTCGGAGCCTGCAGCGTCACGGCATCGTTATAGAAGCCGCCCTGAGAGCCACTAAAGGTGAATTTAGGAGCAACGCCATCGTATGCAGTCGACTTGATATTCGCTTCTTCAGGCGTCGGCTTGTCAAAGAACTTCCAGCTGCCACCGTCAACAATACCGTAGCTCAGGCCCGTACCAATTTTCGGATACTTGACCGAATCACGGATTCCGTAATACCGGTCAATCAAGTAAACCGTTCCACTGTCCTTATTCAGCTTCCAGTTGGTATGGGTACGCGGGTGCAAGTCAGTACCCTCATCAGGCAGCACCGTACTCACGTTATTCTTATCGCAGAAAACAATACGGAAAGACTTGGCAGCAATCAGCTCATCGCCAAAGATCCACTTGCGCGGCTTGTCGAGATTTTCGACAAGTGAATAACCACTAAGGTTTGCAGAAACATCGCCCGCATTGTAGATTTCGATCCAACCCGGATCATCACCATTTTCATCGAGCCAATCCAGGTTCACCGGAGAAATTTCGGTAATACGCAAGGCGGAGTTACCGACCCATTGAACGGTCGTGTCAGCTGGCACATAAGTAGTATCGTACACCGTAATCGTATCGCCAGAAACCGGGTCAATCTGTCTTACGGAATCCAATGTCTGGGGAATCGTATCGTACGTCCAAACGGTATTTCCGTTGGAATCAACAGAAGCCGTAGAATCAATTCTTGCCGGCAATTCCTCGATGGGAGGATTCGGCGTTGACGTATCTTCGGTAGAACAGGCCATAATGCCTGCGAAAACCAAACTAAGGCCGCCCAAAAAAGCGACTCTTCTCATTTTTTTTGTATACACGCTGCCACCTATAAAACGTTTGCTGGAAACTTCCCGATTTCCAGAGCAATTTCTTTACACCCAGGTATTAAATTTAGAAGATTATTCCAAAAAAAGGGAAAAATAACAGTAATATTCTATTTACCCTTGACAGAGCTCACAAAGTGTTCTATATTTGGCCTACCAAGTCGGCGCTGTAGCTCAGTTGGTAGAGCAGCGGACTGAAAATCCGCGTGTCGTCAGTTCAATTCTGACCGGTGCCACGAAAAAGAGACCTCGAAATTCGAGGTCTTTTTTCTTTTTGTATTTAAAATTTTTCCAACAGGGTTTTCGTTAAAAAATTTTAATCGGGATCGTGGCGGTAAAGAAGATAGATTTCGTCCCAATGTTCCATGAGAACATCCACCAGCTCCGGTTGGAACTGTCCGCCACGCTGTTTCTGGAATTCTTCCTTGACCTTATCTTCGGGCCAGGGCTGCTTGTAGCAACGCGGACTGGAAAGAGCGTCCAGCACGTCGGCAACGGAACAAATGCGGCCCGCCAGCGGAATATCTTCGCCGGCAATTCCTTTCGGGTAACCGCGTCCGTCCCAGCGTTCATGGTGCGAGCGGGCGATTTCGGCGGCAAAGCGCAACAACTTGCGCTTGGAGTTGTGGAGCATGTTGTAGCCGATTTCGGAATGCGTCTTCATGATGGTGTATTCATCGTCGGTAAAGCGACCCGGTTTGTTGAGGATCGCATCGGGAATACCGACTTTGCCCAAGTCATGCATCGGGGCAGCGAGACGAATGCGTTCCGACTCGTCTTCCGGGAGGCCCAGGAACTTCGCGAGCATATAGGAAATTTCGGCCACGCGCTGAATGTGGTCGCCGGTTTCCTCGCTGCGGTATTCGGACACTTCACCGAGAATATGGATAATTTCACGCTGGGTCGCTTCGAGTTCCATGTTCAACATGGCCGACTCGACCGTCTTTGCAGAGTATACAGCCGTAAGGCGAAGGCGTTCCAAATCCTGGACCGAGAATACGGCAGCTTCGCCCAATTCGTCCTGACCCTGTTTGTTGATAGCTTGGAACACACCCATCACGTTTCCGGCAGAATCCATGAGGGGAACCGTCATCACGGAGGTGGTACGGTAGTGCGTCTTTTCGTCGCTTCTACGGTCAAACCTCGGGTCTTGGTAAGCATCCTTGATTAAAAGAGGTTCTGCAGTCTTTACAGAGTAACCGACAAAGCCCGCATCTATCGGAATACGCAATTCGCTTACGCCGTGCGCCACCTTTGTCCAGAGTTCTCCGCGGTCTTCGTCGACAAGCCACAGGGAGCAACGGTCAGCCGAAACGATCGAACGGCCCAAATCAGCCATCAGGACCAACAAGTTGTCCATCTTACGTTCAGCCGCAATTTTCGGCATGTAAGAGAACAAGAGATCCAGAATCTTTTGCGATTCTAAAGCTTGTTTTTCGTTCGGCTCCTTCATATTGTAAAATTTAAATAATCTTCGGTGTTTTTCCAACATCGCTTGACAGAAAAGCTCGATTTTTTCTATCCTTGTGTTGCCCTGGAGGAATAGGCTAATTGGTAAGTCAGCGGTCTTGAAAACCGCCGCCGTAAGGCTTGGGGGTTCGAGTCCCTCTTCCTCCGCTAAAAACTCCCCCAAAAGTTCTTTTTAGGGAGTTTTTTTATTTCACATCCCATTCCATCTGGTTATCTGCAGCAAAATCGGCCGCCGCCGAGGCAGGTTCGTCGTACAGCAAGGTGCAAACCTTGACCGGCAACGGAAAATCCCTCCCCAAGGCAGCAAGGCATGCCGAAGTAGTCGCCCCTGTCGTAAAAACATCATCCACGATAACGACAGTCCCCGTCGAAGGCGCCCTCTTCAGCGTACATTCAAAGGCATATGCCACGTTACGTTCACGGTCTTCTCTAGAAAGCTTGGTCTGCGACACCACGAATGTACGCCGCCTAAGCCAGCGGCACACCTTGCCTCCAAAAACAAGCGAAAGGGCCGCCGCAATCTTTTCGGCCTGGTTATAGCCGCGCTCCCTATACCTCGCCTTATGAAGAGGCACCGGCACAAAATAAAGGGGCTTGGGCAACATCGACAAGTCTTCGCCCACGGCACCGCAACGGACCGCCGAACAGTGCCTTACCAGGTAAGTCGCCATCCCCGAAATTCCCTTGTACTTTAACGCATGCACCAGGCGCCGCGTCAAGGGACGCATCGGGTATAGGCTATAGGCATCAAGTCCGGGCATCACATGCACCGTCGATTCGCGCTCCAGTTCCTTCGCGCATTCCGGACAAAGCCACGGATCCAATTTTCCAGAAGGCTTTCCGCAACCCAGGCATTCGGCGCCAAAGACGAACCGTTCCACATTCTCGATCCAACGCATATAAACTCCTCGGGGCACAACATGCCCCTCTTTATAATACGCCAGATTTATAGAAACCGGGAAAACGGATCCCTTAGGGAACAACTAACGGCGGCGAGCCTGGTAACGCAGGCACAGCAAAAAGCCCACCAGGACCATGCAGGTAAGCGCAAACGATCCGCCATAAGACAGGAACGGCAAGGGAAGCCCCGTCACCGGCATAAGGCCAATCGTCATCGCAATGTTCACCATAATATGGAACAGGAAAATCGTAGAGGCCCCCATGACCATCAGCGTCACGAACGGGTCCGAAGACTGCTTGCTGATCGAAGTCGCACGCCAAAGGAACAGCGCGTAAAGAATCAGCACGAACGCACAACCGATAAAGCCGAACTGTTCGCCCAGCACGCTAAAGATAAAGTCCGTATGTTCTTCGGGCAAAAAGGCAAGGTTTGTCTGCGTTCCGTTACCGAAACCTTTTCCGGTAAGGCCACCCGAGCCGATTGCCGTTAGCGACTGCAGCACCTGGTAACCATCGCCCAAGGGGTCGCTCATCGGATCCAAGAAGGTGTTCACTCGTTTCTGCTGGTGCGGCTCCAGCATGTTCCACGCCATCGTACTCGCGTAGCCCGCAAAAATATTCGCCATAAGAATCAAAGCCGACAGCACCTTCGGAAGCCTGCGACGGAACAAGGCAAATACAACCACGCAAATCAAGATTCCCCAGAGAATTTCAAACAATATCTCCTGGGAATGCGAGAACAGCACCGAAAACACCGGGCTTACAATCAGGAACATATCGGTAAGCGTTAGGCCCGCAAAAAAGAACCCCACCATGGTCACCGCAATAAACACAAGCGCCGTACTCAAGTCGGGCTGCTTAAGCACCAATGCGAACGGCACGATAAACAAGAAGAACGGCACCACGAAGCTTTTCATCTTGAACAAGCTAACCGGATGCTTCGAAAGCCAATAAGAAAAGGTAAGCAAGTAGGCAATCTTTGCAAATTCAGACGGTTGCAACTTGAATATGCCAAGGTCAATCCAGCGGCCGGCACCTTTCACCACGTCACCCGCAAAGAAGAGCACCACGACAAGCAAAATAAGGGCTACCGCATATAGCGGGAACGCAGTCCGTTTCAACCAGTCAATGCGCACAAAGATAAGGGCTCCAGCAAACACGCTGCCAAAAATAAAGTATACAATCTGCTTGAACCAGAAGGAATCGATTGTCGTGACTTCTTCGTTTACCGTCGCCGAATACACAAGAGCAACGCCCACGCACATCAAGGCCAGCGTAAGCGCAATAAACATCCAGTCAAACTTGATCGAATGGTTAAGGAGCCGACTGGGTTTCATTTTTTCTCGCCTCGCTCAACTTGTTTTCAAAATAAGCTTCCAACACTTTCTTGGCAATCGGGCCCGATACGGCACCGCCGCCACCAGCCGCTTCCATAATCACGGCAACGGCAATTTCAGGATCATAAAGCGGTGCAACCGCGGCATACCAGGCATGCGTCTTTTCGCCCTTCTTCCATTCGCCAGAACCGGTCTTTGCACCCACGCGCACATTCGGAAGTGCGCCGCGCTTACCCGTTCCACCCGGATGGTTTACCACGGAATCCATCGCCGCAAGCAAAATGCGGTGCGTATAGGGCTTCATATTGCCCGGTCGAACGATTTCAGGTTCATAGCGGCGCACGACATTTCCATCGATGTCACGGAGTTCCTTCATAAAGTGCGGTCTGTAAACGCCCTTTCCGGTCGCCAAGGAACCGATCAGGGTTGCCTGCTGCAACGGCGTCACGATTTGTCCTTGGCCAATCGACAAGTTCAGAATCAGGCCGCGGGCCCAGCGCCAACCCAGTCGCTTGTTACGCTCGTTGAACGACGTCGAGTCCGGAAGCCAACCGCCCTTTTCACCAGGGATATCGATTCCAAGCGGCTTCTCGCCCAAACCGAAGCGACGACCGAATTCATTGATTCGGGCCATATCGATATCGAGCCCCGCCTGGTAAAAGAACACGTCGCAGCTAAGGCGAATCGCATGCACCACGTTCAAGTTGCCGTGCGTGCCCCAGCATTTCTGGTAGCGCGCCCCGTACTGGTAGCCACCCGTACAGGGCTTGGAATAATATTTATTCTCGGTCAAGATCCCATTTTCAAGGCCCGCGCCCGCCGTCACCAGTTTAAAAACAGATGCCGGCGGATAAGTACCCGAAATCGCACGGTTCGTAAGCGGCCTCATCGAATCGAGTGCCACATGAGCCCAACCCTTGTTACGTTCACGCTTCTTCAGTGAGAATATATTCGGGTCAAGCCTCGGCGAAGATACCATCGCAAGAATTTCTCCGTTACGCGGGTCAATCGCCACAAGCGCGCCCTTCGCCGAATCGGGAATCGCCTCTTCGGCCACCTTCTGCAAGCGCAAATCAATTGTAGAAACAAGGCGCAGCCCCGGAATAGGCTCCGTACCCTCGACGCCGTCAACCGTACCGACTTCGCGGCCCGATGCATTCACTTCCACAAGCTTCATGCCGTTTACGCCGCGGAATTCCTTGTCGTAAAACTGTTCCAAGCCCTTTTGGCCGATACGGTCGCCCTGCGTATATCCTTCGTATTCAGGCAACTTGAGCTGTTCTTCCGAAATTTCGCTCGTGTAGCCCAACGCGTGAGAAGCCATCGTTCCATAGGGGTATTCGCGGCGGGATTCGATCACCGTCTTCACGCCGGGCAATTCTTCGGAGCGTTCTTCGATAATCGCCACCTGTTCGGCAGAAGCATCTTCGAGCAGGCGAATCGGCCTGTTCTTGATCCAGCGAGAACGCTGGAACGCCGTGTCCAGCGAAAGCGAATCAAATAGGCTTTCTCCAGAAGAATCCTTAATGCCCATCAACTTTTTAAACAGGGAATCGCGTTCCGATTTTTTCCGAGGCATGTTGATGGATTCAAGCGCAATCTGGTAAGACGGCCTGTTGCGCACCAGCACTTCGCCATTGCGGTCGTAAATGTAGCCGCGTTCGGCAATTAAAACCACCTTACGGATACGGTTGTTTTCGGAGCGTTGCAGGTTTTCATCGTAGTGCGTGTACTGTAACGAAAACAGGCGCATCAAAAGAATGAAAAACAAGACCACAACACCGGTCATGTAAATCAATACATTCCAGTTCCTGTTTTGCAGGGTCTCGTTTTCAGACATTCCCTTAAGCATGCTTCTTCTTTTTCGATCCCAAATCCAGGTAGAAGAATATTCCGCCAATCAACATCGTGTACAAGCATTCAGGCAGGGACTTCGTGAGGAACAGATTCGTAACCACGTCTTTGGAAAGTCCCGTAATCGCAAAGTAGATCATGTCGCACACAAAAAAGCCGAGACCAAGCACGCCCACCTTTGCAGGCAAGTTGAGAGAAAGGAATCTTTCTTCAAGCTGACCCACCGCAAAGCCGAGCACCGTCATAGCAATGGTATTGGCGCCAAGCCATTCGATCGGAGCGTATACATCTTGCGTAAAGCCCGCGACAAAACCCCAGAAGCATCCCGCCGTAGGGCCCCTTCTAATCGCCACCGTTACAATAAAGATGATGACAAAATCGGGCGCGATGTCAAAAAAGCTGAGCAGGTCGGCAACCGTCATTTGCAACGCATACACGATCACAAACAAAATAAATATCTTGAGCCATCCCAAATTATTCATCGAGCAGCTCCTTGATTAACCAATCCGGTTCCTTTTCCATCACGAACACTTCTTCAAGAATCGAAAAATCCTGGAAAGGTTCCACTTCCATCTGACGCATCACATCGAGGTCGGACTTACGCACATCCTTTACGGTACCGACAGGAATTCCCTTCGGGAATATTCCGCCAAGGCCAGAAGTCACTAAGGTGTCCCCCGCATGCACACCGGCGTGAGTCGGCACCAATGCAGTCAGGCGCACGCCATCCATCGATTCCAAAAAGCCAACGACGCGAGTGCGACGGTCCATTACAGACAACTTAAGGTTAGGGTCTACCAGCAGCTGTACACGGGAATGGGTCATTGACGCCTTGGAGATCTTTCCGACCAGGCCGTTCATCGAAAACACCGGCATGTTCTCTTTCACGCCATGCTCTGAGCCGCGGTTAATCACCATCGTCGTAAGGAACCTTCCGGGATTATGCCCAATCACACGGGCAGTCACAATCGGGAAATCCCATTTGTCATCAAAGCGGACTAGCGTGTGCAGTCGGGCGAGTTCCTGCAGGCCCTCGCGAGCATGGTACGTTTCTTGCCTCAAGCGGGCATTTTCTTCTTTCAGTTGTTCATTTTCTTCCGCCAAGGCCTTGTAATGCCCCACCGCAGAAACAATGCGCTGCGCCGGGAAATACAGCGTGGATACCGCCGTAGAAACAATGCTTTCACGGATCGGAGTCGGGGACTGACGCATCAGTAGTCCCAACACCAAGAAAAAGACAAAGGCAACGATACCGTGCCTTTGCGTAAACAAGTCGACAATAAAGCGAATCGCCCTAAGCATCGAACCCTGTCAAACTAGTTCGAAGATGCAATCAAAACCGGACGATATTTATCCAAATCTTCAAGAACGCGAGCCGCACCCTTACATACGCAAGTCAGTGCATCATCGATCACGTTGACCGAAAGACCCGTTTCTTTACGGATACGTTCATCAAAACCACGGAGCTGAGAACCACCGCCCGTCATAATGATACCCTTGTCGTAAATATCGGCAGAGAGTTCCGGCGGAGTAATGCTCAGGGCCTGCTTCACGGCTTCGATAATGGCCGTTACAGGTTCGTTCAAGGCTTCACGGATTTCGGCGCTGTTGATCGTCGTGGTACGCGGCATACCGGCCAAGAAATCATGACCCTTGACTTCCATCGAAAGTTCTTCTTCGAGCGGGCTTGCGGAGCCAATCTGGATCTTGATCTGTTCTGCGGTGCTATCGCCCACGCAAAGGTTGTACATCGTGCGCAGGTAACGGACAATGGCTTCGTCCATTTCGTCACCGCCCACGCGCACAGAGGCGTTGCAGACAGTGCCGTTCAAGGCGATAACGGCGATATCGGAAGTACCACCGCCGATATCGATAATCATGTTACCCACGGGATCTTCCACCGGGATACCCATACCGATTGCAGCAGCCATCGGTTCGTGCACCAGGTGAACTTCCTTGGCACCAGCCTGCTTGGCAGCATCGATCACGGCGCGCTTTTCCACTTCGGTAATACCCGAGGGCACACCGACCACCACGCGAGGTTTCACCATCCACAGCGGGTACTTCTGGACGCGCTTGATAAAGGTCTGCAAAAGGGTTTCGACCAATTCGAAATCGGCAATCACGCCATCGCGCATGGGGCGCACGGCGCGGCTTTCGCCAGGCGTACGGCCAAGCATCTTCTTAGCTTCGAAGCCGATGGCGGAAACACGGTTATTCTTGCTGTCCACCGCAATAACCGTAGGTTCATTAATGACAATTCCCTGACCCGCCACATGAACAAGCGTATTCGCCGTGCCAAGGTCGATACCGATATCGCAAGAAAAGAGGCCGAACAAATTCCAATCCTTTTTTAAGATTTAACTACCGTAAAAAAATATAAAAAAAACTATCGCAGAGAGTCAGCGCCAAACTTCCATTCTTTCTTGTAGCGGTCCCACCCTCGGGTACTCACATCGTAACGGTACTTGCGCTTTTCGTGCATGGCGATATCCTTGTAGATAAAGAAATCGACTTCGGCATACGCCGCATAAATGCGGGCTTCGGCACCATCGAACAAGCGGAAATCCTTCACGCGGTAATACGGAGTATCCAGGAGCCCCTCGCGAGTCTTGGAGGCCTTCATGGTTTCTGCGACCATGAACTTCAAGTCGTCCTGCAGGTAATCCGTTAATTTGTTCTCAATGCGTTCAGTCGGTTCAGAACAACCCACCAGGAACGCAGCAATAGCGCACAAGCAAAGCAGTTTCTTCATAGCCATAAAGTAGAAAACGCCCCGTTGTAAGGGGCGTCTTCGTATTCAAGTCCGAGGTATTTCGAATGAATTAGAACGAGTAGGTAGCATCGACTCTGGAGAAGATGCGGCCTTCACCCTGGAACGGGTTACGGAAGAGCACGTCTTCAGCAACGGTCACATCGATCTTCAAGCGTTCTTCGATGTTGATACCGAAACCGAAACCAACATGGTCGTCGGCAGAGCCGTCAGCCAGCGGGTTGGTAGAGAAGAACGTACCGTCGTCCTTGCAAATGCCATAACGGTCGGAGGTGTATTCGTTCTTGGAGTTCACGTCGCAATCGGTGTAGAGGATGGACTTCTGGCCACCCACGCGGATCACGAACCAATCCCACCAGATGTTACGTTCGATACCGAAGCTGATCTTGCCGCCGATGTCGGAACGCTTGTCCCAATTGGCGTCATCTTCACGGGAATCATACACCCATGCGCCGCCATTCAGAGACTTGTCATAGGTCCAGTCATGAGCCTTCAGCTGATTCCAGATGAAGTCAAGGCCCATCCAGAAGAAGCCACGGTCCATAGCCACGTTGATACCCACGCCAGCCTGAGCGTGCTTGTCGTCGATACCCGGAGCCTGGGCAAGCTTAATGGAAACAGCCGGAACAAGTTCACCGTCGATCGCTTCCATGGTGAAGAAGGCGCGAGCCTTACCGAGGATGGAGAAATCGCCATCGTCGAAGAAGTCGTGACGTTCCGGGCCATACTGGATACGAGCGATGCCGCCGGACACTTCGTAAGAAGTACCGCTACCCATCTGGAAGTTCAAACCACCGTCCAACTGGACGAGAGAGGCGTAAGCCTTGCTATCCGGCTGGTAGGTGCCGCTTTCATCGAGATCGCCACCATCCTGATGGGCAATGTAAATGTGCAAGCCCCAAGCGTCGCCACTCGTAAGAGTGCCGCCCAAGAAACCGTCAAAGTTCGTTACGGTTTCGGGAACAACGACATAGCCCCTCTTGCCGATCTGCACGTAGTCAGGCAGATACATGGCGAGGTCCTGGTTGAGACGGCCGAACAAGCCACCGATCGTAAACTTCGGATCCGGATTGTTGTCGTCACCAAGAGAAATAGAAAAAATACCACCGAATGTCGGGTGCTGCGGATCAACATTTCCGCCAGCCTTCATATCGTTATCGGTATAAGCACCAAAGCCACCGATCAAGTAGTTGGAGTAGAGGTTTGCATTAGCGGGGTTATCGAAAATGCTAACATCATCCATGATGTAGGTCGTGTTCTTGCCCATGGATTCCACGCGTGCAAACGTTGCAAAGGCGGAACCGACTCCAAGAATACCGAATGCGGCACCAACCGCGGCAGCTGTTCTTAAGTTCATTGGAAAACTCCTATTGAAATTTCTGTTTTAAAGTTAGTTTAATTAAACGAAAAACGCAACAATATTTTAAACAAATGCCAATTTTTTTAAACAAATAGGCCGAGCCGCGGCAATAAAAAAAGACCGGACTGGAAAGTCCGGTCTTTTTTCAAGTTTTCGCCAAATTATTCGGTGAAGGTGAACGGGATCGTAACAGTGGTGTTACCAGACTTCACCTTGCTGAACTTCCAGCGGCTCACAGCGGTCTTGACTTCGCCGTCAAATTCGCCGTAACCGGTCGTAGAAGAAGCAATGGAGATGCTGATGATTTCGCCACCCGGAGCGATCGTGAACTTCAAGGTAACCTTACCCTGGAAGCCCGGTTTCTTCTTCAGGAACTTGTTGTAGATGTGGCGGAGACCCGGAGTACGCTGACGCACAACCTTCATGATGTCAGCAGCGGAACGAGAACCACCACCGGCACCCATGTCGATATCGCGTTCAGACGGAGTTCTGATGGAGCCCTTAGCCTTGGTAGCGATACCACCGCCACCGCCGCCGAGAAGACCAGCCAGGCCGTCACCGATACCACCGGAACCACCTTCGGCATAACCTTCGTTAAAGCCACCGTCAGCCTTACCGCGACGACCACCGAGAACGGTCTTACCCGTCGTCTGGAGGCCAGCCACGTCCTTCAGCACCTTGTCGATGTCCTTAGAGAACTTCTGGTTCTTCATAAGGTCGTATGCACCGGCAGATGCGTTCTTGGTCTGAGCAGTCAAAAGCTTAAGCACGCCACGAGTCTGGGGAGCGTTGGGCTGACCCTTACCACGCGGCTTGCCACCACCACCAGCCTTCTTACGAGGCTTCTTGGGTTCTTCCTTCTTCTTCTCTTCCTTCTTCTCTTCCTTCTTTTCATCGATGGTCATAGAAGCAGTAAGATCAGCAGCGGCAGAGTCGTCGAACACGACTTCGTCCACCACCTGTTCGTACATGGAAGCCCAAAGGCAGATAGCCAAAGCTACGACTAAAGAGATACCGGCAATAGCACCCATCTTCTTGTCGGATTCCGGCATCAGGGACGCTACTAACGGATCCATTTCGGGAGTATTCTTTTTAGCCATAATTATTCCTCCCCTCCGTTCTTCTGCATAACGGCGAATGCAATGTGCGTGTAGCCAGAGAAGCCGCAGGTGGCCATGACCTTATACATTGCATCGTAAGGGATGTTCTTGTCGATCTGCACAATGATGTTACCGGCTTCGTCAGCAGGAAGGCCCATCTTAAGAGCGTGTTCCTGTTCCGTTGCGCGGCGTTCCTTAAGAACGGAGTCCACCTTGGTCACAAGAAGATCTTCTTGCTTCAAGACGTCTTCGGTAGGAACGATCTTTGCGTTATCGACCACAACGTAGTTGTTATCGACCACAACCGTCAGAGCCACTTCCTTCGGCTGCACCTTGGAGGTAGACACCGGAAGGATGAGGTTTTCGGCCTGGGTCAAAAGCTGACCTTCAGCGTCCAAGTTCTTGATCATGAACACCAGAATGATGGTCATCATGTCCATCATGGACGTCAAAGAGAAAGGTACGTCTTCGCTAAATTTACGAGTCTTTCTAGCCATGATTAACCTCCCAGCTTAGCAAGGTTGATCTTGCTGAAACCGGCTTCTTTAGCACGGTCCATAAGTTGAATGATCTTGTCGAACTGGGTGTCGTCGTTAGCAACGATGATGATGTTATCGACGTCTTCGAGGTCAATGAACTGCGTATGGATCTGAATCAGGTCCTTAGCGATCAAATCGTAAGCGGAAAGCGGGTAGATGATGTTCTTTGCAGCCACATCCGGTTTCAGGTTACGAGCCGAGTTCGGAGTGAGGGTTGCGAGAACAGCACCAGCGCTCGGCTTCTTGAGCATCGGCGGCGGGGTAAGACCCATGGCGCCTTCGCCAGGAGCTGCGAGGAAGGCGTTGTTGCCGTCCACGTATGCGCTATCCGGTACATTTTCAGACTGAGAAGAATACACGGCCCAAATTACGCGGCCCGGGTCTTCTTCGGATTCCTTGTTGATGGCCCAGAGTTCGATGGTTTCGATTTCGTAGAGATACTTCTCTTTATCCATTTCGGATCCATCTTTGCACTTGGGACCATGACCGCTTTCCACGGCTGCTTTAACATCTTCCGGCGCATAGGTAATCAACTGCGCATCGGACTTGCAACGGAACGTCCACATTTCCTTGAAGTAAACGTTCGGCTGGAAACCACCGCGGGCACCAATCACCAGGTATTCCGGCGTGATTGCGAGCGAGAGGTTCAGAGCCTGCTGGTCCGGTTCCGGAGGAGGATCGTCAGTCATATTCATCATGCTACGTTCGGGCATGTTGATTTCGACAATGGCGAGCTTGGAGAAAGCAGTCATAGACAACAGCATAGGAATCAGGATGGTAAACAAGCCCATCGCCGGCAACAGGTCCGGTTCTTCAGGCTTGGCTGGTTTCTTAAGTTGTCTTGCCATTTTTTTATAACTCCGTTAAAATTATCTCTCTGTTTTCGATTAAGCGAGGGAGTTGATAATCTTGAGGCCCTTTTCTTCCATTTCCTGGATGAGGCGTTCGGAGTTCATGTTGAGGAGGCCCACGATGACCAGAAGAGGCACAGCGGAGAGAAGGCCGAGGAGCGTGGTACCCATAGCGATAGCAATACCGTCGGAAAGAGCCTTAGCACGTTCAGCAGCCGGCTTGTTAGCCACAGCGTCGAAGGTGTAGATCAGACCGTAAATGGTGCCCATAAGTCCAAGCAACGTGGAGATGGAAGCCATAACCTGGATGATGCTAATGTAACGAGTCAGACGGGGAGCTTCAGTCAGGAACACTGCGTCGCAAGCAGCAGACATGGTTTCGCGACCACCGTTACGGGCAGCAACGATTGCAGCCATCACGCGAGCGATCGGGAGCTTGGTTGCGTTGGCATAGCTGAGAGCTTCGTCATAGCGCTGAGCAGAAATGTGAGTGCCGAACTTGGCCAAGAAATCCTTACGGCCCTTAGCGCTCTTCACCATGATGTAAAGGCAGCGTTCAACAGAGAAGCCGAGGCCAATCATGAACACCACGAGGATGATCCACATGAACTGGTAACCATCAGATTCAGGGCTGAAGGATTGAAGCATTTTAGACATTAGAGTACTCCTTGATTGAGTGTTTTGGTTTATTTTGAAAAATCTTTGTTCATATTTAATCTTTTTTAGGGCAAAATTGTGTAGTCGAGCCGGTAAAATCTTGTTTACTACTCAAAAAACGCCATTTTTACCCTTATAGAATAGGGGAACCCTATGAACTAGGTTCCCCGTAAAATTGTTTTTACCGCTACTTTTTCTTGCCCTTCTTCTTGGCGGCCTTCTTCTTGGCCTTCGGGGCAGGAGCAGCTTCCGGTTCAGCGGCAGTTTCCGGTTCTTCGTCCATGGAGTTCATGGAAGAGGAAGTAGTAGAAGCAGAGCCACCAGCGAGCTGTTTCTGGAGGTCAGCAAGTTCAGCCTTCAGCTTTTCGTTTTCAGCCTTGGCGTCCTTGATGATTTCACGGTAGGTCGTGATCTGTTCTTCCGGAGTCATGACTTCGGACTTAGCAATCTGTTCCAAGCGAGCCTTGGTCTTGAAGTAAGCCGGGTCAGAGAACAAGGTAGAC
This sequence comes from Fibrobacter succinogenes, assembly GCA_902799745.1. Taxonomy (GTDB): domain Bacteria; phylum Fibrobacterota; class Fibrobacteria; order Fibrobacterales; family Fibrobacteraceae; genus Fibrobacter; species Fibrobacter succinogenes_Q. Next base: position 34,641 of record CADCBQ010000016.1, on the reverse strand, counting down.
GGGTCGAACTTTTCGATCTTGGTGTTCAAGGTCTCGTTGTTTTCATCGAGAGTCTTGAGGAGTTCGAAGAGCTTTTCGGTCCACTGGTTTTCGATGCCGTAGTGAGCAGCAGCCTTAATACCGGTTGCGCACTGCGGGACAGCGAGTTCCTTAGCGCCGTTAGAACGGTTGGTCAATTCTTCGCGGTAAGCTTCCAAGTCTTCGTGGACAGCTTCAACTGCGTCTTCCTTGGCCATGCCTTCGTATTCAACGTATTCCTTCACGATAGAAGCGGAGTCCGGCAGCGGAGAGTTAGCGAATGCGTCAGCCACTTCGACGAACACAGCGCAGCCCTGGTAGTACATTTCAATGTAGCCTTCTTCAGCTTCGATCACGTCCTGGTTGTAGAAGCCCTGGTCGCGAGCAAGGTCGATGTTCTTCTGGAAGATCGGACGAGCCTGTTCATAGTAGCTCGGGAGCTGCTGCACGATACCGATACGTTCAGCAAACTTTTCTTCTTCCTTCTTACCATTGAGTTCCTGTTCACGGATCTTGGCAGCCATGGTCACGAAGAGCATACCCATCTTGTTGGTGGCCTTGAAGGTCCAGCGTTCAGATGCGTAGGTAGCAGACTTAGAGTACTGGCTCATAGCCTTCTGGAGGATATCAACCAACTGCTTGATGATCTTGGCCTTTTCCTTTTCCTTACCCTTCAGGACATACGGATCCATCTTGTGGTATTCGTATTCACCGAGGTAGAAGGCAGCTTCAGCCGGAACACCCGGATCGGCGTTCTTGATCTGCAGACCGTACTTGTCGTAGGCTTCGAGAGTCTTGCGGTAGTCTTCGACAGCCTTGTCTTCTTCCTTAAGTTCCATGTAGGCACGAGCGGCACCGATATAGGCAGCAATCAGCTTTTCCTTATCTTCCTGGCCGTAGGCCTTGATGAAGTTGTGGTATTCAGTAGCAGCGATATCCCACTTCTTAGCGTTGCCGTAAGCCATCGGGATAGAGAATGCAGCGTCGAGAGCGTAGGAGCTCTTCGGATAGTCGCGGACGAGGTCCTTGTTACAACGGATTGCTTCGTCGGTCATCTTGGCTTCGTCGTAGCTCAAGCAGGCGCTATAGAGGTAGCCCGGAGTACGTTCATCCTTCGGATAACGCTTGTAAGCAAGTTCGTAAGTCACAGCGGCAGACTTCTTGTCGGCGATGGTGTCGTAGACCTGAGCTGCAGAACCGATAGCCATGAAGGCCATGGAATCCTGCGGGAAGTTGTTCGTGATGAACAAGTAGGTCTGAGCAGCTTCGCGGTATTCCTGTTCGTAGTAAGCCTTGTCGTTCTTCTTCAGGTTTGCAGCCTTCTTGTGAGCGTCACCAGCACGGACAATACCCTTGATGGTGAGCGGAGACTTAGCATACTGCTTGGGAAGAATCATGAAGGTTTCGGCAGCCTTGATGAACTGCTGATCCTTTTCGTAGGCGGCACCGGCTTCGAACACGGCCTTGTCAGCAATGTCGATGAGCGGGTAACGCTTCACGAGAGCGAGGTAAGCTTCAGCACCCTTCTGATACTGGCCCTGCTTAACGGACTGTTCAGCCATCTGGAAGAGCACGTAAGCAATAGCCTTTTCGATTTCCTTGGCCATGGAGTCGTTGCGAGTTTCCTTGACCTGGGTGTACTGCTTATACAGCCATTCGAATTCGGTGAGGGATTCGTCGTAAGAGCCAGATTCCAAGAGAGACTGGGCAAGCATACGGCTGATGAGCAAAATGTACTGATGCTTCGGGAAGTCCTGCTTCAGCTTGCGGAGCACGCCCACAGCCACCTTGAACTGCTTGGCATCGTAATGAACGATAGCGGCGTTGTATGCAAGTTCTGCAGCTTCCTTGTTCTGGCCGAACTTGGCCATGTACTTGTTAACCTGATCGAAGTAAGCCTTGGTTTCTTCAGACTTGTAAGCCTTCACAGCGTCGTCGCCATACTTTTTCTTCTTGGCGTTTTCACGAGACTGGTCCATCATGAGCACGGCGTTATACGCAGCTTCTTCCTTCTTCAGGAGAGCTTCGGAGCCCATCGGGCGACGGCCGTAGCGAGTGGTGTCGGTATCGACGATCCAGTTGAACATCTTGGCAGCGTTAGCAAACTGGCCCATTTCCTGGTACACGAGAGCGAGGTTGATGTGAACCTTGTATTCGTCCCAGGTCGGTTCCTTGGCATAACGCTTCAGGAATGCTTCGTAAGCCTTGATGGCTTCTGCATACTGCTTCTTACCGGCTTCAAGGTCACCTTCCTTGGTGAGCTTAGCAGCGCGAGCATGGTGATACTGCGGAATGTCGAGCATAGCACCGCGGATAGCGGTTTCTGCGTTCTTCACGGATTCCGGATACTTCTGGTTCTTCTTGTACCAAGAAGAGTTACGGTCATAGCGCTTCACCACAGTGTAGCGGTGTTGCTGAGCTTCTTCAAACTTCTGCTGGATGATGAGGATTTCGATCATCGCGATATCAGCAAGAGGAGCGTCGATGTAGTCCGGGTTGATGGACATCAAGCGCTTGAAGGACTGCACGGCTTCTTCGTTACGGTCGTGGTCCTTGTTCTTCATACCGATACGATAGTACACGGAATCCTTGAACGGAACCTTCTTGTCCTTCAAGAAAGCTTCAGCTTCGGCAACACCACCACCTTCGAGGTCGGAGAAGGAGGCTGCCATAAAGTCCATAGCTTCTGCGCGCAAGTCAGCAGGATATTTACCCTTGTCAGCACCGATGATGTATTCATAGTACTTGATTGCAGCAGTTTCGTATTCAGCAATGTTATAGTAAGATTCTGCCAAGTGGTACATGGCAAGTGCGGCTTCCTTACCCGTAAGGGTTTCGAAACCGGTCACCTTCTTGTACGCCTTAACAGCGTCGCGGAACTTACGGTTCATGAAGTGGTATTCCGCAATACGGAGCCAAGCCTTCGGAACGAGACCGTTATCCGGGAAGTTTTCGACGAGGCGCATACGGAGCTTGTACGCCTTTTCGTCTTCACCGCTAGCTTCCTGCACGGCAGCAGCCTGGTAGATCACGGTCGGAGTCTTGTCTTCCTTCGGATACTTGTCGATGTATTCGAGGAAGTAGCCCAAAGACTTCTGGTGGTCAGCCTTCGGAAGCTGGTCGATGTTGGCGCACTTTGCCGGCTTGTTGTCGCGGTCGGCGCACCATGCAACATCTTCTTCGTACTGGGCGTTCTTATCGAGGAAGTGCTTTTCTTCGAGCTGGAACTGATAATGACCCAACTGCTGGAGAGCAGAGGCGCAACGCTTGTTCTGCTTACCCTTACAGTTATTTACCTGCTTTTCCCACTGACGAATGGCATCTTCCATGCCCTTTTCATCGAGGCCACCGGAACGGCAAGCCTGTTCGGCCTGGTGCTTTAACACCTTGTAAGAGTTTGCGCACTGGGTCTTTTCGGAACCCTTCGGCATCGCCTTACACTTGGCCGCCAATTTCTTGGCTTCATTGACTTTGTCTTTACAAGGATCTGACGCTGCAAAAGAGGAGCCTACCAGCGAGCAGACGATTGCACCAACAAGCAAAAATTTTTTCATTTTTCTCTTTCCACTTATTAAGATAATAAAGGGGAAGACCTGGTTGTTTCAAGCCAGGTCTAATTTATTCCATGTTATTCCAATCCGCCGTCGTCGTCGCCGAGATCCAAGTCGTCATCCAGGCTTTCAAGTTCCTGAGCAGCTTCGGAGTTAGCTGCGCCCTGACCCATCTTGGTCTTAACAGTTGCCAAGGTGAAGCCTGCGTCATCCAAGATACGCTTACGGTTGGATTCAAAACGGTCACTCTGGATAGCCTTCTGAGTAAAGGCGGCGTAGTCTTCGATCGCGGCGTTAGCCTTGTCGAAGCTCGGCTGCAAGGCTTCACGCTTGCTCTGCACACGCGGAGTCGGGAGCTGACGAGCGAGGTCAAGAGCCTTCACCTGCACGGAGTCGAATTCGTCCTGCATGGCGTCGAAAGCCTGGCGGGCGCTGTCGCGAGCGGCAACAGTCACAACCGGCTGTTCAGTACGCTTTTCAGCCTGTTCAAGAGACTTCACAGCGTTGTTGTAGTCCTTCTTGATGAAGTAGCAGTAACCCTGAACGAGGTATGCTTCAGACACGAGGAAGGATTCAGGCATATTCTTAATAATCCACTGAGCCGGCTTGATGGCTTCGTCCGGTTTGTTAACCTTGAGGAAGGACCATGCGATACCGAGCATAGCTTCGTCGTACACCGGAGAACCGGGCTGCACCTGGCCATACATCTGAGCGGCAGCCGGAATGTCGGCCTTTTCGCCAGAGAAGTAGATGTGGCCGAGCTTCACCTTAGCAGCGTCCTGCAAGTCACGTTCAGACTGGTTGGACACCGGCTGTTCGGTAATGTCGCGGAAGCAGTTTTCAGCTTCGTCGAACTTGCCGAGACGGCTGTAAGCAATACCCATGGTGTAACGGGCGTAGAAGTAGTTGGCGTTACCCGGAAGGATGGCGGCGAGCAGGTCGACAGATTCCTGATAGAGGCCCTGTTCGAACTTAATCTGGCCGGCAACGTAGTCAGCGTCAGCCTTCACGTCGCTTTCACCGAACTTCTGAGCAATATTCTGGTACTTGGCCATAGCGTCGATGTACTTGCCTTCCTTATAGTCGATGTTCATCAACTGGAAGTGGTACTTGGCGCGCTGGTCACTCTGCGGATAGCGCTTGATAGCGTCTTCGTACACAGACTTAGCAGCCTTGTGCATGCGGAGGTTTTCGAAAGACTTTGCCTTATAGAAGGCGGCCTGGTCCACAAGGTGGAATGCCGGGTACTTGGTCTGAACCTTACCGAAGGCGTATGCAGCTTCCAAGAACTGACGGTTCAAGTAGAGACGCATAGCGGCGCGGTAGTCGTTTTCCGGTTCGATCTTCAAACGACGATAACGTTCTTCACCGATTTTTTCTTCACGAGTGTCACCGAAGCGGCTGGTGAGCTTGACAGCCCAGATAAAGCCACGGTTCTTCTTGGCATAGAGGTCATCGTGAGACATTTCGAGGTCAAGAGCGAGGTAACGGAAGATGCTCACGTCCTTGACGTTAACCGTTGCACCGGCAACCGGGTAACCTTCCTTCGTGAAGCGGAGGCGGACACCAAGGTGCGGAGAGAGGTAGTAGGTCAAGGTGAAGCTCATTTCCGGATTCAAACCATCGCCACCTTCTGCATCGGAGTGGAACACGTCGATGAGAGAAAGTTCTGCCTTAGCTTCGATCACGCGGTTGAAGCCACGCCAGAAGAGGGAGAAGTTCAGGTTAGACGGAATGTTGTAAGCGTCATCGCGGTCACCGCCGAAGAAGCCCGGGGCAACGAAGCCACCGTCATCTTCCATGCTCACGCCAGGCTGGGCGAGGTTCTGGAGGGCAACGCCCACCAAGAGGTAACCGAACTTAGAAGAGTTGAGCGGGTTCCAGCTCACGCCTACATCGGTACCGACCGTCACCTGCTTCACATCGTCGAACTGGTTGATGTAGAGCACGGACACGTCAATACCCAATGCAATGCACTGCATGAGTCTGTAAGCATAGCCGAGCAAGAAGGCGTATTCGCCGTAGGACTTGCCACCGTCAATGGATGCACCGTTTTCGAAGAACGAGAAACCGAGAGTGTGCTTGTAATCCATCGGGAAGGTCAAGCTAACGTATTCCTGGCTAGCTTCACCACTGATAGAACTGAAGAACGCAGCGCTGAATTCCAACTGGTCAGTTTCAGAAATTCCTGCGGGGTTCACATACATGGCAGTATTGCCACCAAATTCTGCAAACCAGTCATTCTGCTGATACTTATGCGGAGAATAAGTGGCTTCTGCAAACAAGGAAGTGCTGGCTACCGTGAGTCCAAGGACTGCTGTTTTAATAACACTAGTACGCATCACTTACTCCTTTACTTGATATCCGTACGGATAAACTCAATACGACGGTTCTGGGCACGGCCTTCAGGGGTCTTGTTCGTGGCAACCGGTTCGGTGTCACCCTTACCGCTCGTAACGATACGGCTTTCGTTGATGCCCTTTTCCACGAGGAAGTTCTTCACGGAAGCGGCACGGTCTGCAGAAAGCTGCATGTTGGTTTCCTTTCTACCGACGTTATCGGTGTGACCAACAATTTCGAAGGTTGCTTCAGTGAAGGTTTCCATAATGTCTACCACCTTCATGAGGGAGATGTAGGAATCCTGAGTAATCGTAGCCTTACCGGATTCGAAGTTCACACCTTCCAACACAAAGACTTTCTTCGGCGGCTGCGGGACTTCATCCGGGCAACCGTCTTCATCCTTATAGCTGTTCAGGGTTTCTGCCTGTTCCGGGCAGAGGTCAACGCCCTTACAAATGTGAGCGAAGGTTGCAAGCATACCCTTAGCTTCGACCCACGGGTCGCAGAGACCATCGCGGTCGTTGTCGGCATCCGGGCAGCCATCGTCATCCTGGTAACCATCGAAGTCTTCAGCTTCTTCGGGGCAGTTGTCGAGGCCGGTGCAAACGCTTGCATACTTGTCGGAAACGCCTTCTTCGGAAACCCACGGATCGCAGAGGCCATCGCCATCGGTATCCGGGTTGCGAGTTTCTTCAACGGCTTCTTCTTCCTTCACCAGTTCGGCTGCAGTCAGACCGATGTCGGCCTTGCCCTTACCGCGCTTGAGCATCGGCGAGGTGGACTGGCAGTAGAAGTTCGGCTGAGACAGCGAGTGGTTGATGAACTTCGGATCCAAAGAAACGTTCGTGCGGTTCACCTTGATGAACTGGTTGAACGGATAGTAGTTCTTGTAGATGTTGTTGTATTCCACCTTCGTCTGGCCGGCAGCGGGGTCGGCAAACACACCGTAGTAGTGGTTTTCCATGAAGATGTTGTTACGGGCGATCACGTTGGTCGGGCCCTTCAAAGCAAGGCCAGAGTAGCCGTTGCGGAGCACGACGTTGTGTTCGATAAAGGCATCGAGGGACTTAGCACCCCAAGCGAGGATGCCGGACCAGCGGTTGCCGTACACGACGTTGTTGCGAAGGTGCGGGAGCGAGATAAACGCACCGATACCGGTAGCGTGGTTATCAAGCACATAGCAGTGGTGAATGTAGGGGGCAGCGTTTTCGCAAAGGATACCTTCGAGACCGTTCTTCACGGTGAAGTGCGACATTTCGGCGCCCGAAGTACCCATGACGGTCGGACCTCTACGGCCACCATCGATGATGGTCGTATGGGGATCTTCGCCCTTAAGTACAACACCCATGATCAGGGTGATGTTTTCGTTATAAGTTCCGCGTTTGACAAGGATGGTATCCCCGGCGTCCGCATTACCGAGAGCATCTGCAATCTTCTGATAGTCGCCAGGAACATTGATATTCTTTGCCATGGCGGTTCCAGAAAGAAGCATCGCCCCGGCCGTGATTAAGACCAGTTTCTTTAGGGTCATACTGCTACGTTTCTCCAATCATAGAACACTTTGAAATTAAAACCTATACACCCGCCAAAACGGCGAATGCAAAATTCAAGTGGGAATATACCTCTAAAAACGGCATTAGTCAAATGCTTTTCGCAAAAAATGCCAAAATTATTGAGAAAATGTCGATAGAAGCGTTTCATCGAGGTATATCTAACCCTTTCAAGGTCAATCGGCGGATGCCGGTTCGGCCTTTTCCTCTTCCTTTTTCGCGCCTTGAATAGATACGCGAATCTCTTGGCAGGTCTTTTTGATATCCTGCAAAACCTTGCGGGCACGGGTGCCTGCGGACTTGTTACCGCGCTCGAACTTTTCGTACTCGCGCTTGAAGTTCTCGACTTCCTGTTCAAGATCGTTCACTAAACTCATAAGCAAACTCCAAAAAAAGATATGCTGTATGGGAAAATAAATTAAAGTTAAAGCTAAAATTTGGCCATTTTGTAAAAAAATGTTCAAAAAAGGCCAAAAATTGCCTTTTTTGCCAAAATTTAACACGATTTTAGCCCTTGACAAGCTCCCAAAGGAACCTGAGAGAGGCCCATCCACGTTCCCCGACATCCATAGAAAAGTCATTTACGAACATTTTTATGTGTGCTTCCATCACATTCGGATCATCAATTTGGGCCAATTTGTCAATGAACGGGGTCACCAAATTTTCGCGTTTGCGGGCAATCTGGAGGCTTTTTCGGATCTCGTTTTCGACTTGGGTAATGACATTTATGCCAAGAGTTTTCTTTGCAACGGCAATTCCCAAGGGAATCGGTGTGCCCGTATTTTCTTCCCAAAAAGCGCCCAAATCCTGCAACAGGTAAAGGCCATCCCGTTTCCAAGTAAAGCGATGCTCGTGTATGACAACGCCCTGCGAGGCCTCTTTAGAGCGCAAAGAACGATACACCTGATCGAACAGGGCATATTCGACTTTTTGCTCCGTTTTGCCCGTCTTTTTTCGCCAAAAGCGGAACAAAAGAGCCGCTGTCGTGTCTTTTCCGGGCAAAATGACCGGTTTTTCGGGGCAATAGGCGTTTCCGACAGACGAAAGGAGCAACGGTCCACATCCATACCCAATGGCGCCTCCACAGCCAAGACAGGCATATTCCCGCTCGATTTTGGGGTACACCTGGGCGCTCACCTTTGCCACATCGAGTTCCCCGCGGGAAACCATTTCGTTGAGCGTCTGCACGTCGGCAAAGTGGACATCCCATTCAAAAGGGGAATTTTCAAGCCCATGGACAAGGGCTTCGTAAATGTAGGTGTCGTTAGGACAGGTGGAAATTCCGAGGGAAAGGCGCATAAAAGTATGAGGTCGGGCCTATGGCCCTTTGAGGTTTGAGGTGTCAGAACTTAGATGATTTCGAGAAAAACGGCTTGACGGAGGGCGGCGAGGGCTTCGTTAAATTTCCAGGAAGCCCGGTCGCGAGTGGTCGCCATGTTGCTCACGGCGCGAATTTCAAAAACCGGCGTATTATGCGCCATACAGGCCGCAATTCCTGCAGCCCCTTCCATATTTTCGATATCGGCATTGAACATTTTGGAGCGCAAAAGGGCGAGTTCTTCGGTACCCGTACAGCAATTGACTGTGACTCCGACGGCAGATTTTAGCTTTTGCAAATGGGCAGGCGCGTGCTCTGCGGCAGTTGCACGCACAGAGCTCGGGAACGGGAAAAAGGAGCTGTCCTTTTCTTGGTAACCCATATCCCCCACGCATTCGGAATCGACTCGTACGACATCGAGCACGTTGATTCCGCGGCCAGGATAGGCACCACAAACGCCGAGAATAAACACCGCCGAAATACGGATTCCCTGCTGTTTCGCAGAAGAAATCAGATAGGTTAAATTCGTCGCAAAACTTACGATTCCAAGGCCCAGAATGCAAGCGTAGCCGCGGTTTTCAGGGAGCTCTATTAATTTATCCAAAGTAGCTTCGTCGGCTAATTTTGAAAGTTCAGGAAAAAAAGAGGCAAATTCCACCGGCGTCGCAAACGCAAACAAATGATTCTTGTCGGGGAATGACATGACGCCTACTCCAGTTTTTCTACGGCATCAACGATAGACGCTTCCAATTCGGCAACACGCTCCACCTTGATATTGCAAGGGCGTTCCACCTCGCAGCGGGCAGAAGCAACCGCCGTCGCCTTGATCAGGCACTGTTCAAAGTCGAGGCCCATGGTGTCGGCGTAAAGCCAACCGGCAAAGAACGAATCCCCCGCACCGATGCGGTTGTTGACCTGCACCGTAGGAGGCAAGAGCTGTACGCCCTGGAACTTCTTTTCGACCAAGCGGAAAGCACGAACCGGAGATTCTTCGTCGGTAACCACCAAATTCTTGATAGGCAGCCTTTCCAGCACAGCCGTCGCCGTCATTTTCCAGAACTGCGGACTCGACATGACCTGCGGAATACCCAAGCGCGAAAGGAGCTTGCAGTATTCCTTGAGGTTGATTTTCAGGAGTTCCACGCCCTTTTCAAGCCAGGTGTCGATTCCTTCGATGGCATCGACATAAATCTTTTTACCGGCGAAATCAAGCGCATTCAACTGGTCGATATTGAATCCCTGCGGGAAGGTGCCGCACAAGGCCACCCGTTGCGTAGAGCTCCAGTAATCGTTGATTGTCTGAAGGAAATCTTCGTTTTCGTATTCCGTAAGATCCGGCGACGGCTCGATAAGTTCCGTGGATTCACCTTCACTCACGATCGTGGTGCATATGCGGGTCGGCTCCTTAATCCAAACGGGCGCCTGCTGAATGCCGTATGCAGAGATTTCATCGAAGATCCTGGGGCCATGTTCTGCGCCCAAGAAATGCATCATGAGCGGAGAGCCCCCCAAAAGGTGGAGCACCAGGGCACAGTTAATGCCCTTGCCCGAAGCATACTCTTCGATTTTCCCGATACGGTGCACCTCGCCCGGAGTAAACTTGTCCACATAGAACAAGCGCTGCCAAGCGGGATTGAGCCCGAGAACTAGGATTTCCTGCGACATGGGTAGCCTAGAAATTCACCTTGAAGAACTTACGCTTGCCCACCTGGATAACCAGCTGGTCAGCACCCTTAATTTCAATCTGGGACTGCGGATCGGCGAGCTTTTCGCCGGCAATCTTCACGCCGCCGTTCTGGACCATGCGACGGGCTTCGCCCTTGGAGGCAAATGCCTTGATTTCAACGAGCAGGTCCAGGGCACCGTAAGTGCCGGCCGCCACGCTGCATTCGGCAGCATCGCTCGGAATGGCATTACCGCTGTGGATTTCACGTTCCTTGGCAGCGGCGGCCTCGGCGGCTTCTGCGCCGTAGTACTGCGTCACGATATCGATAGCGAGGCGGTGCTTGGCATCGTTGGGGTTCATCTTGCCCGCGGCAATGTCGGCCATCATCTGCTTGATTTCTTCGAGCGGAATGTTGGTCAAAAGTTCGAACCAGTTTTCGACGATGCTATCGGCGAGGCTGTAAATCTTGTGGTACATCACGTCGGCGGGTTCGTTGAGACCCACGTAGTTGCCGATGGACTTACTCATCTTGACCTTGCCGTCGGTACCGAGGAGAATCGGCATGAAGAGACCGATCTGCGGTTCCATGCCTTCGAAAAGCTGCAAGTCGCGACCGCGAAGCACATTGAACTTCTGGTCGGTGCCGCCGAGTTCCACGTCGCTGTTGATGGCGACGGAATCGTAGCCCTGCATCATCGGGTACATAAATTCGTGCAGGCTAATCGGAGTGTTCGCGGCATAGCGGTTGTGGAAGTCTTCACGTTCAAGCATCTGGGCCACGGTAAACTGGCCCATGAGTTCGGTCACCTTGCTGAACGGAAGCTTAGAGAACCATTCACCGTTGTAGTGGATTTCCACCTGGTCGCGGCGAACCACCTTGAAGAACTGTTCCTGGTATTCCTTCGCATTTTCAAGAACCTGTTCGTGGCTGAGACGCGGACGGGCCTTGTTACGGCCGCTCGGGTCACCAATCTGAGCCGTGTAGTCGCCTACAATGAGCACCACAGTATGACCCAAGTCCTGGAACTGACGGAGCTTGCGCATCACGACGGTATGACCAAAATGCACGTCCGGAGCAGTCGGATCCACACCCATCTTGACACGGAGAGGAACCCCGGTATCGTAAGACTTCTGAAGTTTCTTTTCAAGTTCATCTTGCGGCACAACATCGATAACGCCGCGCATCAAAATATCAAGCTGTTCTTTAACAGGACGGAATTGCATTTTATTTCCTTTTTGTTTTTTCCACAATGAAATATAGAAATTACGGACAAAAGGTTTTGCCTCGCTGATTTCTGAAAACATATTTCTATCTTTTTTGAACCTTTTTAGGAGATCCATATGAAAAAACTGCTTATTTTCGCGGCCATGATGGTTTCGCTTGCTTTCGCAGAATCGAAGCCTTTCACACACGACGGGTTCTTTTTGAACTTCGCCATGGGCATGGGCTACCAGTCTATGGACTACACTACATACAATTATGACGAAGACACTTACGGTCATTCCGGTCTTGCTACCGATATTGATGTAAAGCTCGGCTGTAGCGTAACAGACATGGTTGCCGTACACATCACCTTAACCGGAGACACCCCCACAGAAAGCGTTGGAGAAGGACTCGATGACAACGAAGTCAAAGCGAACCTGTCGCTGCTGGGCATCGGCACCACCCTCTATTTCCCAGGAAACTATCTTGCTTCTGCATCCCTTGGCATTGGACAATTCCGCGTCTATGACGACATTTCTACCTTCCATGCCCGTGTAGTCTCTAACCCAGACAAATATTCCCGCAGCGGATTTGCATTCCAGATTGCAGCCGGTAAGGAATGGTGGGTCAGCGACAACTGGGGCATCGGTGCGACAGCAGCACTTTTGTACGGCTTTGAAACAAATCTCGCCGACGCTAGAGAATCTTCGCTTTCCATCAGTCTAAGGTTTTCCGCAACATACAACTAAAAAACGGGGCTGTAGCCCCGCAAAACTATTTACCGAAACCAGCGAGGTCAATACCGAGCTGGTTTATTTTGTATGTAAGAATGCGTGGAGTCGTGGAAAGACTACGCGCGGCAGCGGCGACTTTCCCTTTGGAGCTCTTGAGGGCATCGCAGATGATATCGCGTTCGTAAGCCTCGACCATGCGTTTGAGGTTCCCATTCACGGGAGTGCCGCTCGTTTCGGCGGTTTGCAGCGTAGTCGGGAAATGGTGCGGGTAGATGACATCTTCGTCGGCCACGAGTACCGCGCGTTCGATACCGTTTTCAAGTTCACGCACATTTCCGGGCCACGGATAACTCATGAGCATGTTGATGGTCGTGCGAGCGAGGCGGCGCACATTCTTGCCTACGATGCGGCAGTAATGTTCGACGAAGTGGTCCGCCAGGAGCACGATGTCGGTTTTGCGGTTGCGAAGCGGCGGCACGTAAATCGGAAAAATATGCAACTGGTAGTAGAGATCTTCGCGGAAGGTTCCTTCTTCGACCATTTGCTGTAGATTCTTGGTGGTGGCCGCAATCACGCGCACATTCACCTTTTTGGAGATGCGGGCGCCAATGCGTTCGACTTCGCCATTCTGCATCAAGCGCAAAAGCTTTACCTGAAGGTTCGGCGATAGTTCGCCGACTTCGTCGAGGAACAGCGTGCCGCCTTCGGCCTGTTCTACGCGGCCGGGCGTCTCGGCAAACACGCCCACCAGGGCGCCACGCACGCTGCCGAACAGTTCACGGTCCAGCACCGATTCCGGCATCGAGGCGCAATGGACGCGGACGAACGGGCCCATGTTGCGGTCGGAACGGTAATGGATGGCTTCGGCCACGAGCCCCTTGCCCGTACCGACCTCGCCCACGATGAGCGCGGGTAGGGGGCTTCGGGAAACCTGGTCAATCTGTGCATACACGCGCTGCATTTCGCTCGAGCGTCCGATAATATTATCGGGCTGGAAACGGTCCTTGAGTTCCAAGGTCAAGCGTTCGTTTTCGGCTTTTAAAAGTTCATTTTCTTCACGGGCTTCACGACGGAGCTTCACAGCCGCCGCAAGCATCTGCGCAATGATTTCAAGCAGGCGCAGTTTTTCAGGGAGTTCCTCTTCGACCGGATTCTGGACGTCGGCACTGAAGGCGCCAATCACCTGGTGCTCCATAATCACGGGCACGCAAAGGAAGGCCTTGTCTTCGGTCTTACCGCGCCCAGTTCTATCCAAGAAGTCCGGATCTTTTGCAACGGAAGGAATGATAATCGGCTTACCGGTTTCCACGACACGGCCAGTAATACCTTCACCCACTTTGTAGCGGCCCTTGCGTGCCTGACGGCTTGAAAGACCTTCTGCAATTTCGATGGAAATTTCGCCGGTATGACGGTTGTACAAGGTAAGGGTCGCGTGTTCCACGCCCATCGTAGATTCCACCACTTCCAAAATCGGGTGCGCGACACTTTCGAAATCAAGCGTCTGGTTCAGAATGGAGCTGATCTTGTAGAGCAGTTCCAGTTCAAGGATTTTGGATTGCGAAGTGGGCATACACGTTCAATATAAAAAAAGAGACCCCGCAACAAGTGCGGGGAAACAATCTATGATTAGGCGCAAGCGGTCTGTTACTTCAAGGCTTCCTGCACGAGAGCAGAGGCACGCTTGGCGTCGAAACGACCCTTGACCTTCGGGGAAAGTTCCTTCATGATCTTGCCCATGTCCTTGGGGCTAGAAGCACCCGTCGCGGCCTTGATTTCAGCAATGAGGGCCTTGACTTCGTCTTCGGTCATTTCAGCAGGCATGTACTTACGGTACAGGGCAATGATTGCTTCTTCTGCCGGGATCTTGTCCATGAAGCCACCCTTCGTGAGAATGTCGATAGCTTCCTGCTTCTGCTTGACGCTACGGGCAAGAACGTCGACACACATTTCGTCGGTGATCGTTTCTTCGATCTGGGCCGGAGTGGCACCATTCTTCATGGCTTCGTTCTTGATGTCGGAATGGAGGGTACGGAGCGTTCCGAGAGTTTCGGAATCGTGCGCCTTCATGGCGGCCTTGATATCATCCTTAATCTTAGTCAGCAATGCACTGCTCATGGTTTTACCCTTTGCGGACACGTCCGCGGTTAAAATTCTCTAGAAACACGCAACGAGCCACCGGTCATAGACCGACGACTCATTACAAAAATCGATGCCTTAATGGCGACTGCCAATTTGACCCGGAAACCGGGAGCAAATTAGTAGAGGCGCTTACGGTTCTGGTCAGCGATTTCCTTCAAGCGCTTGCGACGAGCAGCAGTTTCGATGCGCTTCTTTTCTTCAGAAGGCTTTTCGAAGCGCTGACGCTTCTTGACATCGGAAATGATGCCATTCTTTTCGCAGGACTTGGTGAAACGCTTGAGAGCGCGTTCAAAAGGTTCGTTGGACTTAACAATTACGCCGATCACGATTATCCTTTGGTTAAATTAGAAATTCGTTTTTGGATAGCCAAATATATTTAATTGCAGGAATTTCGTCAAGGGTATACCCAAAAGCCTATTTTCAGGCCTTTTTTGAATAAATTTTACATTATAACTTGCGTATTATCAAAGACTTATGTATATTTTTGTTATTAAAGACCGCTAATATTGTCTTAATTTTTCAAAAATTGGAGAATTGGATGAAAAAATCAATCTTGTCTCTGAGTGCCATTGCGCTGGCAGGCTCCATGCTTGTCGCCTGTAATGAAGAAGAAGAGGATCTCGTTCCGAAAATGGAACCGGCAAAAGCCGCAGCAGAACAGGCAGCCCCTGCCACCGAACAGCCTGCTGAACAGCCCAAGGCCGATGAACCGGAACTCGTTCCCATCCAGTCTCTTTCCGGAAATACCGAATCTAGCGAAGTTGCCGAAGCCGAAGAAGCTCCGAAGGCATTCGCTCCGGCACCCGCTGGCAGCGTCCAGCCGCTTTCCAAGGGCGAATACGTCATCCAGGTCAGCATCCAGTCCTCCAAGAGAGCCGCTGACGGTATCGTAAAGAAACTCGCTGAAAGCGGAATCAAGGCTTATGTCGCCGAAGTGGAAAACCCGGGCGAACTCGAAGGCACCTACTACCGCATTCGCGTGGGCTACTTCGAATCGAGCGCCAACGCCCAGGAATACGGCAAGCAAGTCCTTACCCCGCTCAACTTTGCTTGGTGGGTAGACAAGAGCAAGAACGACGACGTGGGCAACCCCGGCGGCGACGAATACTACTCTAACAACAACTATTCTAATTCCAACACCTATAACGAACCGGCACAGGCACCCGAACCGGAACCCGCTCCGGCTCCTGCACCCGAACCCGAACCGGCACCTGCCCCGGCACCCGCACCTGAGCCTGAACCGGCTCCTGCCCCGGCACCCGCACCCGAGCCCGAACCGGCACCTGCTCCGGCACCCGCACCTGAGCCTGAACCGGCACCCGCTCCGGCCCCTGCTCCGGAACCGGCACCTGCACCCGCAGCTCCGGCCGCAGACAACTTCGACGACTGGGAATAAGCGGAAAATTACAGATATTGAAAAGGAACCCTTCGGGGTTCCTTTTTTTGTTGTCCGCATAAAAAAGAGATGCCCGGCCAAGCCGGGCACAACTCTAAAAACAGCGCTGAAAAAGGTACTTACTTCTGCAAGTTCAGGCTTGCGTTAGCAGCACCGTAAAGGCTGATGCTGTAATCCTTGATCACGTACACCGGAATCTTGTTCAAGAGCGGACGGATGTTCGGGTTGTAGTTCTTTTCAAAATACTTCATGAACAGGTTGTCACGTTCGAGCCAGCGAAGGTCCTTCTGCACGGTACCACCGGCCAGGTAGAAACCACCGAGCGGCAAGAACAGCGTTGCGGCATCGCTTGCAAAGCGGGCAAGCATCTTCACGAACAAGCGCATCATTTCGGCAGCGACCGGATCGGTATCGCTTGCGCGGCTGATGTACTTCGGACGATCGTTCGGTTCGGTTTCTTCAATCTTCTTGAAGGCTTCGTTATCGGGTACGCCGCGGGTTTCCTTCCACCATTCGTACATGTTGCGAAGGCCCATGCCGGACACGAGCGGTTCTACACCCGGGACCATGCCGATTTTCTTTTCCATGTAGTCGTGGAATTCCTGGGAATCCTTGTCGAACGGAGCAAACGTGGAGTGGCCACCTTCGGAGCATGCCGGAATATACTTGGAGCCATCGAAAGCGAGGAAACCGACACCCATGCCGGTACCCGGACCAATCACAGCCTTGGTAGTCTTCTGCGGAGCGGGGGTGCTGCCGTCGGTATGCACGAGCTTATGGATCTGGGCAGGGTCATCGACATCGAGAGTCGGGATGCCGTAGCTAATGGCCATGAAGTCGTTAATCACGAGCGTCGGAATTCCAGTAGCAGAAGTCAAGGCATCGCCATCGACACTCCACGGGAGGTTTGTCATGACGCACTTGTTGTTCGCCACAGGGCCTGCGGCACTAATGCAGATGTGGGAGGGCTTAAGGTCTGCACGGCTTTCGACTGCGATCTTGAGCGTTTCGCGAATCGGGGCATCCAGGCCGTCGATATCCTTGGACGGGCAATCAGTTTCAAGAATCAAAGTGAACTTGCCATCTTTGTAACCGACCAGGCCGAGGTTCGTGTTGGTACCACCAATATCGCCCGCCAAAACCAGGCGGTCAAATTTCGCATCGGGATTAAGCCATTTGATTTGCATAATTATTCTCCAAGATATTCTACTGCAAAGATAAGTGTCGAGCCACCGGGGATGGGACCTGCGCCGCGAGCGCCATAGCCAAGTCCAGGAGGCACAACCAATATACGTTTTTCACCGGGGAGCATGCCCTGCACGCCGAGTTCCCAACCGCGGATTACGCGGCCTGCACCAAGCGTAAAGCCAAATACCTGACCGCGATCACGGGAACTGTCAAACTTGTAACCGTTCGTAAGCCAGCCGGTATAGTGCACCTTGGCCACGTTGCCCTTTTGGGCGGGTTCGCCTTCACCCTGCTTGATTACAGCATAACGCAGGCCTTCGGGGCCGTTTTCAAAAGTAAGCGTCGTTGTATCGGGGAAGAAATCCATATTCGCGACCACGGCGTCATCTACTTCGGAAGAAATAAGTTCAACGCGGAAAATCAAGGTCGAATTCGAAGGAATCATGGAATAAGCAGTTGCGCCATAACCCATGGCCGGCGACACGCGGAACCAACGCACGCCACCTTCGCGCATGCCTTCGAGACCGACTTCCCAACCCTTGATCATTTTACCGGCACCCATCACGACCGCAAGAGGCTTGCCCACATCCTTGGAGGAGCCGAACTTACGACCCGAAAGGAGCCAACCGGTATAATGCGTCTTGAGCACGGAACCCACCATGGCGGGCTTGCCGGAGCCGACCTTTTCATCGTAAACCTTGAGGCCCTTGGCGGCATCGCGCCACTTGAGAGCTTCCACATTCTTGGGGAATTCATCGGGTTCCATCGGAGGATCGGCACTTACGAGTTCCACGATAAAGAACAGGTCGGAATATTCAGGAACGCCTTCGAGAGAGTTTTCACCGTAACCCATCTGGTAAGGCACATAAAGCTTGCGGACTTCGCCCGGCTTCATGCCGACAAGGCCCTTTTCCCAACCGGCAATGACAAGGCCCATGCCAAGCGAAAATTCAAGCGGGGTGCCACCCGAATAAGATTCCGAGAACAGCCTAAAACGAGTATCCGACGGAAGCGGAGAGATAGAATCGATGTAGGTTGCAAGGGTAACCGAATCCGCAGCCGGAGCCTGAGCCACAGAGTCTACCGGAGCCTTGGCTCCCTTCTTGTCCTTGGACTTTTTCTTCTTGTTCTTGGCGGACTTGTCCAGCAAGGCGGTCGTGTCAACTTTTGTCACGCCGGCAACTTGATCGGAATTGTAGTCGTTTGCAAGTCGGAGAGAATCTGCAATGCGGAGCGAATCGGCGAGGCGAGCCTTTTCGGCGAGAATTCTTGCACTATCTAGATACACATAGCTCTTGTAATGCACCCTGATAAGCTGACCTGCCCTAATGGGGTCTCCAGAGCCTTCCTTGACCGTTTCGACCTTGAAAGGAATAGCAAAACAGGCGCTACACATCAGCAATACAAGAAAAATCTTCAATTTCGACATAAAATCTCCTGTCCCACAATTTAGAAAATGCTAGTTTTTGAGAGTAACGAATAATTCCAAATGGAATAAAATATGCTATCAGTCATTATAGTCATAGCGATTATAGTCTTGTCCGTGATACTCGCCGCCATCGGTGCGTACGTGATTATCCACAGTTCGGACGAAAAGGACGAACCCAAGCGCGTTATCGATGTTTCGGGCCAGTATGCCGTGGTGGTACGCCCCGCCCGAGAGTCGCTCACCGCGGTAAAACCGTCGGAAGCCTCGCTCCGGTCATGGCTCGACACCCAAAACCTGAGTCCCGAACAGAAAGAAGAATTGATCGCCAAATGGAACGCCACCATGGAAGAAACCATCCGCACCATTGACGAAGGCGACAAGAACGGAACCGCCACTTACCGAATCGAACTTGGCCCCAAGGGCAAGCAATACGTGAAGTTCGTGAGCGACGAAAACTTTATCACCCGAGAACAAATCCGCAACCACGCGGAAATTCTCCCCCCTTATGTTTTAGGCTGTGACTGCAGGCTTTTGCCCAAGCAACCTTGGGAAAACCCGAGTAAGTCCGGCTGGAAAGCAGTCGTGCCTTCGCACGGCAACCATTACGACGTCCCCGATTGGAGGCAACTTGCGTAAACTATTCTCTGCTCTCATTTTTGCGCCAGCGCTGTCTTTTGCAGCAGGCTCTGCCATTATCACGCTTGAAATGCCCGTTGGTGCTCGCCAGCTGGGCATGGGCGAAGCCGGTGCAGCCCTTGCTGACGACCCGACCGCCATGTACTATAACCCGGCAGGTCTTGCTTTTGGTCCCTTGGCCGACGAATGGCGCATGAGCTACTCCGCCGATTCAAAGAACGCCCCCTTCTTTACGAGCATGGCTTCGCGTTCTAAAGACGGATTCTTTAGCAAGAGCGAACTCTGGGCAGGAACCGCTCAAGGTATTTTGAAGTTTGACGGCGAACAATGGGTCAATTACCATTCCATTACGCTGCAGGGTAACGCCAAGGTTCGCGACGCGGTCAAAGTTTACGTGGGTACCGAACACGGCCTCGACGAATATGTGCGCCAAGTGAAAAAGTTCAACGACATCAAAAACGCCGACGACGAAAAGCACGTGGTCGAAGTCAAGATGCCCTGGAACCTGCTGGTCAAGGACACCATTACCGCGATTCTTTACGAAAGCCGCACCGAAAAGCTTTGGGTAGGCACACCCAAGTCGCTGTACCGTTTTGACGGCAAGGCCTGGAAGAGCTACGACCAGGAACTCGGCAACCACCGCATTACCGCCCTCGAAAGCCAAGGTGCTTCGATTTGGATCGGTACCGAAGACGGCCTGTTCGTATACCGTAACGGCCAATTCGAACAGAAAGGTAAGGTGCTCCCGAGCCAAAAGATCCGCGCTCTCGTATGGTCCGAAAACCGCAAGGAACTTTATGTGGCAGTCGAAGGCGCCGGTATCGCAAGACTTATTCCCAAGAAGAGCGTGAACGACAAGGACCGTTGGAGCCTGTTCAACCAGGAAGACGGCATTATGGACCTTTCCCCGACCGCACTCGCAGTCGACAGCTCGGGACATGTGTGGGCAGCCCACAACGGAGGCCTTTCGCACTTTACGCTGCGCAAGTGGGAACAGGTGCAGTTTGCCGACAACAAGGTGAACGACATTTCCGTGGACCAGCGCGGCGGTATCTGGATTGCAACCGACAAGGGCGTCTGGCGCCACCTGCCGGACTACGCGACCGCAAGCGGACGCAAGGCCGAACTTGAACGCGGCGCCGCCGAAGAAGAAGGTTCTACCAAGAGCGAAGACGAATGGATTCACTACCACAGCGGAAACGGCCTTTCCACCAACAAGGTCTGGGCAGTGCTCCCGCAAGGTGGCGACGTATGGTTCAGCACCGCGAACGGCATGGAGCAGTTCAAGGATGCCGACTACCAGATTACAGCCTTCTACGAAAAGCTTTTGCCGATTCTGAACATTCCTGACCTGTATCACCTTTATGCAGGTATGACGATTCCGCTGAACGACTGGGGCACCCTCGGATTCTTCGTGAATTTCGTAAGCTTCGGTTCTACGGTGGCCTCGGGCGATGTGGACGCCGATGACCTGGTGGCCTACAACAGTTCCGAAATCGTGGGTGGCTTCAGCTACGGCACACGATTCCCGAACGACTGGGGTCTCGGTCTTTCCATCAAGTTCTTCTATTCTGATTTGAGTTCCGGTGCGGCTGCAGGCGAAGAAGAAGCGACCACCTTCGGCTACGCCTTCGATATCGGCGTTTTAAAGAAGAATTTGTTTATAGACAAATTAAACTTCGCCTTGGTACTTGCCAACATCGGTCCGAGCGTCTACTACGTAGACAAGACCATCGAAGACCCGATTCCGTTGACTTGGCGCCTGGGACTTTCCTATGAAATCTTGAGTCTCGCCGATTACAAGTGGACCGTGGTCGCCGACTACAACCGCGAAGTGGTTTACGACGATTCCAAGGGCAATCCGGAGCCCTTCTACATTTCTAGCTGGAAGTCCCTGATTCACCCTGAAAGAGAAGGCAACAAGGTTAAAGAATCCATTATGCAGGGCGTGTTCAACCTGGGTACTGAATTCGTGTACGCCAACACGATTGCCCTGCGCGCCGGTTACCTGTACGACGAAACCGGCAAGCGTAACGAAGTGGACCTGGGCTTCGGCTTCATGCTCTCCGACGTGCTGCAGTTTGACTTCGCCACCATCAAGGATGTCGGCGACAACGACGGTGTGCGCGACGGCCAGATGCGCTTTGGCATGCTGTTCAAATTTTAGACGAGAGAACGGGCTGCGCCCTACAGACGAGAGATTTTCGCAAAAAGAAAAAGGCTGGATGAAAAATCCGGCCTTTTTTCGTTTAATGTTACTCTACGCGTTCGAGGATAACGAGGGCGCGTTCCTGCGTGCTGTTCGGAATCGTGTAGAAATGCTTGCCTACGAACTTGTAGCCGAAATCTTCGGGATGGAAAGTCTTGAGTTCGTCGGCGACGGCGGGGCCTTTCATAAAGAACACGCGGCCGCCCACCTTAAGCGAATTGGCAATGCGCGGAAGCGTCTTTTCCATCAGCTCAAAAGCGCGGCTGATGACACCATCGACAGGAATCGTCATGCTGCGGCTTGTAACTTTATGACCAAACACATCGATTCCCTTGAGGCCCATCTTTTCGATAACCATATTCAAGAAGTTGATGCGGTTCGGGCGCGGTTCGCAAAGCGTGAGGCGAATGGAGGGATTCACAATCTTGAGAGGAATTCCCGGAAAACCGGCTCCGCTGCCGACATCGATCATGCGGGCGGGCCACTTGGGCACATACGCATTGATGAGCGTACAGTCGGCATAGTGGCGTTCCACCATCGTTTCGAAAGCGTTAAGGCGCGTTAGATCCTGGTCATCGTTATTGGCGCGTAGCAACTGGTGAAATTCCCAAATCTGTTTGAGCGTTTCGGGCTGGAGTTCTACGCCATAATAATGCAGCAACTTGTCGAGGCCCGCAAGCGAAGGCGTGACACGCTTGCCGTTAAAAAGCGGGAAGTCGGTGCGGGGAGCCTTGAGGTGCGGCACGAAGTCGCGACCTGCGGCAGATGCATTGCGGGAAGGGGCCTTTGAGAAAGGCTTTTTAGACCAGTTATTTGCCATAAAACAAAAATAGAACTTTTTAGGGGCAAGAATTCCCTATTCCCACGAATCTGGCGTATTAATATAGAGGTACCCTAGAAATGAGATTCTTTTGCTTGATGCTATTGACCATGGCAAGCACCCTTATCGCGGCGACAGACATAAAACTTGACGAGGCGCAAGTCTTTGAATGGTGGGACAACGGAATTATTGACGGAGACGAATCCCGCGAAATTTTAGAGTTGCTCGAAGAAGGCAATTTGCAAGAAGCGTGCATGCTTGCCGAAGTATACGCACTCGAAAGTTGCGCGAGCGATGAAACTCCCAAGCTGAAAAAAAAGAAGACGAAGCGCAAGGAAGCGAACGCACGACCGAAAAAATCAAAATCGGAACAGCGACCGAGCCTTGTTCCGCACGGACATATTGAATGGCGAGGCCGCACCGATTCGCTAGGGCACTTGGAAAGCGGGCGCACCGAAGTCCGCCTGAACTTTTACCGTTACTCCTTACGGCTCGGCACGCAGTCGCTACTGACTTACAAAAACGCAGGCAGCGAAGCCTATTTCGGTCAGATTTCGACGAAGGAACTTCACAGCGCGATTCCGCTGGATACCTTATGGGGCACCGCCCTTCTTTATCCGATTGGAATGTTTCAAATAGGAGCGTTTCTGGACACGGCAAGAACATCGCGGTTCAACGCCGGAATCATCGCGAAAAAGAACTTGGAAATAGGATTTGCCTATTGGCATCACCTGCACTATGCGGACAGCATCGAGCACCGTTCTGTCACGGCGCAAGCGAATGGAAATTGGGGAAATGCGGCCGTGTGGTGGATTCCCGGAAATAGCGACATGCCTTTGATGAAATTACAGTTACAGCACCGTGAAAAGATGGAATATGCGACGATTGCTTGGAAAACTTCGGCGTACATGCACGGAGATTCACTGCCGGAGGAATCGCGCCTGAGCCCGACAATTGCGAAAAGCCGTTTTTGGGGAAGCCAGACTATTGGCGTTACAACACACGATGCGTGGAAAAGTAAATGGGCCGTAAATGCACGAAGCATGATTCCGCTTGAAGGCGACTCAAGCAAGACCCGATTCAAGGCGAGCGCAGAATCGGGCCCCGAGATTTTAAGAACGACAGCAAGCGTGACTTGCGTTTCGGGAGAAGATCGTTGCAGGCAAAATGATTTAATGTTCAAGATTCAATCTGCTTGGAATATGGAGCAAGAGAACCTTGTATTTTCGGAAAAGGTTCGCGCAAGGCACACGCGAGGCGAAGGTTTTAGCACGCCTCTTTACGAGGCCGGAATTGCTTACGCACAAAATGCATCGAACAATGCAAGTATTGCCATCACAGTTCCCAAAGGCACGCCATCAAAAGAGATTCAGCTACGAAGTAGCGCCGAAGTCGGGAATGACTTTTTACAGTTGTCGTTGGCGGTTACGTTCAGGCGGACCGCTGATGAGGAGTTTCACCCACTGCATGCGGCGATGAAGGCGAGAATCAATTTTTAAGCACGGCTCCAGAGGGCGCAATAGGTCTGCGTGCGAGCAGAGAGGCGTTCGTCTTTCAGAATTTCGCGGATTTGTTTTTTGTCGAACCACTGCGCCTGAATTTCTTCGAGCTCGGAATCGCTCGGGCGAATTTCACCGCCGGCAACGCCTACGACGACAACGTTTCTTTCGTTGGAAAAGCCGACAGCGGAATAGCTCGGTTTCCAGACTTCGTCGATACGCATGAGCGAGAGGCCCGTTTCTTCGCGGAGTTCGCGGGCAGCCGCTTCTTCATAGGTCTCGCCGGGATCAATCAGACCTGCCGGAAAGTTGTAAATGCTCTCGCCCACGGCCATGCGGTATTCCTTGCAAAGCAGTAGCTTTTGACCGGTGCAGTCATGCATAATCATCACGACCGCGTGCGGTTTCTTTTCGAGCATATCCTTGAGCCCCGTAATGTCGGGATTGCGGCTGATCATTTCATAAGTCTTGGGCTTGCCGCTGACAGTCTTATAGTGAATATCGTAGCGGGTAATAAATTTGCCCTGGTGGATTTTTTCAATCGATTCAAATTCCATGATCACACCTTTTGTATAGTTTCGTAGTAAATGCAGTCATGTTTGCATTCACGGTTAAACGCGCCCTTGCAAATAGGCATTTTGTAAAGCATTTGCGCTTCGTCTTCGTTGCGAGAGATTCGCTTGCGCACGTAGCCGATGTCTTGGAAGTTCGATTCCTTGCCTTTGACGAGCGCGGCACAGGTATTGACCCAGACCACGTTGCAGTCTTCGTGGGCGCACAAGTCGAATGAACGGCGAAAATCGTAGGAGCCCGTCGAGAACGACGGCACAATAATCAGCGTGAGCTTGAAGCAACGCATGAGTTGCTGCATGTACTCCGTTTCCAAGAAGTCGCGGCAGACCATAATCGCAATGCGGCCAATGCCTTCGTAGTGCAAAATATTCACCACGAGATTGGAACTGATCTGTTCCAGATAACCAATGCCATCGAATTCCTTGCGGAACGGATTCTGCTTGTTCTGTTTGCAAATCACGTTTCCGAACTTGTCCATGACCGTGACGACATTGCGGTTCTTTTCCCAATAAGAAGGCAGAATAATGAGCGACGGGATTTTGTCGGCATCGGCAAGCGAAAGCGATTTGATTTTACTCGTCACAAATTCCGCCATCTCGACATTCCCGAGGAGTTCCGGGAAAACGACGATATCGCTTTCATTTTCGGCAGCAGTCCAAATCTTTTTCCAGATGAGTTCATTGTCCGCCTCAAACGAAGGATTTTCATAAGCGATATTGAAGTACTGGATTTTATCCCTGTCGCTTAACTGTACCTGAAAATTCCGTTCAAGCCTTAAAGGGGTTGCGGCAATCTTTACGGCATGACGTTCCTTGAATCGCGGGAACAGCTCGTCTTTCAAAAAGTAATGCTTGTCAATCAGTTCGCCGAGCACCGAGTTTTCAACCAGCAGAATATTGTACAGGAAACTTTCGAGGTTATTGTAGCGGTGAATCAGGCGGTGTTTACGTTCCCACACGCAAGAGCAACGTGGCAAAAGCCCGACCCCGACCGATTCGCGGTTAGTGTTCAGTACAATCGAAAATTTTTCACGTTCAAATTCGGCTATAGCCCCAATCAATAGCGAAGCCATCGCATGGTCTAAAATTTGCAATAACCCGAGCAAGGCATAATAATCGCTGCCGGCCTTTAAGCGATCGATGAGCGATTTTAATTTTTCGAGAAATTCATGGGTCAGGTTTTCGGAAGAGAGTTCCCGAACACTCACGACATTGCCGGATTCCTGAAACAGCACTGGAATTTCCGTCTGGACGACTTTTGTGATGCGGGATTTTTCCGCCGGCGAGACACAGCTGTATTCGACAAAGAACTTCTCCGAGCAGGAGTTTACGATATCAGAACACAGTTCCGCCACAATGTTATAGAGGTCCAGCATAGTGAGGAATATAGAAAAAAAAGGTCTAAAATTCAAAAAATAAGCCATTTTCGCCCCTGATTTTGGTGGATACAGGATGTTTACTCGGGTATACGCGATTTATACGATTTTTAAGATTATTCCAAGTTGGAATATCTATTTTTTAGGTACCCAAACACTCCCTGACGGCCCTAGGTTACCTCCTTTACCCAGGGCCGTCCTCTTTTTTAGGGGTTAAATTCTAAATTTGAGCTAATGATTATCGCTACAATCATCGGGGCTATCGCTTTTTTGCCCTCCATCGCTCTGAATATTGCGCTTGCCTTGGGCGCCCCGCTCGGCGCCTACGCCATGAACGCCCGCTACAAGGTGATTCCGCCCGAAGTTCGCAAGGCCTTCATTGTGCCAACCACGATGCAGTTTGTCGCCCTTTTCGTGTTGCTTTCGGCGGGGCATGTTTTGCCCGAGATTATCCCGTTCATGGTGACACGGATTCTCGCATTCTTCTTTGCGCTGTACTTGACTTTTTATACCGCGACGGTTCTCTTTAGCACCGCCCACAAGGAACGTACCGTGATGGGAATCTTTGCGGTCGTAACGAGCATTTGCTACTGGATTACGGCTTTCGGGACATTAAGTTGGGAGTAGGCCATGGAACCGCAGCAATTCAATGCCCCCAAGCATAATTACCAGCGCGACTTGGATTATATCATCCGCAGGCTGGAACGCACCGGCGAAGTGCCGACGCTTTTGCTGCATGCCTGTTGTGCACCCTGTAGCAGCTACACTATCGAATACCTGTCGCAATATTTCAAGATTACGCTTTTCTACTACAATCCGAATATCGCGCCCGACGAAGAATACCGCCACCGCGTCGAAGAAATCAAGCGGTTCGTAGCTGAATTCAAGACCAAGTATCCGGTCACGCTGATTGAAGGCGAATACGACCCGAAGAAATTCTACGATACTGTACGTGGGCTAGAAAACGAGCCCGAAGGCGGCGCTCGCTGCCGCAAATGTTTCGAGCTCCGCCTCGCTGAATCGGCCAGGCTCGCGAAGGAACTGAACTGCGAATACTTCACCACCACGCTTACCATCAGCCCCATGAAGAATGCACAGGTGCTGAACGAGGTGGTGCAGGAACAGTGCGATATCTACGGAATCAAGCGCCTGCCAAGCGACTTCAAGAAGAAGGGCGGCTACAAGCGTTCTATTCAGCTTTCAGCAGAATACAATTTATACCGCCAAAATTACTGCGGATGCGTTTATTCCAAGAGGGACGCAGAGAAGAACGAGGTATGAGGTCGCTTCGCTTTGAGCAATGAGAATTGTGTCTACTTCCTACTGTCTACTATTTCATTTTCTTTCTGAGGCTCTCTAAGCGATTAAGCGCGTCGTAGAGAGTTTCGTCTTTCTTGGCGAAGTGGAAGCGGATCAGGTGATTGACCGGTTCGCGGAAGAAGCTGGAGCCAGGTACTGCGGCAACGCCCACCTTTTGCGCAAGGTCGATACAGAACTGGTCATCGGACTTGTAGCCAAATTCGCTGATATCCATCATCACGAAGTACGTGCCCTGCGGCTCGGTGAACTTGAAGCCCAGATTGTGCAAGCCGCCAGTGAAGATTTCCTTCATGTGCGTGTAATGCGCCTGCAGTTCCGCGTAGTAATCGTCGCCAAAATTGAGGGCGGTAAGCGCGGTTTCTTGCAGCGGCGAAGCAGCCCCCACCACCGTAAAGTCGTGAATTTTCTTGATGTTGTTCATGACGGGTTCGGCAGCGAGCACATAGCCCAGGCGCCAGCCCGTAATGGAATAGCTCTTGGAAAGGCTGGAACATTCAATGGTGCGTTCACGCATGCCCGGAAGCGTCGCAATATAAGTATGACGGTGCGGAGCAAACACGATGTGTTCGTAGACTTCGTCGGTGATTACATACAAATCATATTTAATGGCGAGGTCGGCAATAATCTGCAGCTCTTCGCGGGTAAAGACTTTTCCACTCGGGTTCGACGGATTGCAAAGTACGAGTGCCTTCACGCCCGGCTGCTTCATGGCATCTTCAAGGACATTGGCATCGAAGGTGAAATTGTGCGGATCCAGCGGCACGTAAATCGGGCTTGCTCCGCTCAAAATCGTATCGGCGGTATAGTTCTCGTAGAACGGCGAGAAGATGACCACCTTGTCGCCCGGATTGCAAATAGACATCATCGAAACCATCATGGCTTCGGTACTGCCGCAGGTGATGACCATTTCAGTTTGCGGGTCATAGCGGAGGCCACTGAAACGTTCCTGCTTTTTAGAAAGCGCTTCGCGGAAATTCTGCGCACCAATCGTAAGCGCGTACTGATGCGGGCCCGTGTGGGCGACTTCGGCCAAGCGGTCTTGCAAGGCTTTGGGCGGATCAAAATCCGGGAAGCCCTGAGAAAGGTTGATGGCACCGCAAGCGTTTGCAATGCGCGTCATGTGACGAATGACCGATTCCGTAAAATGTTCAGTACGATTGCTTAAAGGTTTCATACCCCAAAAATAGTAATGTTCCGAAAACATTAATGGAGATCCTTCGACTACGAGCCTAACGGCTCTCCGCTCAGGATGACAGCAACGACTATTTACTATCTTTCACATTATGTACGATTCGCGCTTTTTACCCATCTGCAAAGAAGACCTGGACGAACTCGGCTGGGACTATGTCGATGTGATTATCATTAGCGCGGACGCCTACGTGGACCACCCCTGCTTCGGGCATGCCGTGGTCGGCCGCCTTTTCGAACACGAAGGCCTGCGTGTGGCAATTTTACCGCAGCCGAACTGGCGCGACGACTTGCGCGACTTCAAGAAACTCGGCAAGCCGCGAATGTTCTTCGCGATTTCGAGCGGCATGGATTCCATGGTGAACCATTACACCGCCGCCAAGCGCCTGCGTAGCGACGATGCTTTTACACCGGGAAACAAGGCAGGGTTCCGCCCCGATTACGCGACCTACACGTACGCCAAGATTTTAAAGAAGCTCTACCCCGATGTGCCGTTGCTGATTGGCGGGCTCGAATCGAGCCTGCGTCGCGTGACGCATTACGATTACTGGAGCGACAAACTTAAGCCGAGCATTCTTTTCGACACGCAAGCAGACATTCTCGTTTACGGCATGGGCGAAAAGCCGCTGAAAGAAATCGTACGACTCTTGAAGAAGGGCGTACCTTTCTCCAGCCTGCATTCGATTCCGCAGACCGCTTACCTTGCGCCCAAGGGACAAATTCCTACGACCAAGCAGTGGGAAGACTTGCGCCTGTATAGTTACGAGGAATGCCTCGCCAACAAGCGCAATCAAATCGAGAACTGCCGCAGGGTAGACATCGAATGCAACAAGTGGTTCCAGCGCCGCATTCTGCAAGATGTCGCAGAACAGACCGTGGTAATTAACCCCGCCTACCCGCCGCTGGAATACGGCGAGCTCGACGAAAGCTTTGAATACAACTACGCCCGCGAACCGCACCCGCGTTACAGAAAGCGCGGCAACGTGCCTGCGTTCGACATGATTAAGTTTAGCATCAACACGCACCGCGGCTGTTTTGGCGGATGTAGTTTTTGCGCCATCAACGCGCACCAGGGCAAATTCATCGCGAGCCGCAGCCGCGAAAGCATTCTGCGCGAAGTCGATTTGATTACGAAAATGGACGGCTTTGCCGGCACCATCACCGATTTGGGCGGTCCGAGCGCCAACATGTACAACATGCGCGGCAAGGACCCGAACCGTTGTAAAAAATGCGCACGCCCCAGTTGCCTGACCCCGAAAGTCTGCGACAACATGGACACGCACCACCACGAGCTTCTGGAGCTTTACCGCGAAGTGCGCAACCACCCGAAGGTAAAGCACCTGTTCATCGGAAGCGGCGTGCGTTACGACATGCTGCTGCAAGAAACCGATGACAAGGAACTGATTCGCGACCACGAAGAATACGCCCGCGAACTCATCGACTACCATGTGAGCGGGCGCCTGAAGGTGGCCCCGGAACATACGAGCGACGCAGTCCTTAAGCTGATGCGCAAGCCGAGCTTTACGCTGTTCCACAAGTTCAAGGAATTCTTTGACGACGAATGCAAACGCATCGGAAAGCGCCAGCAGATTATTCCTTACTTTATCAGTAGCCACCCCGGATGCACCGAGGCCGACATGGCGGAACTTGCACTCGAGACAAAACAGCTCGGATTCCAGCTGGAACAGGTGCAGGACTTTACGCCGACGCCGATGACGATTGCGACCGAAATGTTCTACAGCGAAATGACGCCGGACGGCAAGCCGCTTTACGTGGCGAAAACGCCGGAGCAAAAGCGCAGCCAGCGTCAGTTCTTCTTCTGGTACATTCCGGAGAACCGCCCGCAGATTCGTGCAACGCTCGAGCGCCTGAAACTCGGAAAAATCGGCCGACTGCTCCTAAGCCGCAGCGCGAAAGCCGAAGGCAAGGAATTCTACCCCAGCAAGGAACGCGAAGAAAACGAAGTCTACCGCGAGCGCGAACAGCAGAAGCGCGAACAGCGCGCCGTCACCATCGTGCCGCAGAAATCCGGCGACAAGGGCCGCTGGGAAAATTCTGCCCGCAAGGAACGCCGCGCCGCACAATTTGGAAACGGCGGTAACAATGGCGGCGAACCGCGCAAGAGTTTCCACAGCGACCGCAAGTTCAACAATGATCGTGGCGGAAACAAGGGTCACAACTTCAATAAAAATGGCGGTAAAAACCGCCAAGATAATAATCGCAATAACTCCCCCGTTCAATTCAGTTCGTTTAAACGGGGAAGGTAGTAGGCTCATTTAGGAGCGCGCAAGTACGCTCCACCACTCGCCGCTAATTCGCTCTTCTTTGACTTTGAAGCCGGCTTCTTCGAACCACTTGAGGATGTAATCCTTTTCGGTGAGGAGCTGGCCCGAGATAATGAGTTCACCGCCTGCGGCGAGCAAGTCTTCGATGTCGTCGCGGAGCGGCCAGAGTTCGCTGCGAATCATGTTGCAGAGAATGACGTCGAACTTCGCGCCATCCTTGAACGCATCCAGAAATCCGAGAATACAGTCGCTTTCCTTGAAGCCGTTGCGTTCGAAGTTTTCCGCAATGCAGGGAATGGTCAGCGGGTCGATTTCGGTACCCACGGCAAGCTTTGCACCCAAGCGTCGGGCGTACATGGCCAAAATGCCCGTACCTGTACCAATGTCAAGCACGGTCTTCCCGTTAAAATCAATGGATTCCATCAAGGTAGCGCAGCTACTTGTGGTATCGTGTTCGCCAGTACCGAAAGCAGTCTTGGCTTCAAGTTCAAGCACCACGGCTTTGGGGTCATCAGGTGTAAATTCAACCCAAGGCGGACGCACCCACAAATGCGGTGACACGGACACCGGCTGCGCACGGTCGCGCCACCACTTGTCCCAATCCTTCGCGGGTTCTTCGCTAACAGCAAAATGATACTGCGGAAATTCGTTTACGATACGGTCGCGTTCGGCCTTGTCGCCGGTATAAAAGCAGAAGTCCGTGCGGCCTTCGGCCTTGGGATCTAATTCTTCGAGAGTTGCCACACCAGCTTCAAAAAGCAGGTAGCTTGCAAGTTCAAATTCTTCGGCAGGGCAATAGCCCTCGGCCTTGTACCAGGTATCGATTTTTTGCATGTGGAAAAAATAGAATTTCAAACACTAGAAGCTGATCCCCGCCTTCGCGGGGACTATAAAAAAAGGAGAGGCTCGGTACGCCAACCCCGTTACCGAGCCTCTCACCAAGCGCAAACACCTCAAACCGCTTGGCCCCTTTCATCCATCTTGTAAACTAATATAAACACAATTTCAAAAAACGGCGAAAAAAAGTGATATTTTTTTATTCCAAGATGGAACATTCCAATTTTGGGGTTGCAAAAGCGGCCATTCTACGTATATTTTGCGTTAAATGATCATTTCTAAGCCGCTTTTTATACACCAGTACCCCGACTGGACCAAGTTCCGCTACAATGCGCAGAGCGTGATGGACGCCTTGGGACAGACTCGACTGCTTGAAGGCGCCCTCGTAGGCGTTGCCGACCTGGTTTGCGATTCGGACACCGAAACGCGCATGCTCGCAAGAGACATCGCTGCCAATTACGCACTGGACGGCTACACTCTGGACAATCCGAAACTCGAAAGCGAAATCCAGAAAAAGAATTCTGCCAGGAACGACATTCGAAATTTTGTAGGCGCCATTCAAAACGCCAAGCTCCCGCTGACCGAAGAACGCCTGTTCGCATGGCATGCGGCCATTGGCCAGAACAAAGTCAAGAGCTTTAGGACAAAAGAAAGCGTTGCAGGAACCTTTACCGGCGTAAGCCCGGAACGCATTCCGCTTGAAATCGGGCGTTTTATCGACTGGTTTGAAAACTCGACGCAAGACGGCGCCATTAAAGCGGCGATTGCCCACTTTTGGTTCTTGACGATTCGCCCGTTCGAAGACGGCAACGGACGCATTGCCCGCGCACTCGCCGCCATGCTTTTGGCCCGCAGCGAAGACACGACTCGTTGCCAGTACGCGCTGAACGAACAGATCTTGAAAGATCGCGAAAGTTACATACAAACTTTATTCAAGGCGCAGGCCGGTAACGGCGACTTGACCGAATGGATTTTATGGTTCTTGAACGCGATGCAGAAGTCGATTGAAGACAGCAAGAAAGAAATCACCGGCGCCCTCAAGAAAATGCAGTTCTTGCAAAAGAACCAGCAGGCCGACTTAAGCACCCGCGAAAGAAAGATTATCGAAGCCGTCTGGAACGGAGAACTGCCGGCCATATTCTCGGTGAAAGAGGTGGCTGCCTTTACCGGCACGAGCCACGATTCCGCACTCCGCGACATCCAGGACTTGATTCAAAAAGAAATCGTCCGCCCCGAAAACAAGGGCGGACGAAGCCAGAAATACAGCTTGATTTAAATTAGCAATGCACCAGCGTGCCGAGGTCGCCTTCGATAGCGGCGCGCGTGAGGTTGCCCTTTTCCATCTTGAACACGAAGATAGGCATGTTGTTTTCCATGCAGAGAGCAACTGCTGCGGTATCCATGACCTTGAGGCCGCGGGAAATAACTTCCTTGTAGCTGATATCGTCGAAGCGAGTAGCAGTCGGATCCTTGACCGGGTCGGCCGTGTAGATGCCGTCAACCTTAGTGGCCTTCATAATCACATCGCATTCGCTTTCGATAGCACGGAGAGCGGCGCAGCTGTCCGTGGTAAAGAAGGGGTTGCCCGTACCGGCAGAGAAAATCACGACGGAGCCAGCGGAGAGGAGCTTGAGAGCCTTGCGGCGGTCGAAGAATTCGCAAACTGGTTCCATGCGGATAGCGGACATCACCACAGAATCGATACCCTGTTTGTCCAAAGCATCTTGCATGGCGAGGCCATTCATGACCGTGCCGAGCATACCCATGGCGTCGCCCTGAGCACGGTTCATGCCACCTGCAGAAGCGGAAATACCGCGGACGAGGTTACCGCCACCAATCACGAGAGCCACTTGAACGCCCTGCTTAACGATGGATGCAATTTCCGAAGCCATGTCGGAGAGGATAGTATTATCGATGCCGTGGCCCTTTTCGCCTGCGAGGGCTTCGCCACTGAGCTTGAGAAGAATGCGTTTGAATTTCATAGTGAAAAATGTAATAAAATGCCCGCCAGGATTGGCGGGCCAAGGAGTGATTATGATGTAAAATTACTTGATGCGGTGTCCCGTCAGGTCAAAGCGCTTGCCGTTCTTTTCGATGAACATCGCATTACCCTTCTTGAGGAGTCGCGGAGAAGCGTTGCGCACTGCCGCGGGGATTGCCTTGTGCAAGCCCATCGGTTCGCAACTTTCGCCCTCACAGAATTCAATCCAGTCGATATCCATCCAGTCGCCGGTAACCGTGAAGCGGAGAATGTGTTCGCCTTCGGTCAGGTTCACCTTGGCTTCGACTGTATTGTATTCGTCATAGTTGTCTTCACCGGCGGTTGCTGCAGGCACGGCGATTTCTTCGGTAATGTCCTTGCCGTCCATGGAGAGCTTGAAGCTTGACGTGCTGTTGGCAGAAGCCACGGAGGCGTTCATCGTGTAAGTTCCCGTCGAAGCCACCTTCACGGTGTATTCGAGCCATTCGCCAGCCTGGTTGTAGCCGACAATGATGCCAGACGCCTTCTTGTAAAGGTCGACACCGGTACCCGGGCGGTAGTCGGAGTCGCCGTGGTTTTCGGTATCGCTTTCGTTATAGGTGGTATTGCCCTGGCCCACGCCGTTAATGTCGAAATCTTCGACTTCAATCTTGCCCGGAATAGCGAGAGCTTCACCCTTGAACGGAGCGCGCGGAACCGGCTTTAAAACCAAGCGGAGAAGAGCCGAGCCGTGAGCCGGAAGTTCGATAGAAACGTGCGAAAGCGGGCCCAGATCCTTCTTTTTCCAGACATCGCGAACTTCCACTTCGCCTTCTACGCCAATGTCTGCAAAGTTGCATTCGACAGTCTGGGTAGAATTGTTGTTGTTGAGGAGTGCCACGGCAAGGTCGCCATTCTTCAAGGGTTTGGTCCAGACCTGCTTGCCTTGCTTGTCAGAGATGCGGTGGCCCTGAACGCCCAAAGAATCCTGGTTGATGGCAATCATGTCCTTGTTCAGGTAGAGTTCCTTGGTTTCGTTGCTCATGTTGCGCACGTCGGAACTGATCATGATGGGAGCCGCCATAATGGACCACATCGTCATCTGGGAGCGCTGTTCTTCGTAAGAGAGGCCTCTGTTGCCCACTTCGAGCATGTCCGGGTCATTCCAGTGACCAGGCTTTGCAATTTGCCAGTACTTGTTGTTGGCATCGATAATTTCGTAGACGCCGCGATACCAAGAAGTCGAAATCCATTCAGGACCGATATCGAAAGTGGTACGCCAGAGGTTCGCAATTTTTGGCATCCACTCCTTGTATTCCCACATGCAAATGCTGAACACGATGTCGCGTCCGGAATTGCGGAGGGCCTTGGACATGGCGGTGTAATCTTTTTCCTGGGTATTCGGG
>CADCBQ010000015.1 GCA_902799745.1 Fibrobacter succinogenes | reverse complement strand
TATTCAACAGCTCGTCCGTAACGGACGTGAACAGATCAGCAACAAGACCGCTTCCGTGGCCTTGAAGTCCTGCCCCCAGAAGCGCGGCGTTTGCACCCGCGTGTACACCAGCACCCCGAAGAAGCCGAACTCTGCTCTTCGTAAGATCGCCCGTGTGCGTCTTTCCAACAAGATGGAAGTGACCGCATACATTCCTGGTGAAGGCCACAACCTCCAGGAACACTCCATCGTGCTCATCCGCGGTGGTCGTGTGAAGGACGTCCCCGGTGTTCGTTACCACATCATCCGTGGTACTTTGGATACCCAGGCTGTGAACGGGAAGAAAGGTGCCGCTCCGGCCAAGAAGTAAGGAAAGGAAGTAATCTATGTCTAGAAGAAGAAAGGCTCTCCATCGCTCCATCCTCCCGGATCCGCGTTACAAGTCTGTGCTCGTCACCGAACTCGTCGGTGTCGTGCTGAAGCAGGGCAAGAAGACCATCGCTGAACAGATCGTCTACACTGCTCTCGAAAACCTCGGCCAGAAGCTCGAAGGCCCGGAATCCCCGCTCGAAAAGTTCGAACTCTGCCTCGAAAACATCAAGCCGCGTCTTGAAGTGAAGTCCCGCCGTATCGGTGGTGCTAACTACCAGGTTCCTATGGAAGTTGCACCGGACCGCGCCAAGGCTCTCGCTCTCCGCTGGCTCCTTGATGCCGCCCGTAACCGCAACGAACCGAACATGGCTGACCGCCTTGCTGCCGAACTCGTTGCTGCCAAGAACGGTGAAGGCAACGCTGTCCGCAAGAAGAACGACACGCACAAGATGGCCGAAGCCAACAAGGCTTTCGCTCACTTCCGTTTCTAATTCTTGCATTAGCACAGAATTATCCTAGAGGAAGGGCTCGCTTACAAAAGCGAGCCTTTTCTGTTTCAAAGTCCTAATTGAGTCTACAGTGTGGCCTATTGCGTCATCAAGACGAAGTCTCGAACTACTTTACCGTCGAGATGGACCAGAAGCATAGGGACACCGACATCGAAGCGACATGGCTTGGCATTGTCAAAAGCCGCAAAGGCTATTGATGGAATTGTACGGGTACTGAATTTTTTATTTATTTTGTGGAAAAGTTGGCTTCTTTTATATGGAGCGAGGCGCTTGTTTTGTGGGTAAATGCTTCTTGAAAAAAATTGTAATCTTGCTGATTGCTCTTGGCGGCTTGCTTGTAACAGGTTGCGCCGTTTTAACCAATGGATTATCAGGTTCACTGTACATTGAGTCGTCGAAAGTCCAGCAAATCATAGATAAAGCGGAGTACCCAGCGAAAAGGATGCAGGAGTTGAAGGACGATCCCGTTGGGGCGCCTTTGGTTAAATCCTATGAGATGTTTGCTGCTTTGATGGAGCAGAAAAACATGGATTCTTCCCTGGTTGATTCTATGCGACTTTCAAGAAGGGCGTTCTTTGAGCCGTGGAAGCGGGTCTCCGATTCCATCTGCAATTCGGCAAGCGGTGAATTGTCCCTTGAAATTCGCGCAGTTTACGAGGCTGCATTTCGGTTTGGGATTGAATCTGACTATGACTACCTTCTCAAGGAGCAGGACAGCCTTCATTATGAAGAACGTAAGGATGTTTCCTTCGAGGATAAGGTGGAGTTTCTAAAGTCGTCTGGACTCGGGGAAATGATGGCACACTTCTTTGTTGTCAGGCAGGATGTTCCCTATTTTGTTAAACCAGCGAAGACTCTTAATGAGTTGGAGACGTTAGTTACGTCTCCATGGGAGGAACGGGAAAAATACAAGGTTACCAATATGGCTTGTATGGAAAAGAACCCCCTGGGGCAGGAGACTTTGGTGCTCACAAAGGAATACTCCACTTTGTTGGATGCCTTTATGGGCGTGGATCCGAAGTATGCGTTCCCGTTTTCGGATTCTAATTTGAAGGAAGATTTCCTTATGGTGGCTATTTCAGTCGTGAGCAGGCATTGGGGGCATGGTTTTCACTATGAATCCTTTCCGGCAATCATGAGCGTGGTCTTTAACGAAAATCGCACTTTGGCGATACTGAACGTGATGGGCAGTTTTAATACTGGCGGTTTCTATAGCCTTGAGAAAAGAGACGGGGTATGGAAAGCTGTAGCGCATAAAAACACGTGGATTATGTAATGGGTAGCTAAATGAAATTTAATTTATACATAATCTTGTTTACTTGTGTGGTTCTAGTAGGCTGCACTTTAGGTGGCGTTCAACGTTATAAGGAAATTTCCGCTCAAGGGACCTCGACGGTTGCCGTACTTTGTGAATATCAGTCTTTATGCGAATCTAAGGAAGATTACTTTAGTGAGTATAGAAAAGTTAAGGAGATGGTTGAAGGTGCTTTTGCGTCTAGAGGATTTCGGGTGGTTCCTTTTAAGGCGCTGGACCAGACATTAGACTATATGGTTGTGCTAGAATCGGAGAACAAGTATAATGGAGATTATATAAAGATTGCCTTGGTGGATTACAAGTCCAGGGAGATTGCTGGTCGCATGAGTTACGAACATCTGTCCGCAATGACCCAGGAGACGATGAATAACCTGGTGGAAGAAATGCTCAAGTCCCCGATAGTTCATTCGAATTCCGGTGTGAAGCTGAAGTGATTCCTTTCTTCTGGCCTTGAACTACTTACGAGAAAACCCCATGGTTGAAACCATGAGGCTTTGCTGTTTGGCTATTGCGCAGCGTGTCTTGGTACTGCTTAGCGGACGATGTCAAGCTTGAAGATACTGCGTGAGTTTGAGTTGGGAACGTCGATAGCGTGCTCGCCCGGCATGAACTGCTGTACGGCGCTCTGCCACAAAATACGTCCCTGGTAGTCGAACTGCACGACGCTTGCCTTTAATGCTTTGTCGGTTTGCATGTAGAGTTTGCCGTCTTGCAGGCGAAAGGAGTTGCCGGCGGCCCTCCCGGTAGGCTTGATAGCCGTGTTACTCTCCAAAGCCTTCATCTTGGCGATGCCCGCCTTCCAGGCGTCAACGGCGGCCTGCGAGGTGTTGAGCGCCCAGTCGCCTTCGTTGGCTTCTTTGCTCTGGCTGAACCACATCACCGCAAATACGCGGGAGAAGTCCGTGGCAAAATGCTCGAACATGTCGGTAATCCATTCGGCCTTGTTGCCGCCCAGTTCGGAACTGGAGATTTCGGCGATGAACAGCGGTTTGTCGATGTTCGCGAGCGCGTTGTACGCCTTCTTGAATACCTGCGTGAACGTCTGCCAGCTGGACCAGCTCTGGCATTTGCCCCAGTTGTATCCGTCGATAGAGATGTAGTCGACGTATTCGTCGCCGGGATAGTTGCCGGTAAGCGTCGATCCTTTTCCTGCATTCGAGGCGTTCGTCGTCCACACCCACTTTACGTTGGTGACATTTTCTTCGCGGAAGATGTTTACGATATGGCGGAATGCCTCGGCCACATTTGCGTCGGTGTTGCCGGCGCCTTCTTTACCCACGCCCCAGTCGTACCAGTCGCCGTTCGCTTCGTGGAGCGGCCTGAGCCAGATTTCTTCGCCGTAGTTCTTGACTCCCTTGGCGTAGTCGCGGATGTATTCGTCGGCCTTGCCGTCGACCAGATCCTGGGCGCCGTACCCGTTAGCCATCCAGGTGACCACCAGTGTGGAACCGTTTTCCTTGGCGACGTTGGCGTATTCTTCGGTTGCGTTCCAGTCGTTGATGTCGAAGAGCGCAAAGTAGCTGATAAGGTCGAGATGCGTGCCCTGCAAATCCTGGAATGCCTGCACGTTTTCTTGCGTGGGCTGCGGATACTGACCCGGGCCACCGACCCATGCGCCGACCTGGAAAGCCATGGCCGCTACGGGAGCGATACACATGGAGAGGAATAGTTTCTTGTTCATATAAACCCCGATTGGCGATAAATGCCGGTGATGTTGTTTTACGTTTTAAAGATATGTTCGGGATTTTGTGAAAGACGATTTAATTGTTTATATGTATATTAAAGTGTATCTAGTGTTATAACAGGGGCTCCATGACTGTCGATGAATTTTGCAAGTGGATAGAACGCTTGGAACTCCCGCTGTACGACATTCCCCGCGCATTGAAAAAAGATGCGAGCCATTTTGATTTTATGCAGGAGAAGGGGGCGTACGAACTTTTCAGCCGTATTTTGCTTAAGCTGGTGAAAGAGATTCCACCTGGTATCCCCTGGTGTTACTTTGTATAAAAAAGACGATTTTAGGGAGCTTTCGGGGCGTGTGGTGGAAAAATGACGGTTTTTTCTGCCAACCATTAATCACTAAATCTTCACATTTTTTCTTCCGACTGTCTACTTCCTACTTCCTACTTTTTTATATTTACAGCACAAAAATTTTCACTTTAACAGAAGGTTAATAAAATGGCTAAAATCGCTAAAGTTTGGGCTCGTCAGATCCTGGATTCCCGTGGCAATCCGTCTCTCGAAGTCGATGTTACTCTTGACAACGGTATCGTTGGTCACGCTGCTGTTCCGAGCGGCGCTTCCACTGGCGAACGCGAAGCTTGCGAACTCCGCGACGGTGACAAGAAGACTTACTGCGGTAAGGGCACGCTCACTGCTGTGAAGAACGTGAACACCAAGATTGCTAAGAAGATCATCGGCATGGATCCGTCCAAGCAGACCGAAGTTGACGATGCCATGATCGCTCTCGACGGCAACCGCATGCTCAAGAACAAGCTCGGTGCAAACGCTATCCTCGGCGTTTCCATGGCTGTTTGCGTTGCTGCTGCTAAGGACGCTGGCCTTCCGCTTTACCAGTACATCGCCAAGCTCCATGGCACCAAGAAGCTCACGCTCCCGTGCCCGATGTGCAACGTGATCAACGGCGGTGCTCACTCCTCCGCTCCGATCGACTTCCAGGAATTCATGATCGCTCCGGTTGGCGCTAAGACTTTCTCCAAGGGCCTCCAGATGGTCACCGAAATCTTCCACGCCCTCAAGGCTGTGCTGAAGAAGGCCGGCTTCGACACCACCGTTGGTGACGAAGGTGGCTTCGCTCCTGGCGTTTCTATCAAGCCGGCTAAGAACAAGTTCGGTTACGAAATCACTGGCGTGATGACCCTCGAAAAGGCTCTCGACGCCCTCAAGGCTGCAACCACCAATGCCGGTTACAAGTTCGGCACTGACATCAAGATCGCTCTTGACGTTGCTTCCTCTGAATTCTGCGACAAGAACACCAAGGCTGGCAAGCCGGAAACCTACACCTTCAAGAAGAGCACCAAGAAGACTGTCAAGTCTGCCGACATGGTGAAGCTCTACGAAAAGCTCATTGACAAGTACTCCATCTTCTCCATTGAAGACGGTCTCGATGAAGCTGACTGGGCTGGCTGGAAGGTCATGACCGACAAGCTCGGTGGCAAGATCAACCTCGTGGGTGACGACCTGTTCGTTACCAACCCGACCATCTTCGACGAAGGCATCAAGGCTGGCATCGCCAACGCTATCCTCATCAAGGTGAACCAGGTGGGTTCTGTGTCCGAAACTCTCGCTGCTATCAAGCGCGCTCAGAACGAAGGCTATGCTCCGATCGTTTCTCACCGCTCTGGCGAAACCGAAGACACCTTCATTGCTGACCTCGCCGTCGGTACCGCCGCTGGCCAGATCAAGACTGGTTCTCTCTCCCGTACGGACCGCGTTTGCAAGTACAACCGCTTGCTCCGCATCGAAGAAGAACTCGGCAAGGCTGCTGTGTACGCCGGTGACCCGCGCAAGGCTTGCAAGGCCCCTGCTAAGAAGGCCGCTTGCAAGAAGTGCTGCAAAAAGTAATTTCTTAAACCAATAGAATTTACTAAGAGAAACCGTTCCTGGTTAACGACCGGGGCGGTTTTTCTTTTTTGTACAAACTAACTTCCGCATTGTGTTCTTGTTAATTGTAAAATTACGTGATGCATTTCTCATACTTCGTGGCTTTGGGCACGTCTAGGGAACGATATTTGTTTTAAAATGCTGTTTTTGCTTTGAAATTCGGGGTACAAAATTTATTTTTAGAAAGTAAACTGCCAATATTGGGGTTGGCGTAAAAAAAGAGGTTTTATGAAACGTAAACTATTCAAGTCGATGATTGCGGCCGGAGCTGTCGCAATGATTTGCGCTTGCGGTGATGATTCCAATTCGAGCGGAGCGTCCGACCAGCCTATACCGGGTATTTCTTCGGAGAGTGCCGATCCGCAGAATCAGCAGAATCCGGGCTTGTCTTCGGCAAACACCGATCCCCAAAACCCGACCTCTTCTTCTACGGAACCTGTTGCAGACAATCCTTGCAACAAGCTGGTGCTGACTTCTGCGGCATGGTTGCTTAATGTGGGTACGGAATGGCTCATTTACTCCGATGGCAGCGTGACGGATTTTGCGGGCAACAATGTCGGCCTTTATGCAGATGGCGTAATCAACAATGTCGCAGGCGAACCTGTGATGCAGAATGTAGACCTTACGGTGCTTCCCATTTGTCAACCGAATGCCACGGTGGATCCCAAGACGGGCGAAGTGACAGTTGTGAGTTCGTCTTCTGTAGGTGGCACGAATCCGACTTCGAGCACGGGCACAACCCCTGTTGAAAGCAGCAGTTCCGTGAATACGAATCCCGACTTGGATGCAAACGGATTCCCGACGATTGAATCTTACGGCGAACCTCCTGCCGCATACACCAAGGATATTTTGAGCAACGGAAAGACCGGTTGGAGCAGCCGCTACTGGGATGCTTGTAAGCCGCATTGTTCCTGGCTCAGCAGCGTCGATACCACGAGCGAAGAAACCTACCAGGCAGGTGGTACCGTTGCCCGTAACTGCAACATTCACGACGTAGAAGTTCCGGCATTTACACTCGGCCATGCTGTACAGCAATACTGGATGGGTTACGAAGGCACGAACAGTGCTTGCGTTAACGAGAATGCTGGCGGTACCTATACCTGTACCGACATGGCTCCGATCCAGGTGAACGAAAATCTTTCTTACGGCTATGTCGCCGCTCCGGGTGGTCAGTTCGGTGGCGGTTGCGGCAAGTGCTTCCATTTGCAGTTTAATGGAGGCAATCACGCAAACGACGTGAAGGCAACGCACAAGGCTCTCAAGGGCAAGCACATGATCGTGATGGCTTCTAACATCGGTTACGATGTGGAAGAAGGTCAGTACGATATGCTCGTTCCGGGTGGTGGCGTAGGCGCATTCAATGCTCTCTCGATGCAGATTGGTGTGCCGGCAAGTGGCCTCGGCGCAAATGGTGGTGGATTCCTCACCGAATGCCAGGCTTCTCTCGGTTGGGACAACACCGTGGAAGCTTACCAGGAATGCGTGATCAAGAAGTGCGACGAAGTGTTCAAGGATTGGCCGAACTTGCTGCGCGGTTGCCGCTGGTACGCTGAATGGTACATGGCCGCCGACAACCCGACTTACAACTGGGAAGAAGTGGAATGCCCGCAGTACCTGATCGACCACTACATGACGACTTTCAATACGACCAAGGAAAACCGTTGGCGTTGGAAAGATGACTGGTCAGACTACAAGAAGGGTGATGAACTTGAAACGCAGGATTGCCTGACGGATGAATACCCGCAGGGCTGCGCCCCGTAATAGGTGTTTATGAATAAACTATTCAAGACTATGATTGCTGCAGGTGCGGTCTCCATGATTTGCGCTTGCGGTGACGATGCCGCTTCGAACAATGCGACCGATCCGAATTTGGACCCGGGTGCAAATGTAATTGATAACCCGTATTCTTCGGCTGGAGTGACTGACCCGAGCAATCCGGGTAATACGCAGAATCCTGGCAATGCGCAGAACCCGACATCTTCTGCGGGTGGCGCGAATCTGACCGATCCTACGAACCCTGGCAATACCCAGAATCCGGCATCTTCTGCCGGCGTTACCGACCCGACGAATCCGACGTCGAGCACGGGCACAGCCCCTTTGACAAGCAGCGGCTCCGTGAATACGGATCCGGAACTGGGCCCCGACGG
Source organism: Fibrobacter succinogenes (assembly GCA_902799745.1). Lineage (GTDB taxonomy): Bacteria > Fibrobacterota > Fibrobacteria > Fibrobacterales > Fibrobacteraceae > Fibrobacter > Fibrobacter succinogenes_Q. The sequence continues at coordinate 61,244 of CADCBQ010000015.1, read as the reverse complement.
GTTCCCGACTCTTGAATCTTACGGTGCACCTCCGGCCGAATACACCAAGGACATCAGCGCTACGGCAAAACGTGGCTGGAATACCCGCTACTGGGACGCCTGTAAGCCGCATTGCTCTTGGCTTAAGGAAAGCTCTAACGATAAAACTCGTGCAGATACGTCTTCTAATGAGGCGTTCCTTGCCGACTTTGGCACTGCGCGTAACTGCAACATCCATGATGTCGAAGTGCCTACCTTTACCTTGGGTGACGTCAGTAAGGCTTGGTTCGGTTACAACGGGACCAGAAGCGCTTGCGGCGAAGAAAAGGAAAAGGGCGTGTTCACCTGCACGGACATGGCGCCGATTGCCGTGAACGACACGCTTTCTTATGCGTACGTTGCGGGCACTGCCGACAGCAAGTGCGGCAAGTGCTATCACCTGCAGTACGATGGCCACTTTGCGAACGAGATGGAAAACAACCCGCCCAGGGAAACCCACAAGGCTCTCAAGGGCAAGCACATGATCGTGATGGCCTCTAATATCGGTATGGATGTGGCTGGCGGCAATCCTAATCTTCCGGCAGGTCAGTTCGACTTGATGGTGCCGGGTGGTGGCGTGGGCGCTTTTGACGCTCTTACTACCCAGGTGAAAAAAGGCAGCGACTTTAACTGGGGCGCAGGCTTTGGCGGATTCTTGACCGAATGCCAGAACCAGCTCGGTTACGATGCTACTCTCGCCGCATTCCAGACCTGCATCAAGGATATGTGCGACGCGGCCTTCGGTGATGCCGGCCTCCCGAATCTTTTGCGCGGTTGTCACTGGTTTGCCGACTGGTACATGGCCGCAGACAATCCGACCTACTACATCGAAGAAGTGGAATGCCCGCAGTACTTGATCGACCATTACATGAGCCGATACAACACCTCTCTAGAAAACAACTTCAAGAAGGTGACGGACTGGTCCACTTTCAAGGAAGGCGACGTGCTCGATACGCTCCATTGCTGGAAGGCGGGCGAAGCTCCTCCGGAAAACGGCTGGCAAAATCCGAGCGCCGGCTGCGACGTGCAATAATCGACCTTAAGTTTAGCAGAAAGCCCCGCGAAAGATCGTGGGGCTTTTTTTATTTTACACAAGATTGTTAATTTGTTAGATTTGGGTGGTGATAAAATCCCTGATAAAAGTATTGTTTCTTGTCTTGATTCCGTGTACGGTGTATGCGCAGGTGTTGCCTGCTGCAAAGGATACCAGTGTCCGCCATGTAATGACGTATGAGTTTGACTCGCCTTTGGTTTTGCTTGGCGTGGGGTGGAACTATACGCTAGACTGCAGAGATGTTTCTATCGACGAAATTGAACCTTTCTTTGAAGGTGAAGAGTGGTACGATTCCTATCGCCTTAAAGGCAAGTTCTGGAAATATTCCGGCATATCGATGGTGACGCTTGAGCTGCTTTCCTTGATTACCGGGAGCGTAAGCGCGTCGCAGAAAGGTGGAAAGTATGTTCTAGTAGGTAGTGCCGCTATGGCACCGCTTTTATGGCTGTCGTTTTTTGAATATTACGAAGTCCAGAACATGAAGGTGGATAGCTATAACGCGGGCCGTGATATTCAAGAGGCCTTGATGGAGCGTGAAAAGGCCAAAGCGCAATTGCAAATGAGCAAGAAAATGCATGCGGCTGGAGTATTTTTGGCAGTCGCCTCTGCAGCCTTGATTGCGACGGGCGGTGTAGCCTTGGTAAACGACAAGAATTATGGCCATTTTTTGATGATGGGAGGCGTTGTCGCCATTCCGTTTGGGGCGGTATCAATGCTGCTATCCCATGTGAGCTATAGTTCTGCAATAATTCATTATAACCAACTGGAAGAATAATCCCGAAATTTTGTATCTTGTAGGGCATGAATATGAAGATCCTCGCTATAAGTCTTGTTGCGTGTTCCCTTGTGTTTGCCGGGGAGCATTGGAATGTAGATGCGGGCGGGGTTTCGATGAAGTACCTTTCGATGCAGACTTCGGCGAGAGCGGCGGGCCTTTCGGGTGCCGGCGTTGCCGATGCCGCAGGTGCATCTGAAGTTTTGCGCAATCCGCTTGCGATGAGTGCGATTAGCGAATCCGAAGCGGGTATCAACCATATTATTTTCCCGGAAATGACTGCCGACGATTATACGACGGCGTTCTTTGCGCATCCGTTTGAATTCTTTAAGTATCCGCTTACGGTGTCGGCGGGCTTCGAGTTCCTGGGTTACGACGGTATCGAAGGCCGCGACGAAGAAGGCTTCAAGACATCGGATTACGGTGCTTACGCATGGGCCTTGCAGGCAGGTCTCGGTAATAGGGCCGATGCGTTCAACTGGGCCCTTTCGGCGCGTTTTAGCCAGCAGACGATCGATGACGAAACGGCGCTTGCGTTTTTGGGCGATATCGGTGGCGCCTACCATGTGAACGAATACTTCGCCTTTGGCGCAACGCTTACGAACTTTGGCTACATGGGCGACTACGATGGCGAAAAAGAAACCGCCCCGATGGCTTTGCAGGCAGGCATTACGGGAATCCTGCCGATTTCAAAACTCTTTAGCCTCGAAAGCCAGTGGAATTTGCACATGTCTGCCGACGCTTATCGCCGCGCTGACATGGAAGACCCTGAATGGCGATTCGGCGGCGAATTGAATTACGCCGAGCTGCTCGCGCTTCGCGTGGGTTATGCGGCTCGCCCCGATACCGAAGACGGTATCAGCGCAGGTCTAGGCGTTGTGTTCGGCATGGTGAACTTTGACTATGCCTACAGCCCCAAGAAGGCCTTTGACGGTGGTTACCACTACCTGACGCTTGGCATGCGATTCTAGCCTTAGATAAGCTCAGGATGATGCCTGGGCGTGTTTCCTGATTTGATAATTGAGGCAGCCCCGGCTAATGCCCAGTTTTTGCGCGGTGACGCTCCTGTTGCCCTTGTTGTGGGCGAGTTCTAGACAAATTAAATTCCAGTCGGGTGAACAGGAATTGCGCCGTGGGCTTGCTTTATAAAGCGCTATGGTGTCACCTGCGGAATTTGTCTTTATGCAGTCAAAGAATTCTTCTTCCAGGATTTTGGGCAGGGAGATATCGTACGGTTTAAGGAGCGAGTATCGCTGCAGTACGTTCTTGAGTTGTCGGACATTGCCGGGCCATTCCATGTTCGAAAGGAGCGATATCTCTTGAGAAGAAAGGGGAGACGCTTCTACGAATTCTCTCCAGATGTTCTGGGTGATGATGGCGAAGTCTTCGCGTTCGCGGAGGGGCGGAATCTTGATGGGGAATACGTTCAGTCGAAAGTAGAGGTCTTCGCGGAAGCGCCCTGCGCGGACTTCGGCGCGTAAGTCGCGGTTGGTGGCGCAAACGAGTCGAAAGTCGACGGGGTGTGCCTTGCTGCTGCCGAGCGGCATCACGGAACGTTCCTGCAGAATGCGTAGCAGCTTGCATTGGATTTCGAGCGGCATTTCGCCGATTTCGTCGAGGAAGAGCGTGCCGCGGTCTGCCGAGCGTACGACACCGAGGCGTTCTTCGGTCGCGCCGGTGAATGCCCCCTTGCGGTGGCCTTCTAGAATGCTTTCGGTAAGCCCCTTGGCAAGCGCGCCGCAGTTCAAGGCGATAAAGGGACCGCCCGCCCGTTTGCCGTGGGCGTGGATAAAGCGGGCGGCGACTTCCTTGCCGGAGCCTGATTCGCCGAGCAGGAGCACAGAAATGTCGGAACCTGCCGCGATACGCAATAAGGATTCGTGTCTGTTCATAGAGCCTCTATTCTATATACACGCTTTTTTCGAGGCTCCGAATACCAAAAGCGCGAATAATTTACATTCGCGCGGATTTTTTTACAATTAGGTCTTGAATATTTCGCTATAGAAGCGTAACAAAGCAATTCTCAAAATCGACTTCGTTTTCCTCTCTATAAATGGTTGCTGTTTTTATTTCGGAATTTAAAATATCTTTTTTGACAACGAGGTGTTTGGAATTTTCGGCATTACATAGGTCTTTGTCTACAAGCTTTTCTGAAAAGTCTAATTTGCAGGTTGTGGTGCCGTCTGAAAGTTCCATTTGGACGCTTTTTGTTGTTTGGATAATATATCCATTATAATACGGTGTTTCGGTTGCTTTATTGATGTTTATCGAGAACGTCTTGCCTTTCATTTCGAAAACTTGACTGGTCTTATCACTCTTCTTGATGTTGACCTCGTAAGATTGAATTGCAGATTGTACGTAAGATGGATTTATACTGAATAGCTTATTTGCGTCAAAAATGACTGCGCCCATGTAAATTGAGTGGTAAAGTTCGCTCATTAATGCGGAGTTCATGAAGTCAGGGTTTTCATCAAGTTCAGGAACTGAATCGAGAATGGTGGTTTCCGTTAGCTTTCCGTCAGAGAAGGTGAACGAAAATTGGGGTGGATCGTAGCAATCTGGTTCCTCGGGCTCGTCGCCTGTATAATAAGTGAGGCAGTAACGCGACCAGGTTCCATCAAATTTTCCAGGTTTTCCACCGATAAATATTTCTTCTAATGACGATTTACGGCCTCCTCGGAATGCATGCAGTATTAGCGAGTCTCCCAGGAATTCATACTTGGCCGTGTCGGCGCTATGTCGAGGAGAGGGACCCCATGCGACTTTCTCTTCGCTGATTACGCATGTGTATGTGGTGTCAGGTAACAGTATCAGGAGATTTTGTGATTCGTCGATTTGGTAGCGCCCTGTTGTTGTTTGGACTTTTTCGGACGATACTGGGGTTTCGCTAGACGCATTTGATGAAGAATCGTCTCCGCAGGCAACAATAAAGAATACCGATGCCGCGGCGGCAATCAGTGCTTTTTTCATGGTTTGTCTTCCTTTTAAAGGGGTGTTTAGTTTGTCTGTGTTGCACAATGTACTAAATCACTTTTGGGAAAAAAGTAAAAGGATTGTCCAATTTTTGCTTGGATTCGTGACATTTTTTTGACAAACCTTGCCGTGCTTGGTCGATTTTTCTATAATTGCGCTCGCGCGGCGGTAAAATGTGGGTAGGCTTGGGCACGACGACCGTGAGGAAAGCGGTTGCGCTCGAAGCCGAGAGGTTTGGTGGCCCGAAAGGAAAAAATGAGTCAAAGAATCGTATGTAAGTTCGGCGGCAGCTCTGTCGCCGATGCAGGCCAGTTCAAGAAGATCAAGGCCATCGTTGAATCCGACAAGAACCGCAAGGTCATCGTCGTTTCCGCCCCCGGCAAGCGCAATCCTAAGGAAACCAAGCTTACCGACCTCCTCTACAGCACCTACGACCTCGCCTCCAAGGGCCTCGACTTTTCGACCCCGTGGAACCTGATCCGTCAGCGTTACGACGAAATCTGCAACGATCTCGGCCTCGGCGACAAGCTCACCGAAGACTTGGACAGCCTCGAAGACAAGCTCAAGAACCACCCCGAATCCGTCAGTACCGACTTCCTCGTAAGCCGTGGCGAATTCCTGTGCGCACGCCTCATGGCCAAGTACCTGGGTGCAAACTTCGTGGATACCTTCCCGCTGATCACCTTCGACGACAAGTATCGCATTACGCCGAAGACCTACGAAGACATCGCGAAGACCTTGTCCGACGAAAACCAGCTTTACGTGCTGCCGGGCTTTTACGGTAGCAATCTCCGTGGCGAAGTCAAGACCTTCAGCCGTGGCGGCTCCGACATCACGGGCGCAATCCTTGCCAACGGCATCGATGCCGCCAAGTACGAAAACTGGACTGACGTCTCGGGCATGCTCATGGCTGACCCGCGCATCGTCGAAAATCCGCTGCCGATTGAATACGTGAGCTACCGTGAAATCCGCGAACTCGCCTACTCCGGCGCTTCTGTGCTCCACGACGAATCTATCGCTCCGTGCCGCGCTAAGAAGATTCCTATCAACATCCGCAACACGAACCGCCCGCAGGATCCGGGTACCATCATCGGCCCCACTCCGGAAGAAGCAAAGCTTCCGATTACGGGTGTTGCCGGCCGCAAGGGCTTCTCGATGATCTACATCGAGAAGTCCATGATGAACAAGGAAGTCGGTTTCGGTCGCCGCGTGCTCGCCGTGCTCGAAAGCGAAGGCCTCTCCTACGAATTGTGCCCGAGCGCTATTGACTCCATGAGCATCGTGGTTGACTCCAAGGCTCTCGACGCCGTGCAGGACGTGGTTCTCGAAGACATCACGCAGCAGATGCGCCCCGACCGTATCAAGGTGTTCCCGGGCATCTCGCTCATCGCTACCGTGGGTCATGGCATGACGAACAAGATCGGTGTGGCCGCAAAGCTCTTCACCGCTCTCGCAGACAACAAGGTCAACGTTCGCATCATCGACCAGGGTTCTTCGCAGATCAACATCATCACTGGTGTTGACGAAGCCGATACCGAGAAGGCCATCAAGGCCATCTACGGCGCCTTCGTGAAGTAACGCCTACGGCGTTATCCTGAGTGAGGCGCGAAGCGCTGAATCGAAGGATCTACCTTTACCGCCCCCGACCTAACGGCCGGGGGTATTTTTATCTTTTTTCCAACTTTGTAGGCGAAAAATCTATATATAGAGTGTTTTTAGGAGTTTTATGCGTTCTATTATTTTGTTGTCTTTGTTTTCCCTGGTGGCCTTGATGGTTGGCTGCTCCGACGAGTCTTCTGGCTTCAAAGCCTCGGATGTTTGCCCTGTGGATGGTTATAATGCCTACGGGATGCCAAACCGAGGAACATTTGTTGACGAACGTGACGGGCAGGTGTACAGTTATACCACTATTGGCGACCAAGTTTGGATGGCGCAGAGTTTGAATTATGATGCTGCAGGAAGCTTTTGCTATGATAGCTTGCCTGAAAATTGCGAGAAGTATGGAAAACTCTATCGTGGGGAAAATCTAGATCAACTTTGCCCAACGGGATGGAGAATGCCTAAAGTGAATGATTATGAAAAATTGATGGCTGCGGTTGACAATAAAATGGAGGTTTTGGCGGCGGGCTATTGGGAAGAGAAAGATGAAGTTGTTGATACACTATCGTTAAATGAATGTGGCATGTCTTTAAGAGCGGGAGGGTTTGCGTATGCAACAGAACATCGTAACAAAAACAGGGATGTTGCTTTTTGGACTGATGAACTAGATGATAGGTATGAAAACGATGATTATTTTAAGACCTTTTATGTGTGTTATAAATACACGAATCTTTCTGGTTCACAATGGATAGAAACAATGAAATATTATATTCGCTGCATAAAGGAGTAAAAATGTTTTTTGGTGGCAGGTCGACAGCACTATTTTTAGTTTCAGTTGTTTTCGCATTTTTCTTTGCAGCCTGTTCCGAATCATTCACCGATCCGCGTGACGGACAAAGTTACGACATCGTGCAAATCGGTTCGCAGACCTGGATGGCTGAGAATTTGAATTTCGAAGCCGAGGGGAGTGCGTGCCCCGAAGGTGAAAACAGCAACTGTTCTAGGTATGGTCGGCTTTACACTTGGGATATGGCCCGCACCGTATGCCCTGAAGGCTGGCATTTGCCCGACAGTGCAGACTTCGAAAAACTGATTGCGTCGGCGGGTGGCGCCGATGTGGCAGGCTATGCGCTTAAGTCGACAAGCGGCTGGTTCAAGAAAGGTAACGGCTCGGACGATTACGGCTTTAATGCATTGCCCGCTGGCTACAGGCAGGGCAATGGCAGGTTCGATGGTATCGGCGGCTATGCGCACATCTGGAGCGCCGTCGAAACTCCCGATGGCCTCGCTTACTACATGCTATTGGATTTTAGCATCAAGGCCGCTAAGCTCAGCGCCTTCGGCAAAGACGAAGCGCGGTCGGTTAGGTGCGTGAAGTAATTTACCGTTTCTTCACGGTCCTGATGGTGGGACTAATTTTCTGTTCGCCAGTGCCGAGGTAGCGGCCCTGCATGTCGAACACGCGGGCGTCGCCCTTTAGGAGTGGAAGACTTGCGCGCCTTGAAATCGCTGTGGTGCCGGAGCTGTCTGCCGTTTCGGTGATGTTGAAGTAGTCAATATAGAGCAGGCTGGTATAGCTGTTCCCTTGACTCGCTTCCACAAGCGCCATGACATCGGTTATCTTGCTCAGCTTGAGGCCGAGTTCTTCCCACTTCTTGAAGTGTGCGGTAATGTCGATGTGGCCGCTGTCGCGCGTGGTGCGGCGAATGCTGAAATATTGCTTGAACGAGGTGTCGCCCTGGACGCCCATGTGACTGTTGGCGGTGTTTTGCCAGATGTCGTAGGTGTCGCCATCGACGGTGAATTCGCCGAGCCTGGTTCCAAAAGCTGATGTGTCTGCTGTATCTCTGATTATCCAGTAGTCTATGATATAGAATTCGGTTTTCGGCTCGATGGTATTGCCCTGGATGCCGACTAGGTAAAAGCCGGTGCCAGCGCCGTATGTTGCTCTAAGTTTGTAGTCCGCCGCAAAATTGCCGTGCTGGTCGAAGGTTTTGGGCTCGTCGAATTTTGGTCCGAAACGCACGATAGCGTCCGCGCCCTTGGAGTAAACTTTGTAGCCGCCATAATCGTAGCATTCCAACAAAGCATTGTAGCCATCGCGCCAGACTTCGTAACTGTAGTTGGTACTGTCTATTGTGCCCGAGGCGTAGTTTTCGCCTTGTGCGGGCCATGCGTTAGGACACCTGTCCGCATAGATAGTCGTAGCCAAGCCCATGATGAGGGCGATTCCTAAACCCACTAGATTCTTCTTCATATTGTGAATATATACTTTTTGTGCCCGGGGTGCGTTAATTCTGCTTGACTTTTGCACCGATGCCGTCTTGTGCTGCGAGATGGACATATTCGAAATATAATCTATCTTTGTAGCGATCGCAATAACAACTTTTGGGGTATTTATGCGAATGTTCTTGATTTGTTTGATAATGGTGCCGTTTATTTTTACCGCATGCGGTGGTAACAGCGGTACTTCGGCAAACGATAACGGTGGCTCTAATAGTGGCAATGGCGCGGAATATGATTCTGCAATGAATTCGGTTAAGGATTTGCGCGATGGACAAACGTACAAGACGGTAACTATCGGCAAGCAAGTTTGGATGGCCGAAAATTTGAATTATGAAACTGCGAACAGCGTTCAGTATCCAGACTACGACGGAAATCCCCGAGAAAAATACGGCCGCCTCTACCATTGGGAAGAGGCGATGACCGTATGCCCTTCTAGCTGGCGCCTGCCTGATGAATCTGATTGGAATGCCTTGCTCGCGTTTATTGGCGATTCAGCTACCGCGGGTACGAGGCTCAAGGCAAAGCAGGATTGGGACAAGCATAAAGGTGATGTTGTCGGTACGGATGATTACGGCTTTGCCGCATTACCCGGAGGAGCATCCCATGTGAATGGGAACGGCGTCAGATCTTTCAGCAATAACGGAGCGTTCTTCTGGAGCGCTACTGAGAGTAATTCTGAAAGGGCCGTTCTCTTCGTGATGCATTTTGAAAAAGAAATCGTTGAAAGCAGCCACTTTCCCAAGGATACTTGGCTTAGCATTCGCTGCATCAAGAAGGATTAGCTAATAAATCGTCTTTAATACGTCTTCTGCAATCTGCTTGGGCGTGAGGCGGTTTCTTTCCATCAGTTCGCCGTAAGGAACCTTGTCGTAGAATTCTTTCTTGAGGCCCTTTACGAGTACGCGCATGTCGGTGTTGCCGTAGAAGCGTGCGATCTTTTCGCCGAAGCCGCCGTCGATGACGCCGTTTTCAAGCGTCACGACCACTTGATGATCAGCGAGCAATCTCGTGAGCGTTTCTGCGTCGATGCCTGTTGCAAAACGTGGGTTGATAATTGTAGCGTCAATTCCTTGCTTCGCGAGTTCTGCTGCGGCTTCTTCGGCGAGGGCGTAGTAACTGCCGAGACCAATCAACGCCACCTTGCTTCCGCGCTTGTCAACCTTGAATGTGTTCAGCTTGGAATAATCCGTGTCGAATTTTACGCTACGGTGTGCGACTTCGTTCGGGATGCGAATCGCCATTGGGTGCGCATTCTGTTCGATGGCGTAATCCATCATGGCGATTGCCTCTTCCACGCAAGTGGGGCAGAGGTACACCAGGTTCGGGATGTTGCTCATCATCGGAATGTCGAAAATGCAGAGGTGCGTGGTATCGTTCATGCCATCGGCGCCCGACATGGTCACAAGAATCGTTGCGGGGTTGTTGTTCGCGCAAAGGTCTTGCGAAAGCTGGTCGTAGGTGCGCTGGATAAACGTACCATGTGTGCTGTAAATCGGCTTCGCGCCACCCTTGGCAAGGCCCGAGGCGAGTGCGACAGCGTGCTCTTCGGCAATACCCACGTCAATGAATTGCTTGCCCGCCGCTTTACGCTGCTCGGCAAAGAACCCTATGCCTGCGGGCACCGCGGAATGGATTACGACGACTTTCGGGTCGGCCTTGATTTTTTTCATCAGGTAGTCGCCGAGGATGTTGCCGTACGATTCACCGTTGCCCCAGTTCACGACTCCGGTCGGAATGTCAAAGGGTGCTGCCCAGTGGAAGCCTTCCTTGGAATTTTCGGCGAAGCTGTAGCCTTTGCCCTTGAGAGTGTGGATGTGTACAACCACGGGCTTTGTGGAATCTTTCACCTGCTTGAATGCGGTGATAAGCGATTCGATGTCGTTACCTTGTTCTACATACAGGTAGTCAAAGCCGAGGCTCTTGAAGTAATTGTTTTCGCTCTTGCCCTGCGTGGCTCTGAGTTCCGCGAGGCTCCCGTAAAGGCCGCCATGGTTTTCGGCGATGGACATTTCGTTGTCGTTTACCACCACGATAAAGTTAGTCGCGTATTCGCCGGCGTTGTCGAGGCCTTCGAATGCTTCGCCGCCGCTCAGGGATCCGTCTCCAATTACGGCAATCACGTTGCCCTTTTCACCCTTGATATCGCGGGCAGTTGCAAGCCCGAGTGCCAAACTCACCGAGGTCGAGGTGTGGCCAATCATGAACTGGTCGTGTTCGCTTTCGCAGGGTTCGGTGTAGCCGGTAACGCTCCAGTACTTGTCTGGATTCAGGAACGCTTCGGCGCGGCCTGTCAAAATCTTGTGCGTGTAGCTCTGGTGGCTGACGTCGTAGACAATCTTGTCCTTGGGCGATTCAAAAACGTAATGCAATGCGATGGTCGGCTCCACGAATCCGAGGTTCGGGCCCAGGTGTCCGCCGCAGTGTGAAATCTTGTTGATGAGGGCTGTGCGGATTTCGCCCGCGAGCGCCTTGAGGCTTTCTGTGTCCATCTTTTTCACATCTGCAGGGGATGCAATTTTTTCCATCAGCATAAGTACCGCCTTTTTTTATAAAATATACAACAAAAGGACGATTGCTCGTCCTTTAAAAAGAAATTTTCTGGTTCTCGCAGGAAACAGCTAGTAGAAAATTTTCACCAAGATTGTTCCCACGATGGTCGAGACGATAACGCTCACCATACCTGGGCGCATAAAGCTGTGGTTCAATAGGTACTTGCCGATGACGGTGGTGCCCGAACGGTCGAAGTTCACGGTCGCAATGTCCGAAGGGTAATTTGGAATAAAGAAGTAGCCGTATACGCTCGGGAGAACGCCCAGGAGTACAGGGCCTTCGATGCCGAGGCTGTAGGCGAGCGGGAGCATGGCGACCACCACCGCACCCTGCGAGTTGATGAGCACGCTCACCGCGAAGAAGGCGAATGCGATAGCCCATGGATAATGTTGCACGATGTCCTTAAGTCCGCCCTGCATCACGTCCATGTAGTTTGCAAAGTAGGTATCGGCAAGCCAGGCGATTCCGTAAATGGCGACGACGGCCACCATGCCGCTTTGCCACACGGCGCCCGCCACGGCCTTCTTGGGGGCTGCCTTGCAAAAAATAACCATGAACGCGGCGGCCGAAATCATCACAATCTGAATGATGATGTTCATGGCGAGCGGCTTCATTTGAGCGACGCCATCGACAACCTTGCCGGTCGGGAATTGCGGGCGGATGTCGTGCCCGATAATCTGGAACACGGAGAAGAGCACAATGACGGCGAGAGCTCCGAGGAAGATGAATACAGCTCGCTTTGCTTCTTTGGAAACTTCCTTGTCGAGCACAGAGGCGGTGTTTCCGTACATGTATTCCTTTATTTGCGGGTCTTTGAGACGCGCCTGGAAGGCTGGGTCTTTGTCGAGGTCGAGTCCGCGCTTATAAGAGACGGCGGCTGCCGCCATGAGGCCGCAAAGGCAAGCGGGAATGGTGATTGCGATGACTTGCAGGTTGTTGATTTCAAAACCGTTTGCGTTCGAGATAATCACGAACGAGGCGACGGCGGCTGCAATGGGGGAACAGGTAATGCCCACCTGTGAGGCGACAGAAGCTACACCGCAGGGGCGTTCCGGGCGGATTCCCTTTTTCAAGGAGATGTCGCAAATAATCGGCATCAAGGTGTAGACCACGTGACCGGTACCCACGAGAACCGTGAGAAAGAACGTGCAGAGCGGAGCGAGAATCGTAATGTGGTTCGGGTGTTTGCGCAACAGGCGTTCCGCAATTTGAATCAGCCAATCCATACCGCCCGAAGCCTGCATAATGCCCGCGCAGGTGACTGCCGCGATAATGATATAAATGACGTCGGTAGGCGGTTTGCCGGGTTGCATGCCGAACCCGAGCACCAGAATGGCAAGACCAATTCCCGAAATGGCGCCGAGGGCAAGGCTCCCGTAACGCGATCCCACGTAAAGTGCCAATAGTACAATCAAAAGCTGAATAATCATGAGGGTCATAAAAGGCCTCCTTTTTTATTTAGATATATATTATTTTGCAGAAAAAGGCTCCAATTGGATTTATTTTTGCCTAGGCCGACCTAAAAAAGTGTATATTCTTTTCAAGACACTTCAACCAAGAGAGGAATTTATGGCAAACAAGTATGCCGGAACCCAAACCGAAAAGAACCTCCAGGCCGCCTTCGCTGGCGAATCCCAGGCTCGCAACAAGTACACCTACTTTGCAAGCTGCGCCAAGAAAGAAGGCTATGAACAGATCGCTGAACTGTTCCTGAAAACCGCTGACAATGAAAAGGAACACGCCAAGCTTTGGTTCAAGGAACTCGACGGTATCGGTGACACTGCTGCCAACCTGAAGGCTGCTGCCGACGGCGAAAACTACGAATGGACCGACATGTACGAAGACTTTGCAAAGACTGCCGAAGCCGAAGGTTTTGCCGCTCTTGCCAAAAAGTTCCGCATGGTCGCCGCTATTGAAAAGCGCCACGAAGAACGCTACCGCGCACTCCTCAAGAACGTGGAAACCGCTGCCGTGTTCGAAAAGAGCGAAGTCAAGGTGTGGGAATGCCGCAACTGCGGTCACATTGTCGTTGGCACCAAGGCTCCGGCCGCATGCCCCGTGTGCGCCCACCCGCAGTCCTTCTTCGAAGTGACCGCCGAGAACTACTAATCGATAGGCCGCGCGATTCGTCGAGCAAACCATTAAGAAAAACCCCGCGATAAAATCGCGGGGCATTTTCGTCTATGCAGAAATTTTTAGTCCTTCACGCAGCGGATCGATAGTCCGCTATCCTTGAATATGGAACCGCCACCGAAGCTAAATGTTTCGGAATAGCTCCAGATGCGGACATTTTCTACGCCTCCGAATTCGGAGTGGTCTTCGTCAGCAGTCCAGAGGTAAGCCTCTCTGTCTAAATCAGCGTAGCCCGCGAAATTTTTCTTGCCGCCGAATTGGAAGTTGAATTCGGCTATGTTGTTATTCTCTTCAAGATAGGCGATAAGGATATCTGTTTCAGCGTCGCTCGGAATATGGTATCCGAAGGGGCAGAGTCCGTTGGTGACGGTGCCTTCGGGCAGGTTCGCGTATTTTTTCTGGTAAGATTTATCGAGGCTCATTGCGGCGGTCCAAGTGTAAAGGCGACCGTACTTTTGGCAGTTGGCTTCATTACCTTGGTAGCACCAGTTTTGACCGTTTATTTCGCAAGAGTTGTAGTTCAAGTTTTCGGTCATCCATGTTTGCGTGCCGAAGGTTTGAATTTTGTAATGATTACAGTCGCGAAGGTCGTAAACTTCGTTTTCGTATTGGATGGTGGGGCATTCTACTGGTTCGTTGGTGCAGGTGACGTTTGCGCCTCCGTTACCGCCATTGCCGCCGTTGTCGCTTGCAGAGGTGGAATCGTCGCAGGCGGTGAATGCCATGGCCAAAGAAATTGTTGCAATTTTATAGAGACTCTTCATTGTTTCCTCACTAAGGTTGTTATGCGAATAATAGAAAAAGATGCCCCGCGTGGGAGCATCTTCTGAAAAATTAGATCCTTCGACTCGCTTCGCTCGCTCAGGATGACACGTCGTGTTATTTCAACTCAACCATTTCAGACTTGCCGTCGATGGTTACTTTGTACTTGCCGGGGTAGCCGCGGAACTTCACGACACCGTTTTCGTCGGCCTTGAATGTTCCGTTGGTGGTCCACACCTTGTGCCACAAGTCATAGATGAGCTTGGCAGCGGGTTTTTCGCGGCCGTCGGCAGCGATGATACCGCCGTTTTTAACCCAGTGGCGGTTATCCCAGAAGCCCCACAGTACAATACCTTCGACAGCCGGGTGGCTAAATGCGATGCGCAGGAACATTTCGTAGCGGCGGGCCTGTTCTTCTTCGCCAAAGTACATGCCCTTCTGCCAGTCGCCAAAGTCGAGTTCGGTCACCTTGATGGGGAGCCCGAGGGAGCCGAGCTTGTCAAGGCGGGCCTTGATGAAGGCTGGATTCAGCTGACGGTCGCCAAAGTGGCACTGCACACCGATTCCGTGTACGGGCACCTTGCGGTCGAGCATTCCCTTCACGATGTCGTAGAGGCGGTCGGTTTCGCCGGCGACGACGACGTTGTATTCGTTGATGAAGAGTCGCGCTTCGGGGTCAGCCTTGTGAGCCCAAATGTGGGCGCTGTCCAGCAGGTCCCAGCCGCACTTGTTGAACACGAAGGGTTCGTGGAAGACTTCGTTCCAAACGTCGTATTCCTTGATGCGGCCCTTGTATTCTGTCATGTCGCGGGTAATGCGTGCCTTGAGCTTTTCGCCGATATCCTTGCAGCTACCCTTGAAACTGAAATGCTTGTCGTAGCCGTAACCCTGGATACCCCACATGAGGGCGTGTGCGCGGAATCCCCAGTTGTAGTCCTTCACGTAGTCAAGGTACTGCTTGAATTCATCGCGGCGAATTTTGCCCTTCTTGGGCTCGTATTCCGGCCACTTGAACTGGTTTTCGGGAACGCCGTACCAGAAGTACTTATTGGCGGTTTTGCGGTACCAGGTTTCAACGCTATCCTTGCTGGGGTAGAGTGCGAGGGCTGTGCCGAAGGGGAATGCGTGGCGCATGAGTTCCACCTTCACTTGGGCGCCGGGGGTAGCCTTCACGGTCAATTCCTTTTTGCGCAGGCTGTCGATGCGTGCGGCGGAATTGTTGTACCAGCTCATGTCATCCATGCCTTCGATTTTTTCGACGGCAACATCGTCCATCTGGAGCCAACCCTTGGCAAGTCCCACATGGAAGGTGATGTTATTGACGCCGTAGCCCTTTTGGTCGGCAAGGAAGATCATGGAATATTCCTTCCAGTCCTTGGTCAGCATGAACGAGGCGCTTTCTTTTTGGCGCCAGTCCGGAGCGCCACCTTGGACAATTGCGTTGATGGGTACGTTACCCTTGGCCTTGAAAGTGAGCTTGTAGTAGGCGGAGTCGGCGAGCCACTTGGGCGGCTGCAATTGCAGGCCCCAGGAGGGGTTCGGGAGTTCGGTCACGGTGAGCTTTACGCCTTCGCTGCCGTTTACGCCGAGGCCTTCGACACCGATTTTGCTTTCGTACTTGGCGGGGCCATCGGGGTTGTTCCAAACATACCAACCGCCGTCACCGTATGACAAGTCGCCGTTGGTGAGGAGCGGTGCTGCACTGAGTGCTACGGCGCTGAAAACGCCTGTGGTCAAGATTTTTTTGAGCATAATCATCCCTTATTTTAACATCCAAAGTAGAAAATATCCTCTTTTTTTAGGGGAAGTTAGCATAAAAACGGTGATTTTGTATACGGCTGTATCAAGTGTTTTATGAGCTGGAAAGATGTATTTGTCATTGCGAGCCCGATAAGGGCAATGCTCCCGATAGGGGAATAAAGCGTATTTTTCTACTTTTTATTCTATGAGGAAGTTCGTAACAAAAGTTCTATTCACTTTGGCGATGACCGCATCTTTTTATGGCTGTGGCGATGGTGATTCCAGTAGCAGTGGCAGGGTGGTTGCGGTTATAGAAGAATCCAAGATCGATCGTTGTTATGACACTTATGGCATTGATGCAGATTCAGGATGGTCTGAAAGTATTTCTGCCGGCAGCTATCTTGAAAAAATGGTATGCGACGAATTGTCAGAACGTATGAGCTATATGCTCTCCTTTTACGCAAGGTGCGTGTCGGCAGATTTTAATCAATCAAAAAACCGCTTTGATATAGAGGTCCTCACCGAACGAGGCTATAGTCATCTTTGGGCAGATGTCGATGGCTGTAAGTACAAATTGGGTGTAGAAGACAATTACCAGTTCAATGGATTTGTTGCCAATGCTCCCGAAAAGACTTTTGACGAATGCTATTGTAAAACGGAAGACAGTGTTGCGTATTATCGCAATGTGGATTTAAATGCCCCCGAAGGAATTTCAAGTTCCTCGGTACAGTCCAGTTCTTCGTCGCAGTCTGCGCAATCGTCCAGTTCGTCTAATGGAAATGCCGTTGATGTAAAAAGTTCATCTTCTGGCGAAACGAAATCAAGCAGTAGTGAAATGGCCCTTGTGACCGATGAATTCGTAAAGATCGGGACGCAGGAATGGATGACCAGGAATTTGAATATTCCCGTGGAAGGAAGCCGCTGCTATGACGATGATCCTGCCAATTGCGAAAAGTATGGCCGAATCTATACTTGGGCGCAGGCTATGGCAATCGACCTGAAGTACGATCGCGAAGAACTCGGGTTCCTGATTACGCCGTATCGTGGAATTTGCCCCGAAGGTTCACACTTGCCGACGGATGGTGAATGGACGGAACTTAAAGAGTATATCGATGAGAATCCTGAATACAAGGCGTATTTTACGAACCAGATTGGCGGTGCTTATGACTGGAAGGCTTTCTATCGGGACGAAGATGTAGAAACCGTTTTCTGGACGGCAACGGAATATGACGCTACTGGATCGGGGTATCCGTTTGAATATGCCTGGATTTGGGCGTATCGCAAGGACGGCTCTATCGCAAGGAGCAACCCGCACAAGTATATGGGCGCGTATGTCCGTTGCGTCAAGGGCGATGGACTTGTGATGCTGCTGTCTTCGAGCAGCGAAACCGAGTCTTCTTCAAGTATAGCCTCGTCGTCGAGCGAAGAAGTCGATGAATCCTCGTCGAGCTACGAATATCCGGACCTGGGTCGCGTCGAAATCGGCAGTCAGGTATGGACGACCCGGAATCTCGAGGTGCCGGTAAAGGACAGCCGCTGCTTCGGGGACGTCTCTTCCAATTGTGTGGAATTCGGCCGGCTCTACACCTGGTCGCAGGCAATGGGCATCGATACAAAGTATGACCGAGAACAGTACGGGGATATCCGTTTGCCGTATCAGGGAATCTGCCCCGAAGGAATGCACATCCCGAGTAAACAGGAATGGGAGACTCTCGTCAATTATCTCCAGGATAATCCCGAGGAGAAAAACAATTTTACGAACCAGCTTGGCGGGGAATACGAATATTACGGCAATTACGTAAAGATGGGGGAACAGGGCCTCTTCTGGAGTTCCACCGAATACGACGTGACAGGAACATCGTATAAGTTCGAGTTTGCGTATCTCTGGGCTTTCAGGAAGGATTTGTCTATTGGCACGGACAATGCGCACAAATACACCGCAGCCAATGTCCGCTGCATTTATAACGAGTAGAGGTTTTTATGAGCGTTTCGATGCAAGAAGTAATGAAACAGTCCGGCGTGGCATTCGGTACCAGCGGTGCCCGCGGCTTGGTGACAGCAATGACGGATCGCGTGTGCTATGTGTATGCACGCTCGTTCATCAAGTACTGCGAGGCTAGCTACAAGTGCGATCACACGATTGCGATTGCAGGTGACTTGCGTCCGAGTACCGAACGCATCTTGAAGGCCTTGGTGAAGGCTGGCGAAGATTCTTCTTGGAAGGTGATTTACTGTGGCCGTATTCCGAGCCCGGCAATCGCTTTGTACGGTATCGATAAGGCGCTCCCGACTATCATGGTGACGGGTAGCCATATTCCGGCTGACCGCAACGGCATCAAGTTCAACCACCCGCAGGGCGAAATCACCAAGAAAGACGAACAGGGAATAGTTTCGCAGTCGGTGGATTTCGACGAATCAATTTTCGATGCGAAGGGTATGCTCAAGAACGCCCCCGCGCTCCCAGCTGTCGAAGCGGAAGCCGAAGAAAATTACGTGAAGCGTTATCCGGCTTTCTTTGGCACCAAGGCTCTTTCGGGCTTGACCATTGGCGTGTATCAGCATTCCGCCGTGGGCCGCGACATTGTGGTGAAGGTGCTTGAAAGTTTGGGCGCAACAGTCAAGCCTTTCGCCCGCAGCGAAACGTTTATCCCGGTCGATACCGAAGCAATCCGTAAAGAAGACGAAGACTTGGCTCGCGAATTTGCGCACAAGGATTTTGTGGATGCAATTTTCAGTACCGATGGCGATAGCGACCGCCCGCTTTTGGCAGACGATGTAGGCATGTGGCTGCGTGGCGACGTGCTGGGCATCTTGGCTGCCCAGGCGCTTGGTGTCAAGCGCATTGCAACTCCGGTGAGTTGCAACACGTCGCTTGAAAAATCCGGTAGCTTCGAAAAGATTTGCCGTACGCGCATCGGAAGCCCTTATGTGATTGCCGGCATGGAAAGCCTCGTTGATGCAAATGACAAGAGCGTCTCTGTCGCAGGCTACGAAGCAAACGGCGGATTCTTGCTGCAGACAAACCTCACGCGTTCTTTTGAAGACGGCGCAACTCGCACGCTCCCGGCTTTGCCGACTCGCGATGCATTGCTCCCGATGATTGCCGTGATGGTCATGGTTCGCGAACAGAAAATGTGCGTGGTCGACTTGCTCAAGAAACTTCCGAAGCGCTTTACGCTTAGCGACCGCCTCAAGGAATTTCCGACCGAAGTGTCGAAGGCAAAGCTCGCCGAAATCCGCGAAAAGAAACTCGGCGCCAAGTTGTTCGGCGCGCTCACCGCAAAGCCTTCCAAGTTCAAGCCTAAGGATGCTCCGGCCCCGAAGCCGTTCCACGGTGAAGTCGTTTCGATTGATGAAACGGACGGCTACCGCATGGAATTTGATTCCGGCGATATCGTGCACCTGCGCCCGAGCGGCAACGCTCCGGAATTCCGCTGCTACGTGGAAACCGAAGCCAAGGACCGCTCCGCCGAGCTGCTCGCCGGCTGCATGAAGATCATGGAATCCTGGCGCAAGTAATTAGCGCGCCAAATGTAACTTTCTCAATATTTTGCCAAGGAGTTCGTTGAGAATATCCTTGGCATCTTTGCTTCCGAGGTAACGCTGGATAATCAGCGTGAGCGTGAAGAGCAAGATTCCCGCAGCGCAGGCGTACACGACGAGCACGACGAAGTTTGCCTCGCGCACGAATGCACCCGAGATTCGGTCAAGCCCGACAGCCGCCGCAATCATGATGCCAAAGGCAACGAGTGCGCGGGCCATATTCAGCAAAGCGTCCTTCATGCCATCGGTGCCGTTCTTTTTCGCCCACATAAAGATCATCGAAATTACCTGCAACAAAGCGCCGGTGGCGCCGATAATCGGCACGCTCTTGATGCCGAGACCCACTTCAGGCGCGCCTAACAGAATGTAGGCGGGAATCGTTGCGGCAAAAATGCCTGTATTCAAAAGCGTCGGCACCCACATGCGTTCGCAGGCGTAGAAGCTACGCACCAAAACCGCTTGCAGGCAAAGGCCGAGGCTCACCGGCAAATACCAACGCAGAATCTCGGAAATCGCTTCGGTCGTTTCGCGCTGGAAAGCACCGCGTTCAAACAGGATTCGCACCGCAGGGAAACTCAAAGCCCACACGGCAACCACGGCCGGAATCAAAATGCAGAACATGCGCGAAAGGCTCTTCCAAATCTTGCGATTCAGCTGGCCGAAATCGCCTTCCTTAACAAGGCGGGCCATGTCAGGATAACTCGTCACGCTTACCGAGAATCCAAAGACGGCAACCAATGTGTACATCACACGGTAAGCGTAATTCAAGCTCGAAATACCACCCGTACCGAAGTTCGCACCAAAGCTTCTGATAATAAATTCAAGGCCGAACATGGAACCCACACCGAGTGACATCGGGAGCATCATCTTGAAGTAGCGAACGATATCGGGGTGAGTCGGCTGCACCAAGAGTTCGTAATGCACGCCGCCACGCCGGGCGCCCAAAATCTGCAGAGCAAAGAAGCCGATGAAGGCGCCTACCGGCACGCCCCAGGCAAAACCTTCCAGGCCGTATTCCGTGCCGGTGAACTTTTCGAGCGCGAGTCCCAAAGCGCCGCCGCCCACAATCGCCACGTTGTAAATCAGGCCCGTGAGCGACGGAATCAGAAACTGCTTGCGGGTATGCTGCACGGCAACCAAAATGCTGCCCACAAAAATAAATACCTGGCCCGGCAAAATGATGCGGCCGTAGTATGCGGCGCGCTCGATCAGTTCCGGCGTGGCTCCCTCGACTGTCAAGAGCTGCAAAAGCTCCTTCATCCAAATAAACGCGGGCACCACCAAAATCAAGAGCGCAATGCCGAAAGTATTCAGCACATTGCTGAAGAATTTCCAACCGCCTTTCTCATCGCCTGCCACCTTGTATCCCGTAAAAATCGGGATAAAGATAATCGACAAAAATCCGGTGCTCACCACATGATTCAAGATGTCAGGAATCATGAACGCAAGGTCAAGTGCGTTCTTTTCGAGCGACACGCCTGCGGCATGCGCCAAGAGCATTTCGCGGAAAATTCCGAGCACGCGGCTCAAAAGCATCGAAACGGCAACGATAATAGCGGCTTTATTCATAGACATCTTGAATTTAGCATTTTTTTGTTATCTTTATGGCATGAAAAAGATTTTCTCTGCTATCCTTTCCTTGGCAGCGTTCTCGCTTGCCGCAAATGTTCAGGTCCTCGCTCCGAGCGGCGCTGAATTTTCACCTGACGCCCCGAGCATGGTGCAGTCCATTGTGCGTGCTTCCGTGAGCGAAACGGGCAACACCCCGGTTGAAGGGAATGCCGAAATCCAGCTGCGCACCAACGTAATGACCATGGGCTCCAGCTTCGTGGTTGTCTGCGAACAGGTTAAAGACGGTGCTGTGGTCGGTAGCGGTAAGCAGAAGGCCGGTTCCATTGACGACCTGGATGTGGCCATTGAAGGTGCAGTAAAGTCTGCTCTTGCAAACACCGCCAATAACAGCGCAAATGCTAATGATGACGCCTATGCTTCTACTACATCCCGCTCGGAACCCGATGTGGTTGTGTATGTGCCTGCCGAACGTAATGAGGGCGACCCGAATGACAACTTTGCCCACAAGCGCCCTACCCGCAACTATGTGAGCTACGGTTTGGGTGCCGCTCTCTGGCACAACTATGATTACAGCGAAAAGAGCTGCAAGGATTACGAAGGCGATAACAAAACGGCATGTCATAAGGCACGCGATGTCGACCAGGATTGGGAACAGGCTTTCGTATTCCACTACGCCCGCATTTTCGAAGTGATCCCGCAGGCAGCCATTACGATCGTGAACAACATGAACATGTCCTTCGGCGAAGAATGGCAGTGGCATGAAACCTTCTTGCTCGGTGGCCGATTCTTCCCGAGCACGGGCGTTATCACTCCGTTCCTGGGCGCAGGCGTTGGTCTTGGCCTTCAGTTCGATGACCATTATTACGATGCCGATGAAGGCTTCGCAATCGGCCTTGCCGCCGGTGCAGAACTCGGCGTGATCTTCTTCCGTAATTCTGCAACGCAGCTTGAAGTCGGCTTTGCATGGGATGCCCTGTGGGATGGCTTTGATAGCTTCGATCGCCGCTTCGGTGCTGGTAGCTTCTACATTGCAATCAACTACTAATTGCTCGTAGTGGGCTAAACTAAGTATAGCGCGACACAATCAGATGTCTTTTCCGCTGCGGGCGCAAAATGCAAGAATAAGGAATGCTGCAGCAACAATGCCGATAAGTGGCAAGTCAGGCTGTCCGCGCAAAAACATTTTCAAGAGTTTTACCAATTGTGAAGTCAAGAATGCGTAGCCTGCGCTACACAGAATCACGAATAAGACAAAGCGTCCTAAAAAAGGAATGCTGCGTGTGATTTTTTTGAAATAGTTGTTGATGTAGCCGCCGTAAATAATCAAAAGTGTGGCGACAAGCCCCACAGAAATCGAATCCATGTGAAAGCGTAGGTAATTCGCAAACTGATGAATATAGGGCTGCATGCCGTAAATATATAAAATCGTCTGCGATTAGCCGTAAATGAAGCCGAGTGTAACGGCCACAGCAACCAACAGCACGATTTGCTTTACGATTTGTAGTTCTTTCGAATTCATGTCCATAAAATACAATTATCGCTAGGTGAAAGTCATAATGTAAGGAACGAATAATGTTACAGTTGTAAACGGTGTGATGAATGTTACAAAAAAGCAAAATCCTCGGCTTATTACCGAGGATTTTTGATACTTGTTTTTTACATTCGACAGTCTGCAGCTTACTGCAGAGTGTCTATTAGTAACGGTAGTGATCAGCCTTGTACGGGCCTTCCACAGGCACGCCGATGTAGTCAGCCTGAGCCTTAGTGAGGGTCGTCAGGTGAACGCCGAGCTTTTCGAGGTGGAGGCGAGCGACCTTTTCGTCGAGGATCTTCGGGAGTGTATAGACGACGCCGCTTTCGTACTTGATGCCAGCAACAGTCTGCTTGCCCTGAGCGTTGAGCCACAGGTCGATCTGAGCGATGGTCTGGTTCGTGAAGCTTGCGCTCATCACGAAGCTCGGGTGACCAGTAGCGCAGCCGAGGTTCAGCAGGCGGCCTTCAGCGAGGATAAGGATGCTGTGACCGTCGGCGAAAATCCATTCGTCGTACTGCGGCTTGATTTCGTTACGCTTGATGCCCGGAATCTTCTTGAGGCCGGCCATGTCGATTTCGTTGTCGAAGTGACCGATGTTACCCACGATGGCGCGGTGCTTCATCTTGCTCATCTGCGCGGCGCTGATGATGCCGGTGTTACCGGTGGTGGTCACGAAGATGTCGGCGTAGCTAACTACTTCGTCGAGGGTCTTGACTTCGTAGCCTTCCATGGCAGCCTGCAGAGCGCAAATCGGGTCGATTTCGGTGATGATCACGCGAGCGCCCTGACCACGCAGAGACTGGGCGCAGCCCTTACCCACGTCGCCGTAGCCGCACACGACTGCAATCTTACCGGCCATCATCACGTCGGTGGCGCGGTTGATGCCGTCGATCAAGGAGTGGCGGCAGCCGTAGAGGTTGTCGAACTTGGACTTGGTCACGGAATCGTTCACGTTGATTGCCGGGAACTTCAGACGGCCAGCCTGGGCCATCTGGTAAAGGCGATGCACGCCGGTAGTCGTTTCTTCGGAAACGCCCTTCAAAGCTTCGCGAGCGCGGGTCCACTGCTTCGGATCCTTCTCGAAAATCTTACGGCAGGTGGCGAGGAACACGCCCCATTCTTCGCTGTCGGTGGCCGGGTTGAATTCAGGCACCTTGCCGGCGTCTTCGAATTCGGCGCCGCAGGTCACGAGCATGGTAGCGTCGCCACCGTCGTCCACGATCAGGTCCGGGGTCTTGCCGTCGGGCCACACGAGGGCGCGGGCGGTGTTTTCCCAGTAGTCTTCCAAGGATTCACCCTTCCAGGCGAACACAGGCACGCCTTGCGGATTTTCCACAGTGCCCTTCTTGCCCACCACCACGGCGGCGGCAGCGTTGTCCTGCGTACTGAAGATGTTGCAGCTCACCCAGCGCACGTCGGCACCGAGGTCCACGAGCGTTTCGATGAGGATAGCGGTCTGCACGGTCATGTGGAGGCTACCCATAATGCGGGCGCCAGCGAGCGGCTTCTTGCCCGCATATTCCTTGCGGAGAGCCATCAGGCCCGGCATTTCAGTTTCGGCGAGGTCAAGTTCCTTGCGGCCTTCAATCGCAAGGTTAATGTCCTTAATTTTGTATTCCATGTTAATATATCCTTTTCAAAAATTCTTATTTATGCATAAATATAGTTATATGCATAAAAAGCGTCAAGGCCTTATTTTAGGAACAGAATTCCACGCATCTGGAGCGAACGGTTGTCCTTGGACCATTCTTCGGTAGACAGGTATTCTAGCTCCAAGGTCGCTTCGCTGGACTCGATGGTCGTTTTTTCGGCCTTTTTCAGTTCTTCTCGGCTGATTATGAAGCTGTAGACGATGGTATCGGCGTCTGCGTCCTCGTGTTCCGGCTTGTAACGGAAGAATAACGAGTCTTCACTGAATTCAAATTCATCATAATTATAATAATGGTCTACGATTAACGCCTTTTTGGCTCCCGTAGGTACCGTGAGCGGCGTATTGTCGGATTGGCTGATGTAGGCCTTGAATGGTTCGAACGGTTCGGAATCATCGGCGCAGTCTTCAGATTTCGGGATGTTTTGCTTCACGAGTTCATCGGCGTCTTTTTTGCTTGATGGGAAATATTGGGCAATCTTGATGGCGTTGAAAGGGGAATCCGTTACAACAAAGAACAGCGCGCAGAAAATGATTGCGATGAATCGGGACTTGCGCTTGATTTTGTCAACCAAGAAGACTACGATAATGGCGTAAAAGAAAATGTTGATGGCGATGGCGTAAACGTATTCAATTTCGATGCCGAATAGCTCTAGCATATTGTAGATATCGATAGACATCAGGACAACAAGGGGAATGCAGGCAGCGGGGAATATTTTCAGGAGCCTAGTTTCAATAGTCGGTTTGGGAGCGAGGCGCGCAGGGTACATGACGGTGATGAGTACCAGCAGGTAAATCATGAAACCCGTGACGAAGTAGGATGCTGTCGTGAGCGGCAAGTCCCACAAGGCAATGAATTTGAAAATGTAGCCGTAAAAGAGTAGCGTGCCAATAGAAAGCACTGGAATAAACAGGAATCGGATTGTGGTCGTTGCAAACTTGCTCAGCGTAGGCGGTGCTTCAAGGCATTCGTCGATAGAAGGAATTCCAGAAAAGAATAAGATGGGGGCTACAATGCTTGAACAGAAATAGAAGATGTAAAGGTATATATCTTCGTCAGGGTCTGCGTCGAACAGTTCCGAAAATCCAAAGACAAGGCCTTCGATGGCGCCAAGCAAAATGGCCGATACGACAATGGCCGCTAGGGCGACTTTGATGTTCTTTTGCAAGAATACCCAGAATCCGTTTTCGTTTTTCTGTTTCCAGAAAGGGGCAAGTAAAAATCCAAAAGACGAGACTATATAGACAAGAGAAATGGTGCTTGCAAAAGTGATGGCGCTATTTGTATTTTCTTCTAAGTTGGCAAAAACGAGTATGATAGAAAGTGCAAACCATGAGCCGCTTGCAATGGCTTGGGGCGCCTGGCTTGTATTTTTTCGAGATTCCTGCACCAACGCTGTTGTGAGGGCGATGATTGTGGCGGCAATGGGGTAAATGCCCAGCCATAGGAACAGTCGAGCAAAACTGCTGCTAAAGAAATTCGCGAATTCGGTGTCAATAACGAGCGCAAGGAACGTGAGAACGGTGAATGACGAAGCCAGCGGAAACCGCTTGAACGCACTCGAAATTTGGCTCGGATATTTTTTGATTGCTGATAAATTCATTCCCTAAATATAATAAGGCTGCTTCGGACAATGAAAAAATCCCCGACCAGGGGTCGGGGGTAAGTCTTTCGGACGGTTGTCTTAATAAATATGTCGATTACTCGATGGTCAGAATATCGCAGAAACCGGTCACTTCGAAGATTTCCTTGATGGCAGAACTTGCGTTCTTGACGACCATGGAACCTTGCTTGTTCATGATCTTCTGGGCCATGAGCAGAATACGCAGTCCTGCAGAAGAAATGTAGTCGAGCTTCTTGAAGTCAAACACCAGCGACTTCACGCCGTCGAGCTTGCCCTGGATTTCGGCATCGAGCTGCGGGGCGGTCAGAGTATCCAAGCGACCTTCAAGTGCGATGGTCAACTTATCGTTATCGTTTGTCTTGTTAATCTGCATAATTTTTCCCTCTTTCACTTAAATTTATAAAAGTTTACAAGACTTTACAAGGTCTTGGTGATTGCCAGTTCGTTCTTGTCACCGTTTCTGCGGTAACATACGCTGTCCATGGTCTTTTTCACAATGAATATTCCAAGACCGCCGACTTCGCGTTCTTCGGCCGGCAACGTAATGTCGGGGTCGGCCTGCTTGATCGGGTCGTAAGGTTTACCATTGTCGATAAAGGTGAGTCTTGCCGAAAGCGTTGCCTTGCGGATCTCTACAATCAAGGTCACTTCGGTTGCGCCCGAGAACTTCACGATATTGCTGTAGATTTCGTCGATCGCGATGTTGATCTGCATCTGCGATTTCATGGAACCTTCCATGGGGGCGAGGATTCCTTCGACGAATGCGGTCAATATGTCTTGGTTTTCGGGAATCACATCCACGATCTTTTCATAACGCTCCCAGGCGTCTTGCATTTGCATTTTCTTTGCTCCATCCATTGGTGTAAGGATGTCTTCGACAAACGTCTTGAGCGCATGGCTCTTGCCGTTATCGGAAACATCGATAGTCTTTTCGTAGCGTTCCCATACGGGTTCGTCGATTCCGTTGAACTTGACGGCGAGCATGGTGATGTCGTCGAATTGCGGAACGTCTTGTACAAAGTTGTCGATTTCTTTCTTGACCAACGCACAGGTGTCGGCGGGGCTTTGTTCGCCACCCTTTCTTATAATTTCAAGGAGCCTGTTGTCGCCGAACAGTACATTGTTGGAGTTGGTCGCCTCGGTGACGCCGTCGGTGTAAAGGAACAGCGTGTCGCCCGGCTGAAGATCGTAACTCTGTTGCTTGTAGATTGTATCTTCCATGGCGGCCATGACTACGCTTGACTTGCTCGGAATAAATTCGGCGGTGCCGTCTTTGTGTCGTAAGACGGGCGGGTTGTGGCCTGCCGATGCAAAGTCGATGTGTCCCGTGCGCAAGTCGATAATGCCTGCCCACACGGTTACGAACATGTTCAAGCGGTTGCGCTTTGCAAGAGCGTAATTCGTCTTGTTGAACGCTTCGCTAATCGACTTCAAGTTCTTGGTCATGGTGCGCAAGATAATGCGGGCAACCATCATGAATAGGGCCGCTGCAACGCCCTTGCCGGACACATCACCAATCACCACGCAAAGGTGGTCGTTGTCAATCTTGAAGAAGTCGTAGAAGTCGCCGCCCACTTCCTTGGCAGGGAGCAGGAACGGAGCGAGCTCGTGGCGGTCGTCATCGGAATTTTCTTCGCGTTCTTCGCCGGGGAGCATCGAAAGCTGAATGTTTCGGGCGAGATCGAGTTCGCGTTCGATACGCTTCATGTCTTTCTGCTTTTCGATGTTATCCTTGAGCTCGGTGAGCATGTTCGAGAATGCCCATGCGAATTCGGCCACTTCGTCGTGACCCGTGATTTTCGGAATTGCCACGTCAAAGTTTCCGCGGCCAAGCTTGCGGGCTGCAATGGCCAAGTCCTTGAGCGGCTTTGCCACGCGGAACGAAATCAAGAGGATAATTACCAGGATGATGCCGTAGCCGCCAAGCGAAAGGATCAGGAACAGCTGGCGCATCAGGCTCTGGTCTTCGAGGTATTTCTGGATCGGCCACACGACCATGAACGTCCAGTTGGTCGAATGGATCGTGGTGTAGTAAATGGCAGATTCTTCGCCGCCTGCAACCGTACCGATAAACAGGCCGCTGCTATCGCGGCCCTTGCGGTCGAATTCAACTTGCTTTTGTCCGCGCTTTTCTCTGACAATGATGTCGCGGTTTCTTTTTCCTTCGGCAAGGCTTTTCGGGTAGGCAACGGCCACGTTCTTGGTTGTGGTGATCAGGGCGAATCCCGAGTTCGAAACAGGAATCGATCCGACTTCGTCTTTTAAGAATTCGATCGACATGTCGACGGCGAGTACGCCAATCAGCATATCTTCGCCATTCTTGTCTTTTTTGAAAAGGGGAACGGTATAGACTGCAATCGGTTCCGGGACGAATTCGCCAATGAAGGGTTCTTGCCAGCGGCTCGTTTTGCCGTCTCTTACGCTGTAGTACCATTCCTTGTCCTGGTAGTTCGCACCAGATACAAGCTTGGTATCAACGTGGTCAAAGCGGGCAAGTCGCATGTATTCGCCTTCTGTGTTTTCGGGGCCCATTCCCGGTTCGTAGGCAACTACCACGGCGACCACCTGGGGAATCAAGCTGCGGGCGTTAAATAGCGACTGCAGCAAGAAATCGTCCAGTTCTTCCTTGGACATGGAATGCTCGCTGATTTTAGTGGCCAAGTCTTCGCCTACCACCTTGCCCGCATTAAAGAGCTTGTCGATGTAGTTGACGTTTGCGCGGCTGGTTTCTTCGCCGTTCTCGACGGTCATGCGGTTCAGCATTTCCTGAGTCTTGTAGCTCATAATGCCAAAGATCATGCCGAATACGATAGTGATTGCGGCTAAAATCATCAAGGACTGCTTAAAAGCAAGCCCGCGGAAATTAAATCCCATATATTCCTCTCTTCTTATTGATTTTAAATATATGTAATTATTTGTCTTTTTTGCCTTTTTTTCTCTAAATTACGCCTTATTTCATTTTTTGAAAGCCGGAATTGCAATACGGACTTATTATATTTATGTTCCCTAGACTTTACGCTGTGGAAATGCGGTACTTTCCGTAAGAGAAGCACGTGGGTTCGGAAGCGTCCATACTTTTGGAAAGCTTCTTAGGGACGTCCAACAAGTTTTGCTTACTTTTAGGAGCTTTAATGGCAAATAAGTGCAAGCGCGGAATTTTGATTAGTAAGACCCCTTACGAAAAACGTATCGCCATCATGGAAGACGGCGAACTCGTTGAACTTGTCGTCGAGGGTGTATCTTCTAACCGAGTTCTGGGCAATATTTATAAGGGCGTGGTCCAGAAGGTGCTTCCGGCACTCAAGGCTGCGTTCATTGATATTGGCCTTGAAAAGGCAGGCTTTTTGCATCAAGAAGACGCCATGGACAGAAACGAACTCCTCCGCCGCGAATATGGCGACGACGATGACGAGGACGGTTCTTCCAAGGAAGTCTCTATTGATGAAATCCTGCAAGAAGGCCAGGAAATCATGGTTCAGGTGGTCAAGGAACCGATTAGCACCAAGGGTGCTCGTCTGACCACTCACCTGAGCTTTGCAGGTCGTTTCCTCGTGTGCATGCCGGGCACCAACTTCATTGGGGTGTCCAAGCGTGAACGCGACCCGGCCAAGCGCCGCGAATTCAAGAAGGTGGTCCGCCGCCTCAAGGGTCGCGACGTGGGCTATATTGTTCGTACCAACGGTTTGAACGAATCCGAATTCGAAATCAACAAGCAGATGCGCGAACTCGAAAGCAAGTGGGAACAGACGAAGTACAACTTCGAAAACCAGCCTGCCGAAACCTGCATCTACGAAGAATCCGATTCCATTGAACAGACCGTTCGCGAATACTTCAGCGATAACACCGACTACGTGTATATCGACAACCGCGACGAATACTTCGCCCTGCGTGAATACCTCAAGGTGCTCTCGCCGGACAAGCTCGACAAGGTGAAGCTCTGGAGTTCCAACGAAAGCCTGTTCGAATACTTCAAGATCGAAAACGACTACGCACGTTCCCTGCAGCGTCAGGTACCGCTTCCGCGTGGTGGTAACCTCGTGATCGAACAGACCGAAGCTCTTGTTTCTATCGACGTGAACACCGGACCGAAGGTGCACGGCAAGGACCAGGGCAAGATCATTCTTGAAACCAACATCGACGCCTGCTACGAAATTGCAAAGCAACTTCGTCTGCGCGACGTGGGTGGCCTGATTATTATCGACTTTATCGATATGGAATCCGAAGACGACAACGAAAAAGTCTACCAGGAATTCCGCAAGGCAATCCGCCGCGACAAGGCCCCGATCAGCCCCGCTCCCATCAGCCAGTTTGGCCTTATGGAAGTCACCCGTAAGCGCGTCCGCGTGAACCTGATGACCGAAAAGACCGAACGCTGCCCGGTTTGCGATGGCGACGGCCGCATTGCAACGCTCGAATCCACGCTCGGCATGATTGACCGCTGGATGGCACGCGCCAAGGCCAAGGGCAAGCTCCGCGAAGTCACTCTCGTGGTAAGCGCCCAGGTGATCGACGTGCTCTGCAAGGACCACAACCGCATGTTCAACTACTTGGAATACAAGCATGGCATGAGCATCAGCCTGGTCGAAGACGAACACGCCCACATCAACCAGTTCTGGTTCTACGACAAGAACAACGAAGACATCACCGACCTCTACAAGTTCGTGTAATACAGAGTGTCGCGAAATTAAAATAGGGCCGCACCTTCAAGGTGCGACCCTATTTTGTATAAATTAATTGACTGCGGGAGGGTTTAACCCTCCCTAGTCTTTATTAACCCGCTTGAACTGCTGTGAGGGCAATCGTGTAGACGATGTCTTCCACGAGGGCGCCGCGGCTAAGGTCGTTCACCGGCTTGGCGAGGCCCTGGAGCATCGGGCCGATGGCGATGGTGCCATGAGCACTGCGCTGCACGGCCTTGTAGCCGATGTTACCTGCAGAGAGGCTCGGGAACACGAACACGGTTGCCTTGCCGGCGACGGTGCTGCCCGGGGCCTTCAGGGAACCCACGCTCGGCACGGTCGCGGCGTCGTACTGCAGCGGGCCATCCACGAGCATTTCGGGGCGGGCTTCCTTCACAATCTTGGTAGCTTCGCGCACGAGGTCTGCGTCGGGGCCCTTGCCGCTGTTCATGGTGCTGTAGCTGAGGAGTGCCACACGGCTCGGGAGGCCAAAGGCCTTGGCGGTGTCGTCGCACTGCTGAGCAATGCCGGCGAGTTCTTCGGCAGTCGGGTTCAGGTTAATGGCGCAGTCGCCGTAAATGTAAGTCTTGTCCGGCATACACATAAAGAACACGGAACTTACGGACTTCACGCCCGGAGCGCACTTAATCACCTGGAGGGCCGGACGGAGCGTGTCGGCGGTAGAGTGGATGGCGCCAGAAACAAGGCCATCGACTTCACCCATCTTCAGCATCATGGTGCCGAGCATCACGTTGTCGGCGAGTGCTGCGCGAGCTTGGTCTTCGGTCATACCCTTGGACTTGCGGAGCTCCACGAGCGTCGGCACGTACTTTTCGGCAAGTTCGGCAGACGGTTCAATGATTTCGATATCGGCCGGGAGGGTGACGCCCTGTTCCTTGGCAACGGCGAAGATTTCGTCCTTCTTGCCGATGAGCACCGGCACTGCAATCTTGCGGTCAATCACGAGCTTCGCGGCCTGCACGGTACGCGGTTCAGAACCTTCAGGGAGCACGATGCGCTTCTTAGCCTTGGAAGCCTTCAAGAGCAAACCTGCGCGGAACATGGCCTGGCTGGTCTTGCGTTCGGCCGGTTCGGCGGCAAGGTCTGCAGCGAGGCACTTGCAGCAAGCGAGCAAGCGCTTGGGGCAGAACAAGTCGGCGTCTTCACCATCAGAATAAATCTTGGCGTCGAGGGCGGTTGCCAAGGAATCGTTGTACTTCTGGGCCATCACGTCGCTCATGCCCTGTGCACCTTCGACCACCACGGCGTCCACGGAATCAAAGTCCTGCGAAAGGAAGTCGGCTGCAATCTTTTCCATGAGCACGGCGGAATTGTGGGCCTTCAGTTCCTTCACGGCTTCGGCACCGTTCACGCAAGGCCTGTAGGTGGCGCCAATCAGGCCTGCACCGGCAACTGCGTCCATGACTTCCTTGACTTTGGCTTCCATATTGGCGGAGGCGACCAAATACACTCGATTCATAAAAAACTCCTGTTGATTTGTAAATTCCTTCTAAAAATTAGGATTTTGATACCCTGCAGGCCTTACTTTTTGTATTTAATTAGTGGATTTTATCGAAATTCTCTCCAAAGACCCCATAAAATCCGCAAAAAGACCACCAGGTAAAGTAATATTTGCAGATAGGTATTGTGAAATAACCTATTTTTACCTTGGTTGTGTCTTGTGTGTGGGACATTTATGGAGAGAACGGATGAAGTGCAAAAACTTTTTCCGGGGTTTAGCATTGTGCTTGACCCTTTTAGTTGTTAACACAT
Source organism: Fibrobacter succinogenes (assembly GCA_902799745.1). Lineage (GTDB taxonomy): Bacteria > Fibrobacterota > Fibrobacteria > Fibrobacterales > Fibrobacteraceae > Fibrobacter > Fibrobacter succinogenes_Q. Next base: position 28,980 of record CADCBQ010000015.1, on the reverse strand, counting down.
TTGCGCAGGACTGTGTAGCCATAGCCCATGTTATTTACGATGGCAATAACCTTTTCTACGCCGATAACGAAGCCAATTTCAAGTATAAACAACTGAGCAAAGACGACGACGGTACGTTTAAAGTCTGCTTTACGCAGGAACGCCTCGAAGGTTCCGACCGTCAAGGTCGAGAAGACGTGCGCCAGCTGCGCTTCGGTTCTTTCTGCGTCGAAGGCAAGGACTCTTGCACCACGTACTTGAACGAAGGCCATGAACCTTTCCTCGCCGAGCTGTTCCCCGAATACAAGAACGGCGTCGACAGTCAGCAGGTCTACGAGGTCTGGATCCAAATCAATCCCGACAGTACGCTTACCACCACGACGACCAAACCGGTAATCGTGGAACCGGCCAAGAAGACGATCCGTTTCCTCGCCCCGTGGAGCAATACGGGTGTGGTCATTATTCTGAACGGCAAGGCCGACTATACCACTCCGGTGGGTAGCCCCTACTGCGGTTGGTTCGAATATCGCGCCGTACTGACACCCAAGGACGCCTTCGTTTCGTTCAAGCAAACGATTGGTGATTTGCATATCGGCGCCGAAGGTGCCTCCAAGGAAGAAATCCCTGTGGAACAGGAAATCCGCCTGGACTCCCTGCTGCTGATTTCTGATACCGTCTGGATCGTCGGTTCCAAGTACAACGAACCTGAACTCTATACGATGTTCCCCGGCGAACTCGGCGACTGCCCCATCAAAAAGCTCCCGGTCATGATGTTCGACTGGTTGCACGGCGATGGTAGCGACGAAGAAAATACCATTGCACAAGCTGGTACCACTAGCCAGGACTTCGGTACGGGCGGATGCAAGAACGACAACGGCCACCAGGTGATGAGGAACATGGTCGAACGCGAACTCGGCCCGAACGGTGTGCCTGTTCCTGCATCGAACTTCCCCAGCAATTGCAAAACGACAGAACACCTCGGCAACTGGTTCTTGCCCGAAGTCGTAGCAACAGATGCCGCCGGCAATAGCTACACCAACGCTACTTGCCGCGACTTGGAACTTTCCTTGACCGACGATGGTTTCTGGTTCGGTCAGAAGAATACTGAAAGCCCCGAAAGAGGTCTGTTCTTCTTGGACGACTTCCAGTATCTCGACGAAGCTGGCACTGTCCCGAATCCCATGTACGACAACATCACTTCTGACTATGGTACGCACAACTACGGCTTCACCATGAAGATCCAGGCTACCTTCGAATATGTGCCTGGCCAGTATTTCGAATTCCTGGGCGACGATGACGTTTGGGTGTTCATCAACAACAAACTCGTGGTGGATATCGGCGGTCAGCATACGCAGATCGAAGGCAAGGTCAAGCTCGACACCATCGGCAAGAACAACCCCGAAGACAAGCTGGTTCCCGGCGAAACTTATCCCTTCCACATTTTCTACGCCGAACGTCACCGCAACGAATCGAACTTCAAGATGCGTACCTCCATGGACCTGAAGGCCGATGCGAGCATGTTCTTAACCGACCTCTCGGACGATCCGAAGTTGATTATCAAGGAAGTGTGGCAGCTGGTGCGCGAAACGGTTCTCGCTTGCGACTTCTCCGCAAGCCCCGAAAAACAGCACACCGAACGCGGCCCGTCGAACTTTACGCTTTACGGCAAGAGCCTCGACAAGAACGGCGTTGCACTCAAGACGCTTGATTCCCTGTACTATAGCGGTATCACGGTGAGCGATGACTTCACCAAGATTACGATCGACACCAAGGCCATTACCAAGGCCCAGGCGCTGCCGCCCGGCAACTACTACGTTCGCGTTCGCCTCAAGACCAATCCGGATGATTACAAGGATATTCCCTTCACCATTGAACCTTACGAACTGCCGAACCTTGCCTTTGCAAGCGTCAAGGATTCCACCTACTTTATCGTGGACTTCGATACGCAAGATACAATCCACTTTGACAAGTACTGGAGCGCCTTCGGTAACGAACTCAGCCGCGACGTTTCGAGCGACACCTTGCCCATCAATCTGGACAGGACCGATAAAATGTGGGCGGGCCGCTCCTACCCCGTGCACATTATGTACGCCGAAGAATGGGCCTCTATTTACAGCGGCATTGCCGTAAAGATTTCGACCTCGAATCCGAACTTGATCATTTGCGACTCGCTGGGTAATCCCGTTACCGATGTCGTGCTCATGGAAGGTCGTGCAAGTTTCTATATCAAGGCAACTGACGAAGTGATTGACGGTACCCTTACCGCCACCTGCTTCGGTGCAAAGAACAAGGATATCCACTGGACAAAGATCAACATCTTTGTGCCGCCGGTGCCGCAGGTCGAAGCCGCCTACATATTCGACCGTACAGGCGATGGTCGCGCCGATAGCCTCTGGATCAAGTTCAACAAGCCGCTCGGTGGCCAGAGCGTATTGGATTCGCTCACGTTCACCTTTGGTCTCGAAGATTTCGGCTCCTACAAGGCTAGCTACGTTGATGGCGATATCTTTGCATCTGTGACTGCAGCTGGCAGCGGATTCGGTTCCGACATCTATACCGGTAAGGAAACTGCCACGGCGGCCTACCTCGGAAAGATCGATACCATCTGGTACACCTACACCGACGAAGAAGGCAAGAAGTCGCCGTTCTGGGTCGAAGGCCCCTTGACCGACATGGTCGGCCCCGTCATTACCTCTGCCGAAGTCAAGTACCTCAAGGACGGTAACACCCAGCTGACCATGAAGTTCAGCGAAGGCATTCAGGGCACCGAGGCGATTACCGAATTCTTCCGCTTCCACTGCTGGAAAAACAATACGCAGGACAGCGCCGTCAAGAGCGCAAGCGATATCTTGACGCTGCCCGAAAACGAATGGAAACTGATTTTCCCGAAGGGTCTCGATACCGATATCGTACCGGCCGTGGGCGACTCCGTGCGCTTTATGCCGCCGTCTCAGCTTGGCCTGGTGCTTGACCTTGTGGGTGTCGGCCCGCACGAATTGAACCCCTGGGTGCGTATCACCGGTGAACAGAAAGTGACTGTCACGAGCCCGAAGGTGGTAAGCCTTTCTACCGATTCGCCCTCTTTCGAAACGGCTCGTGAAATTATCAGGAGCGACTCCGCGACTGTTCCGAAGCTGGTGCCTACCGAATCGACCATTTCTGCAGAACAGGTGGCTGCCCAGTACGGTACGCAGGGCCATTACCTGGGTGACCTCGATATGGCTGAACTCGTAGAAAACGAAATCGCCGAAATTTCGAAGGTCGTCAAGGAATCCAACAGGCTCGTGAACAAGGACGAAGCCAAGGCTGCCGAAGAGGCGGGTATCGAACCCAAGACATACACCCTGGAACAGGTGATTGCCATGGTCGATGCAGGCCAGATGACGATCAAGGAAGCAAAGAAGACCTACGGTCTCGACCCGGTCATTGTAGATGCCTACCAGAACGGGCTTCTGAACAGCTCGAACCTGGTGAACTACCAGAACGGGACTTCTGCCGATATCAAGAAGATCGTAAACTCTGTTGCCGACCAGACCGAACTGCGCTACGAAGCAATCTACTATTCGAGCCTCGGTCACTACGTGAACAGCCACTCGGGTACCATTACCTGTAACGACGACATCTTCAAGTCCGACGGTTCCAAGAACTGCCTCGAAAACAACGGCAGACTTTTCTTGGCATGGAACATGCGTTCCGACAGTGGTCGCCTTGCGGCAACGGGCGTCTACATTGCACGCCTCAAGTTCCGTATCAAGGTGAACACCAAGGTCATTACCGACCGTACCCAGGACTTCCTGTGGGGTGTGCGTCGCGGCCAGGTGAACGCTATCGACCTCGGACTTTAAGCCGAAATCACAAATTTTTACACGGCGCCCTTTCGGGGGCGCCTTTTTGTTCTCAGAAAAACGACCTTTTTTCGGGAATTTTACCCCCAAAAAACGCGATTTACACGATTGTTAAGCAGAATTAACTGTTTTCGAGTTGGGCCTAGTTGATTTTTGTGCAAAAAAAATTTATTTCTACTATGAAACATTGATAAGTATATATGGGCTTTTTGGCCCCTAGGAGATGTGGATGAGGTGCGAATTATTTAAGAGAGCAACCAGTTTGCTCGCTTTACTTGTACCCGCGGCTTTCGCGGCGAGTTACTATTTGAAGGCGACCTATGATGGTAATGGGTCTGCTTATATCATTGTAGAAGATCAATGGGGGCGCCAACAGTGTACAAATATCAGGAATGGCTTGCCGTTTACCACAGATGATATTACTCAGGAAGAATTTTCCATTTATAAGAGTAGTCCTTGTAGCAACAAAAACCTGGTTGCCACAATTTCGGGTGCTGAACTTTATGCAGAATCTGACTCTGCAACCATTACCGTGAATAGAAATGGAACTTGGTCTTTTGCTGCAGCACCGGCTCCTGGTGAAAATCCTGGAGGTCCTGGTCAGGAACCTGGTGAAAATCCGGGTCGGGACAACCCCGGTAGGGACAATCCCGGTGGTCCCGGCGATAATCCTGGCAGGGACACCCCCGGTGCCAATGGCAAAAAATACATCGCCTTCTTTACTCCTTGGACAAACACCAACGCCATTTTGTATGTGGACGGCGATTCCGTCTCCACGATGTCCGCAATGGATAAATATTGCGGCTGGTTTATCGCAAATTCCAAATCTTCTGGTGAAAACCTCAATGTCTACTTCAAGCAGACTATTGGCGGCAGCTATGTAGGTTCCGCAGGTCTTACCACGGCTGACCCCATTCTTGCCCAAATCAACCTCGATTCTGTGGCCGCCCTCTCCGACACCATTTGGGTCAAGGGTAACCAGGAAGGCGCCCCGAACGTCTACAGTTCGCACCCTGCAGGCGTGCTGGGCGACTGCCCCCTGAAAAAGCTCCCGGTCATGATGTTCGACTGGCTGCATGGCAATAAGGGCGATGGCATTAACGGTAACGGTAACCCCGAATACGGCGTGAGCGCAGACTTCGGCTCTGGCGGATGTGGCGGCAGCAACAATGCCAAGGGATCCATGGACGGCATGGTGGACGTGAACCTCGGCCCTAACGGGGTGCCTGTACGCTCTGCGACTTTCCCGGAAAACTGCAAGATTACCGACCATTTGGATTACTGGTTCCTTCCGGAATCTCTGGGTGTGGATGCTCAGGGCAATAAGTTGACCAACATGACTTGCCGCGACCTTTACATTTCCATGGACGATGATGGATTCTGGCTGGCCGAAGTCTCCAACGACGCTATTTCCAAGGGTAACGAAGCCAACAAGGGCGGTATGTTCCTTCTGGACGATTTCAAATACCTTGACGAAGCAGGAACTGTTCCCAACCCCTACTACGATCAGCAGCGTGGCGGTAAGGACAACAGCAACCATAACTTCGGCTTTACCATGAAGATCCAGGCCACCTTCGAATACGTGCCGGGTCAATACTTCGACTTCTATGGCGACGATGACGTATGGGTGTTCATCAACAATAAACTGGTGGTGGACATTGGTGGTCAGCATAGACAGGTTGCCGGCTCGGTAGACCTGGATACAATTGGCCAGAACAACCCTGCCGACAAGCTTGTGCCGGGCGAAGTCTACAACTTCCACATTTTCTACGCCGAACGCCATACCAGTTCTTCGAATTTCCGTATGCATACCTCGATTGACCTGAAGACCGAGGCCAGCATTTTGCTCAAGAACCCGAACAACGGCGACCCGAACGTAATCGATAGGGAAATCTGGCAGAAGGTCCGCAAGAACAAGCTCTCTTGCGACTTCTCGAGCGGCGAAAAGGAACTTTCTCTGGAACGTGGTCCCTCTATCTTTACGCTCTATGGCGGAAACCTGCCTGCCGACGGTATCGAACTCGATTCTGCTGGCACCTGGTTCGGCGGCATTACCATCAACAAGGATTTCGACGAACTCAAGATCGACTCTGTCGCTATCAAGGACAGCCGCGGCCTTGCTCCGGGTAGCTACTACATTCGCATCACGCTCAGGTCCGACAATTCCCAGTCCAAGAACGTCGGCTTTAGGGTGGGCAACTTCCCCGTGCCGAAGCTTATCTATACCGATGCTGCCGGCAATGCTCTCGGCGAAACGGTCAGGAGCGATGTTTATCAGCTGAACGGTTCCAAGGACACCATGTGGGTCGGCCAGTCTTACCAGGTGTATGTGCAGTATACCGATCCCTCGATCCTCCCGAACGATATCGTTTACCCCTCGACAAACGACGAGGCGTTGATTCCTTGCGATGCCGTTGGCAACCCGATTACCGAAATCCATCTTGTCGATGGCAAGGCTTCGTTCTACTTGAAGGCCGTGGGTGAAGTCTGGGGTGGCATTCTCTATGTCAAGTCGGCTTCTTCGAATACCGCGATCTGGACCGGAATCGACTTTGCTCTGCCGCCTGTGCCGCAAATCCAGTTGGCCTATATTTACGACCGCGACGGTGACGGCCGTGGCGACAGTATCTGGATCCAGTTCGACGGAAAGCTCGGTGGCAAGAACTCCCTGGATTCGGCCAGGTTCCATTTCAACCCCGATCCGGGCGACACGACATTCAGCTCTACTTACAAGGCTAACTACCGTGAAGGTAGCACCGAAGCCACCATCGTGGCTAACGGCAACGGCTTTAGCAGCTCGATCATTACCGGTGGTATCGACAAGCCGTATTCCGGACAGATTTATGTCTGGTACACGTACTCCGACAACGGCCACAAGTCTTACTTCCCGGTGAACGGAACGCTCCAGGACCAGATTGGCCCGGTCGTTACATCTGCCGAAGTTTCTTACATGAGCGATGGTAACACGCAGCTCGTGATCACCTTCAGCGAAGGCATCCAGGATCTCGACAAGATCTCTGACCTGTTCAGTTTCCATGTCTGGAAGAATGGTGTCATGAGTACCGAAGTCAAGGTCGCAAGCGATGTTTCTGCCGAAGCTCCGAACCGCTGGAAGTTGATCTTCCCGAAGGGTGCCGACACCGACGTTATCCCGGCCGTGGGTGACTCCGTGCGCTTCGCGGTGGCGCCTAGCGTTATAGTTGCATACGACTTGGTCGATGTGCCCCCGCATGTGCTCAACCCGTGGGTACGCATTACCGGCGAACAGAAGGTGACTATCACGAGCCCGGGCGTGGTGACGCTCAACCCGGAATCTCCGGCATACCAGAACGCAAGGGAAATCATTCGTAGCGAAGAAGCCACCGTGCCGAAGGTCGTTCAGGATCCCTCGATCCTTACGGCGGAACAGGCCGCTGCAGCTTATGGTACGCAGGGACATTTCTTGGGTGACCTGAACATGGCCGAACTTGTTGAAAACGAGATTACGGATATTTCGAAGGCTGTGAACCAGTACATGACAAGCCACAACAACAATAAGGTCGAAGACCCCGAAACGGGCTTGTCGTTCACGCTCGAACAGATTATTGCCGCAGTCGATGGCGGTTCCATGAGCATCAACGAAGCCAAGAAGAGATTCGACTTGGATCCGATGATTGTGGATGCCTACAAGAACGGCGTGCTCAACTCCCAGAACATCAACATGTTTGTACGCGGCACCGAGTCCGATATCAAGCAGATTGTCGAGGCGGTTGCCCAGAGCACGGAACTTTACTACAAGGCTACCTACTACTCTAGCCTCGGTGAATTCGTGAACAGCTACTCGAACGTGATCACCTGTAACGACGACGTGTTCAAGGAACATGGCCAGGGCACCTGCCTCGAAAACAACGGCAAGCTGTTCCTCGCCTGGAACATGCGCGCCAATAACGGTCGCCTGGTCTCGACCGGCGTGTACATCGCAAGACTTGAATACCGCATCAAGGTCGGCAGCAAGACCATGGTGAACCGCACTCAGGACTTCTTGTGGGGCGTACGCCGCGGCAAGGCCAACGCGCTTGACTTGGGCCTCTAGGTCCATATAGAACGAAGAGTCTCTCTCGGCAAAAAGAAGACCGCACCTTTGGGGGTGCGGCCTTCTTGCTTTATGGCGCCTTGTGCGGCTGGCCTTGTTGACAAACTAAGCTATTCTATATAAGTTTATCGTATGTATGCGGTAAGCTATTATCGTACACCTATCAAATAGAAGGGAATGGGATATGAAACTCAAAAGCAATTTTTTGAGCATCTTCGCCGTGTTCGCATTGAGCATGGCGGCAACATCAACCGCATGGGCTGCACAACGAACGCTGGAATCCGACGGCAACGGCGGCTTCTACATTAATATGCCGGCTACGGGAACGGATGAATTGGTAATCCCCGATAATGTGACGTCTTTCAAAGTCTATGATGATGGTGGGGCTGAAGGTGGATACACTCCAAATAGTGACGGCTTTTTAGTTTTGACTGCACCAGAGGGACGCTTGCTCCGTTTAACGGGAAGTACGGGGGCTGTCAATAGTTACTTGTATGTTTATGATGGTTCTGATGAGTCTAACTATCTTTTTTCCAAAACCGGCTTTAAAGATGTCGGAAGAACGTTAAGTTCTGGGCGTAATCTGCTCCTTGAATTTTCTACGAGTTCAGTTGTTACGGATGGCTTGTATTTGGAAGTGACGGTTGTTAATCCTGCGGGCCCGCATATGGTTGTCATCAATGATACTGAACACGGGAGCATTTTCGCTTCTCCGGAAGAGGCTGATGCTGGAACGACGATTTCCTTAACGATAACTCCTGAGGAGGGCTATTATCTGGACAAAATTAATGTTACAGATGAATACAACAATAGTCTTTCCTATGATGATTACGGAAATCCAGTGAATGGGTTTAGTGGTGGAAAATGGTATTCGGGCGGCGTGGCGTCGTTCACTATGCCGAGGACAGATGCTATAGTGCGTTCTACTTTTTATAGTATTGATAAATATCTTGATTTGCAAATGCCCTCCACCGGGGAACTTCCGGTAATAATTCCTAATAGTGTAAGTACATTTCTTATTCGACCGGATTATTATGGAACAGAGAACAATACCATTGTGTTGACAGCCCCTGAAGGAAAAATCCTTCAGATAATGAGCGAAGATATGACAAACAGTGGAGACGACTCTCTTTATGTGTACGATGGAACTGATGAAAATGCGACGTTATTGAAAAAGAGCTTGGCTCGTGAAATTGGAAGACCGATTAGCACGCAACATGTCATGGCTCTTCATTACAAGGGTGATGGAAAATATCGTTCCCGCGATGCATTCCGCGTGACTGTTCTTGATCCAAGTGTATATAATAATGTAACAGTTACTAATAATGCGGGAGGAACGGTTACTCCGTCAGTCAGTTCTGCTACTGCTAATACTTCTGTTACGTTGACTGCAACGCCGAACGAGGGTTATATGCTTGACTATGTTGAAGCCTTTGATGCGGAAGGATTGAAAGTAGATGTGAGCAATGCTACTTGGTATGAGTCTGGCGAAATGTTGTTCAAAATGCCTGGTTCGGCTGTCAAGGTTAAGCCGGTATTTGTCCGTGTTGAAGATGGTCCAAGCATCAATATGCTGAAAAATGGAACTTTCTCGTTTGCAATACCTGAAGGAATAGAAAAAATCCACATATATGATGATGGCGGAAAGGATGGTAATTTTAGTTCCAATAGCAAAGGTTATTTAGCGTTGTCTGCTCCAAAGGGGAAGAAACTCCGTTTAGGAGGTTCAGTAGAATTAAGGTCGGGTTATAATACGGGGCATTTGACTGTTTATGATGGCGTCGATGACAATGCCTCCGAATTACTCGATAGGTATTCTATTAATACCGATATACCAACAAAGTTAAGTGCGGGTAGCAATATATTTGTTTATTTCTATGCTACTTATGGTTCTTGCCAAGGTCTCGACTTAACCGTTACTGTTGTTGATCCGAATGCTCCCCATGCGATTAATATTGTATCTGTAGATAACGGAAGTTTTATAAATCTGCCTACGGAAGCAACGCCGGGGACAGTGGTGACTTTGACTGCAAGTCCCAATAGCGGCTATTTCTTCAATAATGTTAAAATTCAAGATGAGTATTCCACAGATTCGTATGAGGGTAATGTTGATTACACCGGTGGATGGTATACTAATAACACAATATCCTTTACGATGCCACAGACTGAAGTTACGATTACTCCATCGTTTGATTACATTCAGTATGCTGATGTTGTTGTCAAAAAATCAGGTACGGAAAGCATTTCTATTCCAGATGAGATAAAGTCTTTTGAACTTAATGTGGGGTATTCGGAAGATGCAATTGAAAGTTCCATTCTCTTGACAGCTCCTGAAGGAAAGATATTGCAGATTCAGGGAGAAGTAGCTCCGCGAACGGGTTTAGATTCCCTGTACGTTTATGATGGTGCAGATATCAGTGCTACGGAATTGTTGAAAGTGGCGGCAAGTGCCAGCGTAAGCAAGAATAGTTCTGGTCAAAACATGCTGCTTCACTATATGGAGCTTGGCGAAGATCGTGGCTTTGGAACAGGTTTGTCTTTAAGGGTTTCTGTTGTTGATCCAAACCATGAATACACGGTGTCTATATTTGAAGAAATCGAAAACGGTAGTGTAGAAGTTAACAAGGCCTCCGCAAAATTCAATACGCCTGTGACTGTAACGGCAACGCCAGCAGAAAACTATTTCCTTAATAAAATTGAGGTTCGGGGAAAAGATAGCTGGAATCCCGTAGCAGTGACAGGTGGAACATGGTATTCTAGCAATGAGGCCATATTTGCAATGCCTCCTGAAGATGCAATTACCAGAGCGACCTTTGTTAACGAATTATCTGCCGACGCTGGCCTTAGTATCACAATGCCCATATACGAGCCGCTTAGGGTTACGGTCCCGAATGGGGTGCAATCTTTTGAAATAGAAGGAGAAGACATCGGTTACAATAGGGCTTCTCAACCTCTTATTTTGACAGCTCCCGAAGGATATTTATTCCAGCTAGAAGGGTATGTGAATGAAAGTGATTTTGGCATGGGATTCAACGCCTATCAAGGAGAATTTGTAAACCCTGTTGGTTCAAATGCCCAGTTGATGTCTGGCGAAACAATGACCAAAAAAATGACTCTTGTCCATGTTGCAAGCGGAGATGGTCCGAGCTTTATGCGCGTAAGGCTTGTTAGTGAATGGGAAACGGGAATCAAAATCCCGAAGTCGGGCTCAGTTACTATGAATATTCCGGAAGGTATTGACGCATTTATTGTTTATGATGATGGAGGCTATTATGGAGATTATAGCAATAATAGCGATGGCTCTCTCACATTGACAGCTCCCGAAGGATATGGCTTAATGGTGGGTGGAGGTACTTATGTTGCTGATACGGGTGATTCTTTGATTGTTTATGATGGAATCAATACGAGTGCTGCTGTGATTGCAAAAGCATCGTTTAATCAGAGTGCTTGGACAATGAGCTCAGGACGAAGTATGACACTTCGCTTTAAGTCGAATGATGATGGAAAAGCGTATGGCCCTGAATTATCAGTGATGGTAGTAAAATCATCAGCTTCTTTTGCTGCTGTGAGTGTATATGAAGGAGAGGATAACTCGAAAATTGCAGCTGTTTATGGCGATTACAGCGGAAAGGAAAAGGTAAATATTCCAAATTCGATAGATGTTGATTACATTGCCTATATTCGTGAATTTACTCCGAATGTTCCTTCGACGATTGTGTTGCCGTTCAGTTTGCCGGAAGGTGCTGAGACAAATGGTAAGTTCTACTATCTTAAGGAAGTTGCTCAGGTAAAAGGTGAATACAAATGGAAGGCTACATTCAGGAATATTACATTGGACAAAGCAAGTGCACTTCCGGCTGCTAATACGCCTTATGCGGTTATTGTTGACGACGAAGAACTTTGGTTTGGTTTTGAGGATAGTCAGGCTACTTTGCAGACAAGCGAAATTGCAAAGCAAAATGATAATACTGGAAAGTGGATTTTCGAGGGTTCCTATGAATACAAAACATGGGAAAGTGACGATCCGGAACTTGGACTTGCATATGCCCTTGCTGCTGAAGATGATCCCGATGGCGCTTACACAGCTGGTCAGTATGTCAAGATTGGTGCAGGTTCATATGCTACTCCGATGCGCGCTTACATGAGCAAGATTAACTCTAGTGTAAGGTTAAGTCGTCCGCTTGCATGGGGCGAAACGTCTTACATAAGCTCTATGGAGCTGCCCGAATCAATTGATGTTGAATTCATTGACGAAGAAGAAAAACCGATGGCTGTTGGTCGCATGAACACTGTGACGGGTGAATTCAAGATTGACCGCTGGTACGACCTCAAGGGCCGTAGCACCAATAAAAAGCCCTCCACCAAGGGTGCGTTCTATAACAAGAGGGTGATTGCCAAATGATGAGGGAGGAATTTAAAATGAACCGAGAAAAGAAATTATATTTCAAACCTGAAATGGATATTGTAGATATGGCTTATGAACCAAATGTGCTGCAGGCATGCAGTGATTGCGGTCAGGAGGAAAATCCTGTTGTTGAGTCAGAGTATGAGGGTTAATCAGATGAAAAAAGAATATAATGCCCCCGAAATGAAGGTGTTCCGTTTGGAACAGCGTTCTACCCTTTTGCAGAGCAGCGATGGCGATAAGACGCCGGTAATCCACGGGCCCATTGGCGAAAATCTGGTTGACGGACCTGATTTGCCGGTTTAGCGGACCAAACCCGCCGGTTTGGCCCCTAAAATGGTATAAAAATCCTTCTAAAGTATATTCCTGTTTACTTGACAGAAATGGATGTAAATTGTAAGTTTACTATATGGTTAAAGTAACCTTATAATTAGAAGGGAAAATATTATGAAACTCAAAAATCAATTTTTGAGACTCTTCGCCTTGCTCGGTTTAAGCATGGCGGCAACATCTGCGTGGGCGGCTGAAGTCCAATTTTCAACAGACGGCGGTACGGTAAGTATTCCACAATCAGGAGCCGTTGATAACGTAAGTTTAGCGGATAACGTAACAAGCTTCAAAGTGTACAATTTTGGTGGTGAGCAGACTATTAGCGCAAACACTACCGGTGCTATAGTGTTGGTTGCTTCAAATGATTGTATATTCCGAGTGTCTGGGAGCATATCTCGAGCTGCTCCGAATGGAACAACTTATTCTGTCCGCCCTTCTGTTACGATTTTTGATGGGTCGACTGCTGCTGCCACGCAATTAATAAATGTTCCGTCAATGTCTGATAATGGTGAAGAACTAACTTTTAAGCCGAGATTGACTACTGGTAATTCTTTGCGAATTCTTCTTCGCGGATATACACCTAGCACTTCATCTGGATCATCTATTGGGTTGGACTTAACTATACAGGTTTTAAAGAAGAATTCCGCTACTGCTGCGATTGATATTTATAGACAAGGGGATAATGGATATGGAGTTGCCAAGATTAACGGCGACTATGCCGGAAGTGATGAGGTGAGCATTTCAACAGCTATTAAAGTAGACTCTATTGTGTACAATCGTACTTTTACTGCGGGAACTCCGTCTACCATCGTGTTGCCGTTCAGTTTGCCAAATACAGCTACGACAAACGCCAAGTTCTACTATCTTAAGCAAGTTGTTAAGGTGGACAATGAATGCAAATGGAAGGCTACTTTCAGGAATATTACATTGGATAATGCAAATGCGCTTCCGGCTGCAAATACTCCGTATGCAGTTATTGTTCCTAATGCAACGAAACTCCAATTCTATTTGAATGGCGGTCAGGCTACTTTCTTGACTGATGATATCGCAGAACAATATGATAATACTAAAAAATGGATTTTCAAGGGTACTTACCAATACAAGACTTGGGAATCTAACGACCCGGAACTTGGACTTGCCTATGCCCTTGCTGCTGCAAATGACCCCGATGGCGCTTACACTGCAGGTCAGTATGTCAAGGTTGGTGCTGGCTCATATGCCATTCCAATGCGTGCTTACATTCGCAAGGTTGATGCTTACGTAACGCTTCAGTCTGTTGCTAACGGTCGTCCGCTTGCCCAGAGCGAAATCAGCTCTATTGAAAACTTGCCCGAAACAATCGATGCTGAATTCATCGATGAAGACGAAAAGACGACGGCTATTGGCCGCATGAACACTGTCACCGGTGCTATCAAGATTGATCGCTGGTTCGACCTTAAGGGCCGTAGCACCAACCACAAGCCCACCACCAAGGGCGCATTCTTTAACAAGAAGGGGATTGCAAAATGATGCAGCAGGAATTTAAAATGAACAGCGAAAAGAAAGTATACAGCAAACCCTTGATGGAAGTAGTCGAAATGGATTACACTCCGAGCATTCTGGAATGCAGCACTTGCGAAGATGCTCCTATGGATGCTGAATATGAAGGCTAATAATCCATCAACCCACAAAACCTTCTAATGAAAGGCACCGCTCAACGCGGTGCTTTTCTATATGTCAGAAATTTTTTTAGGGAAGGTTATTTCTTGTCGAGCTTGGCGTTGATTTGTTTTTGAAGCTCTTTCAGGTGCCAGCGGCCACGCTTGTCTTCGAGGAAGTTGTTCGTGCGGATTCCGCGCGAAAGGCCGCGGTCAATAATGTTCAGAGCGTCGGCATAGCGCTTTTGGTCAAAGCGCAGTTCTGCCAAAAAGTAATAGTTGTAAAGGTCGCGCGGGTTCTTCTCGAGCGCGAGGCTCAAGTACTTGTCGGCCATTTTCTTGTCGGGCCACGAAAGCACCAGCGGCACGTAGGGCAGCACAAAGTGGGCGCGGCCAAGCACCTGGTAGTCTTCGGCCATAATCGCCACGTCGCGCACGGTGGTGGCAACGCCTTCCTTGACCGAGGTGAGTGCCCCGCGTTCGTTACCCCACATAGAAAGGGCGCTCGCGTACACGTGCGCAATTTCCCGGTTCTTCGGGAACTTCTGGTAGGCGGCTTCGCTGATAGTCTTTAAGCTGTCCAGCTTGGCCTTGCGCTGGTTCTTTTCAAAGTGCACAAAGCGGAAAGAAAAGAACAGGCTCTTCACGTAGCCTTCGGTAGCCTTTTCTTCGACCGCAGGGTCCTTCATGGCCTTGCGGTAGCTGTCGATCATGAGCGCTGCGTTCTTGGCGTTCGCCTTGTCGCCAACGGCCTTTTCGGCGCGGGCGGTATAGCAGGAATCTGCAATGCGCAGGTCTTCATTTGCAAGGCATGCGCCGCACAACGTAAACGCAAACAATGTCACCAAGAAACGGTTCATTTTCCCCTTAAGTTTTTAGCTACACTCGCCAGTTCTGCAACACTTTATTCAACTGGGCAATGCGGACCTTTTCGTCGTCAGTGCCGTGGTAAGTCTTGAATAAAAGATAGCGATATTCCATGAGTGCGGTACGGATAAGGACCTTATCTTCTTGTTTTAGCATTGCTTTTTGTTTCCTCTTTTGGTTTTAAGGGTTACTTCCCCTTCCCCTTACCGGAGAAGTAATCCTGCTGGCGCGTGATTCCGAGAACGGCGTGCCAGAGCGCTCCGTTCGGGTTAATCTTCTTGCGTTCGCTGACGGCGTATTCGATAGGCACGTGCGAGAATGCGTTGTTCATGCTGCCCACGACCATGTCGGTCTTGCCCGCCATGCCGGCGTGTACGGCGGCTTCGGCGAGTTGGAAGCAGAAAATGGCGTCGGTACCCTGGGCCGGAATGCTACGCACCATGTAGCTCGGGTCAAAGTACTTGATGTTGATTTCTTTGCCGACCTTGTCGAAGTGTTCCTTGATTTTGCGCGTCAGGAATTCGCCAATATCGTTCTTCAAAATGTTTCCGCTTGCATCCCTGCGTTCGGGCTGGTCCTTGAACAGTTCCTGGCCTGCACCTTCGGCAACGGTCACCACGGCATGCGTCTTACCGCTGCTGTAGCGGCTTTCCAGGGCCTTGAAGAGTCCGTCGAGCGTAAAGGGTACTTCGGGTACCAGGCAAATGTTCACCACCGTCGTAGCGAGTGCTGCGTAGGCGGCAATAAAGCCGGAATCGCGACCCATGAGCTTCACCAGGCCAAGGCCGTTAAAGGCGCCGTTAGCTTCGTTGTGTGCGCTGGTAATCACGTCGGTGGCGCTGAGCACGGCAGTTTCGAAACCGAAGGTTCGGTCAATCAAATTCAAGTCGTTGTCGATTGTCTTCGGAATGCCAATCACCGAAATCGGCTGCTTGCGCTTCTTGATTTCTTCGGCAATGTCGTGTGCGCCACGGAGCGTACCGTCGCCACCGATACAGAACAGCACATTGATGTTCAGGCGCATCAGGGTATCGACCATCACCTTGGCGTCTTGGTTGCCGCGAGAGCTACCGAGAATGGTGCCGCCGTCTTCCTGGATAGCGTCTACCACGTCGGGGTTCAAAATCATCGGGGAATAACCGTAGGCCGGGTTCAAACCGCGGTAGCCGTACGGAATGCCGAAAATGTTGCGCACGCCGTAGTCGAACCACAGCACCTGCACAAGACCCTTGATCACGTTGTTCAGACCCGGGCAAAGACCGCCGCAAGTCACAATGCCTGCACGCGTCCAGGCGGGGTCGTGGAAAATCGTTTCACGAGGACCGGCCGCTTCGAGCGACGGAATTTCAAGCCCGCGTTTGCAAAAATCTTGAATGCGGCTAACGTCGGCCGTAAGGCTCACTCGGTCAGAATCCGATACGAACGGGACTCCCTTCATGGGAGATTTCAAAGTTCCCTTGCCCACCGATTCGATGGAAAGGTCGTATTTTTCCGGATTGTTCAAGATGTCTTCTTGCGTCATGACTGCTCCTCGTATTACCTTTAGAATACATCTAAGCGACCTAAAAATACTAAAAAATGGACCACCGCGGTGGAATATTTTCTTTAGATAATTGTTACTTAAAACGCTCCGGACTTAAATCCGGGGCGAATTTTACAATGCTTGTTAAATATTATTTGGATTTGTCAAATTCCGTAATTAGTAAATGTCGAGTGGCGGGAAGTGAATCTTGGTTCTGAGACCAGGGCCCGCGTTTTCGATTTCGATCTTCATGTTGGTGAGAGTGCAGAGTTTTTTCACCATCGAAAGACCGATACCCGTTCCGCTTGTAGAACGAGTCATTTCGTTTTCGACACGGTAGAATTCCTGGAACACCTTCTTCATTTCAGAAGCCGGAATGCCGGGACCGTAGTCGCGCACGGCAAGGTACATATCGCCGTTGTTCACGCGCAGCTCGATGCTGATCATCTTGTAGCTTGCGTTCTTCGAGAACTTGAGCGAGTTGTCGACCAGGTTCATCAGAATTTGCATCACGGCGTCGCGGTCGATCAGCAGAGCCACATTGTCGGCATCGGTGTCGGTCGATACGGTGAGCTCGAATCCCTGCTTTTCGATGTTCCTGCTGTACGTTGCCACAAAGTCGTCGAGCACGGCCTTCGGGCGTTCCTTGCGGAGCTGCACGTTCCAGCGGTTGCCATCGAGTTTGGACAAGTTAAGTACGTTCTGGATCAGGCGCGAAAGTCTGTCCGCTTCGCTTGCAATCTGGCCGTAATAGCGCTGTTTCTTTTCTTCGCTTGCCACCCAAGAATTCTGCAACAGTTCGGCGTACATCTTGATAGCGGTCAGCGGAGTCTTGAGTTCGTGCGTAATGGCCGACACAAAGTCCTGACGCTTGGCGGCAAGCGCCACCTTGCTCTGCGTAAAGCGGTAAATGGTAATCAAGCATACCGCGATCACAATCAACAGAATCAGGCCGCTAAACAGAATGGTCAGGTCGGCCGATCCGCTGACTTCGGCAGAATACATCTTGAAGATGATCTTGTCGTAGGGCGGCGGTAACGGGCGCTTGGTCCTGAGTTCGTATTCGGCGTTCTTGTTTCCGATCGTCAGGAGTACGGTGTCTTCGTAGACCAATTCGATTGCGTAAGGCAGCTTGGCGTAGGCGAGCTGTTCTTCCTGAGTCATGTAGTTCAGGTAGATGTTCTTGTCTACGACGAACCCTTGCACAATCGGGAGCATGCCGATATAGATCGTGCGGAAGAACACGATGTAGTCCGTCGTCATTCGAATCTTGAGGTCCGAAATGTTGACGTTCGTGTTGCTACCGGTGAAAATCGGAATGTCGGGCGTAACGGTCGTGTCGTTCTTGGCCGTTTCCGCCATGTAGGTAAGCGCTTCTTCTTCGGAGGTGAGTTCCACGCGGGTGGGAATCTGCAGGTCTCGAATTTCGTCGTACAGCTGGTCGATCGCTTCGGTCGAGTCCACGGTCTGCACCGTGCGCTTGGGAAGCCCGTTACGAATGTCGAGCTTGATCAACAGGTACTGGATCAGGTCGCGGGTCTTTTTGCGCTGTTCCTGGTCGTCGAACGAGAAGTTGTCCCACATGGACTTGCCGATGCCGGTACTCGTGTCGGGGTAGAACGGCGTCAACAGTTCACCGCTATGCGAAATCTGGAAGTGTCCGAGCAAACCCTTGCGGCACTGGCGGAACAGCGAGTCGAAATCGCAGTAAGGGCCGCTTGAATCCGGGAACGAGAAGAATTCCGAGAAGAGTCGGCTGTTTCCGCCAATCACGGTAATCGAGTTCAGAATGCCGTAGTCCTTGTAGGAACGGCTGTTTTCCAGATTAAAGTCGGACGATAGCCTGAGTTTAAGGCTTTCGTAGGCGGCGTCAATGCGTTCTTCAACCTTCTTTTCTTCGAGCGCCGTGGACTGCTCGTATGTCTTGATAAACAAGATGGTCAACGGAATTGCGATGACCAAGAAAATGGAAATAAACACCAGGCGTTCCATGATGATTGCCTGGTGTTTTTTGATATACGTTAGAGCCGCAGCTACTTTAGCTTTTACTTGTCGCATTCAGGTGCAGAACGCATCTGGTAGCCTTCTCCACGGAAGGTGACCAGGAGTTTCGGGTGCGACGGATCGTCTTCGATTTTCTTGCGGAGCTTGGTAATGTGGATATCCACGGTACGGGTGTCCACAGAATCAGCGTTTTCGTAACCCCAGACCTTGCGGAGCAGTTCGGAACGGGGAACGGCGTGGTCGCGGTTGCGCCACAGGTATTCGAGAATTTCGATTTCCTTACGGGTAAAGGCGAGTTCTTCGGTGCCGCGGGTGCCGGTGTATTCGCGGAAGTTCACGCGGAGGCTGCCTGCAACGAGCTTGCCTTCGTTTTCCATGGTCTGGCGGCTGCGACGGAGCACTGCATCGATACGGGCGAGGAGCATCGGAACGGAGAACGGCTTCGGAATGTAGTCGTCTGCACCGTACTTGAGACCGTTGATGATATCATCGTCGGCATTCTTTGCAGAAAGGATGATAATCGGGAGGCTCTTGTCCTGTTCGCGGATCTTGTCGCAAACGGTAAAGCCGTCCATGCCGGGGAGCATCAGGTCCAAAAGAACGAGGTTGTACTGCTTGGTGAGGGCTTCGGCAAGGCCGGATTCGCCGTCGGCGCAGTGCTTCACGTTGTAGCCATTCAGCTTGCAAAGGTCGATCAGGCCTTCGGCAATGGCGATTTCATCTTCGATGATAAGAATTTTGGTGGTGCTGGTGTTTTCAGTCGTCATTTATTTTACCTAGGATTTTTTTGATTAAATTGCAAAGCCAATACCGATTTCAGCCGTCATGTTGCCGGCATCGATTTCTTCCGGATAGTCGCCACCGAAGTAGTACTTGAAGTTGGCGTATG
Organism: Fibrobacter succinogenes; assembly: GCA_902799745.1. Classification (GTDB taxonomy): domain Bacteria; phylum Fibrobacterota; class Fibrobacteria; order Fibrobacterales; family Fibrobacteraceae; genus Fibrobacter; species Fibrobacter succinogenes_Q. The sequence goes on along the minus strand of CADCBQ010000015.1, from coordinate 9,430 downwards.
CGGCAATCGGGATAATCGGGAGCTTGGCGCGGGTACCGATCAAGATGTGTCCACCGATGCTGGTGTTCAGGCCTTCGTCAACAGCAGCCTTCTGCACCTTTTCCTTCATGACTTCGCCGAGCTGCTTGGACTTTTCCTGTGCAGCGGCAACGGAGTTCGGATCGGCCGGGTCGATCTGGGAGAGGACGGTAATCATTTCCTGCGTGGTACCGTCAATAATGCTCGATACGAACTTCTTGTTCAAGATGAAGCTGTTCAGGTGGTAAGAGAGACCGCCACCGATGTAGGGGCGAATGATCGGGAGGAACGTAATGGGGTAGGTAATGGAAAGGTCGCCGGTCATGGCCACGAACTTCGGGTTGGCCTTGCCGAACGGGGTGCCGCCCAGTTCAATTTCGAGCGGGACTTCGTTCACGGAGAGGTCTGCCGGGTTCGTCACGAAAAGCGATGCATCGTAGGAGCCGAACTGGATGTTGAAGGTCGCTTCGATGTCGATTACGGGGAGCAGGTCGATCCATGCCTTGAAACCGAAACCTTGCATCACGCCGTCAAAGCCTTGGTGTTGCAGGGCGACAGTACCGTCGTCAACTACAGGAGCGGGAGCGTCCATTCCGCTCATCTTGGTGCCCAAACCGGGCGCATAGTGGAAACCGACGCCCACGATTGCGAAGGACTGGGTGGCGAGCAATGCACCAGCAGCGACTAAAGCTTTTAAATTCATATGTGCTCCTTAAATGTTTGCCTTTGAAATTACATTAATATTTCAAAAAGCGGATACTATTATTTTCATAAAATACTTAAAATCACTCTATGGCGGGAACGACGACTAGCTTTTTTTGCCCTTTTTTGACCACAATATCGTTCAATTTATAGTCCCCGACAACCTGTCCGTGCGCACCCATTGCCGAAACATTTACCTGATGTTTACCTTCGTTTACAGGGATGCGGGTCACGTTGATGGAGTTGGGCATAAACAGCCCGATTCGAAGGTCGGCCTGTTCCAGCTGGCTCTGGCCAACGTCTACGGCGAGGTTCTTCACCAGGTCAAAAACGCCGTTGCCCGTGTTGGTCGCTTTCTTGGCCTTCTGGGCTGCAATCGTGCGGAGCACCACTCGGCCTGCGGTGCGGACCATGGTGGTCGCGTTTTCGTCTTTCATGTTCTGTTCCAGTTCCGAATCAATGTCGGCGACCTTTTCAGGTGAAACGCGCATATTGCCGTCTACATTCACGCTGAACATGCTTGCGCGCTGGGGCAGTTCCTTCTTTTCGGGGAGAGCGAATCCTACGTGGAACGTGTTGCTGCCTGCGCCTGCGACAGGGGGTGCGAATACGGTGACGGTGTTGATCTTGCCGGTCTTGCCGTCTTTGTAGGTAAGGTTCATGGCGGTGCCGCTCACGTAGGTACCCGACAGGTACATTTCGCCGAGAATCGGGCTGTGTCCTGCATAGCCCACCACGATGATTTCCTGGCCTTTTGTACGGGCTTCGGTGGCCTTGGGGGTCTGGGCGAGCGGTTCGGTCTTTAAGCCTTTCAAGTCGTCAGCGCGGTCCATCTTGGTGAGCGCTTCAGTAATGTATTCCCAGACTTCCTTGGGCATTTTTACGTTGCCTTCTTCGAATGCCTTGGCAGCTTTCAGGTAGGCAATGGCGGCATCGTCTTCTTCGCCGGCCATTTCGTAAACGATAGCGCTCAGGTAACGCAGCCAGCCGTTATCGTTCACTTTTTCCTTGTCTTTCTGGTACAAGGCTTCGGAGGCGATTTGCGCTCTGCGGACTTCGACCAACGCGCCGTCCAGATCGCCGATGGCGAGGTAGTTCAGAATCTGGTACTGGTACATCATCAGCACTTCGAAGGGACGTGCGCGGTAGGGGCGAATGTTGTCGTTGGTGGCAATGGCCGCTACTTCGTTAGTCACGGACTTGGTGTACAGGTCTTCGTAAATCTGTTCGGCCTGTTCAAAGTGCTTGATGCTTTCCTGGTTCTTGCCGGCGTAATGGTAGAGCATGCCTTCGTCAAAGTGGTAAAGGAAGGCGCTCTTTTCGCCGTAAAGGTCGTCTTTTTTCTTCTCGATTTTTGCAATCGTACCCTCGAAACCTTCTTTTTTAAGGACGGGGGCGAGCGTTTCGTAACGAGTCATGGACTTGTTTGCGCAGGAACAAAGCAACAGGGCTGATACTGCAAGCAATAGGAGGCGTTTCATAAATACTCCGGTAATAATTCAACATTTAAATATAAATAAAAAGACCTCCGACACATGTCGGAGGTTCAATGGCATAAACCACTGAGAGAGAAATTACTTTTTCTTCTTGCCAGAAGCGTCGAGGGTGATTTCGACGGTTTCTTCGCCCTTCACGGTCACGAGGGCTTCGGCAGACTTGCGGTTGGAGCATTCGGCGCGAACCACGTGGTCACCGGCATCGAGGTTGTTGATGGTGAGTGCGGCACCGTCGGTCTTGTCGGCATTGTCGCCGTCGATGTAGATGAGGCACTTGCCCGGAATGGTGGTCACCTTGATAGCACCCTTAGGAATCTTGGTGCCGAAGTCGAACACATTGCGCTTGTCGTTACCCGGCCAAATGTTCACGCGCTGGTTCACCAGTTCGTAACCCTGGTCGATCACCACGAGGGTCTGACGGCCAGACTTGACGCTTGCGTTTTCGATCGGGCTCTTGCCGAGAGGTTCGCCACCGAGGAACACGTCGCTGTTAGGCGGGTTGGTGATGATGGTGATGGTAGCGGCCTTACCGCGCGGAGGTGGATCGTCGTCAGCGACGGCGGCGGTAAAGAGGAATGCGACCAAAAGCGCAAAAATGTAAAGCTTTTTCATGGATTTCTCCTGTTTGTTTGTTCTAAAAATATAAAGTTTTTATGGAATTTAATTTTTTTTTGTGCAAAAGTTTGGATACCTGGGGAAAATAATTCGAATTTCGGAGATCCAAATTCGGAAATGCGGATCGAGAAATGCAGAGATTGTCATTCTGAGCGAAGAACCGCATGGTTCGTAGTCGAAGAATCTAACTAAAGCAGTGTATTGGGATCCTTCGACGCGCTTCGCTTGCTCAGGATGACATAAATGCTTTTTTCTATCTTCGTCTACATGAAAGCCCTTTACCAGAAAATTCGCTCTTTAAATGGCAAAAATTACGGCCTCTACAAGTCTCTTGCAGACAAACCATGGGATTTTGGCGACTTTGCGCTAGAATTCCTGCATGTGCAGGGTGATCCGTATGCGCCGGCCTCTAGAGTCGTGATTAAGGCGAATCTTTCGATGCTCGGTTACGCGGGCGAATGGGGTGGCTCTTTTGAACGCCGCTTGGCGCTGAGCAATTTCTTGCACCGCAAGCTTTCGCGACTGGTTAAAGAAAAGTATCCTGATAAGGATGCCGCTATTGTATTCGATACGGCTGGACCCGAGATGCTGGTGCGAAATTCCCTGTGGATTGATAACGGCGAGCTCCGGGCCTGCCTGCAGGTTAGGCTCCCGGGCGAAGGCCGCAAGATTCAGGCCGAAGTCGCTGCCGAAATTTTAACGATGGTATTGCCCGACTTGGTGTCGGCAGGTCTTTATTACAGCAAGTCCGACGAGGCCGCCTTGCAGGAACATTTCCGCGTGCTCGCCGAACGCAAGGAGATTCTGGCCCAGCTTGAGACCCGCGGGCTGTGTGCATTCGTGCCCGATGGCGCAGTGCTTCCGCGAGCCTCTGGCTTGAGCGAATTGCCGCTTGAAGGTGCGGTGCCGTTCACCGCTCCCGAACAGATGGCGGTGACTTTGAATGTGTGCGGGCGCAGTATTCGCGGCATGGGAATCCCGAAGGGAATCACCGTGATTACGGGTGGCGCCTTCCATGGAAAGTCGACTTTGCTGCAGGCCTTGACTCGCGCGGTCTACCCGCATATTCCGGGCGACGGCCGCGAAGGAATCGTGATTGACGAATCGGCTCTCCGCGTGGGCGTCGAAGACGGCCGCAGCGTGCGCGGTACAGACTTGTCGCAGTTCGTGCGCGATTTGCCGGGCGGCGTTTCGACCAAGAATTTCAATACGCTTTCGGCGTCGGGCTCAACAAGCGAAGCCGCAAACTTGCTCGAAGCTATGGAAGCGGGCTCCAGGGCGTTCCTGATTGACGAAGACTCCTCGGCGGTGAACTTCTTGATTCGCGACGTGCGCGTGCGCAAGCTCTTGGGCGATGACCGCGAACCGCTGATTCCGCTGACTGACCGCATCCGTGAAATTTCGGCTCAGGGCTACAGCTTTATTTTGGTGGCAGGCGCTTGCGGCGACTACCTCGACCTTGCCGACAACATCGTCATCATGGCAAACTACAAGGCCGAATGCGCAAAGTCGAGCCTGCCCCGAACTAGTTTCGGGGTCGAGCCGGAATCGCAACAGTCTACAGCCGCGGTCTCAAACGCGCGCCCGTTTGTAGGCTACATGCAACCTTTGCAAAAATCTGTGCGCCCCACCTCTGCGGTCGAGCGCCAAGTCAAGGTAAAACTTTCGGGCGATACTTTGTTGCAAATCGGGTTCCTCGTATCCGACACTTCGCGCCTCAACACGCTTGTCGACAAGCAACAGCGCCTGGGGGCGGGCTTTGTGCTTTTGAACTTGTTGCAGAACGCCGCCAGCAATTCGGAATCGTCCGATGCTAGCGCCGGAGATTCTGTCGCCGCGACTATCCAGAAGCTTCACGAAAAAATCCAGAACGTAGGCTTCCGCAACTTGCCGCAGGGCATGAGCCGCGAAATGAGCCTCCCGCGTGTTGTCGATATCGCCTGCGTGGCGTTCAGACTGAGGGAAGGTTCTAGGTAGTTAAAAGATTTTTTGCTTTAAAAGTTTTTGTAATCATTATCGCACAGGTTTTGCTGTTCGCTGACAATCGTCTCGAAAGGAATGCCTGTAAAATTCTTTACCGCGCATGCTACGGCTACTTTACCGTCGTTGGGGTAGTAGTCATAGAAAGATCCGTTAGTCGCTTCGCATTCTTCCTTGAATAGGCTCTTGGCTGGTCCTACTGAAGAATAGACTTCGCCATACGCCAAATAAGCGATAGAATTGTCGGGGGTAAGAAGAGTCGTTGCTAGAAGCGTTCCACGTGAATTGGGAGTGAATGAACGAATCAATCCTGATTCTTCTTGATACACATCAACTATGCAGAAGTACGGATTGTCTTCTTCGGGGATAGTGTATCTTTCTATTTTCGTTGTAAAGTTATACTGCGCTTCACGATGGATAAAAAGCGTCATTCCATCAATTGGGTCTGTCGTGGATTTTTGCGGAAAAGCTTTTGCAAGGCTGTCCAAGATTGTTCGCTCCTCATCGGAGACCTCTAGGTTTTCTGTGTTGGGCGCAATGATGAATTTTCTGCCTGAATTTGCCTTGATGTTGGAGTCGGGTTCCGATACCGGCAGGTCATATTCTGTTGAGTCTACACCGTCGGCTATACTGCCGCAAATTTTGTTGGATTGCTTTGTAAAATCCTCCATGATGACATTAAAATCACCTATACTATCTGTATTCGTTGCGAAACAGAATACCTTTAAATTGCCGTTGTCGTTGCATGCGGCATCCTGTGAAACAACAGTCTTTCCTATAGAGCATGATTCCTTAAATGATTTTAAAATATCCTTGCAGGCATCACCAAAGTTTCTTAGCCACAGAGTTCTTTCTGTAGTTTTGCCATCTGCAATGCTGATTTTGGCGTCATATTCTTTTGTGCTAGCGTATTTACCGGCAGAACAGGATGCGTGCGCTCCATTTTCATTACCGTAAACAATGACCTCACCTTGGGGGATTGCTTTTTTTGCTGTGGGCGTAGTGGTGAAAATGATGTCCTGTTTTGCAATTGCTTCGTTATTCGAAGAACTGCTGTTGATTTCTTCGTCTGCCGAACTAGTAATTGCGTTGTCCGAGGAACTTGTTGTCACCTCGTTCGAAGAACTGCTGACTTCGGCAGTCGCATTCGGAATAGTCGTGGAGCCCGCAGTGGTAGGGCTGTCCGAGGAACAGGCGGCCAGCGCAATAAGGGCAATTGCTCCCGCCATGTAGAAATTTTGTTTAATGTTAAGCATGGCTTTCTCCTTCAATCTTATTTGTGAAAGGGAAAAGTTGAAAATTCAATCCGTAGACTTGATTTAGGTTGTCGCTTTCGTTTGCAATGGCGGCAATCTTCTTGGCGCAAATGTTGATTTCGTCGATAATTCGTGAATAGGTTTCTTCGTTAACACCGATAGTCATTCCTGTAAAGTAGCGCTCGCTTGCGTTGTATCGGTCTACCGCACGCACAGCCATGCTGCCCATTTCCTTGTGCATTTCGCGAATGGCGATCGGGAGGGCTTCTGGCGAACCGATAACAGCTTTTTCGGTTTGCGAATAGACTTTATCGCCGTTTTTCTTGAGGAATCCTGCTTTCACTAAGAAAGCGAGAATGTCGCGGACCTCTTCAGCCGAAACATACTCTTTGCATTCGTCGGCGATTTTTCGTGGCTGAGCGTCGGGCATCATTGGGGCAAGTTCACGAATGACGGGGTATTTCCAGGATTCGTAGTATTGGAATGCATCGCTGTCGATAACGCGGACCTTGTGTTCTTGAGCAATCCTTGACATTTCCAAGAAAGCTGTTTTTTTAACGCTATCCTTTATGGCATTTCCGAAAATAACGAGTTGTTCAAAGTATTCGGCTTCGTGACCAATCAACCCCATGGCTTTGGCAACTTGGGCTGTTTTGACCTTGCTCAGTTTGCTTTTGCCCATGCAAACTAGTTTCAGGTAGTTTGAAGACGAAAAACCGGCATTCTTGCTGAATTCACGCCATGAAAACGCTCCGCTTTTTTTGCGGGAGTCGTAGTAATCCTGCATAAATGCGTGGTAATCTCTGTATTCGAGGACCGACTTCATATTTATAAAACTAGATTCTGCAATTACAAAAGTCAATGTTCTTATAACACAAAAATCGCTGAATTTTACGAAAATCGTCGATTTTTAGCAGGTTAATTCAAGTTTTTCATTCTAAATAACACGCTTTGTGTTATAGAGAAAATTAGCGATGAAATCGGAAAATTTTTATATCTTGTAAATCAAGAACTTAAAAGGAGCAAACAATGCGTAAAGATCTCGGTGTTAAAGCTTACTTGTACCCGCAGCCAACATTGGTGATTGCGACGTATAACGAAGACGGTTCTACGAATGCCATGGTAGCCGCTTGGGGCTCCATTAGCGATACGAACCAGGTGGCCATTTATGTGGCGCACAGTCACAAGACCATGCCGAATATTTTGGCCCGCAAGGCTTTTACCGTAAGCATGGCCACGGCAAAAAACATCAAGGCGATTGATTATCTGGGAGTCACTTCAGGCAACAAGGTCGCCGACAAGTTTGCTCATTCTGGCCTGACCTCTGTCAAGAGCGCCCATGTAGATGCCCCGCTGATTGCTGAACTCCCGCTCGCATTGGAATGCAAGTTCATAAGCTACAACGAAGACTCGGAGCTTTTGCTTGGCGAAATCGTGAACGTGTCTGTCGACGATTCCGCGCTGGATGAATCCGGCAAACTTTCTGTAGAAAAGCTCGCTCCCGTGTGCTACGATTCCGCAGGCCACGGTTACTATGTAATGGAACGCCGCGTCGGTAACGCTTTTAGCGACGGAAAACTACTTTAAAGAGCGCTTGGGCAAAAAGGAGGCTCAATGAAATTTTATTTAGGAAGTGCAATTCTTGCGCTTGCCTTGTTCACCGCGTGCAGTGACGATAATTCTAGCTCGCCTGCGCCGGAAAGTTCGTCTGCTCAGCTGCCGGAATCAAGCTCCGAAATCGAATCTAGCGAATCTTCGACTGATACCGTATGGAATAGGGCAGCCCTTACATGGTATACTTCTTGGCCGGAACCCGGCAGCGAAGAATGTGAAGACTATAATGGCTGCACCTGGGCGGGTTGGTTTGCAGGTCTCGAAGATCAGCAGACCGAAGAATGGGTCAGCGAACATAACATTATCGCTATCCATGAAAAAGACTGGGATACATACAAATTAAAGACCTTTAGACTCCGCAAGGGTGGCTACACGATTGATGCCGTAGTTTACGACAAGTGCGCCGATAGCGACTGCGATGGTTGCTGCACCAAGAATGCGGGCAAAATCGGATTCTTAATCGATATTGAAAGCTATACTCGCGCTCGCTTCAACAACTACGGTTCTGGTATCGTAGAATGGACTTGCCTTGACTGCGAATAATCCTGCTTTTGTAATATGAAGATTCAGGTCCTGATAGATAATATCGCTAGTTGCTTTGGCTCCCGCAAGCTTTTTGGCGAGTGGGGCCTGTCGGTGTATGTGGAATTCGAAGGCAAGCGCTTCTTGCTTGATACGGGTGCGTCGCACCTGTTCGCGAAAAACGCGGGCGTGATGGGCGTGGATCTTTCGAAGATTGACATGGGCATTTTGAGTCACGCGCATTTTGATCACAGCGATGGCATGGCCAGGTTCTTTCATGCGAATAAGACTGCGCCTTTTTATTTGCGCAAGGGTGCGGGCGAAAATTGCTACCATACACACAAATTGCTGGGCCGATTTACTTACCACGAATACATTGGAATTCACAAGGGCTTTTTAAAGCGCTTTGCCGACCGCATCTGCTTTGCTGAAGGCGATATGCAGATTGCGCCAAATGTGTACCTGGTTCCGCACAAGACTCCGGGCCTCTCTGCGATTGGCGAACGTGCGCATCTTTCGGTCAAGGAAAACGGCAAGTACCGCTATGATAGTTTTGATCACGAACAAAGTCTCGTGTTCGATACGCCCAAGGGCCTGTTTGTCATGAACAGCTGCAGCCACGGCGGCGCAGATAATATCGTAAAAGAAATCGAGGCCACGTTCCCCGGCAAAAAGATTTACGCGATTCTCGGCGGATTCCACTTGTTCCGCTATAAAGATGAAGTCGTGCGCGCCTTTGCCGAGCGCCTGCGCGAGCTGGATGTCCAGAAGATTTATACGGGGCACTGCACCGGAAACCGCGCGTTTGAAATCCTGCACGAAGTCTTGGGCGACCGCGCCGAACAAATGCGCTGCGGTATGACTATAGAGCTTTAGTGTTCTTTAAATGCCTTTTATGAAGGGCGAAACAGTTTTTTGCTAGCGGCGTTTCCATAATTATGTTTATAGTGTGTTGATAGATTGTGTCGCGCATGGGCGGAATACCGTTATTTCAAAAAAATCGAAAAAAAAGTGAATTTTTTCGCCTTAACCCCTTGACGGACACGGCGTAAAGTTCTATAATTGGCCTCACCCGCGAACGAGAGGGTTCAAGCCCAAACGAAAGCGAGACGGAGGCCCGCGAGGCCACCGGGAAGATTGAAGGAATCGGAGATGTGCTTAGTGACGGGTCCAAGAGATTTCTTGGAATAGTCAATGATACGAACGTGATTAACGGGACCAAGACTT
>CADCBQ010000014.1 GCA_902799745.1 Fibrobacter succinogenes | reverse complement strand
TACTTCGCGGGCACCAAGCTCGAGAAGGTTTCCGAATCCGATGCCGCGTTCGAAGACTGCAAGAAGCAGACCGAAGAACGCATCCACAAGCTCCTCTCCATCAAGGGTCACCGCACTGTTAACGATATCCATCGTGAACTCGGTAACATCATGTGGGAATACGTGGGCATGGCCCGTAACGAGGCCGGCCTGAAGACCGCCCTCGAGAAGATTCCGGCCCTCCGTGCCGAATTCTGGGAAAACGTCAACGTGCTCGGTTCCGAAGGTTCCTTCAACCAGAACCTCGAACGCGCCGGCCGCGTGGCTGACTTCCTCGAATTCGCCGAAGTCCTCACTCTCGACGCCCTGCACCGCAAGGAATCTTGCGGCGGCCACTTCCGCGAAGAAAGCCAGACTCCGGAAGGCGAAGCCAAGCGCGACGACGAGAACTTCTGCTACGTGGGTGCCTGGGAATACAAGGGCGACGGTGTCGCACCGGAACTTTCCAAGGAACCTCTTACCTGAATTTGACTTTGAAGATTTGGCGTCAGAAGGATGCCAAGACCAAGGGACAGTTCGAAACTGTCAAGATCAACGATGTTTCTCCGGACATGTCCTTCCTGGAAATGCTCGACATCGTGAACGAAGAACAGATGAAGCAGGGCAAGGAAGGCTTCGCCTTCGACCACGACTGCCGCGAAGGTATCTGTGGCATGTGCTCTCTCTGCTCAAAGGGAATACCTTTGTCAATTTTGTGGACATTTTTCAAGATTTATGCATACCAATTGTGTAAAGTCGCTTCCGCATTTGCGGGAGCGGCTTTTACATTGTGGGGGTGTTGCTTGAACTTTTGCTTTTGTTACAATGTCACTTGTGTAAAGCAGTGAGGGCAAATGTCCGGGCGGTTTTGTCACTTGTGCAAAACGGCCCGGTCTTTTGCCGGAGTGTCTTTTACAAGGTGACGAATGTGCCTGAACATTTGGCCGAGCACCTTCACCGTTTAGGTGATGGTGCTGGGGCATTTGCTGGAGCAGCATTTACAATGTGAATTTTTTGCTTGAGTATTTGCGGAAGCTGCTTTTACAAAGTGACGTTGGCACTTGAGCATTTGCCGGAGCAGTTCCACCACTTGTGCAAAGGTGCTAGAACTTTTGCGGGAGATGCTTTTACAAGGTGAAGAAGGTGCTTGGACTTTTGTCGGGGCGTGTTGCATTCTTGTGTAAAGGGGCCCGGGCAAATGTCCGAGGGGCAACACTACTTATGCAAAGGTGCTTGAACAATTGCCGGAGCACCTTCATCACTTATGCAAAGACACTTGAACTTTTGCGGAAGCTGCATTTACAAGGTGACATTGATGCCTGGACTTTTGCAGGACCTCCAACCACACTTTGTTGCTGCTTTTCGGGGCTTTTGCCCCCTTTTACCACCAGAGCTTCAGGCGAAGGTAGTCGATTGCCTGGTGCGAAAGAATCCACCAGAGCGTGCGCTTGCCCGCGAAAATCTTCGCGATACCTGTCATGCCGGGGCGGAACCACGGGGGAGTCGCCCGCACGAACTCGCCGCGCACGGCGAAGGTGTTCTCCTGGTCCTTGACACTTGCCGTCGGGTTCATGAGCGTGGTGCGGAATCTGTACACGTAATCGGGACGGCTCTTGATGGCCATGAAGCCCTCGCCGCCAAGCCGCACGTTGTTCACTTCGAGTTCGCTCACATCGGCCTCCATGTAGATTTCTTCGATGGATGCCAGCTGGAACAGCTCGCCGCCCTGGTTCACATGCGACCCCACTCGTTTTTGCAGGTCGCCCTCGATGACCACCGCGCTGTCCGATTCGCAACGCACCACCGAGCGAGAGAGCTTGTAGCGCACCGTCTTTAATTTCGCCAGTGTCTGCAAGAGCTTGGCCTGCTGTATGCGCAGGTCGGCTAGCTGTCTGTTTGCTTGGGCCTTCTGTATTTCGCGGCGGTTGTCCTGTTCCTGGGCCATTAGGTCGGCCTCTTCTAGCTTGAGTTCCTTCTGGTCGAGTCGCAAGAGTTCGTCGCCCTTGTACACGATGTCGCCCGGCTTCACCTTCACGCTCTGGATGAACCCGTCGAAGGGAGCGCTCAGGTAGGTGATGTGGTCGGTCTTGAGCATGGCCGGGGCGCTTACCCTGTAGGGGATGGGCACCAGTGCCGCGAAAAGCACGAACGCCGTAAGCAGGATTCCCAGCAGTTTTGCCCAGGTGTGTTCGTGGCCCAGCAGCTTGGCTAACCCCTCCCGCGCGGCACGGGCGAACCTCTTGCCGAACCAGCCGCTCTTGCGGTAGAGTTCGTCTATCCTTGCGCTAGTGAGCGTTGCTACCAGGTGGATCTGGGCGGACTCCTCGTCGTCGAAGGGGTGCGCCCCGCGTTCGCAGGTGATTACCGCGATGGTCTCTTCGCCCCGCCTTACCGGGACCGAGAGCATGTGCCCCACGCCGTAAGTCTTGCTGTAGTACTCGTGGATTCGGGTGGCGAGCGGGGTGCCGCCGTCCGGGGGCGGGTAGGCTATGCTGGCGTCCTGTTCGTAGGCCTCTTCCATGGCGCACTCCAGGTCGCGCACCACCTGCATCTTGCCCTCGAAATGGTCGGTGTGGCTTATGGCCGCGAGCACCACGTAGTCGTGCTTGACCATGCCGATGCTCACCCTTTCGGCGTGGTGGCGGTCGGCGATTTCGCCCGCGAGTGCAAGTGCCGCCGTCTTGAAAGTCTTCGCCTCGCCGACAACCCGCACGATGTCCAGGACCTCGTTCATCTGCCCGATCTTGGAACTGGTGGTACGCAGGGCGTTCTGCAGCGCCTTGATGATGGCGCCCTGGTCGAACTGCGGCTTTTCCTGGTTCTGTGCGGTCATTGGACTGTCGGTTAGGGTGTGGTTTGGGTGGAAATAATAGTAAAAGCAACCATAATAGATTTATTGTTTAATAAAAAAATACTTTGATTGTCCATAAATATTATTTTTTTAAGGATGATTATAAAGGTTGTGTAAAAAAAGGATAAAAAATGGAAAATTTGGTAAATAATTGGAAAAAAGAAAATCTTATTAAAATTCGCGATGATGATGACCTTGTAAAACTTATATGGGATGATTCTGATTCCCCATTTTTTAAGGCGGACGATTCTGCACCTGCATGGTATAAGAAAAATGATGATGGTGCAAATTGTATTACAATAAATGATTTGAGAAGTCGCGTTGAACCTTGGCTTACGGCATTGTTTCAATCGGAGCATTTATCTTTATTGATTGGTTCTGGATTGACGACTTCAGTTTCTTTTATAGCAGAAGCTGGTTCTGCGACTGGCATGAATTTTGATGGATTTAAAAACTGTAAGGATATTTTTGACGCTCAAATACAATCTTACGCATCGGCAGCAGGCCGTGATAAACCGAACATTGAAGATTATATAAGATTCGCTAATGAACTTTTGAGAGGCTTGGAAATATTAAATGATTCTCGTAAAGACGACTTACGCGAGGAGATTAATAGTGCTTTAGAATCCTTCGCTAACTCAATTTTATCATCCGAAAGGAATATTGTTGTTGCTGGAAAGTCTGTAGACGCTTTTAACTATTTGATAAGTTTTTTGATGAGCTTTGCTAGCCGAAGTGGAACACGAGACAGACTCAATATATTTACGACAAATTATGATCGCATTATTGAAGAGGGAGCAGATTTAGCTGGACTTCATTTATTAGATCGTTTCGTTGGGCGGCTTAATCCGATTTTTAGATCATCTCGTCTTAATATAGATATGCATTATAATCCTCCAGGAATTCGTGGTGAACCAAGATACTTGGAGGGGGTTGCTAGGTATACTAAATTGCATGGCTCTGTTGACTGGATTCAGGTCCAATCTGAAAAGAATACGCAAAGTATTATTCGGAAGATTGGCTTACCTCTAGGAGCTGAAAATGTTGCGGATTATTTGAAGGCTCCCGGCTTGTATGGTGCCGATGCTTTAAAGATGATGATATATCCCAATGCAGCGAAAGATCGTGAGACAGCTATGTACCCGTATGTAGATTTGTTCCGAGATTTTGCTGCTGCAACATGTAAACCAAATAGCACATTGGTAACGTATGGATATAGTTTTGGAGATGAACATATAAACCGGATTATAGAAGATATGTTGACCATTCCTTCTACTCATCTTGTTATTATTGCATTTGAAGACCCTCAAAATAGAATTATCAACACATATAATGAAATTGGTCGAAAAAGTCAGATTTCCTTGTTGCTTGGTCATGAATTTGGCGATTTGAAGAAACTTGTTGATAATTATTTGCCAAAGTCTGCAATTGACAAAACGACTTATAAACTTGGTGAAATATTAAAAAATAGACATTTAGTTAGTAATCATACAACCGACGTAAGTAATAATAGTGGAAATTTGAAGAATGGTGCAGAATCTTCTGTTGGCGAGGTTGAAGAATGAGTTGTTCTCCTTTAGAATTTCAAGAATCCCTAGAGGTTGGTCAAGTAGATTTTGTATCGCCAGACGAAATTAAGATTCAATTAAACATTGATGCTCCAGAGGATGTTTCCCTTAGTACTGGACTACCGAGAGTTTTTCCAAGAATCAATGGTTATGTTTTGATTCATACCGAAGACGGTTATGTGGTTGGACAAATTGAATGGATAACAATAGAAAAATCACCATACCCCAAGAGACAGGGACTAGGTGACTTTGGTTTAGTGGACTTACCCTTCCCGATGCGGAAAATGAGTGTTAAACCTTTAGGAGTTTTGAGGGAAAAAGAATCTTCGACATACTCTTTTCAGAGGGGGGTGAGTTCTTTCCCGTCTGTGGGTGATAATGTTCTTCTGCCAACAGAAAAACAATTAAAGGCCATCATTGAATCTGGTGAAAATAGATTTGTGGAAATAGGTTCTTCCCCTTTCGCTGAATCCGCTAAAATTGCTGTAGATCCTGATAAATTATTTGGAAGGCATTTGGCTGTTTTGGGAAATACTGGCAGTGGAAAATCTTGTTCTGTTGCTGGGTTAATTCGATGGTCTCTTGAAGCTGCCAAAAAAAACGTTGGATCAGAAAATCCGAATGCAAGATTCATTATCTTAGATCCAAATGGAGAATACAAAAAAGCGTTTGCTGAAGACCATAATGTTCGATATTTTTCGGTTAATGAGACTGAGGTAGAAAACAGATTAAAAGTCCCTTTGTGGTTTTGGAATTCAAATGAGTGGTGCGCCTTTGCCCAAGCTTCAGGAAAGTCTCAAAAACCAACTTTGATAAATACCCTTCGTTCGGTTCGTTCAGGAATAGACGCTCCTATTGTTGATGAAAAAATTGAGATGAGAAGATATATTTCAACCATTATTACTGCACTCAAATGTGAAAAGAATTGTGGTAGCCCTTGGGGATCTTTTCCTAAACCAAAAAATTTTCATGATCTGCTTCTAAAGTGGAACGAGAGTTTTGTTGTAAAAGAAACTTTTAGTGAATCACAAAAAAAATGTATTGCAGAAATAAATAGCTGGGTTGAACGCAAAAGAGAAGAACGCACAAGTCGTCCTGAATGTAGGTATCCTATTTTTGCGTATTCGCATAAAGATATAGACGACATATTGACTATACTTCAGAACGCTTATATTGAATTTGGCGGAGTTGATTTAGATGTTGGAGAATTAGATGCGGATATTCCACGCCCATTTTCGGGAGAGTCTTTTTTGAAGTGTCTCTCTGCAAATGCTGAAATTCTTAAAACATCGGAATATATAAGCGTAATGGAAACTCGAATAAAAACATTATTGTCTGATGTCAGAATGAAGTCAATAGCGGATTATGATAATTTGCGTTTGGATGATTGGTTAAATAATTATATAGGTGGTGATTCCGCTAGTAATGGAACTATTACAATTATTGATTTATCTTTGGTTCCTGCTGAATTAATTCACATTCTGACTGCAGTTATTGCAAGGATGACATTTGAGGCTTTGCAGCGATATCGTAAAAAGAATGAAAAATGTTTACCAACTGTTTTGGTTATGGAAGAAGCCCATACTTTTGTTAAACGTTATACAGAAGATGCTGAAAATCAATCCGCTTCGGAAATGTGTTGTAAAGTTTTTGAGAAAATAGCAAGAGAAGGTCGCAAGTTTGGTTTAGGAATGGTTCTTTCTTCTCAAAGGCCTTCTGAATTGTCTCCGACGGTATTATCGCAGTGTAATACTTTTTTACTTCATCGAATTAGTAATGATAGAGATCAAGAACTGGTAATGCGCTTAATACCAGACAATCAAAAAGGATTGCTGAGAGATTTGCCTTCTTTGCCATCACAGAATGCGATTCTTTTGGGATGGGCTTCTGAGTTGCCAATGTTTGTAAAAATGAGGTACTTACCCAAGAATCAACGGCCTCAATCTGATGATCCAGATTTTTGGAATGTGTGGACACGAAAAGATGGAAGGCCTATTGATTGGACTGCCGTGGCAAATGAATGGCAAGGGGCAAAAACGGGTCTCGTTGAAAGAAGCTGACAAACGTTTTTGATTTTAGTCTATATCATTCTTGTCTCGGAGAACTTTCCAATCTTTGATTATCCCGCCTAAAATCCGCCGAGGTTCTAAATCTGCGGCTTTGAGTTCCTCCCATATTTCGTCAACTTTTGTTTTCCCGGCTTCTGAAAAAGGAACGATTCCGATGTAGGTTGATTCTGGTAATCTAATGTTATGATGGGGCGAAAGTTCGGAAAAACCATGGTTCGCGAGAATGTCTTGTCTTTCCTTTGTTGCCGAAGGGTTGGCGACAGAATCAATGGTGATAATCATCCATACATTTTTGGGCATAATCTCTCCTTTTGTTGCATTTTGTTTATAGTATAAAGATGTCTTTTTATTGATGAAAATCCAATAACTTTATTCAAAAAAACTTTGCAGTGTGACGTGTGTCACGCTAATTGAAAAATGAATACGGTTATAATACGCCCACGTTCCAGCGGTATACAAAAAAAGTCGGACTGCGGGGCGGGGTGTGGGGTGAAAATGAGGGCGTTTTACCCTCGTTTGGGGTGTTTGGGGCTGGAAAAGATTACTTCTTTATTATTTTTATGTTTAATTGGATCGCTTTTTGCGGTAGGAGTTGTTATTCTATGGATGCGGCTAAACTGGACCAATTGAAGGATGTCCTGAATCGGGTATGGGCCGAGGACACCTGTTATCCTGGTTCGTGGAATAAGGATATCCCATGCAAGGGACAATGTGAGCCGACGGCATGTGTCGTGCAGGATTTGTTAGGCGGTGATATCTACAAGATTGTCGGCGACGAGTCAATCGGTGCTAAGGGTGCGCATTTTTTCAATGTTATTGATGGCGAAATTGTTGATCTGACTGCCGATCAGTTTGACGGTTCTGTTGCTTATGGAAAAGGCAATAAGGTGGACGGACTTGCTCTTCGACAGCTGAGAACTCATAGCCGATTTAATCGAAAGCGACGCTATGAAAACTTGAAAAGAAAGATTGCTGCTATAATGGAATATCCTTTAAATGCTGAGGGGGAATAAAAGGCTGTTTATGACGAAACAAGAATATATCCAATCCTTGAAGAAAGAAGTTGAACAGTTTCATCCTTTCTTAAATAGGCTTTTTCTTGCGATGCAAAAGAAGGGTGTCGTAACATTTTGTGATTATACGCATGGCCCAAACGAAGTTGGTGCGGATTTTATATTAATTTCGCATGACAGTATTACTGAAGAAGAAGTAGCTATTGCAGTAATAGTCAAGGTTGGTTCTATTTCTAATTCTCTGGAAGATGTTGAACGACAGATTGCTCAATCGAAGACGAACCGAAGAAAACAAAACGGAGATGAATTTTCGGTTCGAAAATTTTGGGTGGTGACAAACAACACCATTTCCAATAATGCAAAGGCGCAGATAAACGAAAAATTTAAAAATAATGATATTGACTTTTGGGATTATCAAAAAGTTATAAAAATGTGTGATAAGTATATGGGTGATGATTGGTTGGAACCGCATCATTCGACAAATACCTTCTTGCAGACGAAACGGCAATATTTTGTGGATATGATGTCAAGGAATTCCCTTGCCCAAAATTTAGGAGAATTCTCTTTAAGACAAACTGTTGTTGAACGAAAGGCCGAATACAATAGCAATCAGCAGAAGAATGACCCGCCGAAGAAGGTGAATGTTTTAGAGTGTGCCAAAAGAAGGAAAATGATTCTGCTTGAGGGGGGATTTGGTTCTGGCAAAACTCGCATGCTCCATCAGATTGGCCTTGATTTGTGTGACCAAAAGAATGATGAACACCCGTTGATTCCGATTTATTTGACATATCAGGATTTATGCACCAAATATAGACTTGATGCAGACGAAGTTGTTCTCAAGGAAATAGAAAAGAGTGTTCAGGATGAACTGCAAGATGATGGCCAGTACCTGTTCCTTATAGATGGTGTTGACGAAGCAAACTTTCCTGATCGTGAAAAAGCTGAAAAGTTATTCAAGTTTTATCAAAAAATAGAATCGAAAAATGTGAATGCGGTCCTGGCGACTAGAAACATAACGCCGCTATTTCAAAAAGAAGAAAGACTTAAGAGTGACTGTCGTGTATTGGAAATACGTCCTCTATCTACAACAGAAATAATCCGCTACATTTTGAATGTTTGCAAAAGAGAAAATCTTTCGAATAGGGTGTTCTCGGATTTAAGCAGTAATGATTTGCTTAAGGATATTGCGAAAATTCCCATTACGGCGATTCTACTTGCTCAGATATTAAAAAACGATGTGAAAGATTTGCCATCTACATTGCCCGAACTTTTCCAGAAATTTGTAGAGTTGTCTTTGGGAAGATGGGATGTCGAAAAGGGCTTGCTAGCCCAAAAACAGTATGAAGCTCTCGATGCTATTGCGACCGATATTGCGATATACATGTTCGACAACTCTCTTACGCAAATAGGCGAAGATGAGGCGAAAGGGTTCTTTATAAAATATGTAAACGAGCGCAACACCGGATTGGTTGTTGAGCTACTATATAGACATTTAGTGGATAATTCCGGCATTGTGACGGTATATGATGGATGTTTTTCGTTCAAGCACCGTGCTATTCTGGAATTCCTGTATGCTAGAAGGAAGGCTCTGGAAAAGACACTCCCTATCAACAAGCAAATGCTGACTCTGAATTGGCAAAATGTCTATTATTTCTATTACGGATGCCTGAAAGACTGCCCTGATGAAATTAAGGCGTTCAAGAACCTCGAATGCAGTAACACATTTGAAAAAATGATGAAGCTGTTTTTTGCGCCGAACTTCCTTTTGGCAGCATACAATACACCATATGATGTTATATCTAAAACTTTGTCTAGCGCATTCAATGAGTCAGGTCACATCTATCTTGAGATGAAAAAGGATGCCGATTGCCCATTTTTGCGTTTTTCGGAGATGAATTTTCTGTGGTTCTTCCAAATGCTGATGAGGAATCTATATTCCTACAATTTCTTTAGAGATGCCATAGAAAAATATCTGGTGGATTTAGACTCGAATAAAATTACCGAACCCGATGCTTATACGCTGTTCTTTATTTCTATGATTCGCGTGACATTAAAAATCGACAAGCCAACAGATTTCTTGTTCGATATGCAAAATAAGTTGCCTGCCCAAATTAAGCTGGGGCTTTTCCATGAAGTTAAATCCGAAAAGGACTTGTCGGAAAAAGCGACGACTTACATTAAGAAAATGACTAACAAATTGAAAAAAAATGGCTTTGCCGATAAGGGGTTCTTGAAAACCCTTTACAATGAACCTTTAACGGTTAAAGCTAAAAAAAAGTTTAATAACAGGAGTATGAAATGAAAACGATTAAGAAAATTGGCCTGGTGAGTGCTGTCGCGTTTGCGATGTTTGCGCTTTCGGCTTGCGATGACTCTTCGTCGGCCTCTAGCAACGAACCTGATGAAAATGCTGCCGTTGAATCGTCCTCAAGTGTAAGGGACGCTGACCCCGCAGACGAATCCTCCTCATCGGTAGATAAGAAGTCTTCGGGTAATGAAACTAAAGAAAAAGATAAATCGTCTAGTAGCTCCGTGGTTTCATCTTCTAGCCAAAAAGTTGTGTCAAGTTCTAGCGATAAAGAAACCTCTTCGTCTAGTGTAAAAGCCAATAGTTCGGAAAGTTCGTCTTCGAGCAAGAAGAATGAGTCTAGCAGCAGTTCTTCTGTGAAACAATCTTCATCCAGTATAAAGTCAAGTAGTAGTAAAGCCCAGAATCCTTGGGGGACAGATAGTGAGTGGCAACCCTTCAATTTGGCTAGCTTTGAGTATGGAATTTATACGGATACACGAGAATCAGAGAATATTCGTGAATATCATTATTTGACTATATACAATAAGGAACATTCCGATTCTTTAACAGTGTTTGCTGAAAATCTGAATATTGGAAAAATGGTAGAGTTTGTAGATAGTAATTCATATCAAGTTGATGATACAATGATAGAAAAGTTTTGTTATGATAATGATTCCCTAAATTGTCACTATTATGGAGGCCTTTATCAATGGGCCGAAATGATGGGATTTAATGACAGTTGCAATACCAAGAGTTGTGCTCATTTGATAGAAGAGAACCATCGTGGAATCTGTCCAGAAGGATGGCGTTTAATGACCTATGATGATTACAAATTTGTCGCTCAATCAGAAAATGTTGTCCATAATAGCTATGAAGATATGAGATCCTCTTTTGGTTTTAATGGTTATAATGCAACTGGATTCAGTCTTGTGCCAGCAGGGTATATTTGGTCAAATGGATTTAAAAATTTGCGAGAGGCAACATACTTCCATTATCCTGCAGAAAGTGTAAAATTTGAAAAAAATACGTACTCGCGAAGTGCCTATATGGGCTATGACAATGGAGATCTTAATATTCAGAATGCCAAAAAAAGATATGCCTTCTCTGTACGCTGCGCTATGGTAATAAAGAAAACTGAGAACAACTAATATAAGTAAAGGTTTCATATGTCTAAAGCAAATAATAAAAAGAACAGAATTAACAAAAAATCTACAAATAGCTTCCGCATCGAATCTCTTGAACCAAGATTCATGATGGATGCGAGTGTTGACTATGAAACCTTTACTAACGCAGAGCATTTCCAGACTGAAATAACGGAGCAACTCCAAAATTTTGAAACAGCGGATTTGAGTAATCTTGGGCTTAATGGTGCCCAAGTCGAGGCTTCTGCATTGTTTAATGGAATTGCTACTGATGCAGTGCAAAAATTTAATACCCTGCAAAATCAAATTGCCTCGCAGTTAAATGATCCTGATGCCGGTTTGTCTGGCATTGTAAGGCAGGATGGCGAAATCGTCAGTGTTGATAAGGCAACATTGTTGTCGGTCCTTGCCAACATGGACATCTCTGGTCTCGATATTTCAATGGACGGAGACCTTGTCGATGTTTCTTATGCGTATGCAGGCTCAGGCAATCTGCCGCAGATGTCTTTAGATACTTTAGACATGGCTATTGCTGCAAACGACTCGCTTTCTGTTGGCGCTACAGTTAACATTCAGTATAACCTTTCGGATAATGGAACTACTGTCACAAATCCAGGTGCGAGCGTGACTGTCAGCGACTTGTTTGCGCATATTGGCAATGTCGGCGGAACGGCTCGTTTCATGAATCTGAATGTCCTTGAAGTTGCTGATTCAGGAAATTCGCCAATGGATGTCCATCTGGGGTTTGATGAAAATAACCCGTCTGTTGACTTGGATTTGGAATTCCAGCTCGCTGCCAACAATGGATTCCCCTTTGAATTCAATAATACGACGGATTCAATAAAAGTCGGTCTTGATGATAATGACGAAATATATGTGGAATTACCGGAGCTGAAACTTGCCAATGGTTTTGATGATTTCTCTATGACGCATATTATTGAGGGAATCGATTTTTCTCAAGTTCCCTTTATAAGTAATCCGAAGTTTAAAGTTGATGGTGTAGAAAAATCTATCCCTGAAATTGTTGCGGCCTTGCAGAATTATTGGGCTAAATGCTCTTTTGCTGTAAGTGGTGCCGTTCAGCAGGTTCAAGGCGGAAACGGTTATCAAATTGATTTTTCTAGGGTGCAGAACCTATTTAGCTTGATTCAGGGAAGTTCTACGGGAGGGGTGCTGAAATCGCTCACTGTTGGTGACAAAACCGGAAACGGAACCTGTGTATTGGGCAATAGCAAACAAGAAGCGACATCCTTGTTCCTGACTTTCGTGCCCAATATTGACATAATTAATGAAAGTCTTGATTTTGGGTTGCTAAATCTTTCTGGATTGACCGTGGAATCATCTATTTCTGTCAAATTGAAAGTTTTTGTCGATGCCTCTGGCAACCTATGTTTTGATGACTTTTCTCTTGATGAGTTTAAACTTGATGTCAAAAAAACGAATATTTCAGGTACAGTAAATCTTGGACTTTTCAATGCAGAAATTACGAATGGGAATTTTTTACTTAGCATTGAAAAGAATGACGGTGCTGATTTGCAAACGAATGTGTCGTTCAATTTCGATTCTGCCCAACTAAAGTCTGGCAGCGTAAATGTTTTGTCGTTGCCGGTAAAGAATGGTGAAGGTGGTGTCGTAGTACCCTATACCTTTAAATATGATGGGGTGCAAAACAACTGGGATGTTCCCATAGAATTGAAAAAGTATACGTCACTTTCTGGAGAGACACTTGTTAACCAGGTTCAGATATATCTTAATTCCTTGCAGACGACACTGCGCTCTGCTATAGAAGATCGCTTGAAATTAGATTTTCTGGGTGACTCCGCCGATAAGATTGTTGATATAATAGATAAGGTGGAAAAGGTTGTTTATGGGGGTTATAAAGAAGGTGATGAAACTGTTTTTGTTGCGGGCTTGCTAAAAAAAGTTGATGCGACTTATCAGAAAAATTTTGATAGCGTTGAGTCCTTTGTAACGCTGTTCAATACCCTTTGGGCTGAATTTCTTGGCGTTTCTAATGTATGTTCAATGAAATATGTCGGTGAAAATCTGCAACAATACTCTTTTGTTGATGAAGGCGCAATGGAAATTCCTGCGGATTTCCAGTTGAAAAATTACTTGATTGCATTTAACTTGGGTTTTGGGCTAGATAAGTATATTGAATTGAACTTGTCGAAATCCTTGGGCTCGTCGTTTGCCAATGTTACAACAGAAGGTGTTGCAAAAATAAGTGGCAATGCGGGCCTTCAATTCACGCTGAGTATAGAGTTTGAAGCTGAATTGTTGGGCAAAACAACAACACTTGGCGAAATTGGTTTCGAAAACCATGACTTTAGCGATGAAAGATATTTTTATTTAGAAGATGACAACCTATTTGATTTGAACAATGATTTGTCTTTTAACTTGATTGATTCTGGCAAGAATTCTTTGGGAATTGTAGCGGCGACAATAGGCAAAGTTAAAGAAAAAATAGGTGATTCTTCTTGGAACGTAAGTGCTACGGGCTTTTCTCTTGACTATTCGGAGGATAACCGAATCCTTATTATAGGCAATCAAGAATTTGATGTTGTAGGTTCAGAATCTGATATCGCTTTTTTGAGTTTAGGCCTTACCAATACAAATTTGCAAACGACTGTTGAAAAAACTATTAGTGATTCCTGGACAGAAATTTCATTCGATGTCTATGCATCTAATTCGACGGAACCGATTGCCTTTCAGGTGACGAAGAATGAACTAAATCGTCTTTCTTCTGAGGGAATAATCCTTGCTACTGATTTAAAGGGTCAATTAAATGAATACCTTTCTTTGCAGTTGTCAGATTCTGAAAGCGATGAAATACAAACTTGGTCCAACAAGTATGGCTTGTATGTATTGGATGTAAAAGATTTGGGTGATGGAAATAAAAAAATTCGCTTTGCCTGTGATAATTCTCGGTTATTGCGCAAAACCGACCCGTCTGCAAGTGCGACATATAAGATAAAGGATGGTGAATCATACAACTATTTACGGATGTCGAGCGTTCTGCGCGCAACTGCTGAGAAAAGTGATGGAAACGAATATGCGGTCTTTAAGAAAGATGGAGTGACGTATTTCTACAATTTGGAATCCAATCAATATTCCGGTAGTGAGGCTGATAACAAAATTTCTGATATAAATTCATTTTTATCAGAGCATGGTTTAACAAACTGTTTTAATGTTTCCAAAATAGATAAAGGGACAGACCAATTCTCTATTACAGTTTCTGGAAAACCTGTGGTAGATGCAAGTAACAATTCTGTTACAAAACCCAATGTTGCCAAAGTTTCCCATAATGTAATTTCTATCAATGCAAAGAAAGACAATGTCGATAATATTGTGCTTGTTGATACGGCTGGTTGTTTAACGGCTTCGAACTTGGCTGTTGTTATCCGGGATGCATTCAAGGCGAACGAATTGTTGAATGATAACTATGTCAAGTCCGTTTCTTTTGAGAATGATACCCTTGTATTAACAACAGCAAGCGATGTCGTTGTTGAAAGTTCGCTGTTTGGTAATACACCTTATTCTTCCCTTGATGACGTGAAAATCAAAAATGCACAAAGTGAAAGATCAGTTGATTTTGAAAGCGATTTAGGCAATTTATCGAGTTCAACGACTCTTTCGGGATTGGTGAGTGCGATTAATTCCTATCTTAACCTAGAATCGGAACCGTCGGAATGTTTAGGTGTTACACTGCACTATTGTGACAACGACGGGACTGAAAATACAGAGAACTGGGACCATTTGGAATTTAGAAGTGCCAACGCATTTTCAATTGAATCAATGTACCAAAGTAAGATTCTCGAAAAATTAGGTTTTTCGTCGGGAACAGCTTTTAAATATAATGAAAATGATTATCGCATTGTAGGTAGCACCTTGCTCGGATGTGACTGGTCCAAGCAGATTTCTTTTGCCAAGAATTCGGAACTGAATGTGTATGCGGATGCGTCTTTCTCTATTGTGCATAGTGAAAAAGATGCTCAAAACCCTGCGGTCGTTAAGGCGTCTCTTGGCTTTATGGGAGTTGAACTTGATGTTACTGGCCAGTTGGATGTCCATGCCTCGTTTGGCCTTGAATTGTATGAAGATTCTAGTGCTGAAGGGCCCGTTGCATTGCGATATAAACTGATTCCAGAGTTTACAGTTGGCAATGTCGAGGGGAATCCTAACAACGCATTATCTTTCGATATAAAGGTAGATGGACTTGGTTTGGGTGAAAATCCAACAACGGTTGGTTCCGGTAATGTGTCGCTCAGCTATGATTTAGAGAATGGCTTTGAGACTGCGACGAACTACTCCATGGGAGAGGGTTTCGAGAGCCTTTTGACTTATTTTTCTTCATTCTCGGTTGAAAAACTATATACAGCCTTAGACTCGCTTGCAAAGAGAATTGCAGAATCGGTAGAGGGGTCGAATCAAAAAATACCAGTTATTAATAAGTCCGTTGGCGATATGGTGAATGTCGCAAACGACGTTCGTGATGTAATAAGCTTACTGCGTAAAAGTAATATCTCGAGTTTTCAGGATTTAAATGCGTTTTTGGTTAAGGCTTTAAGAGATTGCGGAATTTCAATCCCAGCTTCATGTGAAAAAATATTTGAGATTGTGGATGACGATGAAGGTGGAGATGAAACGCAGTATAACTTGCTATTGAATCTTAATTTCGAAAAAGAGTTTTCGTCTGTCCAGAAATTTCATTTTGGAGGAACAACTTGCGGGATAAGTGGAAATGCTGATTTGAATGTTCAAGGAAATTTCTGGCTTGATTTTTCTGCAAAAGTAAATGTCGGTATCAATTCCTTTGACTTACAACTGACGGATGCAATAAAGTTTGGTGCAGATGTAAATATTGTTGGTGAAAAACTGTCATTCAATTTGGGGATTGATAGCACGGATAGCAGTCTGTTGGCCAATTTGATAACGGTTGGCTCCAATGACTCTAACGCTTTTGTTGTTGCCCAAGCAAGTTTGATTGGAAAATATGGAAACGAAAACGACAGTTTTGCAACCTGGGATTTGTCGGCAAAACCTGTGGTGACATTACCGGTTGCTGTTTATGGTGTTCTTCCGATTAGCGCCTGTAATTATTCCTTGGGTAAAATATCTTTTGGAAAATTAAATGGTGGCGCAGTCATATCCTATTCGGATTTGAATGAGGCTAAATCAACATTTGATACTAATCTGGATGCATATAAGGATTCTTGGCTAAAGCCATCAACGGCACCAGATTGTCCGTTGCAGGCTATTGATGTCTCAAAGGCTGATTTTGGTTTTGATTTATTGGGAACAGAACAAGAAACCTCAGCGGCCACAAATGTGTTTGCTGTTGATATGAACGAGGTTTACCAAGAGTTAGGTAAATTGAGTGACCTGGAAAATATGGACTGGTTTGACAAAATCAAACTGGCCGTGACAGGGCTGAATACGCTGTTTGATACTTTAGAATCAAGTTTGAACAGCAATCTGGCGAAGAATATAAAGTCTGTCCCTGTAGTAGGAGATACTCTTAGCACGGGTGTTGATTTCTTAAGTAAGTTGAAGGATTCTGTCTTGGATCCGTTCTCGCAGTTTGTCTATGAATCGACTGGCCTAACAGCAGAAATGGTCGCTCGTCAGATGAATTCGCTTTTTGGAGAATACCTTATTGAAGACGATACAAATCTTTCTGTGTTAGATGGTTCAATATGGTCACGTCTTGACAATAAGAGCTATTATCGTTCTGGGAATAAAGAGGCGGAATGGTTCTTCAGACTTGGTGGGGAATATAATTATGGTCAAGGAATTGGCTTTGATTTCGGATTCCCTGGATTAAGTTTGGATGCAACCGGAGGGCTCAACCTTAAACTGAATTGGTCTCTTGAATTTGGATTCGGAGTGTCCGAAGACAATGGCTTCTATCTGATTTTGGGCGACCAAAATGAGATAGATGTTTCTGCTGTGATTGACTTTGATAAAACGTCTATCAATGGCTCTTTGGCTGGTTTGGGAATGTCTTTGTCTATGGGGACTGATACATGGGCTTTGTTGAATTTTGGAATTGATTTAGGTGAAGGAAACGATGGAAAGTTCAGCTTGACTCACGCAAGAGAATCCCTTGTAAGAAATGTTGATACTGGGACCGTTGAAAAAAGTAATGCTAGTGAACCTGAAAAGTATGAACGGGTCGACCTTGCTCGCGTTATAGGAAATTTGCCGACCTTTAATTATGAAGCATATATTCATGTTCAAGCAGACATTTCTGTTGGAATTTCGAAAGATGTGGCTGGAAACACCCCTAAATTCCCGACTATTGGGGGACAGTTCGTCTTTGAGGCTGGAAAATTACTGGAAGAAGAATCCTTCGAGATTGATGCTCTCGGTTTCCATGAAATGAATATTGAATTGGGCTCGTTTGTCAATGGAGTCCTAGGACCGATTGTCTCAAAAATTCAACAGGTTGTGGAACCTTTAAAGCCCCTTATTGATTTCTTGACAACGCCTTTCCCCGTGCTTGATGACTTGGGAATTGTGATTACCCCGCTTGACTTGGCAAAGCAATATAGCAAGGGTAAATTTGATGATAGCATGATTTATGCTATAAAAGACTTGATTGCGTTGAGTGAAAAAATATCGGGATTTAATAAAAATGGCATTACCATTAGTCTTGGTAACATGGATTTGATTGGTGGAAGCGGTGATAAGGGTGATGCTGAGAAATTCCTAAATGGAAGAATTTCGTCCAATGATTTCGCCTCTCTTTTACAAACAGAGTACCTTGATATTGCCCCCAATGTGCAGCAGGAAATGTCTTCAGCTCTTTCAGGAAATGGTTTAAACGTTGGAAATGGAAGCTGGACTTTTATTTGGGACAATCCTAGCGACATTTTCAAGCTTTTGTTGGGCCAAGATATTACACTTGTGCATTATAACATGCCCAAGCTGAGTTTTGATTTCGATTGGGATACGTTTATCAGAATTTGGGGACCATTGGGCGCCCGTCTTGGTGTAGCATTCAATGCAAGTATTGATCTTGCATTCGGTTATGATACCTTGGGCATCCGCCAGTGGGTAAAGAGTGACTATAAGGATTATGGCCGCCTGCTGAATGGTTTTTATGTTGATGACTTGGATGAAAAAGGAAACGATAAGAACGAACTCTCGTTCTATGGTGGCTTGACTGCTGCGGCAGAACTCAACGCTGGTGTAAGTGCAGGAGTCGGCGGCGGTGTTGGCATTAATGTCGGATTTAATCTTTATGATCCGAACAAAGACGGTAAAATTCGACTGAATGAAATTACTGAATTGTTTAAGAGCGAAGGCCTTTTTGGATTCTTCGATGTGAATGGTGCCATTACTGCTAAGTTGTATGCTTATGTAGATTTACTTTTCTATACCAAGAAGTGGAATATTACTGACGATATAACTCTGTTTGAGTTCGAGTTCAAACACAAAACTGCTCCGATTATGATTTCAAAATCGGGTGATGATGTCGTTGCGAATATTGGTTCTAATGCATCGAGTCGTGTAGCGACCAATGATTTGAATAAAACTTTGGATGATGGTGATGAAATACTAGAATTAGATGTTAATGGTAGCGAAGTCTTTGATAAATATGGGCATTCAGAAAAGGTTGATGGAAAGCTTATCATCAATGCCGAAAAGGGCAATGACAAGGTGATTGTCACATCTGTTGGTAACGCCAATTTTGACATAGAAATCAATGGCGGCGATGGCGACGATTACATTGACCTTTCTGGATTGCAAATGGCTAATAACCACGCTGTATTTATATGGGGTGGTGCTGGCAATGACACTATTATCGGTGCAGATGGCTTGAACATAATCTTTGGCGATACTGGGACAGTTCGCAAGGATGACGATAAATATATTATTGAAGCGAATGTTGACCCTGGTGTTGCCGGGAACGATAAAATTTTAGGGGGCTCCAAGAAGGATATTATCTTCGGTGGCGCCGGAGATGACCAAATTGATGGCGGTGCTGGCGCTGATTACATTTTCGGCGATGGTGGCCGTTACGATGAAACGGAAACCATTCTTAAAATTGATAGGACCGATATAAGCCTAGATGGCGGTAAGGATACGCTCATTGGCGGAGATGGCAATGATGTTATTTACGGCGGTGGCGGTGACGACCATATCGATGGCGGCAAAGACAAGGACGAAATTTATGGAGAAAGAGGCCACGACCGCATTCTTGGTGGTTCGGGTGACGACACCATCCATGGCGGCGAGGGTATGGATATTGTCTTCGGCGACAGGATTGTTTTAGCAGGTAACGATGCTGTTGCTCCTTTTACTGCGAATGGAAAACATGCTTTCAGCCAAGAGTTTGTTGATGCGCATTTCAATGGAAATGCCTCTGAACCTGATAATGTCACAATAAATGAAAATGAGTTTAAGATAAAGGTTGATACAAATAATACAATATACACAAAATACACGAATAATCTCAAGAATAAAATAAACGATGGTATATTGACACATTCTTCTGATTTGGGCACGGTAGGTTCTGACACCATCTACGGCGACGACGGTAATGACCTGCTCTTTGGCGATGATGGTGCTGATAATACTGATGGCGGAGCCGATAAGATTTATGGCGGTATCGGAAATGACATCATCGACGGCGATGGTGGTGCCGATACAATCAGCGGCGGCATCGATAACGACTTGATTTATGGCGGTGCCGGTGATGACATCATTGACGGTGGTGCCGGTAACGATATGCTGTACGGCGACAATGGTGTGACGGATTACCAGCCGTCGTCGATTGCCGATGGAAATGAATTGACCGCTCAACCCGGTGTTGATGACAAGATTGTCTTTGGCGATAACTATGGCTTACATGGCAAGATATATGCCAATGCGAAATCACAGACGACGGGCGGCAACGACAAGATAACGACTGGCCCGGGCATGGACTTTGTTGACGGTCAGGGCGGTAGCGACGTTGTTACCGTGAATTTGATGGGTGAAAGTTCTGTCGGTTATGCAAATGTCACTGACTCGGGAATAGACGGTTCCGATACGCTTGTTGTTGAAGGGACTGAGTCGGACGATAATTTGCTTGTGCGCAGAAACAAGAAAACACAAGGTGAACCGGGCGATTTAGGCTTTGTCGCCATGCTTCCCACGGAACCGGATCCTAATAATCTTTCGCTCAATACGAACATTGAACGAGTGAACTTTACCTCTGCAATAGAGACCCTCAACTTGAATGCCAATGGTGGTAATGATACTGTTGCTGTCGATGGTACTGCAAGTACGACCAATATCAATGGCGGTGCAGGCAACGATACTGTTTTGGTTGGGCAACTCTACAATTCGGAACGCGATAACCAAACCCCAGCTTCAATCCAACCTGTTGATATCTTCCGAACCCAACAAACCAACGAAGAGAAATACTTGAGCGATGGTGTTTCTAAGAATACCACATTGAATGTGGATGGTGACATTGGAGACGATACCTTCGCGGCCTTGAACAATGCCGGTTCGCTGAACATGTCCGGTGGCAAGGGTGATGACAAGTTCTCTGTTTATGGCTTCCAAGATAAAAACGACAAAACCATCGTGCGGGGAGCCATGTCAATTGATGGAGGGCTCGGAAACGACTCCATGTTTGTCCGTGGCACGAACGGCGATGATACGGTGATTGTAAGTAAAGATGGCATGCTTAGCGACATTGTGAGCGTAAAGGCAAGCGGTGTCGAATCGACAACATTCGATGCTGCCGCTGGAGACGACCTTTTCAATGTCATTGGCAACAATAAGGGTGAAATCACGAACCTGAATGGCGGCAAGGGCAACGATACCTTCAGCATGGGTGGCCTAGATGCAGACCATACGCTTCGTAGTTCCAATACCGATGGGCAAAGTTGCGATATCAAGTATGAATTGCTGGATAGTGAAAATAAGGTTCTGGAAAGCAAGACGGAATCTTATACACTCTACGACACTTCGAGTGAACCAGTCGTATTCGTGTCCAGCGAGGCAAACTCCATCAATGTTCCTGAAATTACGCTGAGTGAAGTTAATAATGGCGTAGGAGTTGCATTCTTCTATGTGCATTACTCTGGCGACTTGTTGAACGGACAAAGTGTTGGGACGGTGAAGGTGAACCTTTCTGCTCCGATGCTTTCTGCCAAGGCTCTCAAGAGCGGCGCTCGCGAAATAATGCTTGCCGAAGTATCTAGTTCCGATACAGATTTCAGTAGCAATTGGAATCTCTGCTCTACACTCCCCGTAGAATTGAATTCTTCCAAGAAATTTGCAAAGATTGCTGTATGCCTTTTTGCTGATGCTCTCAAAGAATCGGAATCGCTCAAGTCTATCACGATTTCTAGTGAATGCGATAATGTCGCATTGACAAAGTCCGTATCCTCGCTCCCCATAAAGATTAGTGCGGATGGTGCTGTAAGTCGTTCGGCAGATGGACTTCTTGCCGAAGCGGAAGAATTTGTTGTGTCGGGAAACTCTGTGCAACTTGGCAATGTTGCAAATGGTCTTGACCCGATGTCTAATATTTCCGCCTATATTGTTGGTGCACGCGGCTTTTTGACTCAACAGACGAAGTCTGCGTTTGACGCAGCAAGCGACAAGACAAACCTGTACTGTGTAGAGAATGGCGTACTGTATTTAGATTCCGCATTGACGAAAAAGAATCTGGTTGTCCTCTATCGTGCAAGCAGCTTGCGAATAGACGGTTCCAAGGCTCATTTGGTCTATGACGATGTTGACGCCTCCAAAATCAAGGTAGAATACAAGGCTGAAGGTTCTACGACTGCTTCGGAAATCCTTGCCAGGGGTGCAGCGGAAGTTGAAGGTGTCACTTATGTCGCTGGTGTCGAGTACGAATTGCAAGGCGATACAATCGTCTTCTACAACTCGATAAACGGAAGAATGATGACCTTGCACGGGGAACTGACCATTTCTCCCAGAAATAATGGCGAAACGGATGTGTTCTTGCCCCCGGAATCAGATATGCCTGCAAGTGTTCCTTCTATTGTCGATACGGCACCGAGCATACACATCGAGGATCATTCTACAATCCTTGCGGAATCTGGTTCGCTTAGCTCTGTCGAGTATACCGTTTCCTTCAGGGGAAACTTCGATGGCCGTAGTTCCGTAAAGGTAAGGATTAGTGTTCTTGATGCGGTCAGTTCTGTCAACCAGGACGGCACCTACAACTTGACGAAGGAAATGCAGTTTGTCGATGCAAACGGAAATGTGGATCCTGCGACAAATGGTGAATATATTGAACTTACGTTTACCCCTGAAAATCCAAATCAGGCGCAGACGGTAAGGCTCCGCGCCAAGACCGACACCGTATCCGAGGAATATGGCTTCGTGACGGTCCACAAGACAGAAAAGAACCTGATTGATGACATAGATGGTGCTGTTTATGCGTTCGGTATGGGGCAAAGCGTTGATTTGGATACGGATAATCCCTCGATGCTTTCGTATGCGCATAAGGTTAACGAAGGCAGTTCTTATGTGGAGGCTAGCACTCTAAACGAAAAGAATGACTACGCTTCAGATAAGTTGTTCGGATTTACATCTGTAACAGGAAAGACCCTCGTTATAACGATAGAGTCTGCAAATAGTATTCTTACGGGGCTTGGGATAAACCTTTCTGATTCACATTCGTTTGAAGGCAAGACCATTCGACTGGTCGCAAGTAGTTCGAACGGAATTGTTGTTGGCGAAGGTAATGACAAGAAAACCTATCGGGAATCTGACTGGTTCAAGATAGTTTCTTGTGTAGCCAACGGCAGCCAATACACCTTGACCCTGAACGAATCCGTTTCTGTTTTTGATGCAAACAATTCCAACGTATTGTTCTCTGGTAGCAAGGATTACTTGTTTATCGATGAAGATGCGAGCGTTGATCGCCTGTTTGTAAACAACCAGGGTGATGAAGAAAACGAAACGAGTTCGCTCAATGCTTTTGCCGTGAAAAACGGGAATGTAAGCAGTGAGGAAAGGGCTGAATTTGGCAACAGTGCTGCCTCGATTGAACAAAATATCCAAGATGCCGAAAGAACGGTTATGGATTTTGACGAACATGCCGTCCGCTTTGAGCATGACGATATTGGCAAACGCGGTATCGCGGCCGCCCAGATGGAATATGCCGAATACAACCTGGGTTCGGGTTCCGACACGGTAAATGTGAACAAGACTATCTACCGCGAGGACGGATTCCAGACATTCACCGTGGTGAATACGGGTTCTGGCGTTTCTGGCGGAAACGCTACTGACGATACCGTGAACATAAACAGCTATGCCGAGGAATCGGCAACTGAAATTGCTTCGGGTACATCTGCCGTTCTTTCGGGAACTGCCGATAACGGTGGCGCGACATACGCCTACACGCTTACTGGAAGTGTCGAGGCTTTCAACGAGGCCAAGTCCGCACTTGATGTATCGGAAAAAATCTATGTAGATGCCACGCTGAGCGACGGCACCACCCAGCGCCGTGAAGTGACGGAATTCGATTCGGTTTACTTTGCCGTGAAACGCGCCTTCACGCTTGCTAGCGGCGTTTCCGTTGTCTCGGTAAGCTTCAAGCATGGCTACAGTGGCGACGGTCAGCTTGTGGTGAACGCCCAGGGTGGTGACGATATAATCAATGCCACCTCGAATGCAGTGACCCGCAACGACATGGTTGTTTTCGGTGGTCTCGGTGACGACACCATAAACATGAACCGTGGCGGCATCGCGTTCGGCGACCGTGGCCAGGTGCTTTACGGCGAAGACCCGCAAAACCCCGTGACGGTACTCGGTTCCACGAACAGCGGCCTAGACTATACGACTGGCATAAGCAAGAACCATGGCGACGATACCGCTACAAACGGGCCCGTGCATCGCTTGCAGACGGACGGCGTACGCCGCGGAGCCTACGAAATCCACTCTATGAACGATGACGAGGGTGGAACCGATACTATAAATGTCGGCGGCACCGATAGCGTGGTGATTGGCGGTGCCGATGGCGACACCATTACTGTTTCGGGCAACAACAACATTGCCCTTGGCGACAACGGCTCCGTGAAATACTACAATGCCGCGAATGTGGGTGCGGTCTATGGCGACTCGCTGAACCTCGGCCTGCATATCGTGGAGACCACGAGCGATTCCGTGGGCGATGTTGATACTGTGACCATCAGCGGCAACAAGAATGTCGCCATGGGCGGCGAGGCTGGCGATACAATCGGTATTGGCGGCAGCGATAACGTTGTGATTGGTGATGGTGGACGTTACACGGTGTTGTCGGATCGCCTGATTGCCGAGAGCAAGAGCGATACCGAGGGCGGTAGCGACACGATTACCACGGGCGACGGCAAGAATGCCATTATCGGTGGAACCGATGCCGATACCATTACCACGGGTGCCGGGAACGACATCATTGTGGGTGATGGCGGC
Source organism: Fibrobacter succinogenes (assembly GCA_902799745.1). GTDB lineage: Bacteria > Fibrobacterota > Fibrobacteria > Fibrobacterales > Fibrobacteraceae > Fibrobacter > Fibrobacter succinogenes_Q. Next base: position 32,775 of record CADCBQ010000014.1, on the reverse strand, counting down.
AAGGTCATTATGGACACCGGGCGCAATGCGCTTATGGTCACCAACAAGGACCGCAATATTACGGGAGCGGGTCTCGAAGACGGTAGTGCAGGTGGAGACACCATCGATGCCGGAAATGGCCGCAATGTGGTGTTCGGTGGCCTGGATAGTGACCATATCAAGACTGGCGAAGGTGAAGATGTCGTGTTTGGCGACAACGGCTTTGCGACCTTCCAGGGCTATGCCGCCGAAAGCGGTGTGGAAACCCGCACCGAGGCGACGCTCAGTTTCAACTTCCAGGGAGCCTCGCAGACCGGGCTTTCGTCGGAAGCTGTCGCGGGCGCCCTGAACGCGACCCATGGCGACGACTACCGCAGCGCCAACTGGAACAACGTGGGCGGGAACCTTGCGGGTACCTACGGCAACGACGACCGCGAGGTGGTGCGCTTTGACGACGGCACCCGTGCAAGCGCCGTGAGCGTGAGCTACGGCGGCATCGAGAGCCACCGCAACACGGATACCGACAACCGTATCAACCTGCAGGCCTACGGCCACAACTTCGCGAACGCCTCTACCGACGCGGATGCGGCGCTGATGAACGCGGGCCTAATGACCACGGCCCCGAACGCCCAGTGCGACAACAGGCTCGAAGTCGTGGTGGATGGCCTTGCCCAGTACTTTACGGAATACAGGGTGGTGGTCTATCTGGATATACCGGATTCCCATTCCGCGCCGGTGCATAGCGTCCGCAAGGTGAGCCTGTATGTGGGCGACTCCAGTGCTGCCCTGCAGAGCTTCTATGTGGACGATGCCGAAGGCGAAAATTTTGACGGCGGCTACGAACGGGCTACAGCCACGACGGCATCCGCGGCAACCTACGCGAACTACGCCGTGTTCACGGTATCTGCGGCCAGTTTTGCCGACAGCTTCCGCGTGGTTATCGAGGACGCGTTCCCCGACCAGCACCCCAACGGCAAGAACCTGCCGGGAATCGCGGCCATACAGGTGCGCGGCGACCTGCATGCGCAGGATGTGGCCGTGTCTACGCAGCTGAACCTCGGTGGCGACGATACCGTCTCGACGGGTGGCGGCGACGACATCGTCGTGGGCGGTGCCGGCAGCGACTACATGGCGACCTTTGGCGAACTTGCGGGCGGCATACGCGACAACGACCTTGTGTTCGGCGACAGCGCCTTGCTCCGGTTCGAGGACCGCCTGGGCAATGGCGATACCATGGTGTCGTCTGCCCGTAGCCTTGACCCCGACGCGGACGACCTTGTGCAGGGTGTCTCGTTCGACGACCGCATAGTGACTGGCGACGGCAACGATACGGTTGTTGGCGGCCTCGGCGGCGACAAGATTCTTGCGGGTAGCCAGTCCGAACTCACGCAGCTTGGCATTGCTCAGGCGTTCTTTGGCGAAGAGGCTACGGCGGAAAGCCTTGACGTCGCGAACGGCCCTGCCGCCATCCGCGACTTGGAACAGCTCAAGGATGCGACGGTGGACGGTCGCAAGGTGCTGAGCGTCAACTTCACGACCCGTGGCGCGGACGATTCCACCATGGCCTCGGGCCATGCGGGCGTGGTGCACGACACCGGATGGAACAACCTCTACCTGTACAACGGCCACCTGTACACGCACGAGGGTAACGAGAATTCTACGACTCCGGTGCTGCGCTACAGCAACGGCGGCACGGTCACGGACAGTTCCGTCGGGATTTCCCTGACATCGTACGATTCGGGAACGACTGACCAGGGACAGAACGGGAGCCTCGTGTTCCGCACCTCTACCGAACTGGACGGCGACACGGCCAACAGCCGCCTGTTCGCGGGCTACACGGCCGCCCAGCAACAGCAGGACATCCATGTTTCGCTCACGAACCTTTCTTCGTTCCGTGGCGCGGGCGGTACCTGCGACGTGTATGTATACCTGGGTGCGGACGATTCCGACACGGACGCCCACAGCCACATCTACGAAATCCAGGGTTCCGAGGATGGTAGCCGCTACCTGAACGACTGGAAGGGCCACGCCTTCGACGGCGACTACCGCGAGGCGACCTGTAGGAGCCGTAGCGATGCGCTTGCGAACCTTGCCGTGGGTGCCACCCCCATGGTGGAACTCATCGGCAACTACGTGGTGTTCCACGGTGTTGCGGGCGATACCTTCGACCTGTACATTCGCAACCTGCACACGGAAGGCGGCCAGTGGCCCATGAACTTGCCTGTGATTGCGGCTATCCAGGTGGTGGCGGGCTCGGGCAGGGCCGATGCCGCCGTGGGTGGTGACCATGACCGCGACCTTGTATTCGGCGACAGCGCCGCGCTCACATTCGATATGGATGTGCCGTATGCCGCCGGGGAAGACCTCGCAGACTTCGCGAACATCAACCGGGTGAACGGGGCGTCTTCTGTGGCCCTTGACGATGGCCTCTATGCCCTCGGTGCCGAAGATTCCATTTATACGGGCATGGACCGTGATGTGGTTGTGGCGGGCGAAGGGCTCGATACGGTGACACTCGGCTCGGGCGACGATGTCGCCCTTGGCGACAACGCCTCGCTGGTGCTGGAGCACAACAACCCCGTGGGCGTGTTCCGCCCCGATGTGGAAACGGTGCTCGAAAGCAACAACTACCAGGCCGACAATGCGGCATACCTGGGTTCGCCGAACGTGGATGCCGAGGATATCCAGGACAAGTTCGAAGATGGCGATGTGCCGGGCGTGACGCTCGAAGCGTCTGCAAACGGCGGCACGGATACATTCACCGATGCGACGGACAAGGACTGGACTGTGCAGCAGGAAGTGACACCGGGCACGATTTCGCGCACGATTGACTTTCCTGCCGCGGGCAAGGCGGTGGCGTTCCGCGAGGGCGAGACTGTGTTGCTGACGATAACGCCGTCGTCCCCCTGGTACCAGCACCGGCTCCAGATTGGCACAGAAGGTGGTGGCACAATTCCTCCGCTTACCCTTGAATGGGTAGTGGACGGTGTCACCGTGACGGAGTCGGTGTCGAACCCCTACTGGAACGAAAAGGAACTACCCGCTAATCCTAACGCTGGCACATACTACGAGATTCGCGTGACCGCCCTTGCCGCTGGTAACGCAAAGTTCACTTTCATTTAGTAATTTTCTATCTTTAAATTGTATTATGCATATTTCGAAACTAAATCTCCACAATTACAAGATTTTTTCTGATACCGAAATCTTGTTTGATTCCCATCTTACTGTTCTTGCTGGTAAAAATGGCATTGGTAAGTCCACTATTCTAGGTGCATTGGCTAAACTTCTTTCGTGGCCATCTCGTAGAATAGGGAATATAAAAGCTAATGGGATTGCTATTGACAAGTATAGCGATATTTCTTATGGAAAAAATGAATCTCGAATATCGCTTGTTGTTGAAAATGGAAATGAATCTTTTTCGTGGAGTCTTGTAGCAACATCAAAGGGTAAACTTGAACAAGGCCGTTCTGATTTGAGTGACGTTAATGAATGGGCTTTTCGAATACAGCAAGCTCTTTCTGAAAATGAAAGTGCTGTTTGTGTACCCCTTTTTGTTTTTTATCCAGTTGACCGAGCGATTATTGATATTCCCTTACGCATAAAGGGGGCTCATCTATTTCAAGGAATCAATGCTCTTGATGATAATATGTTAAGCCAGTCTCGATTTAGGGTGTTTTTTGAATGGTTCCGAAATCAAGAAGATCTTGAAAATGAAAAACGTATTATTAATCCGTCATATAGAGATAAGTCTCTTGAGGCTGTTCGCAAAGCCTTATCAATCCTTTTGCCTGAATATTCCAATTTAACCGTTCGTCGGTCCCCTTTGCGAATGGAAATGAAAAAGAATGGACAAACAGTAAGGGTGGAAGGACTATCTGATGGGGAAAAATGTCTTATTGCTCTTGTCGGTGATTTAGCCCGTAGGCTTTCTATGGCTAATGCTTGTTTGGAAGACCCGCTCAAAGGTCTTGGAATTGTTTTAATTGATGAAATTGATTTGCATCTTCATCCTGCATGGCAACGAAATGTTGTAAAAAAATTGACCGAGGCCTTCCCTAATTGCCAGTTTATAATGTCTACGCATTCTCCACAGATTTTGGGTGATGTTCCTGCAGGTAATATTCTTTTGCTTGAACACACGAATAATGGGATAGAAATTCGTCATCCTTTGAGAAGTCTTGGACTTTCCTCAAACGAAGCCATCGATGAATTGATGGGCGATTCAAGTGGTTTAATGCTTAGTCAAAATGAAGATGTCAATCGAGACTTGCAAGAAATATATCGCCTTATTGATGAGGAAAGATATGATGCTGCCAGTCGGGCTATTGAGATGTTGCAGAGACGAGTGTCGGAAATTCCATCTGTGATTGAGGCTCGAACCTACCTTGAAAGTGTGAGGTAGTTATATGGTTCCAATAAACAAAGGTTTTGAACCACGAGAACTGGTTTCATATAGAGCGACTCCGGGGGCTTCTTATGATGGAATGCCTAGCGATTGTAAAGATAGTGTAAAAGAATCTTTGCTGCATGAGCAGGGATTTGTTTGCGCTTATTGTATGAGTGTGATTAATGTTGACAACTCGACTATTGAACATTGGGATGCTCAGACTAATCAACATGGCAATGATTTAAGTTATGGTAATATGCTTGCGGTTTGTCGTAAGGAAGGTTTGCCTAAAACAAAACAGACTTGTGATGTTGCCAAAAATGGATTCCCATTGAAATATAATCCAGCATGTCATATGGATGCTGTGAGAATGGCAATATATTACAATTTGCATGACGGCACTATTTGTTCAAAAGATGATGAATTTAACAAGCAATTAAATGAGGTCTTGAACTTGAATGTGAGTATTCTAAAGTCAAATCGTTTGGCTGTATTAAAAGCAGCTATGAAAGCACTTGCAAGAAATACTCCTGCCCAATTGATTGAAAAGTATCGACCAGACACATCCGTTAATCCACATTTTATAGAATATTGTGGTATTGCTTTTCATTATCTTTCTAAAAGAGTTGCTAGGTAAGCCACTAGCCCTATTCTGCGGTTAGGTCTTCGCGCAGCACGAGTTTTTCGTTTTTCCAGGTTTCCAGGCCGTTCTGCAGTAGCAGTTTGCCTGTTGCCCGCATCAGCCGGACATCGATGATTCGGAGAGTCCGCATGTTTTCGAGCTGTCGGCGCTCCGCTTCGCGCAGGTCCTCTTCCATCTCGAAAATCTCGCGGTAGTTGCTCTTGCCCATGGCGAGTTTCTTGAATTCCTCTTCGAGTTCCTTCTGGTGGTATTCCACCGCAATCTGCCCGTAGCGCCACTGTTCGCGGATTTCTTGCGCCCTGTTCTGCAGAATCCGGTATTCCTCGAATATTTGCGCCTGCAACAGCATAAGCCTTGTGCGGGCGGCCCTTACGCTGTATTTCTGGGCCGATATGCGGTGCCTTTCGGCAACGCCGCCGAACAGCGGTATGTTTATCTCTATGCCGCCCGCAAGCACTGTCTGGCGCTTGCCCTCGGTCTTGAAGTTCCTCACGGCCTCGCGGGCCTTGTCGTTCCTGCTCCTTATGCCGTAATTGCCCACGAGGTCCACGGTAGGGAGCCAGTCTGCCCGCCTTGCCGAAAGTTCCGATTCGCGGAGCATGACCTCGGCCCCTTGCGATAGGTAGCCCGGATGCATGAGCGACATGGAATCCAGGAATGTGAGCGAGTCGAGCCTTGCCGCAGAATCGGGGGCGAGGTCCGGGCGCATGGCGATGGGGCGGGGGTCGTGGATGTATTCGCCGGACGACAGCGTGAGCAACAGCGTAAGCCTTGCGCCGCGCAGCTTGTCGAGTGCGTCGAGCCTTGCCGACTCGCGGTCGGAATACTCCGCCACGGCCTTGCTATAGTCAAGGGGCGAAAGCAGGCCCTGCTTGAGCCGCTTGCCCGCATCTTCCACGATGTCCTTTGCCACGCGGGCCGATTCCGTCGCCGAGGCCAGGAACCGGTCGGCGTAGTAGTAGTTCCAGTAGGCGTCGCAGAATTTTTCCAGGACATCGTTCAGGGCGTCGCGGTATTTCTGGTAGGCGAGTTCCCTGCGGAGCCTTGCCTGTTCCAGCTCGTTCGTGGCCGAGAAAAACAGCGGGCCGTCCTTCAGCAGGTGCTGGCGCAGTTCACCGCCGAAGTAGAGTTCCGAGGTGTAGTCGCTGTGCGTGTAGGTGGCCTGGTTGAACCCCACATTGTATTCGGTGCCTGTGGGGAGCGCCCCCTGTACGCCTATCTTGTATTCTTCCTTTGTCTCCGTAAACAGTGCGCCGGGCCGTTCGGCGGTCTCCTTGAACGCGCGGCCCACGAGCCTTGGCTCGAACTTGCCGTAGGCCCCCGTGGCCGCCTCGGATTCCGAGAGCCACGCGAACTTCGCTTCCGTCACGTCGGCGTTGTTGGTGAGCACGGCCTGCAGGGCCGTCCCGAAATCCAGGTACAGCGAGTCGCCCTTTTCTTCGGCGGCAAGGGCGGCAACTACAGCCAGGGTGGCGATGATGTTTACGGCGCGGAAACTCATTTAAGCAGGATTTTCCCCGTGACACCCGGCTCGACGGCCAGGTCCGTGTTGTCGAAAATGACCTTCACGGTGCGCAGCATGCTGGACTTGTCCACCACGGGCGACACGAACTCTATCGTGCCCTTCTTGCGTCGAACCTGCTTGCGCCCGTCGAGCGAAAGGCTTACCTGTTGGCCGGGTTTTAGCTTGCCCGCCCTGTTCGCCACCACGTAGGCGACCATGCGGCAGGTGCGCACATCCGCGATTTCGATGACGGGTTCCAGCGCCTCGACGCTTTCGCCCTTGTTCTTGGATATGGAAACGATTTCGCCGTCGAAGGGGGCGGTGAGAACGCGCTTTTCGAGTTCTGCCCGGGCGACATCGTGTTCGAGTTTCGCGCGTTCCCTCTCGGTTTGCGCCGACGTGAGTTCGGCTGCGGCCACGTCGTGGTTCATCTGCTTTTCCCAGACCTGTTCCGCGCTTACGGAGTTGCTGTTCTCGAAAAGGTTGCGGGTCGCGTCCAGGTCCTTCTTGTAGGCCTGGAGTTTCGCCCTGGCCGAAAGCACTGCCGAGGAGTCGTTTGCCGTGATACCCGTGATGCGGACGCGTAGCCGTTCCTCGCGGTTCACGAGGTTCATGAGCGTGTCGCCCTTGCGCACGAACGCGCCTTCCTTGACCCAGATGCTGTCAATCTTCCCGGACACGGTGAACCCGACGCGGGCCTGGTTGATGGGCTCCGTGACACCGTCGAACCCCTGCTGCGCAAGCGCAGATGCCGCGAGGGCGAGGGCTGTAAATAGGGCCTTGCCGAGCATCAGTCTGCCGCCGCGCTAGAGGAACCGGAAGACGGGCTGGTTTCAACCGATGAACTGGACTCTGCCGACGAACTCGAAGCTTCGGAAGAGCTGGAAGCCTCGGACGAACTGGACACGGGGGCCTTGGAAAGCTCGGTGAGCACCGTCAGCCCCTGCAAGTAGAGCCCGTTCTTCGCGTGGGCGGTGATGTTCATGCCCACGGTGTCGCCCGCCGCAAGGGAGTCGTCGAACGTTTCGAACATCTTGACGAACAGCGTGTCGGCCTTGATCCAGGCGTCGGCATTGGGGGACTCGTTGTCGGCGTAGATTGACTTCTTGACCTTTGCCGCCTTGCTCCACTGGACCGTGGCGAGCGAGTCGGAGAACTTGACCCAGAGCGTGTCGTTTACCGAGAAAGTCGCCTTGTAGCGGCTGCTTGCCGCCCAGGCGTTGCTCGTGACGGCATAAAGTCCTCGGTTCGTGGTAAAGGCTGCGTCGCCCGAAAGGTCTACGGTCAGCCTTTCGCCCTTCTTGGTGTAGCCCACGATGCTCACGGAGTAGGACTTTTCGGCGGCAAGCGGGGCCGTGTGCCGCAGGTACAGCGTGTCGCCCTTGATTTCGGGCGTGATGACTGTCGCTGAATCGCCCGCGAGGCCCACGGAAATGTTCTCCTTGCTGAGCGGCTCGCTGAACACGTAGTAGGGCGTGATGAGCGGCGAGAGGTTCTTGTAGCCCATGCGGTTGTTGTCCATTACGTTTGAAGATACGATGACGGGGGCGCTCTCCTTGAGGGTGTCGCGGACGAGAAAGATTCTGCCCATGTCGTGCACGGCGTCGGAACGCAGGCGGGGGAGCACCGTGTTCGAAAAGCGGTAGGTCTTGCCCTTGTAGGTGAAGGGTTCCGCCGAGAGCGTGAGGCCGGAATCGGCGGGGAGTTTCTTGAATGTGAAGCGGCCGAGCGAATCCGTCGTGGCGGAGAAAGTTTCGGGGGCGATGTTCACGAAGGCCGTGTCCTGGTGCGCAAGTCGCAGCTTTACCTTGGGGGCGGGTGACTTTACGCCCGTGGCCTCTTCTTGCACATAGAGTTCGCCTGCGATACCCGCGTTCAGCGGCGAAAGCCGCACGACGCGCGACCCGCTCGCCACCACGCCCTCCATGTAGCTCGATTCGCCCGTGGATGCCACCGTGATAATCTTGGGGGCGTAGTAAAGCGTGTCCTTCTTGTCAACCGTGTAGTGGCTGAACGTGAAGGTGTGCTGGCCGTAGGGTAGGCCGTCTATGAAGAATGCCCCCGATTCGTCGGTATAGGCCGTCTTCTGCTTGCCGGAACCGTCCATGTAGTCTATGGAGGCCCCTTCGAGGCCAAGCCCGGTGGAGCCGCTTACGACACTGCCCGAGAAGGTCCACTTGGAGTATTCGTCGTCCTCGGAATCGGACACGGAACAGCCCGAAATGAGAGCCGCCACGGCAAACGCCGTGACAAAGGATGTACAAAGTTTAACTAGGTTCATAAAACCCCTTGATATGCCTCGGAAATCTAGTAAAAGCCCCTCCATTTTACTAAATATCCAAAAGACATTAACCTTAAAAACAAAGGAATTGCAAAATGGCAGAAAACAAGCAGCCGCAAATCGAATGGAACGACAAGGACATGCGCACCACCTACGTGAACGCGACCAACGTAGTGGCCGGGCGCGAAGAGGTGATGATGATTCTCGGCGTGAATCGCGCATGGCAGATGAACCAGGAAAAGGTCGATGTCGCCATCTCCGACCGTATCGTGATGAACCCCTACACGGCAAAGCGCCTCGCCATTATGCTCAGCGCTACCGTGCGCGCCTACGAAAAGAAGTATGGCCCGCTCGACATCGGCGTGAATACCGCCCCGGCGGCAGCCCCTGCCGCTCCCGCGGCCGCCAAGGCCACCGGCAAGTCGGCCAAGTAACGCTCGCCCCGACCGCCCCCCAAGGTCCAATCTCTTTGGGGGAGGGGGAGGAGGGAAAGGTTTTCTTTAACAAGGCATTTAAAAATGGATAAGATTAAAATCGTTGTGCATTCTTTGGGCAAAATCAGGGATGCAGAAATTGAAATTTCTCCCTTGACAATTTTTTGTGGAGATTCAGGATTAGGCAAGAGTTATCTGGCTATGCTGGTCCATTACTTTTATGCCATTCTGTGGGAAAAACGATCAAGACTTACTCAATTCTTTAAGAGTAAAGGTTTTGATTATAAAAAAATGGTAAGTTCCTTCAGAGGTGAAGGCGAAGCCTTGCGCTTTTCAAAAAAAGAATTGGAAGAATGGCTTGCAAAGGATGCCATTGAATATTTGCGGTATCTTTTGAAAAATGATACCCTTCAAGGCTCTATCGGCATTACGTTGTCTTCAAAAGTTCCTGATGAAATAATCTTTAATTACAAGGAAGAACTTGTCGGCATTGTTAATGATGATGAAGTCTATGTATTGCTATCAACGAACCACATTTCTTTAAGGGTTGGCACAAAACTTAACAACAATATTGGTGATGAGACGATGTCTCCCTTCTCCGTTGTTCTGGCAGCCGAGCTAATAACACTCTTGTTTGGTGACTACAAAGCGCTTGCTAAGGCGTATTGCCTCCCGCCATCAAGGGGTCCCGTGATGACTGAAAATGTTGAACCGAAAAGCGGCCTTTATGCAGAATTTAAACGGCAAAAGGAAGAGCTCGAGTCTGCAACCGAATTGAAATCGTCTGTATCGGAAGATCTGTCAAAACTTATTAGGGATATTCTTGAAGGTGAAATAGTTCAGGAAGATGGTGGTGAATATACCTACATCACAAGGGATGCTAAAATTCCTTTGTCGGCTGCCGCTGCGTCGATTCGCGAAATAGCTCCTTTGACTCTGATTGCGAAAAGAAACAATGTGAAGACAATTTCGGTTTTATTTGAAGAACCTGAAGCGCATTTGCACCCGTTAAAACAACGGATGGTTGCTGATATTGTTGCCGCTTTTGTAACGGCGGGAGCGTCGATGCAAATAACGACTCACAGTGATTATTTCTTAAGAAGGATCAATGAATTGATTTTGATGAATAAGTTAAAAGAAAAAAATGAACATGTCTTTATGGCTTTTTGTGCAGAATACAATGTTAATGAAAAAACAGCACTAGATTCTAAATTGATATCTGCATATTACCTGTCGGAAAGAGAAGATTCCACAGTTGATGTTGAAAAACAAAATCTAGAAAATGGAATTCCGTTCACATCTTTCTATAAGGCAATAAAAGATAGTTTTAAAATGCAGAATGATTTAGAAGAATATCTTAAATAGGTCTCAATAATGAATTTTATAGAATCTTTTAAGTCAATGTATGATGTAGGGGCGAGGTGCTCGTTATTACCCTGCACTTTAGGTTCAGTTGCTATAAAAGAATCTGATCCGGGGTCAAACTTTACTGATTTAATTCTTCAAAAGTCTGGTATAAATTTTTGCGGATTTAGTAGTGCCTTGCTTAAAAATTTATCTCAGATGACTAGTGTACGAAGTTCTTATTTGAAAGATTTTGATTGTGATGGAACTGTTATCTACAAGGATGCTTCTAATGATGAACATAACCTGCTGTTTGTTGAATTAAAGTCAACTTTTGATACAGAAAAAATAAATCATGCTCTGAATCAAGTAGTGTATTCTTTCTTCAAATTTTATTGCATTTCAAGTGTTTGCGAGCATTTTTCGCTAGATGATTTCTCAATTCATTTTATTATTGCCTGCCAAAATTTCAATGGTTTTGTTGCTAAAACTGGGGCCACTCATCGAATTGCCGAATATTCGGAATTGTATCCCCAGAATCCTCTGTTTAGACTTCTGCGAAAGGTTGTAATTGATGCAAACGACGAAACATCAATTAATGTAAAAATAAAAGATTTATTCCTTGAAGTTAATAAGTTTGTTGACGAAATGCCAATTAATCCAGCATTGAAGGACAAAAACATTACGCTGACTTTGAAAAGAACAAACCAATATGGAGATTCTACGGCGACAATGAATCTTTAGCAGTTTATGAAAGAGAGCAAGGAAAATCCCTTTATAATCGAGTCGCTGGAACGGCGACAGATGATGGATGGCGCACCGGGCGATATCGTGCTGCCGGGTGGCATTGAACAGCCCGAAGCCGTTATCGAGGCCCCGGCGGTGATTGGCGAGATAGAACAGCCCGTCAATGTGACCCCGAACGACGCCGACTTCTTGACCAGGGCGAGCATCAAGCAGCTTGCCAACACGGAGTTTGTCCGTAACCCCGAGACGGGGCTGTATGTGGCGGAAGATTCCGGCGAAATAATCAAGTCCGTAAACAAGAACTTGATAGTAAAAAACCAGAAAAGTTTGGATATTCAACAGCCCGCACCGCTGAGCGCTGCGGACATTCAAGCCCTGCTCTCTATAGACCCGGACAACCTGGGCGGCAAGGGCGAAACGAAAGTTTAATAACAGGAGAATGGATAATGAAAACGATAAAGAAACTCGGCTTGGTGAGTGCGGTTGCGCTTGCAATGCTTGCGTTCTCGGCTTGCGATGACTCTTCGTCGGCCTCTAGCAACGGACCAGATGAAAATGCAGCGGTTGATTCTTCATCTTCGGTCTGTAAGGATTGTGATGACGAATCAAGTAGTTCTGCTAAAAAGATTGAATCTTCTGCAGAGAAGGATGTTAAATCATCGGATGATGCTGAAACAGGTAAGTCTTCTTCAAGTAAGGGGAGGGTAATAAGTAGTTCTTCTGAATACACTACTTTATCGAATGCGTCTTCATCAAACGACAATGCTTTAGAAACATGTTCTGAAGAATTTGAAGGAATGGTAAGAATAAGAAAGGATTCGTCAGGAACTCAGTTGAAGTGGGATTGTACAGATGGTTTTTGGATTTTAAGATCTTCCAGTTCTGCGGCTTCAAGCAGTAGTTATTTCGATACCACAAAGGTTTTTAACCCTAATGTAGAGTATGGCTCCCATACGGATTCTCGCGATGGCAAGGTCTATCGCACGATAGAAATAAACAACGGGTTTATTCCCTTCACATTTTTTGCCGAAAACCTGAATTATGGCAAGATGATTGAAGCCGGAAAAAATCAGTCTGATTCAACGAAATACTGCTATAACAATGATTCATGGTATTGCGAGCACGGCTTTGGCGGACTCTACACTTGGAGCAATGCAATGGGATTCCCGAGTGCTTGTGATAGTGTTTCTGTCGGTTCGGATAAATGCCCAGGTGATTTTACATATCCACTCTCTGGAAATTCGGATTCTGCATTGTATGTATATCATCAAGGCGTCTGTGATGAAGGCTGGCATATTATGAATGCTGGAGAATGGGGACAAATAACAAAATTTTCCAAATCTCTTGCGGCGGTTATTACATCAGAAATATGGGTTCCCGGGCGAGAGAACAGGTATGGAGTATCCTTGTTACCAGCTTCTAAATGGAGTTCAAAGGACGGTTTTGCACCAATAAATAAACAAGACGAAATGTCTACGTCTTTTTGGTATCCATGGCAAGGCGATTATAACTGGGCTCATGGACCTACTGTCTATACATCTCAGGATAATACCGGCAAGTTAAATGGAATCCTTAAGACGGATGCGGTATCTGTCCGCTGCGTGAAGGATTATAATATTTTTGACTATGTAACATGGTTATCTCAAGAGTGAGTAATTAACATTTTTACAGAACGGAGTTAGTATGTCCAAACTCAACAAGAAGAATGGCAAAAATAATAACCAAAACAACTACCGTGTTGAACAGCTTGAACCAAGGCTCATGATGGACGCTGCTCCGACAGATACGGACTGGAAAAATGAAATTGATGATGTTGACATTAGTACATATAATTTACCGGCCACAACAGAAGAATCCATCGAGGGCTTGATTGCTTATAATAGCGAAGGTATTGCAAACAGGGTGTCTTTGCCGGACGTCTTGGATAGCAGAGAAATTGATTTTTCTGATGAGGTCGATGACGTAAAGGACTTTGTCAAGGATACCGTTGAAGCTCTTCAAGAAGAAGCCGAAGAAAATGCAGAGAATGCAAAAGATGCTGCACAAGCAGCGTTAATTGTTGCCGAACAAAATTATAATACGGCAAAGGCTGCTTATGAAAGCCTATTTCCAGATCCGAATAATATTAGCCCTGCATTCAGTCAAACCGAACAGGGAATTACTTTGCAAACTTTAATTAATGGTGCTCAGAATGCGTACAATGCTGCTCTAGCTCATTACAATCAAGTAACGACAAACTTTCAGATAGATGCCTCAACATTATGCGCTCGACTTGTCCAAGATAATGAAAACAACAACTGGAGTTTCACGGATAATTCGGGAAAAATAAATGTTTCCATTTCTATAAATCAAGCTGTTTCCATTGACGATAGTTTAGATATTGTTCCAGATATTGCTGAAAAGACACAAATCGATGTTGCTTTTAAAAAGCCTGAAAAAGACAACGTAAAGGGCTTTGCAGAGGTGTCTTTCGAGATTGATGGCAATTCTCAGACATCTATTAATAGCAATACCAGCGTTGAAATCGAATTCGACTTTTTCCAGGATTTATCTAAGATTGATGCTAAGATAGGTATTCTTGGTCTTACATCTATTGCTGATTCCAATGAATCAAACCCTGATTTGAAAATCATGGGGACATATACACTTCAAGGTGATACATCGTCTTATGATACTGAATTTGATTATGACCTTGATTTCATGGTCAATAATAGTTCCCTTCTGACTATACAGAATGGATTTTATGTTGATGACTCTAATCATTTGAAATACGCAGGGAAATCAACAGTTGGTCCGAAATGGTCTAGCGGTAGCAATGCTCATGACGAAGATGCCTTTGTTCCTGATTTTGCAAATGTGCAGATGGGAGAAATTCTTAATCAATTTAATGCCATCTCAAAATGGCTTCAAAATATCGAAAGCGACATCCTGAAAAATAATTTCCAGGGAATGATTGAACAGAACGCGTCCTCATTTTTACGACTTTCGACGGTATTTGAAAAAGTTATAAAAACTCCACCGCGTTCTTTACAGGAACTTTTGAACGAAAGTTATTTTAACAACGTAATAGGCATTTCTTTTACAAAAGAAGGTGGCGATAATTTCTGTAATCTTGTCTTTACGGGACTGCAAACATCACAAACGGCGAAAGCATCTTTGAGCGATTCCTTTTTGGGAACGATATCGGATTCTTTAAGTGAAATATCGAAAAACACGCTGTCATTGAATGTTGGTTCTTCGATGAACTTGACATTAAGAATACCGATGTCCCCAAATGATGCATACGGACCGAACGACAATATTCGTGAATTATTACGCAAAGATTCTAATGAATATGAATCCAATGACGTAAAAAATGGTTGTTCTAATGTTGTACAATCGGATACGCTTTCGACATCCTTCGTTATTTCTGAGCCGATAAAGATGAAGTTGGTATATGATAATGACGGTAACGAGACTGAAGCGGAGTGTACGGTAGCGAACAACACAAGCGATAAGGATTCTCTAATTACTGCGTTTAATACAGCGTTAAATACAGTGATAGACGATAATTTTGATGTGCTGTATGATGAAAATCTTCAAAAGTTAGCCGTTTTTTCGGATGAACCAATCACATCAATGTCCTTCCTTGGTGGCAATAGTCGGAAAATTGGTTTTTTGGGTACTCAACAATTCTGTAAGGCTTATATAATTGAAGGGACGTCTGTAAAAATAAATGAAATTGAAATTGAAGTTGATGTAAGCAAAGGCGGCAATTTGACTGCCGCACTTAATGATTACTTGATGAAAGATTCAAATTATGTCGATTATTCGGCAATCAGTTTTGGTGGTAAGGTTGTTGTTGTATTTAATCCGTCTAGCGATAGTTCAAATGTGGATCCTTGGAAAAATTTTTCTACCGGTGGTGATGAAAAATATGTGTTGATTTCATCATCTCTTCCTGTTGTGGTGCCCGAAAATTCAGGTAACATAACGATTTCGTTAAATGGTACGAACAGTACTCCTATTTCGTGTAATTTTAATGCGAATGACTTTGAAGGTTGTTATTCTACGGAAGATGTAGCTCGTGTTATCTCCAAAAAAATCCCTGATAATAGTGGAATTGTCGTAGAATCAGGAAATGGGAATATTCTTTTTTATTGTAATGATTCCGGCTTTAGCGTCTCGTCAACTTTTGATAGTTTAAACTTTGCGTCGCCACAATCTTCAACAGACTGCATGGAGATTGTTTTGGAAGATGATACTAAAATACACATAAATCTCAAGACTGTTCTTGAAAATTCAAACGCTAAATTTTCCGATGTAGTACAAGCGATCTGTTCTCAATGTGACGCTGTCAGTGGGGTGACTGCACAGGTTGATGGACTCACGATATCATTAAGTGGAAAAAAGATAAAGTCAATCTCAAATTTGAATGGATTCTCTATCGCGACATTATTGGGAATTGCGGGCGACTGGAATGAGACCCCTATATCTAAAATTGAAATTAAGGCCCCGAAACAGAAAGAAATTGAAATTACAAAATTCGATATAACGGTCAATGAAAATTTAACAGGACGTGGAACGCTAGCTTCGGCAACCCTTGGTTTGGTTGGTATTGATGTCGTGGGGAATATTGGCGTTAATTCAATTAAGACGATAAGTTTGAAAAATGCTGGAATTATTGAAGATATATCGGAAATAGAAACTAGTGGAGTAAATCAGAACTATCTAAATTATTTTGATTGTCAGGATTGGGTGCTCACAAAAACCCCTTCAAATTCGGGTTTGAGTGTTTTGTTTGAAAATGGATTGAATGCCGGAAGTCGTACTATAGGGAGCATATCCTCTGCGTTTAATCAGTCACAGCCTTTTGATTTTATTGTCTTGCCAAATTATGGGGATTTTACAACGCTTATGGATTCTATTCCAATGTCAATGCTGTTGGAACAGGTCACGACTGCGATCAGAACAAATCTACTAGAAAATATTTTTGGCTATGGAGTTGATGCAAGTCAGTTGAGTCAAAATTCCGTTGAGGGAATGCTGAATCAAAAGTTACCGCTATTTGGTAAATCTGCACCGGAACTTTTAGGTTTGGTTACTAAATTAAATGATGTCATTAGTAACATTTCTCAAAATCAGCCGACAACCCTGCAGGAATTGGTTTCACGTGTCAAGAAAACCTTGGGTGCGACACTTTCTTTTACATTCAATGAAAACAGCATAGATTTTGATTTGGAATGGAATAGGGAGTTTAAATCTGAACAAATTCCCATAAATAATTTCTCGCTGAATGACTTGGTTAATGTTGGTGGATATGCCGAAGTTTATCTGAATGGTTCCATTCACTCAAAATTCTGTTTTTCTATTGCGACAACGGGATTGTCTTTGTCCAATGCCCAACTGAAGAATGGGTCTTTTGTGTCTTTCGATGCGAAAATAATCGGTAAGCCGCTAGCATTCGAACTTTCGTTAGCTTTGCTTGGAGATGTTAATAAAAGTGTTCCCTTATTGAATGTGGTTAGTGGGGATAGTACCCAAAGTTATGTTAATTTGAAGGCAGAGGCCTTATTTACCTTGCAAAGTTCAGGAAGTGGAACTTCTCTTGAATGGAGTAAAACAAGCGAGGATTGCCGTATTGGCGGTGAACTGAAGTTGCAATGCGCAGGACTTGATGCAGGAACAATCAAGATAGGAGTGCAAGGTGCAAACGGCATTAGTTCGTGGCAAGATTCTGAGAATGATTCTGCTGGACAATTTACTTTGAGCGATCTTGTTTCAGGGAATTTTGGCGTAAAATTGCCAGAGTTCCTGAACCTGGACCCTTTGGGGAATGTCGGGACGGGAAATATTGTTCTTGATTTATCAAATGTCAGTGTGAATTTTGACGATATAGACCTGTTTGGTCAACTTCGGTTGGTTTCCGATGCCTTAAGTTCTGTTTTGCGAAAAGCACAAAGTTGTCTCAATACAACCTTCTTGTCTGACGGCATGCGGAAAATACCTCTGGTTGGAGACTCCATTGTCGGTGCTGCCGACTGTTTGACTGAACTAGATGAAAAATTTATAGAACCATTCCGGAAATTCTCGTATAATACGCAGAATCTGAATGCCGCTGCTGTGGCAGAGCGACTTTATTCCATTCTAAATTCATATGGAATATTGAAGAAATTTGACCAGGTTGTTTCAGAAAATCAGAATGTTGCGTGGGCAGGAACTTGCTTTGACCAATACTATGCCAACGAAGGCAAGCAGTATGTCCAGTATAATGAAAGCGACAGTTGTGCGGAATGGCGTATCTGTCTAGGCAAGACCTTCGATTTGGATGCCAATGCCGATTTTGACCTTGGTATGCCTGGACTTGGTCTTGCTGCGGAAGGTGGTGTAAATCTTACCTTGGAATGGAAATGGTATATAGGATTTGGCATATCGAAAGAAAAAGGTGCCTATATTCTACTTTCGAAAGGTAGCGATGTTGCTGGCGTTGATGATGGTAAAAATATCGTTGCTGACGGAATTTCCAGAGGTGCGAACTTAACTGGTGATGACATTGTTGTCACTGTAAAAGTGAGCCCAAACGTAAAAATAGATGGCTCACTTGGATTCCTGCAAATGAATGCGCACCTAGTGGACGATTCAGACAATAATTTAAGTGGAAACCCTGCTCTTAGTTTTGATTTGTGCATTGATTTGAATGATGGTCGTAATGGTTCTTCAGATGAAATTGATGACCATGGTACTGATTTAACGGCCAATACAGAAATTTCTGTAAATAGCATAGCGTCAAATCTCTCTGTAGAAGCGAACTTAGATGGTGAAGTCGGCTTAAATGTCAAGATGACACTCGGGTTTGGGGCGGATAAAGTGGATGTAGGCTTTCCTGAGATTGGGGCGACTTTCAGTTTCCTGTGGAAAACGGAATATGGCAAGCCTTCCGGTGCACTCAGTTCTGCCGGATTCAAAGATGTCTATTTCGATATGGGCTCGTTTGTTGAAAGAACTTTGCAACCGGTTCTAAATAGGATTAAAAAAGTCCTAGATCCAATCATGCCCTTGATTGAATTCTTGCAGTCGGATATTCCTGTATTGAGTTCGCTTCCGGGCAGTCCAGAACACCTTACGGTTTTGAGTCTGATAAAGTCAATCGGCAGTGCCAAGGGCTTGAACCTCGGAATGCTTGATGATATAGTCCAACTTGCTAACCTGATAAAGGCATTTAGTGATACGTCAAGTTTTGGACTGATAAATTTGGGCAAATTGGATTTTTTAGAAACTTCCGAAGGGCTTGAGCAGTCTGTAAGTAATGTTTTGTCTGGCGTAGGGAAGTTTGATTCTAGCTTATTTGAATTTAGTAATGGAACCGGGAATAATGATGATTTCGGTGGTTTAAATGGATTAAACTTGGATGATAGTGATTACGGATTACTTTTCCCCTTTATTCAAAATGATAATAAAGAATTTGATATCGACACGCTAAAATCAAGTGCCATAAAGCTTTTGTTCGGACAAGATGTTGACTTGATCAAGTACAATATGCGTCCGCTCATATTGGATTTTGACTGGAGCAAAAGTTTTGCGATTGTTGGGCCGCTTTTTGCGGATATCGGATTCAGTTTTGGCGTCAATATAGACCTTTGCTTTGGCTATGATACTTGTGGACTTAGGGCATGGAAAGATAGCGGCTTTAAGGATTTGTGGGCTCTTACCGACGGATTCTTTATTGATGATTTGAGAAATGGGGAAGATGTTAGTGAAGTCATTTTCTATTCAGGCATTACCGCTGGGGCTAGTGTCGGCGGACGCGCAGGGATAGATGTGGGGGTTAATCTCAATATTAACCTGAATTTTGACGACCCAAATAATGATGGTAAAATCCGTTTGACCGAATTGGCGGATAACTTGGCTAATAGTCCCATGGCGATGTTTGATACATCCATGACCTTGCAGGCTCGTGCCTTTGCTTATCTGGATTTATTCTTCTATCGAAAAGAGTGGGATTTGTGGAAGAGTGGTGCCTTGGAACTGTTCAATACGGAAAAAGTTTCCAAAGAAACACCTGTTCTTGCAACCGTTCAAGATGGAGATGTGGTTGTCAATATTGGCGAATATGCGGCCAAGCGACTTAACGGAAATGTTGCTGATAATGATGACGAAGTGGAAATAACATGTAGTTCTGGAAAGGTTTCCATTTGTTTGGTTAATCCAAATGGCGATGGTGAGAACTATAGTAAAGATTTCAGTATTGGAGCCGGAAAAACTCTGTACGTATATGCGGGCAAGGGTAATGACAAAATCACTGTTACGGGTTCTGCCGATTACAATGTTGTAATAGAGGGCGGTGAAGACAGCGATGAAATTGACTTGAAAGGATTGTCGCTAACTGGCGGTGCCTATGCGGTTGCTTTAGGTGGTGCAGGGAATGACTACATACTGGGTGTTGATGATGGTGTAAACTTCCTGTTTGGTGAAAATGCCAGGATTGTCCTTTCAGAAGATAAAAAGAAGGTTCTTCTTGCAGAAAATTATCCTGAACTTTCATCCGCAGAAAACAATGTTATTGTTGGCGGAAAGGGTAGCAATTATGTATTTGGTGGCCTCGGTAACGACTATATTGTTGGAGGAGCATATGCTTCAGACAATTACTTGTTTGGTGACTTTGGTCATGTAGAATTTGATGCGCTGGGGAACTTGAACAAGATTGCTCGCACGGATCTCTTTGACGAGGGGGGCGATGATACAATCTTCGGGAGTAATGTTAAGGACCATATCTATGGCGGGGCAGGAACCGACAGCATTGATGGTCGTCAGGGTGATGATGAAATTCATGCCGGTAAGGGAAACGATATCGTTTATGGTGGTTCGGGCAGTGATGTAATTTATGGTGATGATGGCGTTGATGTGATATTCGGTGATTCTGTGAATTCTGGAACCGTTATTGCCGAAGAAAACAACATGACGGCAGCAGTACCATATGCTTATGTCTCGGAAGAGCTGAAGAAAAGTCAAGATTTGTCAACGACTGTTGATGACGGAAATAATTCGTCGCATAAAAAACTGGCAACGTATGACTTTGTAACCCATTATGGGAGTGTCAATCAAGGTGCTTCTACATTTGTCACCCGTGCATATAATGTGTATTCTACACAATTGTCTTCTGGTGAAAATACGGAACCAGAAGTAGAATCATTTGATGATATTATAAATGGAGGTAATGGTTCCGATATTATTTTAGGTAATAGCGGAAATGATGTCATCGAAGGTGACGCCGGAAATGATCTGATTAAAGGTGGTGAAGGCGATGACAATATTACTGGAGGCTTTGGCGAAGACTTGCTTGTTGGCGGTCTGGGTAATGACACTCTCGATGGCGGTGCCGGGAATGATATTGTTTTCGGTGACGACGGATGGACTGGCTATGCATCTAAGAATCCCTTAGGAAATGGATTACTTGTCGATAATGGCGGCGAGTCGCAAACGCTCACTTTCGGCAATACCATAAATGCCTTTATCGGAAATTTTGGAATATATGCCGAAGCCTTGTCGAATGGTGGTGGCGGGGCCGACACGATTATTGCCGGGAATGGCAGCGACATCGTGGATGGCCAGAGCGGCGACGATTCCTACATCGTGAACATGATGGGGGGCGGCAACCGCGCCTATACAAACGTGATGGATTCGGGTGAAAATGACGCGTCCGATTCCTTGACCATCAACGGGACCGTCAATGCCGACGAATTCCTGATTCGCGCTTCGGACCTTGGCTTGGGCATGGTGGCGTCACTGCCGGAAATCCAGACTGACCCGAACAGCCCTGCAAGCAGGACCCAGATCGAGCGCGTGAACTTCTGGAACGTGGGTGGCGAAAAGACAGGTGTCGAAAACCTCGCCGTGAATGCCGGTGCCGGAGACGACAAGATTTCCATTGACGGGACACTTTCTACAATCGCTATCGATGCTGGTGCCGGTAACGATACGGTAACGGTCGGCCAGATGTTCGATTCAAAACGGACGACCGACGCAAATCTCAGCAACGTGCAGCCCAAGGATGTTTTCGGGACGACGGAGACGACCCGGGGCTACCTGAGCAACGGTGTGGAACATGCCACGTCCATTGTCGGTGGCGAAGGTAACGACACGTTCAACGTGTTGCACAACAAGGCGGCGGTGTCGCTTTCTGGTGGCCTTGGCAACGACACCTTCAATGTCGCCATGTTCCAGAAGGATGACGGCAACGGGCATAAGTCGATTGTCGAGAACGGCCCGGTCACGCTGATTGGCGGAGCGGGTATCGACAAGATGAGCATCGCCGGAAGCGAAGGGGACGACACCTTTGTGATTTCTCACGGCCGGATTTTCGGCGAGGGGATCGATGTGCAGACGGTGAGCATCGAGGACAAGAATGTCTACGGTGGCGACGGCGACGATTCCTTCTATGTGCTTGATTCTGAAGCGAAGGAAATAACGAAGCTCTACGGCAACAAGGGCAACGACAGTTTCTATAACGGTGGCGTGGGTCCCGCCGACATGCCCGCGTTCCTGACGGCGACCGCGGTGGATTCCGGTGCCATCAATGTCGTGTTCGTGAACGCGAACGACACGACGAAGGTGCTTGACACGCCCACGGCCGTATTGCCCGAAAACGGAAGCACGGTCAATGCCTACAGGGTGAAACTTGATAGGGCTCCCAAGGCGGGCGAGACCGTTACGGTGACGGTGTTCGCTCCCGGGGCGACCACGGAAGCGCATGGTCGCGGCGACCGCGAAATCTGGCTGGTGGACGGAAGCGGAAAACTTTGCAAGTCTCTCTCGTTCAAGTTCGCCGCCACGGCGACGGGCGACGGCGTTGTTGCTTGGGATTCCCCGCAGTTGGTAAAGGTGCATGCCATAGGCGATGCGGTGCGCGAAGGGGACGACTACTTCTCGCTGCTGCACAATGTGTCGTTGACCGCGACGCAGACGAATGTTGATGCGTCCGTGGTGAACACCTGCAAGAACGCGCTGGTGTTCCTTGACGAACCCGGTACGCAAACGACCGTTGACAACAAGTTCTCGGTAACGCAGGAAGTCGTTGTGACGGCATCGGATATTTCGAAGGGGTATGCCGTTGTCGGATTGCGTTCTTTGCCAGATGCAGAAGAAATTGATGCCTGGTATTTGCAAAACGGGGCTCCTGTTTCTATAAACTCTTTAACCCGCGGCGCCAATAATGAATTGACTATTGGTATTGGAACTCTGAATTTGGCATCTGGTACGAGAATTTACCTTAATTATCAACAGGAACATGTCTTGTTGATTGATGAAAGTGTCGTGCAGATGGCCTACAGCACCGAGGGCATGACCGATACCCTTGTGTTTGTTCCGTTGGTATATGATGTAAATTTGGGCCATGATGTATATGACAATTCTCATGCTTGCTTCGTGTATGCCGAGAGTCAGCTTGGAACCTTGGGCGCAGTCGCAGACGATGCTAGGTATGTTTACAGGACTGCGGGCACCCAGATAATTATCCTTGACAAGGTCTCGCTCAAGCCGGTTTCCCTCAAGGGGAATGTATCATTCCAGCCGGTGGACGGCTCCATCGTTTACCCGCAGGTGACGATTTTTGACGAGGAGAATTCCTTCCAGAATGTCTCCAAGGAAGAAATCGCGCAGCACATGCAGGACAACACGATTGAAAACATCAAGGGCGCCCTGTACGAAGACGGCATGGGCAAGGAGTTCAGCCTTGGCGATGTCGGCCCCGCGATGCTACGCTACGGTACTTCGACGACGCCGACAACCAACGACGAGAAAAATGCTGCATCCGCCGAAGACCTTGCCGCCTGGGCCGCGGCTGCTCAGGCCGCAGCGCAATTTGACGAGAGCCAGAGCGTGGACCGTGTTTTCACCAACAACATGGGAAATGCCAAGGCGGGCGTAAAGAACGACCTTCAGGCTTTGGAATCTGTCGGGACCATCGACCAGTCCCTGATTCCGGTGGCTGGCGGTTCGCCGGTTATTCTCAATTCCCTGCCCGATGTGCAAAAACAGGCCGATACGGAATGGTTCAATTCGGACTCCGAGTCGCTCCGCTTTACCCATAAGGACCTGGCGGCAACTGACGAGAACCGTATCAACACCGGCAACATGGAATACGGCGAATACAACCTGGGTTCGGGCGCGGACACGGTGGATATCTACAAGTCCATCTACCGCGAGGACGGATTCCAGACCTTTACCGTGATGAACAGCGGCGAAGGTGGCGATACAATCAATGTCCACAGCTACCAGGATGGCGAGGACGACCAGCTGGTGATTAACGCTGGCGAGGGCAACGACACCGTGGCTGCTACTGGTGCGAATGTGACCAAGGAAGGCCTTATCGTGTTCGGTGGCCTTGGTGATGACTCCATTGACATAGACAGCGACAGTTCCCTTGTCTTTGGCGACCGTGGCCAGGTGCTGTACCACGACGATGACGGCAACGTGTTGACCCGCCTCGGTGATGATGGCTCGGGAGTGACGATAAAGGGAGAAGGAAATACCTATACGCCGAGCGAAAACGGTTCCGACTATGCGACAGGCAAGAACAAGGATTCCGAAGCCTACTGGCAGACCGACGGTGTTCGCCGCGGCCCGAGCATTGCCCGCACGGTGACGGAAAACCAGGGCGGAAACGACGTGATAACCCTTGCCGACGGCAGGAATGTCGTTTTCGGCGGGGTGAACGCTACACGAACCGTTCCTGCGGATACTAGCGAGCACGAGAACGAGAATGAAGTCATTTCGACTGGCAATGGCAACGACCTTGTATTCGGTGATGACGGCTACGCCACCTTCGGAGGGCATGCCGCCCTGGCGGAAGCCCTTGAACAGGAGAATGTTCCCGAGACCCGCACCGAGGCGACGCTCTCGTTCAACTTCATGGGTGCCTCGCAGACGGGGCTTTCTTCGGAAGATGTTGCGGGTGCGGCAGATTTCGCGAAGGCGAACTGGAACAATGTGGGCGGTAGCCTCGCCGGGACCTACGGCAACGATGACCGCGAGATTGTGCGCTTTGACGACAACACCCGCGCAAGCGCCGTGAGCGTGAGCTACGGCGGCATCGAGAGCCACCGCAATACGAGCACCGACAACCGCATCAATCTGCAGGCCTACAGCCACAACCTTCCGAACGCCTCTACCGATGCCGATGCGGCGCTCATGAACAGCGGCTACATGACGACCGCCCCTGGCAACCAATGCGACAACAGGCTGGAAGTCGCCGTGGATGGCCTTGCACAGTACTTTACCGATTACAGGGTGGCCGTCTACCTTGACATGCCCGACGCGAATTCCTGGGAAGGCCAGAGCATCCGCAAGGTGAGCTTGTATGTAGGGAATTCGACAGTTGCCCTGCAGAGTTTCTACGTGAACGACTGCGCCGGTTCCAACTTCAACGGCACCTACAAGCGTTCCGAATACACCAGCGCCGAGGACATTCTGGCGGACCTTGCGCACAATGCGGCGGTTCTCTCTGGTGAATTGACTGGCGATGATGCCGTGCTAATAGACACCACGGGCAACTACGTGGTGTTCGAGGTCCCAGCGGGTGTTGCCGCCGACAACTTCCGCGTGATTATCGAGGACGGCTACACGCTCGACAACATCAACGGCAAGGACATTCCGGGCATAGCCGCCATCCAGGTGAAGGGAACCCTCCACGCGCAGGATGTGGCCGCCTCTACCGACATTGCCCATGGCGGAGCCGACACGGTTTACACTTCCGGTGGCGACGATATCGTGGTGGGCGGCACGGGTGGCGACACCTTGACGACCTACGGCGACGAACGCTACGGCATTTACGACAACGATGTTGTGTTCGGCGACAATGCCAAGATGGTCTTTACCGATCGCGACAGCTCCGAGGCCACGGCCTCTACGCTATCGCTTGCCGAGTCGCTTGATTCACGCACGGTGGCGGGCGACTACAACGACCATATTTACACGGGTAACGGCAACGATGTCGTGGTAGGCGGCCAGGGGGCCGACCACATCGAATCCGGCGCGACAGCCGCCGCAGAAACGATGCTCGACGGAATCCAGGTTGCTTCGTTCAACTTTACCCGCGAGAACGCGACCGCAAGCGAGATGGTTGGGGAGACGGCGGGTGTTGTCGCGGATAACGACTGGACGAACCTTTACATAAAGAACAACGGTCTGCATGTCGTTGGCGAGAACTACACGAACGACCCCGTAACGCACGATGGCATTGGCATTTCGCTGGTTGCCTACGATACTGCCGTGGGCGACGGAACGCAGAACTCGAGCCTGATGCCGAAGGACGACGCCCAGCTTGACGGTGACACCTCGAACTCGAAACTGTTCAACGCCTACTATGCGGCCCAACAGCAGCAGGAAATCAAGCTCACGCTTACGAACCTTGATTCCTTCGCGGACGGTGCACCATGCGATGTGTATGTGTACCTCGGCGGCGACCAGCAGAACACGGACACCTACAACTACCTGTTCGATGTATGGGGCCACCAGGTGGGCGGTGCTACGCCCGACCAGCACTACTACCTGAACGATTGGACCGGTAGCCATTTCGACGGCGACTACCGCCTTGTGGAATGCGCGACCGCCCCGACTGCCGATGAACTGCTTTCGCAGGTTGCGCCCGACATGCGCCTGATTGGCAACTACGTGGTGTTCCACGGTGTGAGCTCCGCTACCTTCGAGGTGCGAATCCGCAACCTGTTCACTGACACGAACCAGTGGCCGCTGAACCTGCCCGTGATTACTGCCGTGCAGGTGGTCGCGGGCACGAACCGCGAAGAGGATATCGCCGTGGGCGGCGACCACGACAAGGACCTGGTCTTTGGTGACGACGCCCGCGTGACTTTCGATATAGACACGCCGTTCGCCCGCAACGAGAACCTGGCCGACTACGCGAACCGAGCCATCGAGGCCGAGAGCATACATTATGACGGCGCGGCCGTGGAAATTCCGCTTGACGAAAATGACGAACCCATCGAGATGGGCGACACCATCTTGACGGGCAAGGACCGCGACGTGATTGTCGGTGGCGACTTCGGTGATACGATTACCATGGGCGACGGCGACGATGTGGCCCTTGGCGACAACGCCTCGTTGATCCTCGAACACAACAACCCCGTGGGCGTGTTCGCCCCCAGCGTGGAAATCATGCTGGAACAGCATACGGTGACGACATCGACGCCCGAGGTTTTCCTGGGCAACAACGATACCGATGCCGGGGATATCCAAGACAAGTTCGAGAACGGGGGAGTGCCGGGTGTCACCCCGGAAACATCTGCGAATGGGGATACCGATTTTTACGCGGATGTCACGAACAAGGATTGGGTCCTGCAGCAGGAGGCGACCCCTGGCAAGATTTCACGCATTGTGGACGTTTCCAGTGCGCAGGTGATTACCTTTGCCGCTGGTGAGACGATGTTGCTGGTAAGCGACACCTGGCCTGGCAACCAGTGGTGGCATCCGAATATCGTGATGGTGGCCGACGGCCAGGGCCATAGCGTCCCCGCCCTTGCATGGGAATGGGACGTGAACGGCACAACCATGACGGCCTCGACGCAGGAAGGCTACTACTTCACAGTGGATATACCTGACACACCCAATGGCGACAACCGCTACGAAATTCGCGTGACCGCACTCACCGCAGGCACCGCCGTGATTTCTATCGGGGCCTAAGAAGTGATACAGGACCGTCAGCGCAAGATTTTCCACGAATCGTGGTATCGCCTTGCGGGGAGCCGTATAGCTCTCCGTTCGAGCGTCCGCATTCATCGCCAGATATATCGTGGCGTCTTGTGGTATGTGCTCTACGAGCCGTTCACCAACCAGTATTTCCGCCTGCCGCAGGGGGCCTATTCCTTTGTTTCTCGACTTTCCGTGAGTAGGACCGTAGGCGAAATTTGGAACAGCATGCTGGAAAGCGGCGAGGGCGACATCCCGGGCCAGGGCGAAGTCATCGAGATGCTCGCGCAGCTTTACCAGGCCAACATGCTGCTTTATGACGGCGTGGAAGATGGCACGAAACTTTTCGACCGCGACAAGAAAAAGACCCGCAAGAAGGTCAAGTCCACCTTGCTCAATATCTTTTTCCTGCGAATACCGGTATTCGACCCCGACCCGCTCCTGAACCGTTTACGGTGGCTGATCCGCATTCTGCTCAGTACGCCGATGATGCTGGTGTGGCTTGCGACGGTCATTGTCGCCGTCAAGTACGGTGTCGAGAACTTTGACGCACTCAAGGACCAGAGCGCGGGGTTCCTTGCTCCGTCGAACATTGGCTGGGTGTACGTGTGTACCGTGTTCGTGAAGCTGTTCCACGAGTTCGGGCATGCGAGCGTCGTCAAG
Source organism: Fibrobacter succinogenes (assembly GCA_902799745.1). Taxonomy (GTDB): domain Bacteria; phylum Fibrobacterota; class Fibrobacteria; order Fibrobacterales; family Fibrobacteraceae; genus Fibrobacter; species Fibrobacter succinogenes_Q. Next base: position 5,115 of record CADCBQ010000014.1, on the reverse strand, counting down.
AAATATGGCGGCGAGGTCCATACGCTGGGCGTGATGTTCATGCTCCTTGCGCCGCTGCCGTATGTGGATGCCACGGCGAGCTGGTCTTTCCGCAAGAAGCGGCACCGTGCCTTTGTGGGGGCCGCGGGAATGCTCTTCGAGTTCTTTATAGCCTCGGTGGCGCTCATACTCTGGGCGAACCTGGGCGGCGGCACGGCCCGCGCGCTCTGCTACAATGTGTTCATCATCTGCTCGGTCTCTACGGTGCTGTTCAACGTGAACCCGCTCATGCGCTTTGACGGCTACTACATATTGACCGACCTGCTGGACATGCCGAACCTGCAACAGCATTCCGTACGGCACCTGCAGTACCTTCTGGAACGATATGCCTTCCGTAAGCGCGACGCGGAACCGGTCGCCTTCAGGGCGAGCGAGAAGGTGATATACACGGTTTACGGGATATCCAGCGCTGTCTATAGGTTTTTCCTCTTTGCGGGGTTCATTGTCGCCATATCGGCGCATTACCTGATACTTTCGTTTGTCATGGGTGTGCTGCTTTGCCTTACCATGGTAGTTATTCCGGTAGGCAAGTTTTTCAGGTATGTCTTTTGGGGGCCGGGGCTTTCGCAGGTCCGTAACCGTGCGGCAGTCTTGACGGTAGCCTTTTTTACCCTGCTGTTTGCGGCGCTGTTCTACTTGCCCGTTCCCGATACGTTTACGGCCCCGGGCGTACTGGAAGCCCGCCATTACGAGAACACCATAGCGAACGAGGGCGGCTTTGCCACCAGGCTATACCGCGAAAGCTACAGTGCGGTAAGGAAGGGCGACACGCTCGTGCTCCTGGAGAATCTGGAAATCAAGTATGCCGCCGAGGCCAAGCGCTCCGAAATACAGGAAGCGCGGCAGATGTATTACCGTGCACTGAACGAGGCCCCCGAGGACATGCACCCGCTCGAAAAGCGACTTTCGGTATTGAAGCAGGAACTTGAAGAACTCGAAAAGAGCGAGAGCGAACTTGCACTTGTCGCGGGGATGGACGGAATCTGGAGTGCGCCCGGCATCGAGGACTATCAGGGGCGCTGGGTAGGCAAGGGCGATTCGCTGGGCATTTTGCTGGATACGACCGCGTTCGATTTTTTGGCAGTGGTAAACCAGGAAGATGGCGCAAGGTTGTTTACGGACAAGCCCGTTCGCGCGTCGGTGCGCTTGCACGGCGATGTATTTAAGGAACTGAAGGTGGTCTCTGCCATGGCTATCCCCAGTGCGCAAGACCGCTTGCCCTCGAATGCGCTGGGTTGGCTCGGGGGTGGGGAAGTCGAGACGAAGAGCGACGGGTATTCGGAACAGACGGCGGAACCCGTTTACCTTGTAAGGGCCGAGATGCCCGATTCGATGGATGTTCGCCGCCTGCACGGAAGGACGGGCAAGATTCGTATTCAGCTTGGCTATGCTCCCTTGGCCGTCCAGGGGATACGCAAGGTACGGCAGGCGTTGCAAAAATACTACAAGATGTGATGGACTTGACTGGCGACTACAGGCTTACTTCGTTGAAACGCGTGGAGAAGATTCCCGTGGGTATCGACGCCTTTGTTTTCAGGCTGGTCGGCCGTTTCAAGAGCCGTCGTTCCGTTATCAGGCGTATTCTGCGGACCGCACGGAAAATAGACAGCCTTGGCCGTAGCCTTTCGGAAAAGTCTGACGCCGAGCTGAAAGGGCGGATAGAAGGGCTTGCTGTCTTGTTCAAGCGCCCCGTGGACGATTCCGTTCTTTGCGAGGCCTTCGCGTTGATGCGGGAGGCCGCTTTCCGGACGATGGGGTATAGGCCCTATGTGGAGCAGATTGCGGGTGCCCTTTGCCTTTATCATGGCTATATCGCCGAGATGTCCACCGGCGAGGGCAAGACGATTACCGCCGCCATGTGTGCCGCGGTGCGCGGCTTGTCGGGTATGCCGTGCCATGTGATAACCGCCAATGATTACCTGGCAAGCCGCGACGCGCAGATAATGAAGCCGCTGTTTGACTATTGTGGCCTTACCGTGGGAGCCGTGACCGGTGCGATGAAGCCGGAAGAACGGAGGGCGGGCTATGCCGCCGCGATTACCTACTCTACGGCGAAGGAAGTGCTGGCCGACTTCTTGCGCGACCGCATTGCCATGGGGAAGATGCAGAACTTTTCGAAGCGGCTCCTGGACCGCTTCAGCCTGCAGGGCGGGGAGTTCGGCAGGGGAGTGGTGCAGCGGGGGCTATGCACCGCCATTGTCGATGAGGCTGATAACGTGTTGATTGACGAGGCCGTGACGCCGCTGATTATTTCTAGGGAAAACAAGAACGAGGGCTTTAACGAAAGCTGCAGGCAGGCCTATGAACTTTCGGGAAAGTTGCAGGAAGGAATCGACTTCCTTGTCGATGGCAAGCTGCGCACAATCCATTTCTTGACGGACATGGACGAATGGCTCGAAGGCCCCGCGTCGAGCGGCTTTTCCAAGGCGGCGTTCCTGAAGGACCTGATTCGGCAGGCGCTGACGGCGCGGTACCTTTTTGTAGCCGGTCGCCAGTATGTGGTGGAAGAGGGTAAGGTCGTAATCGTGGACGAGTCCACGGGCCGCAAGATGCCCATGCGTTCCTGGAACGGCGGGCTTCACCAGATGATAGAACTGAAGGAAGGGCTGGAACTTTCGGGGCTCAAGGAAACTGAGGCCCGAATGAGTTTCCAGCGATTCTTTAGGCTGTACAAGAATTTCTCGGGCATGACGGGGACCGGTAAGGAGGCCCTCGGTGAATTCTGGACTATTTACGGGTCCCCGGTCCTCTGCGTCCCGAACCATCGCCGCTGTCTTCGCAAGATCTCCATGCTCAGGATTTTCTCTACAAAGGAAAGCAAGCGTGTCGCCATAGTCCGTGAAGTGATGAATGTCCATGCGACGGGTCGCCCCGTGCTTATTGGGACGAAGGATATAGACGAAAGCGAAACGCTGGCCGAAATGATTACGGCTCTCGGGCTTGAATGCCGCGTTATAAACGCCGTGCGTAGCGATGACGAGGCCGCGATTATCGAGCGTGCCGGACGCCTGGGTGCGATAACGGTCGCTACAAACATGGCCGGGCGCGGCACGGATATCAAGATACCGGACAAGGTAAAGAAACTTGGTGGACTGCACGTGATTGCCACGGAATGTAACCCGTCGTCCAGAATCGACCGGCAGTTGTTCGGGCGCGCCGCAAGGCAGGGGGACCCCGGCAGCGCAAGCCACTACGCAAGTTTCGAGGATGATGTGCTGCGCCGGAACCTGCCGGGACCGCTGTGGACCCTTATGCGGCATCTCGGACGGCTCTCTGCGCTCGCCGTGAGGTGGGCGCAGTATTCGGCGGGCAGAAAAGCGATGAAAAGTCGCCTTTCGGTGCAGCGGACAGACACCTGGCTGGAAGATTCTCTCGGCTTCAGTGGGAACGGCGTGTAGGACTGTGTAGAATCTACACATCGCCGTGACACAACTTTTACAAAAAATAATGCAACCCAGACAAAGTTTTTAGTTAGTTTGTACTCAATTACACTTTGTCCTTAATTTTTGTTTTTTCGTCGGAAACGGGCATTTGGGGTGATACGCTTTTGAAATTTTGGCGGTATCTTTGAAGACAAGGGAACGCAAGAGTTCCTGAGACAAAAACCGACAACCTTCAAGAACGAGGATAGAATCATGATGAAGATTCACGCTCTCAACTACAGAACACTCCGCAACGAAGAATTTCTGGGACTCCACAAGTACTTCGTTGAGCAGACTGCAAGCATCACCAGCGAAGAGATTCGCAAGTCCATCGAAGCCTACCGCACCTCTGTAACCGAATACGCTAACCTCATTGAAGTGTCTGTCGACGAATCTGCCGCAAGGGCCGTCAGCCGCCTTGATTCCGAACGCAATGCCGCCTACTCCTCTTGCAGGAACTTTGCGAAGAGCCTCAAGTCGCTTGCCGACAGCGGCGTGGTTGCCACGGGAGAACGTCTCCGCAAGATCTTTGCCGAGAACGCCGACCCCACGAGGCTGAATCAGGACCAGTCCACGGGTACTTTCACGAACCTCATCAATACCCTCAAGGAAATTGGTGATGACAAGTTGAGCGCCTGCGGATTCAAGCCCTGGCTCGAAAACCTCGAAAGCAAGCACAACGAATACCTGACGGCGGTGCAGAACCGCAACAAGGAAATCGCTTCGAAGGTGGCCGACGCCAACAAGGTGTATCGCGAACGCTGCCTCGAAGGATTCGGAATCGTGACGACGCTTGCAATCGGCAAGGCCACCCTCGACAAGGACGAAGGCTGCATCCAGTTCATCAACGCCGTGAACAGCCACATCGACCAGAAGAAGGTGCACCTGAAACTTCGCAAGGGAAAAGGGAAGAATACGACCGAGTCTCCCGAGACGACCGTGGTAGATTTCCCCACCGAAACGAAGGAAGAGGAAAATGCCGCATAGCTGTAAACGACATAACTTGAATAACAATGCTCCTGCCTGATAAAAAATCAGGCAGGAGTTTTTTTGATTTACAGGGCGTGGCCGAGTAGGCCGTGCCCTGTGTTGCGAGGGGGAGCGGGGGGCCCCCCGCAGCGTTAGGGATAGTGACCCCTTGGGGACAAGACCCGCGCAGCGGGGCTTGGTTCTGGGAGGTGAGCGGCAAGCGTAAGCGAAGCCGATTGCCCCCAGAATATAGCCCGACCCACACGACAGTGTGGGGAACGCCCAAATAAAGAAGACGTATTACCTGGATATCACCAACTACGGCTGGTTGCCTGAACCGCTGAAGAACGCGATGCTCTGGATTCGCACTAGTGCCCCGACTGACCCGGCGAAGTTCGAAGCCTACAAGGCCTTCGCCCAGTCGATCACTATCTTGCCCGATAGCTTCGTGCCGAAGGCGGCGGGTGCCTCCCAGATGCAGCATATCCAGCTGTTCTGCTTCTGCATCGCCGTGGTCCACCTGAGTATCGCTCACGTGTGGAACGTGTGCGTGCGCATCAAGCGCAAGGACTCTACGTTCATGGCACAGGTGGGCTGGCTTATCGGCTGCTGGGTGATGTTCTTCCTTGCGTGCCAGATGGTGCTCGGTATCGACATGCCGAAGTTCGTCATCCCGATGTTCATC
>CADCBQ010000013.1 GCA_902799745.1 Fibrobacter succinogenes | reverse complement strand
TGCCCTTCGCAATTTCGAGGCCGGTGGTGCCCGATGCTACGGAACGTACGGAGCCATCGGGGAAGGTGAGTTCGATTTGAGACATAAATAATCCTTTTTATGGGCGGTTCTCGCCCGGTTCCCCAGAAATACGACATCTGGCGGTGAGGCGTAAGATAGAAAAAGACTATAAGTGTGGCTAGTGGTTGGTGATTAGTGGTTAGGAAAACGCCCCTTTCAAACGTGCCATTTTGAGCGAAATCGAGGAATCTAGCACTGATAATATAAAGGGGGAGGAATCCCCCTGATTGCAGCCCGCTACGCGGTCTTCCATCACCCCTTCGCCTAGGGGACACCCCTAAAACCCCGAATTCTTTATATATTTATACAGAAAGCAATGGAGGCTTAACAAGCTAGAAATAAAACTGAAATAACATCTTTGTAGAGCAACGCTCTTGTTCTTGACGCAGAAACCTAGACAATTTCTCTTAGTTCATGAGAATAAGATGCAGATGCTCACGCCCCCACTGGGGCGTGGGTCGTTTGTAGATTCATGAACAGGCTTTGTCTAGGGCCTCTGCTTCGGATCCTCACGACACCACGCCTTTTTTTGTGCAATAGTTTTGTCGCTGAGAGTCCGCTTGAGATTGCTGAAAAGGACGTTTTTTTTAAAGAGGTGAGAAAATGAAAAGATACTGGGGCTTTAGAATTAGCACAGGTGCAGAGGAAAGAAAATATCTAGCTGATGAGCTGGATAAGGGAAATCTTCGTCAAGGTTGGGGCTACGAAGATTCTCAAAATTTAAACAATCCGTCTGTTCAGGGCGCTGCTCGGCGTAATTTTCCTATAAAGAAAAAAGTCAAGAAGGGCGATATATTGCTTGTTCCTGAAATCAAGGGCTATGGAACGGTCGCTATTGTTGAAGCCGCGGAAGATTTTGATGTTGGATATCGATTTGATAGAAATAATAAGTTCGGAGATTTTGGACATATATTCCCCGTGAACAAGTGCAAAAATTGGTTTGTTCGCGATAATTCTCTTGTTAGTGGGGATTTGCGTAGTACATTGCGCACACCAATGCGCTTTTGGAATATAGACCATTGCGCTGAAAATATTGAAAAACTTCTTGAACAAGATCTTGATGAAAATTTGAAAAAGTCTAGCTATGAAGAAAGAGTAAATTTTGCTATTGAATCTATTGTTGATTCGTACAAAGATAAGTTGACTAAAGATCTGTACGAAACTTTTAATGAAAAATTTTCAGAAAGTGAATGGGAATATGTCCTGATTGAATGTTTGCAAAAACTTTATCCGAATTATATCGTTGAACGTTGTGGAGGAGTTTCAGAAAAGGATCATGGTGCAGATGTTTTAGTGAAAATTCCATGTCCCTTGGATGATTCTATGTACGCCATTGCAATTCAAGTTAAAGATTATGAAGGAGAGTGTGGTTCAAATCCGGTTGTGCAAGTTAACAAATCTGACTCGTATGAGGATTGGCATACGGAAAATCTTCGTGTTATTGAAAAATGGATTGTTACTACCAAAGCTTCAAAAGAAGAAAACGAAGAGCTAGAAAATGCGACGAAGGATTGTAAGATTCCGGTAAAAATCTTGTTTGCAGAAGATTTGAAGAAACTTTTGTACAAAGCGGCAATGGCAAAGTGATTTCAAAATGTTTAAGACGAAAAGAATCTACTCCATTGTTGTATTTGGCATAGTAATTACAGCATCCTCCGAACAAGATGAATTGTATCGATGGGTTCATCAAATTGAACCAGAAAGGAATACGATGCATCCTGTTGAGACTTTATATGAAGAATCTAAAACAAGTGTGGAAAATCCTATTGAAAACTCATATACTGAGTCAAAAAAAATATTGAAGTATTCCGTTAGAGATATATGTAATGAACGCGAAAAAAATGAGCTCGATTTGAAGACGAAAATATCAAACAAAGAAGTTATTGTCTTTGGGAGGATTAAATCCATTAAGGAGGATTTGCAGGTTGTTTTTGAATATGGCTTTTGCAGTGTTGAAATGTCATTTCCGAATGAAAAAGAAGATGAATTACGTCTTTTGAAAAAAGGAGATGATGTGGAGATAAAATGCAATAGTTTTTATATGAGCGTTTTTTCAACCATAAAAGGGGAAAATTGTGAATTACTTTCTGAATAAATCCGTTGCTAAAATTGTGTTGATGCTTCTAGGTGTGTCGGAAGTTTGCTTTGGTTCGGTATGTCAAGACATACAAGAAGAATCAAAAGGCGTTTATGTGTGTGAAAAAATTATAGTTTCTGAAGATGATGCGAATATTCCTGAGGATGCTAAATTTTTGAAAGTGAATAAGGAAAAGCAAATTGCTGTTGTGGCAGAGTGCGCTGGTGGAAAGTTGGAGGGGGTTGTTAAGGCTGATAATCCTGACTCAAACGAACAGTGGTTCTCTTTTTTTAGAGCGAATTTGGAAATTTCTAGAATTAAAAAAAATGGGAATTTCTATAAATATAGCTCGGCTCAGGATTATGGCATTGTGACAACACGAACTATAGAAAAAGATGGATCGTCATGGAAGGTAGGGGCTATTGTGGATAAATATTATGGTGCGTTACAGTATGATTTTGTTGATACCAATGATGAATGTAAAAGTAAAACAGACCGATTGTGTGATGGAGATGCTCTTTTGCTTATTGATGGAAAAAAAGTTCATGGCTCTTTTAAAGATATTTATAGTTTGTTGGTTGGAAATGTTGGCTCTATTGCAAATATACGGGTGCATAGATTGTTAGGAAATAAGAAAATTGTAAAAGAAGTGTCCGTGAAGAGGGTGGTCGCGTGGGAAGTAGATTCAATGAAAACGTACTACGATAACGGAACCATTGAGCGGTTTCTTATATTGCGATCCCCATTTAGTGATAGTGTTACATGGGAACAACAATATTATGAGTCTGGAAATTTAGAATCTGTGACGCCAATTACAAAGAAATATGGGTCTATGTTGTATCCAGAAGGTGACGAAAAATGTTTCTATGAATCGGGGGAACTTAAATGTATTGCTCCATATATAAAGGGAAAATTGAATGGTCTTTATAGGGAATTCTACAAAAGTGGCTCATTAAGCCAAGAAGTTTCTTATAAAAATGGTATGCGAGATGGTTTTGCAAAGCTGTATTATGAAAATGGAACTGTCAATAGAGAAATTACCTTCAAAAATGATAAGGCGAATGGGATAGAAAAAATCTATTATCAATCAGGGAAAATATATAGAACGAACTTTGTTAAAGATGGGGCTTGGGACGGTGTTTCCAAGGTTTATTTTGAAAATGGAAAACTGGCTGGATCGGGAAAATTTCGCAATGGAGAACTTGTTGGTTATTTTAAGTGCTCCGATGGAAGACTTGGAACAGAAAAGATTAATTGCCTAGAGTGACAAAACCAGTCCGATAAAACTACACTTTATATCGCACTCTCTTTTCGGCAACGCAAGGTTCCGTTTGTTTACGGCGTTTTCTGAATTTCATTTTAGGGACGAGCGTCATCTGGATCCCCATAGCATTCAGCACCTTGAAAATGGTTTCAAAACGTGGGTGCGCTTTTTCGTCTAAAGCCTTGTAAAGACTTTCACGGCCGAGTCCCGTCTTTTCGGCAATCTGCGACATGCCCTTGCTTCTCGCAATGTGTCCGATGGCACGGAGAAACAGCGCTGGGTCATCAGATTCGCTGACCATGTTCAAGTATTCGGCGACGATTTCCTCGTTGTCGAGGTATTCGGCAATGTCTAAGCGCTTGTGCATACACAATAATGTATCTAATCGGATACACATTGTCAAGAGGCAAAAAATATTTTGATAGATGAGAATCTTTCAATAATTTGAAAGCCCCTTGACGCAGACAACCTATTTGTGTATATTGTAGCCGATATTCGATAATCCTCGTGACAGTCGACATAGACCTTCGGGTCCGTACGTGCATTCGCGGCGGGGCCCATCAACCTTCTTGATGGTTCTGTTGGATAGCTGGTAGGAACACGACCTACTCGAGTGTGCTCGCTAAGGCGGGTGCCAAGTAACGCCGGGGAAAGCCCCCGCCAACAGGATTGCAAGATCATCCCATTCCGCGCAGGGCGTGGAAAATTTCAATACATAACAAATAAGCAAGGGCATGTTGTGCGCTGTTTTTCAGCATAATTGCAACAGCCTGTCAAAATGCCGCCCAATAGCGACGGTTTTAATAGCGAGGCTATTCGATGACTTTGGAAGAACTCAAAAAACTGATTTCTAAGGATGAAACGAAGAATATTGAACTGAAGAAATCTACCGGTGAACTCCGGGAGGGCATGCATACGGCATGCGCTTTCCTGAATTCCGATGGCGGCATTCTCGTTTTCGGCGTCACGCCTTCCTTGAGTATTGTTGGACAAATCGTTTCTGAATCTACCCGTCGCGATATCGCGCAAGCGTTAGCGGGAATAGAACCTGCGGTCACCCCTGTTATTGAATATGTTGACATTCCCGACAAGGACAACCATCAAGTAATCGTACTGAGGTTCAATCCGTGGGTCTATGGGAATGACCCGTACACATTTCATGGAAGACCATACTATAGACTGGAAAGTGTCACTAAAGCAATGCCTAGGGATATGTTTGATGCTAGAATTCGGATCAACATGCCGCACAAATATTCGTGGGAAATGAGGGAGGCTGAGGGGTATTCTATAAAAGACCTTGATGTCAGCACAATTCGTGGCGTAGTCCGTCTCGGAGTCGAAGAAAAACGAATTCCGGTGGGGTCACTCAATGAGTCAATTAAAGTAATATTGAAAAAATGGAACCTGTTGGATGGCGACAATTTGCGGAACGCCGCTGTGTTTCTTTTTTCTAAGAGATTTTCGTATGATTATGAAATTCGAATGGCTCGTTTTAGAGGAACGGACAAAAATTACTTTATTGACAACCAGCAGGCTCATGGCAATTTCTTTGAACTGCTTGATGCGGGCATGTCGTTCTTTTTCAAGCATCTTTCTCTTAGCGGAGAAATCAAGGGATTTAAAAGGGAAGAACACCTTGATGTTCCAGCAACGGCATTGCGCGAGGCACTGATTAACGCCCTTTGCCATAGGGATTATGACATTTACCAGTGCTCTATCGGCATTGCCATATATGACGACCGTATAGAAATTGAAAGCCCGGGCTTGTTACCCCGCGAATTAACTCCCAAAACTATTAAGCGGTCGCATAAGTCGTATCCACGAAACGAGATTGTTGCGACGGTTCTCTATCAAATAACTTACTTAGAAAAATGGGGCTCGGGAATAAAGCGCATAATGGATGCTTGCAAAGCTGAAGGTTCTCCACAACCCTTTTGGAGTGAAGAGGGTGGCTATACCGTGGTGACGTTCCCGATGAACAAGCTGAACGGTAGGATTGTCACCCCAAATGAACCTCAAAATGAACCTCAAAATGAGCACCAAAATGAGCCTCAAAAACGAGCCTTAACTATTGAGGGTCTCATTGCTGAAAACGAAAGTATTAGTATAAACGCAATCGCAGAACGCCTGAATGCAGCTAGAATAACTGTTAGACGAGACCTCAAGAAGCTTGGCTATGCTTGGGAAGGTGCATCGAAAAATGGTCGCTGGGTGAAAAAGGTCCTTACGTCCACAAACTGGTAATAAACATGGCACTCGCATCGTCGGCTTTCTTGAAGCCGCAATGCTCATAGAAGGCGAGTTCTTCGTTGTAGGCGACCACGACGATGCGGAGGTAATCCTTGTATATTTCATGGACCTTGTCGACGAGGACTTTGCCGATACCCTTGCCCTGATATTCGGGGCGCACGAGCAGGTAATGCACGTAGGCGTTCATGATACCGTCGTCCATCGCGCAAATCATGCCGACGAGTTTGTCGCCGTCCCAGGCCGAGATGACGGTCTTGAAATTTTTCATCGCGACGACGAGTTTGTCGGGGAAATGCCCCGAGGACCATTCGACAGAGAGAAATAAGTCCTTTAAATTTTGTTCCGAGAAATCGTGGATGTTTTTGTATTCAATGGCCATGTTTTATTTTTCCCACCGGCGGTAAATGTTCGCGAGTATCGCACCCGAAATGTTGTGCCATACGGAGAAGATGGCACCGGGGACGGTTGCCATCGCAAGCGATGAGAATGCGGTGCTTGCAAGGCTTGTGGCAAGGCCGGAATTCTGCATGCCGATTTCGATGGAAAGCGCCTTCGTCTTGGGGGTTGAGAATTTCAGCAACTTCCCGAGTCCGAAACCGCAGCCGTAACCGAGTAGGTTGTGGAGAATCACAACGGCGAACACGATGGCGCCCGTAGAGAGAATCTTCGCTGCATTGTGCGAGACGACTGCAGCAACGATCATGGCAATCGCAATTACGGAAACGAGCGGGAGCACCTTTACGGCGCGGGCAGTCCACTTGCCAAAAAACTTGTTGATGATAAACCCAAGCGCAATCGGCACGATGACAACCTTCACGATGGAAAGGAACATCGCCAGCACATCTACGTTCACGGTGGTGCGCAAGAGCAAATATGTAATCGCCGGAGTCAGTACGGGAGCGAGCAGCGTATTCACACTCGTCATGCCTACGGAAAGCGCCACATCGCCTTTCGAGAGGTAAGTAATCACGTTGCTCGAAGTCCCGCCGGGGCAAGTACCCACAAGTACAACACCTGCCATCAGAGCAGCATCGAGTCCGAAAATCTTGGAGAGCACGAAAGCCAAAGCCGGCATCACGATAAACTGTGCCGCACACCCGATAGTGATTTCTTTCGGCCGCGCAAATACAAGTGCAAAATCGGTCAGCTTGAGCGTAAGGCCCATACCGAACATCACGACCATCAGTAGGTAATTTACCCACGAGAGCTCTATCCAGAGCGTTGATTTCGGGACGAACAGCGAGAGTGCCGCGATGGCCAAAACGACAACCGCCATCCACTTGCCCACAAATTCACTGATCTTTTCGAGAATATGCATTTTACAACCTTCTTAAATCAACGAAAAAGATAATCTATTTTCTAGCCGGTGACCTAAATCTCGATGCTTTCTTCGTCGCTAGTGATGAATGCCTTCAGGCGTTCGATCGTGCGGTCGAAATCGTTCTTGATGGAACATTCCCATACGGTGGCGACGCGGTAGCCTTGTAGCGAAAGTTTCCAGTTTGTCTTGACGTCGCGCACGACATTATTCGTGAATTTCTCGTTCCAAAATTCAGGATTACTTTTGGGGCGGCTCGTGAATTTGCAGCCGTGTTGGTGCCAGAAGCAACCGTTGATAAAGATGACTACGCCGTATTTAAGAATATACAGGTCGGGTGTTCCCGGCAAATCGCGGCGGTGGAGCCTATAGCGCAGCCCCGCTTTAAAAAGCGCTCGGCGTACTAAAATTTCTGGTTTCGTATCTACGGAATGAACCGCCTGCATCATCTGCGAGCGGTTCATTGGAAGACGTTTTTTCTGGCGACGTTTCATTTGAGTAAATGTCGCTGTCAGTTTGTCAGATTGTTATCCGAAAATCTTAGCACAGAGTTCCGGTGCAAACTTGGACAGGTAGCCTTGAATCAGGAGGATCGAAACCAGCAGCGGCAAAATCCACTTGAAGTAGATTCTGAATGCGGCGTTGTACGGAATCTTGTAACCCTTACCGGCGTTCATTTCGGTGAAGAACTTTTCCTGACCCCAACCGTAGCGGCTAGAGCAGAAGATGGCGATGAACATGCCACCAGCCGGGAGCATGGTGTTGCTCACGATAAAGTCTTCGAGGTCCAGAACGCAGCTGCCGGGGCCGAAGGGTTCAAAGCTCGAAAGCAAGTTGAAGCCGAGGGCACAGGGGAGCGAAAGCAGGAACACAATCAGGATGTTCCAATAGGCGACCTTGCGGCGCTTGAATCCCTTGAGGTCCATCCAGAACGACACCAGGTTTTCGAAAACGGCAATCAAGGTAGACATGGCCGCAAACGACATGAACAGGAAGAAGGCAGCACCGAAGAATCTGCCTGCAGGCATCATGGCGAACACATTAGAAAGCGTCACAAAGATAAGGCCCGGGCCCTGACCAGGAGACTGGTGGAAGGCAAAGCAGCTGGGAATCACGATAATGCCTGCGACCAAGGCAACGACTGTATCAAGAACGCAGACGCTTGTGGCTTCTTTTGCCAGGGAATGATTTTTTCCGATGTAGCTACCGAAAATAGCCATGCTACCGATACCGAGGCTCAAGGTAAAGAAGGCATGTGCAAAGGCGGCAAAGATAGCCTCGCCCAGGCCCTTGCCCGATTGCGTAAGGCGTTCAAGAGACGGCAACAGGTAGAATTCAAGGCCAGCCGTAGAACCGGGGAGCGTTACGGCGCGAATCGCGAGGATTACCATAATGACAAGCAAGCAAATCATCATGGTCTTGGTGATGCGTTCCACACCCTTCTGGAGGCCAAGCGACACGATAAAGAGACCAATGACAATGGCAACCGTCATCCAGAAAATCATGAGGCCCGGATTTGAAAGCATTTCACCGAAGCCAGCAGCAATCTGATCCGGAGTACCCATGAGGAACTTGGGGTCGGTAACCATCTTGTAGAAGTAATAGAACATCCAGCCAGTCACCACCGAATAGAAGGCCATCAATATGTAGTTGGCCGAAATCAGCGGGAACTTGGCCCAATGCCACTTGGTGCCCGGTTTTTCCAGGTTGTCGAATGCGCGAGCGATACCGCTCTTACCGCCACGACCGAGGGCAAGTTCTGCCATTAAAATGGGCAGGCCCAAGAAAAGCAGGAAGCCGAGGTACGGGAGCACAAAGGCCGCTCCACCGTACTGGCCAGCAATGTAAGGGAAACGCCACACGTTGCCCAGGCCAATGGCGCAACCGGCGGCAATGAGGATAAATCCGAGTCTTGATTTAAAGGTTTCGCGTTCCATAATGAAGAAAAATAGTTTATTTCACAATTCCGACATCAGAAAGCTTCACAAATCCGCGTATTTTTTCGCCCAAACGGATTTCGGCAAAGTTGTCTTGTTCCGAAAGCACTTCGAACGTGGTGCCTTCAGAAAGCGTGTTCAGCGTTTGCGACTTGTTGTTCGGGGCGCTTGTCACGTCGGCATCTTTGGCGGTTACGACGCCTTCGATGTTGGTCTCGGCGACAAAAATCTTGTAGCCGGCACTCATCGCGATAATGCAGAAAACACTAGATAAAGCAAACATGGTGCCAATCAGCACGTTCTTGGTTCTGCCACTGCGGCTGATGCGCCTTGCGATGGCGGCAAGTGCAATTGCCCAGAAGATTCCAAGCAACACCCACATTTGAGTCCTTAAAGAAAGCGCGTGGTGGGCTTTGAACAGGCCGGAGAGAAGCGGGTTCTCTTCGCCGTCTTCTTCCACCTTGTCGCGGGTCATGGCCTGGGCGTACTTGAGGTTGTGCAAGATGTCGTCGTTGCTGGGGTCAAGGCGGAGTGCCGACTTGTAGTAATAAATAGCAAAACCGAGTTTGCCTTCCCTAAAGTAGGCGTTGCCCAAGTTGTAGTAAAGGTCCGGATTTTCGGTGCCGTTGTCGACACAGGTGCGCCATTCGTCAATGGCACGCTCGAACTCGCCTTCGTTATAGTAGACGACGCCGGATTCAATTCCGTTGCAATGATCTGCCGCAAAACAGGCTGTCGCTAAAGCGACCATCATGGCGAAAAAGATAAATACTTTCAGTTTCATATTATACCTTCAATCCTTCGCACAATTTTTCGACATCTTTCAACATTTGTTCCTGTTCGTCCTTAGTCGGATTTACCGGGGCAAATCGGGCGAATGCGCACTTTTCAAGCCAGCTGTCAATGGCGGTAATCGTTTCGTCCTTGATGCCAAGCTTTGCAAGTTCTTCCTTCATTTGCGGGCGGGTCATACCCTTGAATTCCAGGTTCGTCTTGTCGCTCAGGTAATCGATGAGGCCGTTTTCGAGGGCGGCATAGAGAGCCTTGGCGTCTCCCTTTTGCAGGGCGTCTCGGGCGTTGGCGAATCTTGCCTTGAGCATCTTGTTGGCTTTGCCCTTACGCACCAGGGCCGCATCGCTGTTGTGCTTGCGGCGGCTGCGCACGGCAAACGTTACAATCAGGTAGAACGGAATCGCGGCGGCGAAAATCACCCAGTAAAGAATGCTCTTGTAAGGGGCGGTGTTGTTTGCGGCGTCGCGGACCTTGTGAATAAAGCGGATGTCGCTACCGAGCGATTCAATTTCTTGCTTCTGCACGGCGGCGGGGCCTTGAGCAACCGGAGCCTGGAAGATGGCTTCGGCGGCGGCTTCTCCCTTTTCTACGACGACATTCCAGGGACCAGCCTTGGCGGTTTCGTAAGCCTTTTTGCTTGGGTTGAACCAGGAGTAAGTAATTTCGGGGATGGTGAATTCACCCTTCTTTTTGGGGTACAGGAACACGCGAATGTTCTTGGTGGTAATCACCTTGTTCCCGGTAATCTTCTTGTTGATTTCGTTTTCAGGCGGTACCGAACGGAATTCGCCGAAGTCGGGGAGCTTGGGGTCGGTAATGGATCCCGGCAGACCGTCGCCCTTGATGTTGATGGTGAGGGTCATGGCTTCGCCGACCTTGAGGTTGGTGCGGTCGAAGTCCGCGCTAAAGCTATAGTTACCGACCATGCCGCTGAAGTCGGCAGGCTTGCCTTCGGTGGGGAGCGGCTTTACAGTAATATTAATAGTGGGGGTCTGCGTCTCGGTTTCAACAGATTCTTGCTTGACACTTCTGCTAGAGAAAGTCATACCGCCCATTTGCTTGTTTTCTTCGACAACCTTGGGCTCGCCACGTTTGGTGTACTTGAACTTGAACGGAGGAATTTGCATGTTGCCGCTTTTGGTGGCGCTGAGCCAAGCGAACTTGGCGCTGGCCTGCATTTCGCGGCGGGTTCCTTCGACGGGTTCGAATTTCATGTTGGCGAGGTCGCTGCGGTGCACGATGAAGTCGTCACCGGTGTTCATGTCGGTTGCCTGCAGGCCACCTTCGAAGTGCTCGTAGGTGTGGAAACCCAAGGTAACGCTGAACTGTTCGCCTTCATAGACGGATTTTTTGCTCGGCGTGAGGCTGACGGCAAGGGCGTCGTCGGTGTAGGCACGCTGAATCGTAATCGGAATATCGCCCGTGAGGTTACGCTTTTGACCATCAATGGTCATGAAAATCTGACCTACGCTAAAGCGACCTGTCTTTTTCGGGGCTTTCAGGTTGAAGGTGTAGACGCGGGCCTTGTAACCGCCACGGTTACGACCTCCGCCAAAGAAAGAATTGAACATATCCTCAATATCGGGGCGAATTACCTGGTCGGCACTGTCCAATCCTGCAAGGGAAAATCCATTTGCTGTTTCGATAAGCAAATCGCTGCGGTTTTCGGGAAGTTCGTTTAAAGGAAATACAAGCTGAAGCCCAAAGGTCTTGCCCGATTCGATGCGTTCCCGATCCACTTGCAGGGACGGCCGTGCTTGTGCGCACAGGGCAGCGGCTAGGCAGAATAATATAATTCGTTTCATACCCCAAATTTACCAATTTCTGCAGAAAATGACCACGGCGGGGGAGGGCATCATGAGCCTGCTTCGGACTTGATCCGGGACAACTGCCCAGGAAGTGAAATTTTTCGAAAAAAGTCGCTGAATATATACTTTTTCCCCTTGACGCGTTAGTAAATTTTTGTTAAATTTGGCGCGCTGTTAAAAAATGGCGATAAAACGCCGAAAATAAAGGATGGAAGGATAATATGTACTGCATTCTCGCTGCCCTGCTGGTCAAGAGCTTCAAGAAGTACGCCAAGCGCGCCTAATTCGCCGCCTGGCTATTTTTTTTAGAATTCTCTCTCTGGTGATTACCGGTTAAGCTTCAATGGCTGACCGGTGTTTTTTTTGCCCAAATTGAGGCGAAATTTGCCTTAATCAAAGTTTAAAGAACGGCGGTAGGGGGTAAAACCGGCGTTTTTGATGAAATTTTCGGCTTGTTCGATGGTTGTGAGTCCGTGGTTCTGGAGCACGTTTTCTTCGATGACGATGCTATTGATGTCGTCGGCGCCGCAGTGCAGTCCGAGTTCGCCTAAAGAAAGCCCCATGCCGAGAAGCGAAACTTCGATATGCGGGATGTTGTCGAGGTATAGGCGCGAAAGTGCCAGGAGCTTGAGGTATTCGTCGCCGCGTACGTGGCGAATCGGGAACTTGTCGGTCTGCGGTTGGAATGTCCAAACCACAAAGCTCTTGAACCCGTTCGCAATATCTTGAGTCTTGCGCACGTAATCCAGGTGCTCGATAATTTCTTCGGGTGTCTCGACGCTACCGAAAACGATGTTCGCGCTGCCGGGGAGCCCTTTCTTGTGGCAGGCGGCGAGGGTATCGCACCAGACTTGGGCGGGGAGCTTTTTCGGGCTCAGGATTTGACGCATGCGGTCGGAGAGAATCTCGGCGCCAGCACCTGGCACAGAACTTAAGCCCGCCTCTTTAAGAATGTCTAGCAACTCGTCGAGCGTGATTCCGTTGAATACGGCAATGCGCACGAGTTCCACCGGCGAAAAACCGCGAACCTTCACGCCGAGTTCTTGCGTGAGCATTTTCAGCACGTCGGTATAATAGCTGAGCGGAATGTTTTGGTTTACGCCACCTTGCAAAAAAATCTGGTCGGCGCCTTTGGCCTTGGCCTCGAGCGTCTTCTGGCGGATTTCGTCCAAACTAAGCACGTAGGCTTCTGGGCTATGTGCCGGGCGGCAAAAGCTGCAAAAACTGCAAGTGATTTCGCAGACGTTCGTGTAGTTGATGATGCGGAATGCCGTGTAGCCCACATTGTTGCCCGGATTGATCCGGTGGCGTACGGTGTTGGCTGCCTGGGCGACCTCGGTCCACGGGGCGTTCTTCAAAATATCCAGCGCCTCGGCCGGAGAAAGGCGAACACCATCCACAGATTTTTGCAACAACGGATTCATTGGCCTGAAAATAGCTTTTTTTACATTTGAAGCAAGCCAAAATGGTCACGATAATTGTATTTTTCTTTCGGTACCGAACGATACCTTTAAAAATGCACAAATTGCAAAAAAAGGTGAATATTATGCAAGTTGATTTGAACACTGTCGATTGGAAGACGCTCCCCTTCGGTTATTATGACACCGATTACAATGTACGCTGCTACTACCGCAATGGTCAGTGGGGCAAGATCGAGCTGTCTTCTTCCAAGGACATCAGCATCCACATGGCCGCTACTTGCTTGCATTACGGCCAGGAAGGTTTTGAAGGCCTTAAGGCATACACGGGCAAGGACGGCAAGGTCCGTATTTTCCGCGTCGACGAAAACGCCAAGCGCATGCAGAACACTGCTAACCGCGTACTCATGGCTGTTCCGCCTGTTGAATTGTTCCGCGAAATGGTCCACACTGTGGTGAAGGCTAACGCCCGCTTTGTGCCGCCGTATGGCTACGGTGCAACGCTTTACATCCGTCCGCTCCTCATCGGTATGAGCCCGGAAGTGGGTGTGAAGCCTGCCGACGAATATCTGCTCATGATGTTCGTGACTCCGGTGGGTCCGTACTTCAAGGACGGGTTCAAGCCGGTCGATATGATGATTAGCCGCAACTACGACCGCGCTGCTCCGCAGGGTACGGGTACGGTGAAGGTTGGCGGTAACTACGCTGCTAGCCTCCAGTCCCTTGCAGAAGCTAAGAAGCTCGGCTACTCCAGCACCATTTATCTGGACGCAAAGGAAAAGAAGTACATCGACGAATGCGGTCCGGCAAACTTCTTCGGCATCAAGGGCAAGACCTACGTGACCCCGAAGTCCGAATCCATTCTGCCGTCGATTACGAACAAGAGCTTGCAGCAGTTGGCTGAATACCTCGGCTACACCGTGGAACGCCGCCAGGTTCCGTTCGAAGAACTCGCTGAATTCAGCGAAACTGCTGAATGCGGTACCGCCGCCGTGATTACCCCGATCAAGAAGATCGTGGATCCGGTTGCCGGCAAGGAATTCACCTACGGTGACGGCAAGAATCCGGGCCCTGTCTGCACGGAACTCTTCACCAAGTACACCGCTATCCAGTTCGGTGAAGCACCCGACCCGTTCGGCTGGACTGAAGTGGTCGATTTGTAATCGCTGCTAGAAACAGTATAAGAAGTCCCGTGAAAATTCGCGGGATTTTTTGTTTTGTGATTTTAGCTACTTGCAGCTTTGTAAACAAAAATATAGATTGTAGGTGGAGATGAATATGAGAAAAAATGCTTTGAGATTTGTAATGGGCGGAGCCTGTCTTTTGGCAGCTTGTGCAACTGATGATACGCCCGTGACCTCTACAACAAGGGTCGATTCAGAAGATTTGTACGCCACATTAGATGAAGTTCCTGATTGTACGCCAGCTCTTTCCGGGACTGTTGTTGCGGTACAGGCTGAAAATTCTTTTTTTGAATGCAACGGGGATCGCTGGGTAAGGGATAGGGAAGGTTCTAATTCTTCGGAAGACTCGGCCGATTCCTCGAAAACAAAGTCGCCGGGAAAGTGGACTTTGGAATCGAACGGTGAACCGACGGATATTATTCCTGATAATTCTGGAAAAACGATTGTGGAAATGTCTTCGTCTTCTAGAGAGTCGTTTGACATTGTTGATAAACCGATGTCTTCGGCGACGATTATTGTTGATCCGTTCCCTGAGTCTTCTTCGGAAATGGAAATCGTGATGCCTGCGACTATGCTTGGGGCTTGTGCACCGGCGAAGACTCCTGTTTATAAGGGAGATGCTGTTGCGTGGAAATTTGTTGCTAATATGAACTCGGAATTCAAAGCAATGGATTTTGCGAAGGGAACATACGAATGGACCTTTGGCGCCGGGGCAAGTGTTACGACGGACCAGACTCCGGGAACATCGGCTAAGGTCACTTATTCTGAGTCCGGTATGACAACGGCGACTTTAAAGTTGACTGTCAATGGACAAACGGAATTGATTGCTTGCGAACCGTTACAGGTGTTTGGTTCTCCGATTGTAGATTGTAATTGCACCACGGAAAAGACTACGGTTGACTATACGGAAAGTCCTAGTGTTACTTGGGCCGTGTCTGGCTGTACCTCGGCTGCAAATATTACGAGCTATACATGGAATGGTGAAGCCGGTACAGAATCCTTTACGAGAACATTTGATGCGGCAACGGCGTCTTATGCACCGACGCTTAAAGTGGCTAACGATGACAACACTATTGTTGATGTGAAATGTCCTGCAGTAAAGGTGACAGAGGGAGCTGAGTATTATCTTGATAAAGAAAGTACGAAAATAGAGCTTCCTGCGGGGGAAAGCCGTGTGGTTCTTAATTTGCCTCCAGATTGGCATTTCGCTACGGAAGGTTCTTGTACTTTAATATGCAGTGGAAAAAATCAGCAAATCACAATAACGGTGGACGGCCAAACTTCGAAAACGGGTTATATGACTTCGTTGTCAATCCCTATTGCGCAAACAATGAATAATTCGGAAATTGTGATAGGTCTTGATGCAGAGGCTAGTTGCCGAATCGAATATTAAAAAGTGAATTTGAAAAGCTCCCTTCGGGGAGTTTTTTTTATGATAAGCGTTCTTTAAGGCGCGTGTAGCGGCGGGTGCTGCGGTTGTTGCGGACAGCCTGGTGGAATGCACCGGGGGCAGAGAGAATCCACACGTGGCCTTTCGCGCGGGTGATGGCGGTGTAGATTAAGTTGCGCTGCAGCATCACGTAGTGGCTGGAATCGAGAATCACGATGACGGCGGGGTATTCGCTGCCCTGGCTCTTGTGGATGGTGCAGGCGTAGGCGAGTTGCAGTTCGTCGAGTTCGTCGTCTTGGTAGGTGATGAGTTTGTCATCGAAGAAGACGGCGATTTTTCGCTTTTCTTTGTAGATGCTGTAGACGATTCCGACATCGCCGTTGAACACGTTCTTGTCGTAGTTGTTCTTGATTTGCATGACGCGGTCACCCACGCTCCAGCCGATGCCGACCATTTTGTGGCGCGGAACGCCTGGATTCAGCAGGTCTTGCAGGAACGGGTTCAGCTCGATAATGCCGAGGGGGCCTTTGCGCATGGGAACGAGAATCTGCAAATCGGTTTTGAGGTCGATATCGATTTTGCTGCGCACACCCGTCGCGATCAGTTGCTGTAAGTGGAGCTTAGCTTCTTCGGGAGTCTCGAACGGAACGAAGTGGAAGTTCGGGCCTTCGATCGGGGCGGGCGTGATGCCCTGATTGATACGGGCGGCCTTGTCGGCGATGTCGTTGCCGCCGGATTGCCTAAAGATGTGTTGCAGGCGTACGCTCGGGATGCGCGGGCATTGCAGCAGATCGTTGAGGACGTTGCCGGGGCCTACACTCGGGAGCTGGTCGGCGTCGCCCACGAATACAATGCGGGCTGTTTCGGGAACGGCGTCCAAGAGCGAGGCCGCAAGCCAGGTGTCCACCATACTGAATTCGTCGACAATCAGCAAATTGCAGTCGAGCTTGTTGAACTCGTTCTTGTTGAATTTCTTGGTGACGGGGTCGACTTCGAGCAGGCGGTGAATGGTGTAGGCCTTGTCGCCACAACAGTCGCCCATGCGCTTGGCGGCGCGGCCCGTAGGGGCGGCGAGCAGAATGTTTTCGCCCATCTTGCGGGCAAGGTGAAGAATTCCCTTGAGAATCGTTGTTTTGCCGGTGCCGGGGCCGCCGGTAATGATGCAAATCTTGTGGGCGGTAGCAAGGCGAATTGCTTCGCGTTGCGTGGGATCGAAATTGAATTTGTGTTCGCGTTCCCAGTCGATAAGCTCACGTTCGAAGCCGTAGGTCGGCAGTTCGTTTTCGCCGAGGCGCGCCTTGATGATTTCGGCAATTTTCTGTTCGGCGTTATCGAGTGGCGGGAAAAAGCAATCGTCGCCGTGGCGCTTGATTCGGCCCGATTCGCAAATGCGCTTGAACTGCTCCAGCAGATTCTGGATTGCATCGTCATCGGTGACATCGATGCGCAAATTCTTGAGGGTGCGGCCGATTAAATCGTTGCTCGGTAAATAGCAGTGGCCGTCCGAAAGCGATGCTTCTTGCAACGAGTAAAGAATCGCCTCTTGCAGGCGCATGGGGCTGTCTTTCGGGATGCCGACCTTCATGGCAATTTCGTCGGCTTTCAAGAATCCGATGCCCCAGATTTCTTCGCAGAGAATGTAAGGATTCTCGCGAATCTTGCTGATGGTGTCCTGCCCGAATTTCATCCACAGTTTCTTGGCAACGGAACCTGTGATGTCGTGATTGTATAAGAACAATAGCGTTTCGCGGCTGTGGCGATTTTCTTGCCAGCTGGCGAGAAATTGCTCTACCTTGGCGGCCGAAAGCCCCTTGATTTTCTTGGCGCGGAAACGGTCGGGCTCGTAGTCGAGAATGTCGCGCAGTTCTTCGCCAAAGGCGTCGACGATTGCTTGGGCGGTCTTGGGGCCGATTCCCGGGAAAAGACCACTGCCGAGGTAGGCGGCTAAATTGTTGTTCTGGGTTTCGACGATTTCAAAGTGCATGGCTTTGAATTGTTCGCCGAATTTGGGGTGGCGTCCCCATTCGCCTTCAAAGCGTAGGTTTTCTCCTACGGAAAGTTCGGGCAAGGTTCCCGTGACGACGACTACTTTCTTGGTGCTACTATCAATAATCCGCAGGACGGTGAATCCGTTCTGCGGACTGTGAAAGGTAATCGACTTGACGGTTCCTTCGAGAATCACGCGATTTATCGTGCCTTGGGGACTTTACCTTCGTCCAATTCAGGGTTCCAATGGTCGGGATTGTAACCTTCCATTTTGGAGAGCGTCTTGCCGCGGGTGCAGAGCAAGAAACCGAGAATGGCTGCATCGTGCAGGGCGATGACCAAAGCAGTCTTGTAGTCGAGACCGAAGCCGAGCGGAGCGCCCTTCAGGTTCTCGGGGCTCACCCAGAGAATGTAGTCGCAAGTAATGAAAGTCATGAACATGCACGGAATAAGTGCAATCCAGAAATTCTTGTTCTTGCTGCGCAGGTAAACCGTGGCCACGCAAAGGCTGCACACGGCCATGAGCTGGTTACTCCAGCTGAAGTAATTCCACAGAATGTTGAATCCTTCGGGGTTCAAGTTGCTCCAGAAAATGATGGCGGCACAGATGGCAAACATCGGCACGGTAAGGAACAAACGGTTCTTGACAGAGGTCTGTTCCATTCCGGTGAGTTCAGCAATCGTGAGGCGGAGGCTGCGAAGGCTGGTGTCGCCACTAGTGATTGCAAGAACAATCACGCCGACCACAACGAGAATCGAAATCGGAGCCCAAGGAATCACGGTAGAAACGAGAATGCTCAAGACTTTGACGCCCGAAGCGCCGGTCAAGAGTTCCGGCATCTGGTGGTAAATGAACATGCCACCGGCGGCCCAAATCATACCAATCAGACCTTCGATAATCATCATGCCGTAGAAAGTCTGGCGTCCAGTCTTTTCGGTGACTTCGGTGCGGGCAACAAGCGGGCTTTGCGTGCTGTGGAAACCGCTAATGATACCGCAGGCAATTGTCACAAAGAGCATCGGGATAATCGGCTGTCCGCCCGGATGCTTGTGGAAGTTGCTCATGATGTCGTTGAAGCAGAAGTTATCGAGAACGTTCAAGTTCGGGATGATGCCCACGAAAATAGCAAGAGAAGCAAGAATCAGGAGCGCGCCGAAAATCGGGTAAATGCGTCCGATAATCTTGTCAATGGGGAAGAAGGTGCTTGCAAAGTAGTAGGCGAAAATGCAGGTGACGGCAATCCAGAACAAGGTGGGCGATACCGCAGAACCGGCAAGAATCGGCGTGTTGATGAGGGCTGCAGGCGTGTTGGTGAAGACTGCGCCCACCAAAATCAGGGCGACCGAGATCAGCGTCATCACGATTTTGGCCGGGCCCTTGCCCAAGAACTTGCGGGAAAGTGCCGGCACATTGTAGCCGTTGTTGCGCATGCTGATCATGCCGCTGAAGTAGTCGTGCACGGCACCGCCAAGCACGTTACCGATAGGCAGCAAAATGAAGACGATGGCGCCGAACTTGATACCAAGAATCACGCCAATCACAGGACCGATGCCTGCAATGTTCAAAAGCTGGATCAGGACGTTTTTCCAGTGCGCCATAGGAACGCGGTCAACGCCATCCGGGTTTTCGAGGGCGGGAGTCTTGCGGTCGTCGGGGCCGAAGACACGTTCAACGAATTTTCCGTAAGTGAAGTATCCGCCGATAAGAATCGCGATACCGATCAGGAATGTAATCATGTGATGCCTTCTTTGTTTGAGTTAAAACTATTCTTCGCCTTCTGCGGATTCAGCCGAAACTTCTTCAGCAGGAGTTTCTTCGGTCTTTGCTCCGCGAACATAACCCTTATCCTTGGCGATTTCGTCGGGAGTCTTGTCCTTACCGAATTGTTGCTTGAAGTAGAGTACGTTAGTCGTGAAGCTGGACTTGCCGGCATAATCATAGCCGATAACCGGGTGGAGCGAGCTTATCTGCAGGGCGATTGCAATACCGAAGCGGAATCCGTTATTACCCTTGACGGTTACGTCGGGACAAATGTCGTTAGTGCGGATTGAATTTCCGAAGACATTGGCTTCTTCTTGGTAGAGTTCGCCGTAAGACAGCATTTCTGCACTCTGGTAGCCAAGCGACATCATGACTTCAAAGAAGTTCACGGGCTTGTAGCCGATTACAAACGAGAAGTCGTGAGTCGAAATGTCAAGTTTCAGTTCACCGTCAAAGTCTCCGGGGCGGTAGCCGATGCTGCTGGAATTGTAGCCGTATACGAGGCTCACATCGAGCGGTTGGGCTGCCTTGGGGAGCATGTACTGGAAAAAGTGACCGAAGCTATATTGGAATCCTAGACCGAAGAGGCTGAATCTGCGCAGTTCGCTGATCGAGGGAATGTACATACCGCGGATTACGGCGCGGAAGTGGAAGAAACTGGCGCCCATTTGCAGGTAGGGGTACGTAAATACGCCGAGACCGTTCAGGGTCTTGTTACCGTAAATGGTATCGGAGCGAACTTGCGGGTTGCCGTGGTCGCCAAAGATGGTCGGCTTGCCGCCATCGTAGCTTTTGTCGTCATCGCCAATGGGGATAATCGAAATGGGAAGGCCTGCTTCGAAGGTAAAGCTCTGCGGCACCGAGGCGCTTATGTACCAGTTGCTGTTGAGGACATTGCCCAAGTTGTCGATGATGGGCTTGACATATCCCGAGCGCTTTCCGTATTGGCTATCGAATGCGGACATGGATTCGAATTCTGTGGCCCAGCCGTCTGCATCCATGGCGAAAGCGGAACTAGCCCCTAAAATTAATGTAGCGATTAAAGCAAGCTTTTTCATACGCGGCCAAATATAGAAAAGGCGCCGGGTGGGCGCCTTGGGTTAAAACTGATACTGTATCGAAAGATCTGCTAAAATGAAGGTTTGCCACAAATACGGGTCTAAATCATTGTTGTCGATATTTGAGGCATGAACATTTTTAAACCAGGTCTCGTAAATTTTGATGGCTGGGACCATGGCGATATTGTCGGTGATATAGTAATGTAAGTTCGAGATAAAGGCAACGGCGGAACCCATGAATTCTGCATCGTATATGCCGTCGGCAAAATAGGCGGAATTTTCGGATTTGACGCTGCTGTAGGAGTAACCGATGCCAAGACCAATTTGGAAAAAGTCCGGGTAGAATAAGTTGTATGTAGCTTCGAGGCTTGCCTTCCAGATGCGGGTCATCGATTTGTTGGATTCATCTACAAAATCGGCGAGGACTTGTTCCGAATTCCAGTACTGGAATCCGATTCCGAAAGAGAATGCTCCGAGGTTGACGCCAAGCATGAAATCCGGAGTCGCGATAAATTCTAATGCAGGCGGATGAATGTAACCTGCACTGCCTGAGGTGTCTTTTCCCTTGACGGCATGCTCGTTAAAGTCGCCCTTGGAAACCATGACGCCAAAGCCTGCACTGGCGTAGTAGCTACGCGGCCAGTAATATTCTTCAGCAAAGGTGAAACCTGCTAGAAGGCAGATGAGCAAAGCGATGACTTTCAACTTTTTCATTATCTCCAAACCTTATTATGAATCAGTTGTTGCTACTTGGCTGCGTAATAGAACATGGCGTCAATGCACTTCTTGGCGGCAACGCGAACGCTTTCGTCAAGTTCTACGTGCTGTGCCATTTCCGGATGACGGAGCGTTTCAAGAATGTTTTCGAGCGAGTTCGACTTCATGTACTTGCACATGCTGCAGCTGCCGATAAAGGTCTTTTTCGGGAATTCGTACTGCATGCGTGCGTTCAAGCCGCATTCGGTGAGCAGCAGGAACGGGGTGCCTTCGGGCTGTTCCTTGATGTAGTTCACCATCTGGCCGGTGCTGCCTACGTAGTCGCTCAAAAGGGCAACACCCGGGTGGCATTCGGGGTGGCTGACCACCTTGAGGCCCGGATTCTGGCTGCGGAAGAAGTTGATGAGTTCGGAATCGTAGGTTTCGTGCACGTAGCAGCAGCCGCTGTGGAGCACGATTTCTTTCTTGATGCCGCGTTTCTGCATTTCGTCGATCAGGTTCTGGCCCATGAGGCCATCCGGTACGAATACGATCTTGTCATTTTCGAGGCTAGAAACAATCTTCATCACGTTGCTGCTCGTGACGCACACGTCGCAGTTCGCCTTTACGTCGGCGGTGGTGTTGATGTAGCACACGAAGGTGTGGTCAGGGTACTTTTCGCGGAGAGCCTTGACTTCGGCGCCGGTAATGGAGTCGGCGAGGCTGCAACCCGTAAGCGGACCCGGAATCAGAACGTCTTTGGTCGGGTTCAAGATCTTTGCGGTTTCGCCCATAAAGCGCACAGCAGAGAACACGATTGTCTTTGCGCTCACCTTGGTGGCATCCTGGCTCAGCTTGAAGCTGTCGCCATCGTAGTCGGCAACGCCCAGGATGATTTCGGGGGCCACATAGCTGTGGGCGAGAATCACGGCGTCGCGTTCCTTTTTCAGTTCGTTGATTTCATTGATGAGCGGGAGCATCTGTTCGCATTTTTCCATGGAATAGGTGCAAAGCACGGCGCCCGGCTGGATAGAGCTAAGACGTTTGTAGAGTTCTTCTGCTGTCATACCCCTAAATATAGCAAATTGTAAAAATATTTCTATATTTGCAAACGAAAAGTTTCCTGTGCCCTGAAAAGCCCATGCGGGACCCCTACTGGGTGGCCTGCAAGGAGAGAATCCCGTGAAAACCGGGAGCGGTCGCGCCGCTGTAAGGGAGGACGAAACCGGCATAAACCAATGTCTATATAGATGTGAAGGAGCCGGAAGTAGATTGATCCCCGAGCCAGAAGAACTGTGGGAAACGCTTTTTTGAGGAACGATGCGAACGACGTCATTCTACAAAGCCGCTTTGGTTGCGGTGTTTTTGTGTTGTGCGTGGGGAACCCCCTTTGCACAGACCGTGGTCACGTCTAAAGATGTGGCTATCGATGAGTCGGCTCCTGTACAGGATCTTGGTTCGACCGAGGTTGAAAGCGCAACGGATTATTTACCTGCGAATGACGTAAGCTATACAGAAATCAAGTCTTCTGCGTGGGAGGGCAAATCGCTCACTGCTGCAGATTTACTTTCGACGCTTCCCGGAATCCAAGCGTACAAGCAAGGGGGGCTTGGAAGCTTTCAGTCTGTATCGATTCGTGGTATTGCGGCGCGTAACGTGATGATTTGCGTAGACGGTGTTCCGCTGAATGATGCTAGTGGCGGGGCGGTAAATCTTTCGGCCATAGACTTGAACCAAATGGAAAAGGTCGAAGTCTACAAGGGAAATGTTCCTGCGAGGTTCGGTGTGGCAGGTCTCGGTGGTGCCGTTAATTTTGTTACCAAGAATGCGGTAAAGAAAGGGGGACGCGTTCTGGGGGCTTGGGGCAACCACAATACGTGGGAAGGAGCCTTTCAGGTGACGGCTCCCGTGACCGACAGTATCATGTTTGCGTCATCTTTTGCGACAAGGCATTCTGACAACGATTACGAATACCTTAACCGTAATGGTACGCAGTATAACACCGACGATGATTACACGGCGACACGTGAAAACGCCCAGTATACCGATGTTTCGGGCAATGTTCAGTTCCGTATGTTGCACGGGAATGGCTATTTTTCAACTTTGTCTGTAACGGCATCAAGGTTTGAAGGGGGGAACCCGGGTAGAGAAGAACAACAGACGAAGGTTGCCAAGTTTGTGGGGGAGTCTGCATTAATTCGTTACGGACTGGAATCGGTCGGTTATTTTGACGATAAATTATTCTTGTTCGGAGGAATTTCGGCCCGGTTTGAAAAGAATCTGTCTGGAACTTATTACCCGCTCGATCATGTGGGTTACGGGAACAATCGCTATTTGCAATATGGTGCAGCGACTTATAAAGTTGTACCCGAAATTTCTGCAGAATTTACTCCGGTAGAACGTTTGAAGGGGTCTGCCCGAATTGCTGGCGAGTGGGAACGTGCCGAGGCCCGAGGAGATTCTAAGGATTGGGCTCTAGATCGCTGGACTGGGATGGGCTCTGGCGACCTGTATTATCAGTTTTTTAAGTATGGCGGTTTAGGTGGCGAAGGTGCTGCGTCATTCTTGAAAGATCGCTTGGATGAGGGCGTCTTTGTTCAGCCATCTGGTTCGCATCTCTTTACTGATGCCTCTGACCGCGATGCAACTTTTGCAGGTCGAATTTATTCCCGTTTGGGTGCGGCAGAATCTCCGCTGACGGGTGAAGTTTCTATTGGTCGTTTTTATCAGCAGCCGGCCTTGATGGAACTTTATGGGACTTTCCCCGGTGCACTCTCGAATCCTGATTTAAAACGCGAGAAGGCGACCAAGTTTGAGGCGGCGGGAATGTTTAAGTTTCCCGGAAATCATACGTCCCTTAGGGCTGCGTATTATGAGTCGCATATCGAAGATGGTATTTGCTGGGTGATTTCGGTAGAGTTGCTACGTGCCGAAAATGTTGCTCGTTCTTTAGTTCGGGGCGTTGAACTAGAACTCAATAGTAGTCCGTCGAAATTCTTGGATGTGCTGTTGCGTGCGACATTCCAAAAGACAGAAGATCGCTCTAATACCAATATGTACCATGGGAATATGCTTCCTGGTGAACCTGCTCGCAGCTATCTTGCTGAGGCGACGCTTCGTTTGCCGCTGCATTTTGACTTTACGTGGACATCGCAGTGGCGAAGCGTTATCTACAGTGATCGTGCTAATAAAATGGATCAGCCTGCTGTTGCAACACATCGTGCGAATTTGGCCTATAATCCGTTTGAAAAGACTCGCTTGGCTTTTACGGTGGATAATATTACCGACGAGAAGTACAGAAATTTCTACACACCCTTCCCCATGCCGGGGAGGGAATACAAATTCACAATCATACAGGGGTTCTAGCCCCCGCGCTTAAATGCGTAAAGCCAGAAAAGGAAAAAACATGAATAAAATGAAAAAGTCCCTTATTACGTTTGCCTTTGCAGGTAGCGTATTTGGTCTTGTCGCGTGCGGCGACGATTCCAGCTCTAGCCCGTCCGCTTCGGATGAAAATGACGTTTCTGTATCCCTGACGGGCGTCATTTTCGGTTCTGATTATACGACCGGTGAACTCCGTTGGATTGACAAGGAAGGAAAGATTTCTGACAAATCCCTCGAATTCTACCAGGATTCCAAGGTGATTGCAAATGGTGTGGACCTGTATGTGCTTGAACGCATGGGTGCCGATAATATTTCGAAGCTGGATCCCGAAAAGCTGTCCGAAGGTGCTAAGGAAGCCGTAAAGTGGCAGACTTCTTTGGATGATGGTGCCAATCCGGTTGACTTGGCTTTCGATGGCGAAAATGCTTGGGTGGCACTCCAGAATGCTGATTCCCTGGTGCAGATTTCGACCAAGGATGGTAAGGTTTCTAAGTCCATCAAGATTGGCAAGTTCGCTTATGAAGGCGAAACCTCTCCCTATGTGGCTGATATCGAACTCAACGATGGCAAGCTCTTTGTGTTGATGCAGCGTTATACGATGGATCCGACTACTTGGGCTACAACCTATCCGGCTGGCCTCCTTGCCATTTACGATGCCTCTAACGGTGAACTGAAGGATACCGTGCAGTTGCTTAAGAAGAACCCCACTGCCATGGCCTTCTTTGATGGTGCCCTTTATGTGGCAAGCCAGGGTGAATACAACGAAGCCTACGGTACCGATGCGGATGATAAGCGCGGTGTCGAAAAGGTGAACATCAAGGACAAAAAGTCTGAATTGATCATTTCTGGTGAAAAGCTTGGTGGTGGTATTTATGCCTTTGCTGCAGAAAAGGGTACCGCTTATGCTGCTGTTTACAAGGCATATGGCGATGTTCCGCTGGCCAAGATTGATTTGTCTGCCAAGAAGGTTGAAATGGTTAAGGGCATTGCCGATGCCGAAGGCTCTATCAGTGTCAAGGGCGGTGTCGTGCTTGTCGGTGACCGCAGCTATGGTGCAGAAAAGGTCTATATGATTGAAGATGGCGAAGCTACGGCGCTTGAAGCCCCGAAGGGTGCTATCGCTCCGTACAGCGTTACTCTGTTCTAATAGAACGAAACCTAAGGTTCTGTAACCAAGTCCATTGCCCTGCGGATCAGTTCCGCGGGGCTTTTTGTTTTGGGGGCATTTTCGCCGAGGTACTGACGGTATTTGCGGGCGCCGGGTTTGCCGTTAAAAAGTCCGTACAGGTGGCGAACTAAAATCGTGGCGGGCGTCCCGCGGGCAGCTTCCATCTCTACATAGGGGAGGTATGCTTCAAGCAATGCCTTGCGGCTTTCGGGCTTGGCGGCGGAGGCGTCGTTAAAAATACGCTCGTCGGCATCGCGTAGGAACCACGGATTTTCGTAAGCTTCGCGGCCGACCATCACGCCGTCCAAATCCTGGAGCAGTTCAAGCGTCTGGTCGAGCGTCTTGATGCCACCATTGATTGAAATGTTCAGCTGAGGCATTTCTGCCTTGAGGCGGTGTACCGTGTCGTAGTTCAGCGGAGGTACTTCGCGGTTTTCCTTGGGGCTTAGGCCCTTGAGCCAAGCCTTGCGTGCGTGAACAATGAACACGCGGCAGCCGGCATCGGCAATGGTGCCGATAAAATCGCGGAAAAATTCCCAAGAATCGAGTTCGTCGACACCGATACGGCACTTGATAGACACGGGAATGCTCACGGCGTCTTGCATGGCCTTAAAGCAGTCGGCAACTAGGTTCTTGTCTTTCATGAGGCAAGCGCCAAAATTCCCGTTCTGCACACGGTCCGAAGGACAGCCGCAATTTAGGTTGACTTCCTGAAAGCCGGATTCTTCGACCATCTTGCTGCATTTGGCTAAATCGGCTGGATTGCTGCCGCCCAGCTGCAAAACAGCGGGGTATTCGAATTCCTGATGGCGCAGGAATTGGTCCGGGTCGGTATGCAACAGCGCGTTGGTCGTGACCATTTCGCTGTACAACAAGATGTGCTTGGACAATAACCGCAAAAAATACCGTTCGTGACGGTCGGTGCAGTCAAGCATCGGGGCAATCGAAAGTCTGCGGTTAAAGTCGATATTCATTAGATAAACATCATCGTGTTGAGTTTGGCTCGATACTTCCAGGTGAGTTCGTGCTTCGGGCCGAGAACTCCGAACAAAGTAAGCATCGCCTTCTTGGCGGCGCCGTCGTTCCATTCCGGAGCTTCAACGTACAGGTTCAAGAATGCCTGCAAAGCGCTTTCAAAATCTTCGGCGCAAGCGAGCTTGCATGCTTCGTGGTAAACAATCGCTTCTTTGCCTTGCACATCCTTCTTGGCTGCTTCGGCGTGGAAGTCGAGAAGTTCCAGCAGCGATTTTGCTTCGCGGTACTGGTCGTCGGCTTCGGTAAACTTGGCAAGTACGGACTTTGCCTTTTCAGTGTCGCCCATGCCGAGGCTTGCCTTTGCCCACAAGAGCTGCAGCTTCTTGTCGTCGGGGGTCTTGGCGAGTGCTTCGTTGAGCATCGGAAGCGCCTGGTCAAAATTCTTTTGGGCAATGGCATCTTCGAGCGCCATCTGGAAACGAGCCTCGTCGCTCACGAAGAACTTTTCGAGACGCTTCTTAAGGTCCGCTTCGGGCAACACGCCCTGGATTACGTCTGCAATCTGACCCTTTTCGACAATGTGAACTTCGGGCACCGAGCGCACGCGGAATGCCTGAATCAGTTGCATGTTTTCGCGTTCGTCGCAACTCACAACGCCAAGCGTAAAGTCCATGCTGGTCGAAAGGGCGCCCAACAATTGGGAATACGGCGCGCAGTCAGGATATTCTGCAGAGGAGAAAAGGACTGCTACGGCGCGGGTTTCAGAGGCCTGTGCGACCTCGGTTTCAAAATTTTCAGCGGTAATCTGTACAACTTTTGCCATACTCTAAATATAGAAATAACTATATTCAATCATATGAGTACATGCCCTTATTGCAAATCAGAGGTGGCAGAGATCAAGTTCCAACATCTGGACTTGCGCATTTGCCCTAAGTGCTATTCTACGTTTTTCCCGTGCGACCAGACCATGGCCTTCCGCAGCGACTTGACCGACAAGTCCCGCGAGCTCTGGCTCAAGGCGCTCCTTGCCAAGAATGTGCAGGACCCCGTTTGCGAAGACCCTTGCTGCATTGATCACGGTGAACCGCTTGCTGTAGGCAAACTTCCGGATTACGGTTACGATGGCAAGATTACCACTTGCTGCAAAATGTTCCATATGCCGCCTTCCATGACCATCACGCTTTTGAAGCGCACTTTGGAACATCCGTTCCAGCAGGTCACGAAAGAAGGAAAACATCATTTCTTCTTTATCCGCGCCCTTGATGCCTTGATTAACAAGCTGTTTGGCGAAAAGGAACCCGACGAAGATCCGCTGGACTTGGTGCAGTATAGCCTTCACTTGAAACCGATTCTGGAACCTGAAGATTCTAATGGCTAAGACTTATATTATCCTGGTAGCGATTGCGGCTGTTGTTTTGGGAGTGTATTTTGCGCTTCCGGACCGTCACTTTGCCGACAATGTTTTACCGCTGCACGATGGCGCTACTGTCTTTGAATACGACGATAAGTCCGATGGCGGCTCGTCCGAGGTGACGTTTTCCTTGGCCGATTCTTCGCTTTCGTTCAGTTGCATGCTTGGCGCCGATACCGCGAAGAGTGCCTGGTGCGGACTTCTATTTGACCTTAGTCAAGGCGAAAAAGCGCAGTATCGCAACTGGACTTTTGTGGATTCGCTGATTTTTGAATTGGAATCAAGCGGTACCGATGAAATCTTGGTGAAGGTCTGGACTTTCGATCCCGATGTGACCGACATTAAAAAGCCGCGTACCTTCCGTCTGCTCATGAAGGAGCTTCCGCTTGCTAAGGGCCTTCAGCGCATCGCGATTCCGTTTGAACAGTTCTACACGCCGGACTTCTGGTTCGATGATGAACATGTTGATCGTACATTGAATCGTCGCCATCAAGAAACGGTGGCCCGCGTCGAAATTGCTCCGGGTTGGAACCATCCGCGCGGCAAAAAGTTCTCGCTCAAATTCTATGCGATTACGGCACAGGGCGTGAGCAATTTTGCGTTCGGCGTCGTGATGTTTATAATGCTTGGACTCATGATCGTTGCGATCGGTCGCACGCATTCGTACAACAAGGAACACGAAGATAAGTCTGCGGAGCCTCGCGCATGAAAAAAATCATCATCGCAACAGCTGCGTTTGTAGCTGTTGTCGCCGTATGGACATTCTTGTTCATTAAGTTTGGCGCATCAGAACAAATCCTGTTCCCGGGATCAACTTTCCAAGTGTACGCGGTCTCCGATGCAAATGTAGGAGGCTTCTCGACTGTCGAGCTTTCGAATCAAGATTCCGTGGTTTCTGCGCATGTGAATATCCGCTCGGGCATGGCTTATCCGTATGCAGGTGTCGGAATCAATTTGCTCTCGGTTAACAACCGCCCCGCAAATGGATTCTTCGACTTCTCGGATTTCGATTCTCTCGTCGTTGATGTTGAAACGGGTCGCATGCAACGCGTGGGTATCAAGATTCTGAATGATGACCCTGTGTACAGTAAAAAGAATGTGTACCAGAGCTACCGCCCGATGGTTGCACAAGCGCCCGTGATTGTTCGCGATAAAAAGAGTCGGGCTTCTGTGTCGATGCTTGACTTTAAGGTGCCTGAATGGTGGCTTGCGATGCAAGGTCTTGACAAGGACGATGGCCTGCGCTACATGAACCGCGGCATGTTCTTCGAAATCACGAACGGCGAAGGAACTATGCTTGGCATTCCCGACGATATCGTGGTGCGTACGATTAAACTTTGGGGCGAAAACCGCACCTTCAAGGCGCTCATGATCGTGGCACTCGTGGTGATTGCCTTGGTGTATGCTGGTATTGTGGCGTTGACGGTTCGCAATTCTAAAAGCAGCGTGGCTGCTCGCGAAAAGAAGCTGAACGAATTGAAATCCCGTATGGAAAATGCCGCCAAACTTTTGAAGGAATCGGACCGTTCGGTTGCTGAAATTGCACTTGTCGTGGGAGAAAAGAATCCGGCCACGTTCGAAAAAGATTTTGCCAAGGTTTATGGCGTAAAACCGTTGGAATTCAGGACAAAGAAATGAGACGTATTTGGACGATTGACCGCGTGATGCGGTTGTTGATTATGGCTGCAGGACTTGGCATTTTGCTTTGGGTCTTGCATTATTTGAGCGGTGTGCTTGCTCCGTTCTTTGCGGCGTTTTTGGTGGCATACATTTTCGATCCTCTGGTAACTAGAATTCAGAATAAAGTCAAGTACCGTATTGTCGCTGTTGTTGCAGTGCTTACGCTGATGATTCTTGTGGTGGGCGGAGCTGTGTGGATTTTCGTGCCGATGGTGGTCGGCGAAATCAGACACTTGGGTGAACTGATTCCGAAACTCTTCAGCGATTCCACATGGGCCGATCGCTTGTCGATGTTTGTGCCGAAAAACTTGTGGCAAGAAATTAAGACGCTTATTTCTTGGAACAAGGTCGCTGTTGCCATGCAGACTCTCGACTTCTGGAATGCCGCGCAGTCCGTGGCCGGAAAGGTTTTGCCGAGTGCATGGAACGTGCTTGCCAAGACTTCTAATTTGTTTGTGTGGCTCTCCGGTGCAATCTTGATTTTTATGTATCTCGTGTTCATTATGCTGGATATGCCTAAGCTTCGCGGCGGTATCAAGAAGTTGTTCCCGAGAAGGTATAAAGAAGGTGCATCTGATTTTGCAAAGAAAATGGACGTGTTCATGGGCAGCTATTTCCGCGCACAATCCTTGGTTGCGTTGACGGTTGGTATTTTGTATGCAATCGGCTTTGGAATCATCGGACTGCCTATGGGAGTCGCCTTTGGCCTCTTCTCTGGCGCGCTGAACATGGTGCCGTATCTGCAGTTGGCGACTATCCCCGTGGCCTTACTGCTAGCGGTGGTCTATGCTCTCGACAAGGGTATGCCGTTCTGGGAAGTCGCATTGCTTGTGAGCGCAGTTTACTTGATTGTACAAATTATCGAAGACATGTTCTTGGTGCCAAAGATTGTCGGTTCCTCGATGGACTTGCCGCCGGTAGGCATTCTCTTGTCGCTTTCTATCTGGGGTAAACTCCTCGGATTCCTCGGCTTGATCGTTGCGATTCCTTTCACTTGTCTGTGTCTTGTGTACTTAGATAAAATTCAGAAGAAAGCAGACACGATTGTAGAGGCTGAAACCGAACCACCGCCCGAGGCTTGATTTTATAAGGATTTTTCAAAAAATTTTCAAAAAAAGTGTGCCGCGACGCAAAAAAAAAAGTATAATATCACTATAAAATTCTTAACCTACTCAAGGAGTTAATAAAATGAATAAGCAAGATCTCATCGACGCCATCCTCGCTAACAAGGAAGCTGGCATTGAATCCAAGGCCGCTGCTGGCCGCGCTGTTGACGCTGTTCTCGACGGCATCACCGCTGGTATCAAGAAGGACGGTCTCGTTCAGCTGATCGGTTTCGGTACCTTCACCGTTAAGGAACGTGCAGCACGTACCGGCCGCAATCCGCAGACTGGTGCTACGATCAAGATCAAGGCTTCCAAGACTGTTTCCTTCAAGGTCGGTGCCGCCCTTAAGGAAACCGCTAAGAAGACCAAGACTGCTAAGAAGTAATTTTGCTCTTAAAGCGATTTGCTTTTGCACTCGGGAATTCCCGGGTGCTTTTTTGTTGGGTGTTCAACGCCGCAGCACTCGCCTTTTACTATATTGCAAAGCGTAAGGTGTTGAATATCAATTAATTAACGAGGGATATATGATTCGTAAATTTGTCGGATTTGCCTCTATTTTGGCTCTGGCGCTTGCTTTTGCAGGTTGTGGTACCGCAAGTACAGAAGCGGATGACCATTGCACCGTAGACCCCAACGCTGCGGATTGCGCTAGCGGAGAACCGGCTGAAGAACCGGCCGTTGAACCGTAAGCCGAAATTATTTTTCATTTTTTTGTTTTTGCCTTGAAAGCATTACATTTTTTGTCTATATTTGCACAAGTTTGAACCTTGTGTAATCTAGACGAAAAGATGAACCAAAATATTGCAATGCCCTTGCCCCCGTGCAATGCAAAGTGCGCAATCCACTGCGCAACCGCAATTGGTTTTTCCAAGGTTAATTGTTTTTCTGATTTTATTTTTGCTGGACCGTTTGGTTCAGCGTTTTTTTTATGTCATCCTGAGCGCAGCCCGAAGGGCGAAGTCGAAGGATCTATTGGATTTAATAATTATTAGTCATACGGAGAAAACAAAATGAAGATTGAAGGCATCGACAAAGTCCTTATCATCGGTTCTGGCCCGATCGTGATCGGTCAGGCTTGCGAATTCGACTATTCCGGCACCCAGGCTTGCAAGGCCCTGCGCGAACAGGGTTACAAGATTGTGCTCCCAGGCTTGCAAGGCCCTGCGCGAACAGGGTTACAAGATTGTGCTCGTGAACTCCAACCCGGCTACCATCATGACCGACCCGGTCATGGCCGATGCCACTTACATCGAACCGCTGAACGTCGCCCGCCTCACCCAGATTATCGAAAAGGAACGCCCGCAGGCTCTCCTCCCGAACTTGGGCGGTCAGACCGGCTTGAACCTCGCCTCTGCTTTGAGCAAGGCTGGCGTGCTGGACAAGTACGGCGTGAAGGTCATCGGTGTGAACCTCGACGCTATCGAACGCGGCGAAGACCGTGAAATTTTCAAGGAAACCATGCAGAAGCTCGGCATCGATACTCCGCGCTCCGGCATTTGCCACTCCGTGGAAGAAGCCGAAAAGATCGTTTCCGAAATCGGCTACCCGGTGGTGGTTCGCCCGGCATACACCATGGGTGGTGCAGGCGGCGGTTTCTGCTACAACGTGGAAGAACTCCGCACCATTTGCTCTAACGGTCTTGAACTCTCGATGACGCACCAGTGCCTCATCGAGGAATCCATTCTCGGTTGGGAAGAGCTGGAAGTTGAAGTGGTTCGCGACTCCAAGAACCAGATGATTGCCATCTGCTTCATCGAAAACATCGACCCGGTGGGCGTGCATACCGGCGACTCCTTCTGCGCAGCCCCGTTCCTCACCATCGACAAGAAGCTCGAAGAAGAACTGAAGGAAAAGGCCTTCAAGATTGTGGAATCCATCGGCGTGATTGGCGGTACCAACGTGCAGTTCGCTCACGACCCGAAGACCGGCCGCGTGGTGATTATCGAAATCAACCCGCGTACCAGCCGCTCTTCCGCTCTTGCTTCCAAGGCTACCGGCTTCCCGATCGCCCTCATTTCTGCAAAGCTCGCCGCAGGCCTCACCCTCGACCAGATTCCGTACTGGCGCGACGGAAGCCTCGAAAAGTACACCCCGAGCGGTGACTACGTGGTGCTCAAGTTTGCTCGCTGGGCATTCGAAAAGTTCCGCGGTGTGGATGACTGCCTCGGCACCCAGATGAAGGCCGTGGGCGAAGTCATGGCTATCGGCAAGACCTACAAGGAAACCCTCCAGAAGGCTATCCGCGGCCTCGAAAACGGTCGTTCCGGCCTCGGCTTTGCCAAGGACTTCAACAAGAAGAGCAAGGAAGAGCTCCTCGAAATGATGAAGACTGCTTCTTCCGAACGTCACTTCCAGATGTACGAAGCCATCCGTAAGGGCGCTACCGACGAAGAAATCTTCGCCGCCACCTACGAAAAGGCCTACTTCGTGCAGCAGATGCGCGAACTCGTGGAACTCGAAGAAGAAATGCTCAAGACTCCGGGCCGCCTCCCGGCCGATGAACTCCTCATCAAGGCCAAGAAGGACGGCTTCAGCGACAAGTATATTGCCAAGATCCTCGGCATCCGCGAAAAGGACGTGCGCAAGAAGCGCACCGAACTCGGCGTGGTTGAAGGCTGGTGCGCAGTGCCGGTGAGCGGTGTTGAAAACCAGTTCTACTACTACAGCACCTACAACTGCAAGGACGAATCTACCGCTTCCAACAACCCGAAGAAGATCATGATCTTGGGCGGTGGCCCGAACAGAATCGGTCAGGGTATCGAATTCGACTACTGCTGCTGCCACGCTGCAATGGCTCTCCGCGAAATGGGTTACGAAACCATCATGGTGAACTGCAACCCCGAAACGGTTTCTACCGACTACGATACCTCCGACAAGCTCTACTTCGAACCGGTCAGCCTCGAAGACGTGCTCCAGATTTACCACAAGGAAAAGCCGGCTGGCGTGATCGTGCAGTTCGGTGGTCAGACTCCGTTGAACATTGCCCGCGCTTTGAGCGACGAAGGCGTCAAGATTCTCGGTACGAGCATCGACTCCATCGACATCGCCGAAGACCGCGACCTGTTCCGCAAGATGATGGACCAGCTCGGCATCCCGATGCCGGAAAGCGGCATGGCCACCAACATCGACGAAGCCCTCGCTTGCGTCAAGCAGATTGGTGGCTACCCGGTGATGATCCGCCCGAGCTTCGTGCTTGGCGGCCGCGGCATGGAAGTCATTTACGATGAAAACATGCTCCGCGAATACGTTGCCAAGGCTGTCGGCGTGACTCCGGATCGTCCGCTCCTCATCGACCGCTTCCTCCACAACGCTCTCGAATGCGAAGCCGACGCCCTCTCTGACGGCGAACACGTTTACATCCCGTCCGTGATGGAACACGTCGAACTTGCCGGTGTCCACTCCGGTGACTCCGCCTGCATCATCCCGCCGGTGACCATCACCAAGGAAAACTTGGCAACCATCAAGGATTATACCAGGAAGATTGCTGAAGCCCTCCACGTTTGCGGCCTCATGAACAT
Source organism: Fibrobacter succinogenes (assembly GCA_902799745.1). Taxonomy (GTDB): domain Bacteria; phylum Fibrobacterota; class Fibrobacteria; order Fibrobacterales; family Fibrobacteraceae; genus Fibrobacter; species Fibrobacter succinogenes_Q. The sequence continues at coordinate 85,037 of CADCBQ010000013.1, read as the reverse complement.
GCAGTACGCTATCGAAGACGGCAAGGTGTTCGTGCTCGAAGCGAACCCGCGTGCCTCCCGCACGGTGCCGCTGGTCTCCAAGGTTTGTAACACCCAGATGGCCCGCCTCGCAACCCGCCTGATGCTCGGTGCCAAGCTCGAAGACCTCAAGCTCAAGGACAAAAAGTTCAACCACCACGGTGCCAAGGAAGCCGTGTTCCCGTTCGACAAGTTCCCGAAGGTGGACCCGGTTCTCGGCCCCGAAATGCGCTCCACTGGTGAAGTGCTCGGCCTTTCCGACGACTACGCCCTCGCTTACTACAAGAGCCAGGAAGCCGCCGGTTCCTTCCTCCCGTCCGAAGGTGCTGTGCTCATCAGCCTTTCTGACAAGGTGAACCTCTCCGAACAGGCTATCGAAATCGGTAAGGAATTCCAGAAGCTCGGCTTCAAGATTTACGCTACCGAAGGTACCGCCAAGTTCTACGAAGCTGCCGGTGTCAAGTGCGAAGTGGTGAACAAGATTGCTGAAGGCCGCCCGAACGTTCTCGATATCATCCTGAACAAGCAGGTGAACCTCATCATCAACACGCCGTGGGCAAAGCGCGACGCCATCAAGGACGAAAGCGCCATCCGCAAGGCCGCCATCAAGTACAAGGTGCCTTACATCACCACGCTCGCCGGTGCCTACAACACCGTGAAGGGCATCGCCGCCGCAAGGAACGGCCATGGCGCCGTGAAGTCTCTCCAAGAGTACCACGCAAGCATCGAAGAGGTGTAATGCGAATGTCATCCTGACCCTGAACTTGTTTCAGGGGAAGGATCTAAAACAATTAAAGGTCGTAGCAATATGCTACGGCCTTTTTTGATGATGATTTCAGGGTACAAAAAAAGCCGCTCTGGTGGGTCTGTCTCGTCTAGAGACTTGCGGCTCGCGATTGCTGACTGGAACGGCTGCGACGCCGGCGCTTCTTATCCACCAGAAGGGCTCAATCATTAATATACCACTTTATTTCTAAAGTGGTACGATTTTCTTTGTTTTCGATATTCCAAGTTGGAATATATTAGCCGATAAACCCGTGCGGGGTAAAGCCGAGGCCTTTAACGAGTTCGAAGTCTTTGCAGCTGTTGACGCCTGCGGTGGTGAGCATGTCGTCGGTGATGGCTGCGTTGGCGCCGCTCTTGAAGGCGCGCTTGCCGTCGTCGCCGAGAACGCCGCGGCCGCCCGCGAGTCGGATGAATGCCTTCGGGTTGATGAATCTGTAAATTGCAACAATGCGGCAGAACTCGTCGTTCGTGAGTTTCGGAAGATTCTCGTAGGGCGTGCCCGGGATGGCGTTCAGTACATTCACCGGTGTGGACTTGACGCCGAGTTTGCGGAGGTCCAGGCACATGTCGATGCGGTCTTCCATGGTTTCGCCGAGGCCCATGATGCCGCCGCTGCAGATTTCAAGACCTGCGGCAAGGGCGTTCTGCAATGCGCCAATCTTATCGTCGTAGGTGTGCGTGGTGCAAACATCCGGGAAGTGGCGGCGGTAGGTTTCCAGGTTGTTGTGGAAGCGGGTGAGGCCGGCTTCTTTCAACTTGTCGAACTGTTCCCTGTTCAAGAGTCCTGCCGAAAGGCATACGGAAAGCTTTGTCTCTTTCTTGAGGCGGCGAATGGCTTCTGAAATCTGTTCCACGTCGCGATTCGAGAGCGTGCGGCCCGATGTGACGATGGAGTAGCGCGGAATGCCCGCGGCTTCTTTCTTCTTGGCGTCTTCAACAATTTCGTCGGCGCTGAGGAGCTTGTATTCGGGGGCGCCGGTGTGGTAGTAACTGCTCTGGGCGCAGTACTTGCAGTTTTCGGAGCAACGCCCGCTGCGAGCGTTCACGATGGAGCAAAAGTCAAAATCGTTGCCGTGGAATTTTTCGCGAATTTCGTTGGCGGCATCGCAAAGTTTCTGCAGGTCTTCGCTCAAAAGCTGAATTGCCTCTTCGCGAGTAATTTCATAGCCGCCGAGGACTTTTCCTTTAAGTTCCTGGATAAAAGACATATCTTACTCCTTGAACATTTTTCGCGTCCAAATATAAAAAAGTAAAGCCCGGCGGAGCCGAGCTTAAACTTTTTCTGAATAGCCAAGCTTACTTAGCAAAAGGCTCCATGACCTGCCAGAGAACAGCCTTATGAGCGTGCAAACGGTTTTCCGCTTCTTCGAAGCTCATGTTCACATCGAGGTTGTCCATCACGGAGTCCGTGATTTCTTCGCCGCGGTGAGCCGGCAAGCAGTGGCTGACCTTGCAGTGAGCCGGAGCAAGCTTCAAAAGTTCGTCGTTGATCTGGAACGGCAAGAAGTGAGACTGCTTCGTAGCCTTTTCGCCTTCCTGACCCATAGAAACCCACACGTCGCTATAAAGAATATCGGCGTCCTTGACGGCTTCCTTCGGATCGTGGAATACGCGGTACTGGCAACCGTGCTTCTTCAGGCCTTCCTGAGCTTCTTCGACAACCTTAGCGGGCTGTTCGAAACCCTTCGGGCAGGCGAGCGTGAAGTTCATGCCCACCTTAGAGGCGAGGGCGAGGAAGGAGTTAGCGACGTTGTTGCCGTCACCAATGAAGGCAACTGTCTTCGGCTTGCCATCGGCGTTCTTGAATCCGCCGAGATTTTCCTTGATCATCTGGGCAAAAGCGATTGCCTGGCACGGGTGATAATCGTCGGTCAAGGCGTTCACGACCGGCACGCTACCGTATTCGGCGAGCTGTTCCACCAGGTCCTGCTTAAAGCAGCGGACTACGATGGCGTTCACCCAACGGCTAAGGCAGCGGGCAACGTCCTTGACACTTTCGCGCTTGCCAAGGCCAATGGAATCGGGGGCGAGCAACACGGCGTGGCCGCCGAGCTGGTTCATGCCCACCTGGAAAGTGGTAATAGTTCGCAACGACGGTTTCTCGAAGAACATGGCGATGTTCTGGCCGTGCAGACGGTCGGACACCTTACCAGCGTGAACCTCAGCCTTCAGGCGAGAGGCGATTTCTACTGTTTCGAGGATTTTTTCTTCGCTCCAGTCCATGAGGCGGAGGAAGTGCTTGTTGCGATCAATCATTTTTTGATTCCTTTGGGCAAGCCCGTAAAACAAAAAAAATTAAAAAACGGAGCTTTTACACTCCGTCTTTAACAGGAAATCACAATAGAATGCTAACGGATATTAGCGAAGTTTCTTTTTGTGACGGTCACGACGACGGCGCTTCTTACGCTTGTGAGTCGCAATCTTCCTGCGCTTTCTTTTCTTTCCGCAAGGCATGTTGTTTCTCCGTTAAGGGTTAAACTTAAAAATGTGCCTCCAAATAGAGAAAATTTTAGGGGCTTTGTCAAGGCTCAATAGGGCAAAACGCATAAAAATATGCAAAAAAGATATGCAAAAAAGGCCCCCGACTAGCGTCGGAGGTCTTTGAGGTGTCTGGTTTTCTTGAGGAGTTATTTCAGAGTGGGTGTTTCCCAGTCGATCCATTCGGACTTCTTGAAGTTGATTGTCTGCGTATTCTTGGAATAATCAATCTTACCCGTCTTGGCGTCCTTGCCGAGCAGGAACTTGTTCATAAAGTCCTTGACTTCGTCGAACTGTCCGTTCGGGAGCGAGCAGTGCGCGTGGCCGCCTTCCTGGCTGTAGGTGTAGTTCTCCGTCACGCCGAGCGCGTCATAGACTTCCTTGGATGCTTGTCCGCAGTAGTTCGACGGAACTTCACCCAGCCATTCCTGACCAGCGTTGTCGAGGATGAGGAGGGCGCGCGGTGCAACCATGGCTACCAACATGTGCTGGTCGAAGGGGAGCGTGTTTTCCTTGCCATCGTAGCTCTTGAAGCTAGAAATCATCCAGCGGCCTTCAGTACCGGCACTGCTCAAGCCCTGCACAAACTGCTTGCCCTTCTGCTTGTTGACCTGAGCGCCCACACGCCAAAGCGATGCGCCACCGGAACCGGATTCTTGCGGGATAGTAAGGGCGATACGTTCATCGAATGCACCCACGGCAAGAGTTCCCTTGCCCCAACGAGAGCAACCCGTCATGGCGAGGTGATGCACGTCGATACCCGCTTCCGGAGTCTTTTCGAGAGCATCGATAATGCGGCTTACGCCCCATGCCCATGCGATGATGGTGCCTTGGCCCTGGTTATAAAGCTGGAAGAACATGCCACCACCGCTTTCTGGGGCGACGTCATCCGGGTTGAATGTAATCTGGGCGATGTCGAGACCGTTCGTTGCGTTGCCGAGTCTTCCGCAACCGCCCATCATGCCACCGCCAAAACCGATCATGGCCGGCTTCGGCTTGTCCTTGGTGCCTGCGTTGCTGATTTTCACGGAGAAACTGCCGGATTTGCCCTTGTCTGTCACCTTGATAGTGAGCTTTCCGCCGGAGTAAGAACCTTCGACCTTTTCGGGATTGCGCGGCTTTTCGCCGAACATGAGTTTTTCGTACATGGCGCCGATTTCTTCGCGGCGGCACTTCCAATCGTCCTTCGAGGAAATGCGCTTGCCGTCAAGACCCATGAACGGGTCCGGGAGTTTGGCGTTGTTCACGCTAGAGGGGATATTGCCGATCTGGCATTCGCTGCGGTGGTCTTCCACAAAGTCGTTGCCGGGTGTCGGCGGAATGACTTCTTCTTCGCTGGAACTGGATTCGGCGGGTTTCACGTCGCCTGCAGAACTGCTAGAAGTGTGGTGATGGTGTCCGCTGCTCGAAGATCCGACAACGGGTTCTGAGGTCAAAGAACTTGAAGATGTGTAAGAATTATTTGGAATAGAGTCGTTTTGAGCATTGACGAGACTATCCGTTTGGCTGGAATCTTGAGGCGTTACGACCGGTTCTTGGTTGACGGAGCCTGTTGAATCTGTCGGCGTGTCAATCACGTTCGGTCCATCGCTGATTCCAAGGCCTGAATCTGCGTTGTGAGTCTGCTGATTGGTTAAATTTGCCGAATCTGCGTTAAATTCGCCATATTTGTCAATGAGGCATTGCTCTGTGGTACAATCGGTAGCGGTCGTGTTCTCATCGCCGCATGCCCAAAAACCGGTGGCAATAATTGCCACTGGCAACAAGTATTTATATTTCTTCATTCATCCAATCCCAATTAGAGTGTAGTGAATTCTGCACTCGTAAATGTGTAAATAAAATATATTTCTTTTTGAAAAATGGGTCTTTTTGTTCCGATTTTTTACACTAATTTTTGTTAACAAACCGTGCCGCTTAAAGGTTTTTCTATAATTACTGTGTTCATGTAAGGAATCAGATTATGGAACAGCAGGCTGTAGAAGCGGTATCCTATTTTCATGGCACTTTTTGGGCTTTAGTCCCCTCCATTGTGGCTATTATCCTGGCTCTCATTACCAAAGAGGCTTATTCCTCTTTATTTGTCGGCGTCCTTATCGGCGGGCTTTTCATTAGTCAGGGAAGTTTCCCCGGATTTTTGGATGCCGTGTTCAAGAATGGAATGGTCAAACAGGTGTCGGATCCGTGGAATGTGGGTATTCTGTTTTTCCTGGTGATGCTTGGCGCAATGGTTGCCCTGATGAATAAGTCGGGGGCTGCTGCGGCGTTTGGAAACTGGGCCAGGCTGCATATCAAAACCAAGGTCGGCGCGCAAATAGCGACGATTGTTCTTGGCATTTTGATTTTCGTAGACGATTACTTCAATTGCCTTACTGTGGGTAGCGTCATGCGCCCGGTTACAGATAAATTTAAAATCAGCCATGAAAAACTGGCCTACTTGATCGATGCGACGGCTGCTCCGATTTGTATTATCGCGCCGGTGAGTTCTTGGGCGGCTGCAGTGACTGGCTTTGTCGAAGGCGAAGATGGCCTTGGTCTTTTCGTGAAGGCTATCCCGTTCAATTTTTATGCCTTGTTGACCATTGTGACGCTTTTTGCACTCGTCCTTTTGAAGGTTGACTTTGGACCGATGAGAAGGTGTGAATCGGCGGCGGATATGATCAGCGCCAAGATGGATGAACTGAATATCGAACAAGCCAAGGGAACGGTGCTTGACTTGATTTTCCCGATTGTGGCATTGATCGTCTTCTGTGTAGCGGGCTTGGTTTATACAGGTGGATTCTTTTCGAGTGGAGAGGCTCACAAGGGCTTTGTCGATGCCTTTGGCGCAAGCGATGCTTCAGTTGGACTGGTGCTCGGTAGTTTTGGTGCATTTGTTTTGACCGTGATTTGGTATATGGGCCGCCGTGTCTTGAAAATCAACAAGTGCCTGGAAAGTTTGCCCGAAGGTTTTAAGGCGATGGTTCCCGCAATCATTATCCTTGTGCTTGCCTGGAGCCTGAAGGGCGTTACCGATTCGCTTGGAGCGAAGGACTATGTGGCGGGAATCGTTACGGGAAGTGCGACAGGTTTAATGAGCTTTATGCCGGCGATCATATTCCTGGTTGCTATCGGTCTTGCGTTCTCGACGGGAACTTCGTGGGGTACGTTCGGCATCTTGATTCCGATTGTGGTTGCGGCGTTCTCTAGTGTCGACCCGGAGTTGATGATTATCTCGATTTCTGCTTGCATGGCAGGTGCCGTTTGCGGTGACCATATTTCGCCTATTTCAGATACGACGATCATGGCGAGCGCTGGCGCCGAATGTAACCATGTAAGCCACGTGAACACGCAGCTGCCTTATGCCTTGTGTGTCGCGGCGATCAGTTTTGTCAGCTATATTATCGCGGGCGTTACTCGCAGCGCGCTGCTCTCGCTATTTGTGGGTGTCGTGCTGGTTGTGGGCGGATTGCTGATTTTGAAAAAACAGCGTGAAACTAGCCGCAAGAAAAGATTTTCGCCCAAAAATATGTTCGCGAAGAAATCGCCTGCTAAAAAGAAAGCTAAAAACTAGCGCTTAATTTGTGCGGAAACTATGGCGACCATCATGATGGCGCAACCGCAGATTTCGCGGGTTGAAAGTTGTTCCCCGAGAATAGCCCAGCCTGCGAGAACCGCAAATACCGATTCAAGGCACATTGTGAGAGAAGCGATGGTGGGGTTGATTTTGTCTTGGGCGACAATCTGCAATGTGTAGGCGATTCCGCTAGAACAGAATGCGGCAAAGCAGAGGCCTGCGACAGCTCTCGGATTGACGATTGCGGCGGTAACGGTGCTAAAGTCAATTGCCGGAAAATTCAAATCGAAAACAATCATTAGCGGTGCTGTCAAAACGCCGATGGTGAGGAACTGAATTGCCGAAACGCGAATCGGGTCGACCTTGTTCACGAACTTGTCGATGACTAGAATATGGATTGAAAAGGCGAGAGCGCACAGTAGCGAAACTCCGTCCGAAAGCTCCAGCGAAAAACCGTCCTTGATGCAGAGCAGGTAAAGCCCGACGGTTGTAATGGCTACGCAAATCCATGTCTTGGCTGAAATGCGGTGGCCAAGGATTAACCTTACCACGGGAACTAGGACTATGTAACAGGCGGTGAGGAATCCGGATTTCCCGGCAGAAGTACCGAGATACATTCCGAGTTGCTGCAAGTTCATTGCGGTGCAAAGTGCGAGTCCGCAAAAGAATCCGGCCTTCCAATGTAGGCGTTGCTCTTCTCGGTCGCGAGGCCTGCGAGGGCTTTTGCCAAATGCGTCGAGAGCCTTGAAAACGAGGGCGAGAAACCCTGCTGCGATAAAGCAGCGGATGCACGAAAATGCGAAAGGCCCGAAAGCGTTTCCTTCGACTTGGGCGACAAAACCCGAGCCCCAGATAGCGGCTGTCAGAACGAGTAAAAGAGTGTAGCCGATATTAGCCAAAAAAGACCTAGAGTCCCAATTCCCCGAAAATGAGCAGGTACTTAGAAATGGTCCTGCACCATTCGTAATGGAATCCGCTATAAGCGTTGACCACGCACTTGTCCCAGTCGGCTACTTCGGTCTTGTATACATTGACGGCGTCTTTTGCGCAACGCAACATCTGGTGCGGGGCGTTGGCGTCGTCTGCCAAGAACGCGTTCGCTTCGCCGGCGGTTTCCAGCGAGTAGTGGGTGAGCATCGTAGATACGCCCACGGTGCGGCCCGTAATGGGGAGCGTGCCTGCGGCCATGGCCTTAAGGATAATCGAAGACGATGGTTCGCGGAGGTTTGCCGCAAAGAGCGCGTCGGAACCGGCGAGTGTGTCGCGCAGTTGCAAGGTGCTGTCCTGCAGTTCGCTGTCCAGATCTTGCACGCACATGATGTCTGGATACTGCTGAGCAAAATCCTTGAAATAGTTCCATTCGCCGTCTCTGGACGAAATGCCTACGATAATGAAAATGTCAAGGCGTGCGATGTCCGAAAGAATCGTGGCGAGCGTTTCGGAAGTGTTGCCGGCTTCTTCGTCGAGGTGAACGTAAAGGACCATCTTGCCGTCGAAGTCTACGCCCAGCTGAGATTGCAATTGGGCGCGTGCCTTGGCTTTAGCTTCCTTGATAGGCAGGTTGTCCTTGTTGAAGTCCCAGACCTGGTAGCTTACGCCGAACTGCACTCCAATGAGCTTGTCTGCGTTACGGTTCAGGAATCCGCTGATGCCGCCAGGGAGGTTCGTATTCAGCATGGCGTCGCGGTAACCGGGCGAGGGGAACAGTACCTTGGTGGCGTATAGGATGCCCACCTTGAGAAGGCTCACCTTGCCCCAGAACTCGTAACCGTCCATATTGTAGTCCTTGCGCGGAAGTCCAATTTTTTCGATTTCGCTGGACGGAATATGGAAGTCGTAGGTAATGTTGTGGACGGTAAAGAAGAACGGAATCTTCCTTGCGAAGTCCTGGTAGGTGGTCTTGGCGAGTGCTCCTGCGAGAGCTCCGCCCCATTCGTGGCCAAGAATGGCGTCGCATTCAAACTTGGTTTCTTCGGCGTAGGCCAAAATGGCCGAGGCCAGGAACGCGAACCGGATATGGTTGTCGGTATAGGGGGTGCTGTGCGGAGGGCCGTATACGTAGGGCCTACCGAAATATTCTTCGTTGTAGATATAGGTATGGAGGGGGTCTTTGTCGGAAACCCAGATTTCGTAGGGCTTGCCCAGGAGCTTTTCGACACCGCTGTAAATGCAGTGATAGCTTTCGACATCGACCATCAGGTTCTTGAAGAACGGAGAGCAGGTAATAACCTTGGTACCGGCGCTTGCGAAGGCGTCGGTCATGCGGTTAACCGCGGTTGCCAGAGGGCTGGTTTTTCGCCAGTTTCCGGCTTCGGGGCTTACAACAAGGATATTCATTCCAGCTCAATACTCCAAATAAAATTTTACCTATAGATAAAGTTTAACATAAATTTATTTAATTATTTTTATAAAGTATAATGCCCAAGACTATTTTATTGGGAAAAAAGGTATTATTACAAAACAAAATCACTCAGTTGAAGGAAAATCAAATGAAAAAACTCTTTATTGCCTCTCTGGCTGCTGCCGTCGCATTCACGATGGTCGGCTGTAAGGGTACTAACGAAAAGCGCGGTGACGAACACCTCAAGGAAGGCCGTTATCGCAACGCTATCAATTCTTACCTCGAGGCTAAGAAGAAGGGTAGCATGTCCGATGAGTTCTATGATAACTTTACGCTCGCTCTGGTTCGCGCTGCTGAAACTGAAGCTAAGAAGGACTTGAACAGCGACCTTATCAATGGTTACTTCGACAAGGCTTCCGTGAACATGGCTGAAGTCCAGAATGCTGATGTTGTCCAGGAATATGTGACGACGCTTGCCAACATCGGTAAGATGCAGGCTTCTCAGGACGGCATGGATTACGGTACCATCGTGAACGCTTTTGCAAAGATCGATACCGCTTTGGTGACTGCTAAGGCCAAGGGCGCTGGTGAAGCTGCCGTTAAGGCTATCCGCACCGAAGCTGAAAATGCTTACGTTGCCAAGAACCTCTCCGAAGCCGTGGGCGAATCTGACCCGGTGGTGAGCGAATACCAGATTATGAAGATTGCCGAAATGGCTCCGGAAAATGCCGACGTGAAGGCCGCTCTGAACAAGAGCCGTAAGGGCACTCGCGGTTACTTCCTGATCTTCGGTGAACAGATTGGCGAACCGGTGAGCCGCCGCGTTGACAAGTGGGGCTACGTGATGGCCATGCCGACCCTCAAGATGGCTCCGGGTTCTCTCTCTGCAGAACTCCAGTTCTGGGCTTCTACGGGTAACAATACTGAACTCGACCCCTCCAAGATCAAGCTCGTTTCTACCTCTGGCGAAGAAGTCTTTGCCAAGGGCAACAGCGGCTGGTGCGAAGCTGAAGTGCTCGTAGGCAAGAAGGGTCAGGAAAAGATTGAAAAGAAGAAGCAGAGCTTCAAGGGCAAGGGCAAGCTGATGAACGAATTCCAGTGCTCTGTGAACGTGAGCTTCTCTTACGCCAAGTCCTTCGTGCCGGACTACATCGAATACAAGGATGAATTCGGTATCGGCCGTAAGTACCTCGGTCAGTAATAAAAGCTTTGAGGTCGCGCTAAGCGCTCTGAGCATTGAGCTGTGAGCGCTCAGGTAAAACCTTAAATTTTTTGAAAGGCGAGAGCAATCTCGCCTTTCTTTTTTGTAGGAACCTGCGATAGCCTGTCCGCTAAGCGAACATTCGTCGGCCGAAGGCCGACCTTTGGTCACTTGGCCTTTAGGCCTTAGTGAACATGGCCCCCTTTAGGTGGTGCCATGTGAGCGTGCGGAGCAGGCTGAGCAGAGTCCGTAGATAAAAAAAAACACCGGGCAGAACCCGGTGTTAAAAGTCTTTTTAATCAGGGATTAGAAACTAGCCTTGCCGCTCAAACCGAGGGAGAATCGACCTTTGCCGAACGGGGTGTTGTCGGTGTCGGTGAAGTTATAGCCGTACCAGACGACGATTTCGGTGTTCATGGTGGGGTAGATGTAGTGGTTCATACCCAGGAACTGGAAGTCGTCCTTGTGAACTTCGCGGTCCGGATCGTGGTATTCGTAGCTGACGCCCAAGGTGTACTTCTTGTGAATGTTGAAGCTCGGCTCGATAGCGAAGAGCATCTGGTCGTCGGTCATGAGCTGTTCTTCTGCAGGATAATCCTTATCGGTAATCGCATAGAAGAATGTACCTGCCAAGTTGAAGATCGCGTAGTTCATGCTCGGTTCGAGCAAGAAGGAGTGCGTGCCCTTGCCCTTGTACGGGTGGAGTCCCCAAACGGCGTAGATGCCGTAGTTGAACTTTTCGAAGCTCTTGGAGTAGTCTACTTCGGTACCGAGCACATAAGTGTAGGGACGTTCGATTTCAGAGCCAAACACCCAGTCGAGGCTCGGCTTGATAATCAAATGTTCGTCGGTATGGTTCAACAGCGGGAATGCATAGGTAAGGAACATGGAGACCGTGTGGTCCGTTTCGTCGGAGGCGCCCAAGTAGAAGGCACCCGTACCGTACTTTTCGGTACCGACTTCGGCTCCGAAACCGCGGAGGCTTTCTTCGCGGGTAATCACGGCGTAGCGGGAGGCGTCACGCCAGAAGTAGTAGTTGAACGCACCGGCGCTGTAGGTCATGTCGCCGAAAACGAGGGTAACCTGATGGCTTACATCCCAGCGGAACTGGATGCCGTCGAAGTCGAAGGAGTTGTTGCGGCCTTCCGAACCCATAGCGGTGGAACGGGCGAGGCCGTGGCGGACTTCGGATTCCTCTAATTCGCCGTTTTCGTTTACGTAGGTGCTATGCGTGGTACCCTTGACGACCACGGAGAGGTTTTCGTCGAGGTGCGCATGCAGGGCAAGGTCAATGTCCTGGTTGCCGGCGTTAGTGGGGTCAAAATCACTGTCAAAATAGCTGGCGTAGTCCATGTTCACGTCGCCGTGGACTTCGATGTCTGCGGCGAGCGCCAAGGTGGCGGCAGAGGAAATTGCCAGTGGCATGATCAATTTGCGCATATCAGTTTCCAATATGATTTAAAATTTCTTGTGCAAAGATAGAAATATCCAAGCCAAAAAGCCAATTAAAGCGTGTGCGAATTTTGTAAATTTGCCCATATTCCTATCCAAGAGGTCACTTGATGTTCAATCGCATTAAGATTGTTAGGCTGTTTGTAATTTTATTGGCGTTTGCCGTGAACGCCGCTTTTGCGTTATCTGCTGACGAGGCTATGGAAAAATCCAAGGCCTGGTTCAAGTCGGGTAAGGCCTGGAATTTGGAATTTAGGGTACAGGTCTTTTACGCCGATTCCCCGGATATCGCCTCGCAGGGAGGAAAGCTTTTGGTGGCCGAAGGTGACCGCTTTGTGCTGGATATGGCAGGTATTAAGTTCTATAGCGATGGTGAAAACCTGTGGCAGCACAATGTGGAACAGAAGCAGGTGCTGATCAAGTCGGTCGAAGATCTGTCGAGTTCCTTGCATCCGTCGGAACTTTTGTTCAAGTACCTGAACTGCAAGGCCAAGGAAATTTCGGAAGGTGAGTTCAACAAGCAGAAAATGTGGGTGCTTAAGCTTGATCCTTCTAAATACAAGGGCCAGTTTACGCAAATGGAAGTCTGGCTTTCCCAAAAGGATTTTTCTCCCAAGCGTCTTTACACGGTGGATCCTTCCGGGAACGGTTCGTGGTACAATATCGTGAACTTGTCCGTGGTCAAGTCCTGGAAACCCGAAGACTTCAAGTACAAGCCTGTGAAAGGCGTTGATGAAATTGACATGCGGTAATTTATGAAGACGATGCTAAAAAAATGTTTGTGGCTTGCGCTTGCTGCGATGCCGGCGTTTGCGGCAGAAACGCTGTTCAGTAACTATACGTTGAATGTCAACCCGACGGGTAAAGTCGGGAGCCTTTGGGTGTTTTCCCGAGGTGACATCTATAGTGGCGTGACCTTTTTGAACCTGAGCGAGGGTGTCTTGGGCGTTAAGGTATCCGACCCCAAGCAGGAACAGGTGTCCGATTCGATGACCGCGGTTCAATATGGCATCTTTAGCGATGTGCTTGCTGAACATCGCCGCACCCCGTCGATCTATGCAGGTAAACTCGGTTACGTGCTTCCGATGTTTGGCTTGAACGATGATGGTTACCCGTTGCAGCCGGAAGGCTTTTTTTCGGTCCGCGGAATTGACAACTTGATCGAAACTCCGCTTTCTGTTCCCGAAGCTTTGCAGGATCTGGATACGGCCATGTATTATGCCGTGAGCGGTTTTGCGTATGATTCCACTAAAAAACAACTTTGGATGGCTCGCGGTGCTGCTGGCCTTGGACTTTACGATGTTTCGGGAAACAGTTCAAAACAGGGGATGTTCCAGTTGAACCTGAAAACGGGAACGCTCGATACGGCGAAGGCGAATTACAAGTGGAAAAACGATGTGAATCCGCGTGTTTTCGACGTGAAACAGAACCCGACAACGGGCGACCTCTGGCTTGCGACTTCGAAGGGCTTGTGGAAACGCACCGCCGATGGCAAGGTCTCGAAAATTTCGACTTCTCTTGATACGAATGCCCGCGTAACGGGACTTTGGATGGGCGGCGATCCGTTGACGATTATTGCCGAAACCTCGCGTATGGAAAAGGAGTCGATGAAGGGCGCCTTGTGGGTGCTCCGTGATGGCGCCAAGGATTTCGTGAAGGTCGATTTCTTGGATACGGCTGGCAAGAAACAAAAGAAAGATGTCTATGACGATGGCGACTACACGGTGAGTAGCGTTGCCTTTATTGGAAACGTGGCGTATGTCGGTGTCCTTGGCCCTGGATATTCTGTCGGTGGATACTTTAAGCTGGATTCTACCGGGGTTCGCGCTTGGGATATGGATGATGACGGCAAGAATCAGTGGCTGTACGGCTATGCAACGGGAGCGACCGACCGAGATGTCATCATTACGTCTATTTGCTCTTTCCCGCTCAGTAAGAATACCGAAGGCCTTGCCATTTCGACTTACGGAAACGGTATTTCTGTTTCGGCGGATTCCGGAAAGACGTGGAATGTCGTCTTGAACCGTGCAAAACTTGGCGGAAACCTTGGAACCATTCGTATGGTGCCGTCGGTGATAACGGCGGGTGACCAGTCGCTGGTGTCTTACAAGGTGAGCAAGGAATCGAAGATTACGATTGACGTGTTCAGCTACGACATGCGTAAGGTTCGTACAATCGTGAAGGATGCCCATCGCGATTCCGACGATTCCCGCAGCACGAATCCGAAAGAAGACTTCTGGGATGGCTACGACAAGGCAGGAAGGCCCTGCACGATGGGTGTGTACTATGTACGCGTCAAGGATAATCACGGCCATGTTGGCTGGGGCAAGGTGATGACCTTGGGAGGGCACAAGTAATGAAAAAGTTCTTGCTGCTTTTTGCAATAGTTCTTTCGGTTGCTTCTTCTGCGTTTGCGGGGAAAAAGGCAACGCTCGGTGGCTTTGATGGTTTCGTAGAACGTATGGGTGCGGGAACGCGCGAATTGGGCCGTGGCAATACGGGCTCTGCGGATACGGCGTCGATGCCTGCGGCTTATTGGAACCCGGCAATTCTCGGCTTCCGTGAAAACTTTGTGTACACATTGAACGCAGAAAAGCGAGACCTTGACCGTATGGGCGGTTCCTTGGGCTTGGAATCCAAGGTCGGCAAACGTATGGGTGTCGGCTTTGCGATGCTTTACCGTGGTGATCTGAACTTCGACGTGATTAACGAAGATGACGAAACCATGGGAACGGCAACGCCTTACTTTACCATGATGTACCTGGGCTTTGCGTACCGCGCCACGCGTCGCGATGCCTTTGGCTTGTCGCTTTCGATGAGTTACGACAACATGGATATCTCGGAGTATTACGACGGCATTGAACTGGTAGACGATTACCGTAGCCCGGTGACGCTCAACTTGAGCTGGCTTAGGCAATGGAATGACAAGTGGTCTACCTCGGTGGTGGTGCGTAACTTGAGCTTTAGCGAAAATTTATCGGCCAGGTGGAGCAAAAACACGAGTACCGACAACTCTGTCGAAAGTACCGATGGCGTTCGCCCGAAGGTTCTGCAGATAGGTGTAGGCTACCGTTCCAAGGTGATGGGTAAACCGGTGTACGCTTGGATGGAAGCGATCGACTACCAGATTGCCGACACGCTGTTGGCCTTTGACCCTGATCTGCATGTGTGGACGGGCCGTGTAGGCTTTGAATGCGAAGTGATTCCCGATGGCACGCTCCGTCTGGGTATGGATGATTTGGACTGGACGGTGGGTGCCGGCTACAAGTTCCAGATTCGCATCGGGAAAAAGAAGTACCCGTTCGATGTGAACTATGCCTTGATTTACGAAACGGAAGCGGGAATTTGGACTCCGCTTAGCTTTGGACTCCGGGGCGCTATTCCGTGATTTCAAAAATTTTTATAGAGGGTGTACGCAGTATTACCGGGTTTGAGACTGAGTTCGGGCCTGGCATTACGGTGGTTCATGGACCGAATGGCTGTGGAAAGACCTCTATCCTGGAATCGGTTCATCTGCTTGCGCAGGGGTTCTCGTTTAGGGCCCGAGATTTAAAGGAAATGATCGCCTGGAATGGCGACGAGCTGATTGTCCGAGCGACTTTTGAAGAGGCTGGACGCGTCACGACGCGCGCGGTACGCGTGGGTCGGCGCGGTTGCGAAGTTCGCGAGAATGGTGAAAGCCTCAAGTCGGTAACCGCCTTGTTCGGGAACATTCCGGCGGTAATCATGCAACCTTCGGATATTGAACTTTTGCGTGGCGCGCCCGAAGTGCGTAGGCATTGGCTTGACGAAATCCTTTGCTACCGTTCGCAGGCGAATGCAGCTGTTCTTAAACGCTACCGCCGTGTGCTGCAGCAGCGCAACCAATGGCTGCGCCAGTTCAAACGAGAAGGTGTTGCGACTGGTGGCGAAGAACTCTTTCAGGTTTTGACGGAGCAACTTGTTGATTTGGGCGCCAAGCTTTGGGCTGCCCGTATCGAACTTTCCAAAGAAATTTCGCCGATCATTACGGACTATTACCGCAAACTTTCGAGCGGGGTAGATGAAATTACATGTGCCTACAAGAGCTCCATTCTCAAAGAGCTTGACGCGCTTGACGGTGCTGAATTTTTGGACGATTCGGAACTTGACAAGGTGGCAATGGCGGCAGATAAAACGGTTGACTACATTGCGTCGGATTCGGACGAGTCGGAGGATGGCTCCGTTGACGAAAACGCTCTGCGGGAGGCTTATCGCCGTAAACTCGCCGGCTTGGAATTTGCCGAAAAGATTCAAGGAATTACGCTCTCGGGTCCGCATAAGGATGACTTGGGAGTCTGTATCGGTGGCGCTGAAATGCGAACTTCGGGATCGCAGGGGCAGTGCCGTTGCGCTGCGGTCGCCATGCGCTTTGCCGCAGTCGATGTCGCGACCCGTTACTTGAGTAAGCCGATTCTTTTGCTGGACGATATTTTTGCAGAACTCGACGTGAACCGCCGCGATGCGGTGGCGTCGCTCATTCGCGAAAAGGCGTGCCAGGTGATTATTGCGACTCCGCAGCTAGAAGAATTGCCGTTTACCGCTGAAGCGGAAATTAAAGTAGACGGTAGGCGGTAGGAAGTAGACGGTATTTTGATAAAAAAAAGCCCCGGAGAGCCGGGGCATTTTTTACAGTCTACTGTTTACCTCGAACTGTCTACTATTTTTTCAGCAAGTCACGGATTTCGGTGAGAAGCTTTTCTTCGGCAGACGGTTCAGGAGGTGCCGGAGGTGCAGCCGGGGCTTCTTCTTCTTTCTTGCGCATGTTCTGCATGAAGCCGAGGAACTTCTTCATCACGATGAACACCACGATGGCGACGATGAGGAAGTCGACGATGCCACCGATAAAGCTACCGTAAGGGATTGCTACACCCTGGGCAGTCGTATAGGAAAGAGACTTGAGGCCTTCGCCAGCATCTTTACCGCCGCCCATGGCGATGATTGCCGTAACGCACGGCATCACGATGTCGTTCACGAAGGAAGTCACGATTTTACCGAATGCGCCACCGATGATAACACCGATAGCCATATCGACGATGTTTCCCTTGAATGCGAAGGCTTTGAACTCTTCGAGAAGGGATGTTGCTTTACCTTTGATACCCATATTGGTTCCTTTTGTTGAAGTTAAGATAAAAATATGTTTAAAATATCGCTTTGGCAAGAGGGTTTTCTAAATTTGGGTTGTTATGTCATGGTTTATTCTAGCCCTTCTGTCGGCGTTCTTTTTGGGGTGTTACGACCTCGCCAAGAAAAAATCGGTGCAAGATAATGCGGTTCGTGTAACCCTGTTCTTTTGCAGCGCTTTTTACGCCCTTTTCATGAGCCCGCTCCTTTTGACGGGGCATTGTGAAAGCTTGCCCTTGCAGAGCCATGTTTACCTGTTTGGTAAGGCTGCCATTGTGGGCGGTAGCTGGATTTTGACTTACAACGCCTTGGCTCATTTGCCGTTGAGCATTGCGACTACGATCCGCGCGCTTGCGCCTGTATTTACGATTTTCATTGCGGTCACGTTCATGGGAGAACGTCCTTTTGCGCTCCAGTG
Source organism: Fibrobacter succinogenes (assembly GCA_902799745.1). Taxonomy (GTDB): domain Bacteria; phylum Fibrobacterota; class Fibrobacteria; order Fibrobacterales; family Fibrobacteraceae; genus Fibrobacter; species Fibrobacter succinogenes_Q. The sequence continues at coordinate 67,648 of CADCBQ010000013.1, read as the reverse complement.
GGCGGGTGTTGCCATCTGTATTTGTTCGTATGTGGGGCTTAGCCTTGCGGGCCGTAAAGAAATGGGACATTTCTTTAGCAACGGTTGGGTAATCTGCATGGTGCTGGGGACGATTCTTGCGGCATGCAGTGGCGTTTACGACAAGTTCATTTTGCAGCGTATGAACTTTGACCCGCTTACGGTTCAGGTTTGGTTCAGTATTTACATGATGCTTTGGCAGTTTGTGATTTGTGCTATCACTTGGTTCCCGACGCGTCACAAGACGACTCCGTTTCAGTTCCGTTGGTCCATGGTGCTGGTCGCAATCCTTTTGATTGTTGCAGATCGTTGCTATTTTGTGGCCGTAAGTGACCCGGATGCCTTGATTTCGATTATTACGGTGTTCCGTCGCTCTAGTGTTTTGATTTCGTTCTTTGCGGGTTTACTACTTTTCAAGGAACGCAAGAGCAAGATGAAATTTGTCGCCTTGCTTGGCGTGATTTTGGGTATTTGTCTAATCGCTCTCGGTAAGTAATGATTGGAATTACAGGTACAATTGGTGCGGGAAAGTCGCTTGTCGGTCGCATTTTGCGCGACAAGAAAATTCGCGTGATTGACGCGGATGTGGCGGTGCATCACTTGTATCGTGACGACAAGAATTTGAGAGCGGCGATTGCCAAGGAATTCGGCGAAGACATGCTGACTGAAAAGGGCATTAGCCGGAGCCGTATGGCAGATTTGGTTTTTAAAGATGCTTCTGCCAGGGTGCGCTTAGAAACGCTTATTTATCCGGTGCTCACGCAGTATCTGCTCCGTGCAAATCCGGCGTTTGTAGAAGCAGCCTTGTTCGAAAATGTGCCGGAATTGGTGGCTAAACTCGATGAAATCTGGGTGGTGAGCGCCGCTCGCGAAGTTCGCAAGAATCGATTGATTGCAAATCGTGGCTTTAGCGAAGCGGATGCAGAACGTCGTATTGAATTGCAGTCGGCTAAAGACAGCGAAGATGAATGGCATCGGCTTTTCCCTGGCAAGAAAATTCGCTTTATTGATAATTCTGGCGACGAAGCACAATTGCAAAATGCAATCAAGAGCTTGATATAACAAATGCAGCATCATTCGATGCTGCATTTGTTTTGTATTGGGTGGGATTGGGAGGCTTTTGTTTCAGTTAGCGGACTCTTTTGCCGCCAATGCTGAAGTAGCTCTTGATTCCGTTTTTGTCGGTGTATTCCACCTGGACCTTTTTGCCGCGCATCACGAGGCGCTTGCCTTCTTGAGGCTTGGCGAGCTTGATGCGGCTGCGGGCTGCCGGAATCGTGGTCAGTTCGTACTTGGCGTTGACCGGAGTCTTGATGTCGTATGTGTTACCGGTAGATGCAATGGCTTGCAGGCTTCCGATAATGTAGGCGAAGGGGGCGTTCCAGTTGATGGCCACTTCGTTGGTTGCGTAGCTGCAGGAATTGTCGTAGTAGGATTTGGCAACCGCATTTGCATTATTGTATTGCTTGGCGCAATCCGTAGCCGAAGCGTTGGCGCCGCCGGCAATCATTCCCGGAACAGGTGCTTCAATGCTGTCTGCCTGGCTTACGCGGTGGTGCGGATTCATGACCGGATTGACACCGTAGCCGGTGAGGTAAGATTTGTCAATGGGGTTGCGGCCCAAGATGTAGTCCACAATGCCTTGGACGGCGTTCAGGTACTTTTCTTCCTTGGTCAGAATGTAGGCGTGAACCAGGACCATGCCCTTGTTGGCGGCAACACCGTTGGAACCCCAGTAGAAGTCGTCTTTATCGAGAGCGATGCCGTAGCCGTTCTTGTCCAGAGACTTGATGAAACTGTCAGCCATGTTGATGATGATGGCGTTTGCAGAATCCACCATTTCGGGCTCGAAGGCATCGGGGCTCATGGCGATGGAGAAAATTCCGAGCATGTAGTTGTTCTGCCAGCTCTGAAGCTTTGCCTTCTTGTTGTTGATGGGAAGCTTCTTGATGGCGGTTGCTACAGCTGTGTCGCCACTGACGCGGTACATTTCGATGAGAGTCCAAAGTTTGGATGCCCAGTCGGCAGCGCCCGTATAAGAGCCGGTGCCTACATCGCTGGGTTGTTCGTAGATTTCGTAGGGGTGTTCCATTGCCCAGTTGTGAGCCTTTTGGGCGGCAACGATGCACTTTTCTGCGAATTCAGGATCGTAAGGCTTGTAAATTTCGGAGGCAAGCGTAACGACTGCGGCGAAGTCCCAAGTTGCTTCGACAGCCTTACCGATAGCGTAGCGCTGGGCGGTTGCCTTGGCGGGCATGATGGTGCCGGCGAACTGCTTGGTGGTCAGCTTGTGGAATACGCCACCATCATCGTCTTGCATGGTGAGCATCCAGTCCAGATTCCAGCGGATTTCGTCCAACAGGTCCGGGACATCGTTCTTGCTTTCAGGAATGTTCAAGTTGAGAGTATCGTAATAGGCCTTGTTCTGCTGGTAAAGCTGCAGCAAGGTATAAGTCGAAATACCGGAGTTCACGATGTACTTGCCGTAGTCACCAGCGTCGTACCAACCCTTGGAACCGTTAAAGGTGGCGTCGAGATCGGTCTTGCCGGTAGATTTGTGGTACTTGACAGCCGTATCCGGGTGGCCTGCGGCGCGGGCGTAAATGCCGGCGTATTCTTCTTCAAGAGCTGTTGATGCGCGCTGGAAATAGAAGAACTTGATCGAGGCCTTGCCTGCTTCTTCGAGGGCGTTGTCGCCAATGGTGATGGGATGGCCGATTGGTTCGTCATCGATGTAGGCCTGGTACTTGCCGGCGGTCTGGATTTCAGAGAAATCGACCAGGGATGCGGCGGTGTCGCCTGCCGGAACCCAGATTTCGGCTTCGGGGGCGGTCACTTTTAGAACTTCGGTACCGCTAGAGGTCTTGAAAACGATTTCTTTGCCTTCGGCGCCGACAACAGCCATTTGCTTTTGACCCTTAGTCAAGAAACCGACCTGGTTGTGGTAGGCCGTAGCAGCGAACAGGCTACTTGCACTAAGAGCCGTAATCGCGAGGACGGGGGGAAGAATCTTGTTGAACACCATAAAAACATCCTTAGTTGTTTTTTTAATAAATCTAAACCTTTTAAGGGGGATAAGGTAGGGGGCGGAGAGTGGAAAGTGGTTACGGCTGAAAACTAATGTGAACAGCGTGAAATGTTATATTTGGGTCGTGATTTATGAACTCCGCATAGAAAAAATGGTGCAAGGGGGCGAAGGCATGGCCAGGCTCCCTGATGGACGCGTGTGTTTTGTGCAAGGTGGATTGCCTGGCGAACTTTGCCAGGTCGAAATCTTGCAGAACAAGAAAGATTTTACGCGGGGTAGGGTGATTAAAATCACTGAAAAGAGTGTTGACCGCGCGGAGCCGAGATGCCCTCTTTATGGCAAGTGCGGTGGGTGCAGCTTGCAGCATTTGGAAAGTTCTGCACAGGCCGCTTGCTCGGCGCTTGTGGAACGCGAAAACTTTAGGCGCATTGCCCATGTCGAATTGCCCGAAGATTTCAAGATTCATACCGGACCTGCGTGGGGTTATAGAAACCGCGCCCGCGTAGTAATTGCTCGCGCCAAAAGCGGCAAGGTCAGTTACGGATTTCGCATGCAAAAAAGCAACGGGATTATTCCGTTTGCTAACTGCCCGGTGCTTACGCCTGCGCTCAATGCATTCCTGAAAGAAAATGCGGCGAAGATTTTTGAAGAATCGATAAAGGCTTCTAAGCGCCCGCCCAGGAATTTTGAACTGGACGTGAATTTATTCGATAACGGGGCGGGGAAGGTCAGTTATTTCTATAAGGGAATGCCTGCCGCCGACTTTGAAAAAAATGCCGTGAGTGTTGTCGAAATTGCGGGCAAGAAAATCCGTTCGGACGCCTCGGTGTTTTTCCAGAGCAACCTTTCGCTTTTGCCGGAACTTGTGACTGCCGTGCAGAATGCGGTAGACGAAGGCATTGCTTGCGGCGAGGCAAGTGACGCATGGCTTATTGACTTGTTCAGCGGCGTCGGTTTCTTTGCCGCGATTCTGAAGGACAAGTTCAAGAAAATTACGACCGTAGAACGCGATGAAGGTTGCCTAAAGCATGCAGATTTTAATTTGTCTGCAGATAACGTCTCCGCTCCGGCAGAAGATTGGCTTGCCGAGAACGTGGTTGATGTGCCTGCGACTTTGATTGTGGACCCTCCGCGAACAGGGCTTCCGCCGACAGCGCTAGAGGCTATCGTGAAAAGCTCGGTGAATCGCCTGATTTACGTTTCTTGTGATCCGGTGACGCTTGCGAGGGACTTTTCGAGGTTCAGAGACGCCGGTTTTGCCTTGAAAAAGGCCGAAGGATTCGCTTTTTACCCCCAGACACCCCATTTGGAAATGTTGTTTGTGCTTTCGAGATAGCCGATAAACGGGTATTTTACTAGTTTAAAAGTGCGTACAAGGAGGCGTGTATGAAAAAATGGTTCGTTGCAATGATGGCGGCCTTGGCCTGCCTGATTGTGGGATGTAATGTAGAGGATACGGCGATCCTGTGTGGCAGAGAATGGAATGTCAACCTAGATGTGATCGCTGATACCGCAAGCGAGTTCGAAATGAACGACCCGCTTATTGTGCAGTTCCGTTATGGAACGAATTTTGACTTTGCAATGCTCAAGACGACCTTCTACGAAGGTACGCTTGCAAACAAGGGTCCTGAAATCTGGAACCACGAAGTGGCCGTGAACGAAAAGCAGGGTGTCTATACGCTGCAAGGAAAGTCTCGCCATGGTGGCCTGATGACGGCACGAGAACTCTGCCGCAAGAAGGAACCTGGCCCTGTCGTAATCGAAGTACGCGGTGACGGCAAGGTTTTGATGACCAAACAAATTTTGTTGATTAAGAATCGGTAATTCATGAAAAAATTATTGTGCGCAGTCACAGCTGCCTTGGTACTCGGCGGTTGCGGTGAATCTAAAGTAAATGTAAGCTATAAGGTGGATGCCCCTGTTTCGGTGGAACTTTATGCTGAAGGTTATTTTTCGACTATAGACTTGAACGGCAACGAACAGATGGGTACGGTGACTGCCGCCTATGCGAACTTGACGTATTCCAATGCGGGCGATACCTTGAAGGTGCACCGTGATTACGTGATGGACAAGTCGCGTGGTTACTTGAAGAATTACATGCCCTCGGAACTTGCTTGGCGTGTTAAGTCTGTGGATTTGGCGGCTATTGACCGCGAAGTGAAGACGGTTGATGGTCTTGAAGACGGGTACGATTCGCTTCTTGCGCGCATTCCGATGCCTGAAGTTTGGCGTAAGCAGCTCTTGAATCCGGATTACAAGCCGCACTTGAGGCGCCTCGAAAAGCACCGCTGGGAAATGGACCACATGCTTTTGGGCGAAGTGCCGACCAAGGGGAACATTACGCAGATGCTCAAAGACCAGGGCCGTTTGAACTTTGCCTTGATTCAGGTGGACTCCGTGGTGGTGAAGGGTTTTGAAAACCGAGACCATCGTCGCTGCCTCGATTACATTGTTTACCTGCAAGAAAAGGAAAGCTTCCCGTACTACATTTGGGAACAGCATGTGAATAGCAATATTGTTCCCGAACACTTCAAGAAGTATAACAAGGGCCTTAAGGCGGAATACCAGACCCAGTTCGAAGTCATGATCGACCCGACTACGGGCGTGCCTTGCCAGGAACGTGAGGTCAAGGTCGGTGTGCACACGATGGTGAACCCCGATACGAAGGACACCGCGACCTTCAAGAGCCAGATTACGCTCGAAAGACTGTATACGATCAAGAAACCGGAGAATGATGAGTAATTAGTGATGTGAAATGAGTAATTATTAATTGTTCATTATTCATTTCGCATTTTAAGGGCCTATGCATAAGTTCTTTAGTGTACAATTGTTTCTCTTAGCGGCACTTGTCATGGTTGGCTGTGCCTCGCATCCGTCGCCGCAACAGACGATGGTCGATGACCGTTACATGGTCTATAAGGAAATGGAAAAGGCGTACCGTGAAGCTGAAGAAGATTACCTGAACCTGCTCTTTAATATCGAACGTATGCCCGAAGAAGAAGAGCTCTGGATTATGAAGCGTGACAAAATGCTTGAGTTGATGCAGCTCAAGGAACTGATGCTCAATGCCCGCGCGGAACTGGACCAGGCTATGCAGGAATGGGAACGGCATATGCTGGACTTGCAGGCTGAACAGAAAAAGGCTCAGGTCAAGCAGTATAATCCGAACTTTACCGGTAAAGACGGTATGCGTACAAGTCCGGGGCAATTGCTCCCCGGCGAAGTCAAACCCAAACAAAAATACGGTGAACTTTAGTTCGCTCGTTGGCTATTGCCAACTGTTGACAACTACATCGCAAGGCGAGAGTCGCGGACAAACCGAAGGTTTGTACATGACCGAGCCGTAGATGCAGCTATAAATTCATGGCTCATTGCCATGAATTTATGAACCCCATTCCGATGGAGAACTTGATGCGGGTGGGGGCGATGCTTTCGGGAATGACCGGAAGGTCGATCGGTGTGAGCTTTTCGCCACCGTGCAAGTTTTCGTCTTCGCCGATGCGGCTTAGGCCGCGGGCGAGTGTGAGCGAGATGTCGAACGGAACGCTGTAGAAGATTCGGTTGCTCATGCGGAAGGTGAGGCCCACGGAGCGGTCCCAGAAACGGTGGTCGGTGAGCTTGTCGGTGTCGTACCATTTGCCGTTCCAGGCGGCACCCATTTGCGAGAACAAGTCGATGTAGAAACTGCGCGTTTCAAAGATCCAGGCGCTCTTGCGCCAGTCGTCGTATACCGGGAATAGGTAGTGGAGTTCGGCGATGGCGGTGCGCATGCCGGCGAGGGTGTAATTTTCGGAGTTGCGCAGGTAGGGGTAGCCTTCAAGGAATAGAGCGTCGTAGTAGTAAGAGTCGAGAGTATCTTGCTTGGCGTCGGTGCTCCACTTGTACACGCCGGCGATTTTTCCGCCGGCCGCAAGGCGGGCGCCGGTAAGCGGACTCTGGATGCTGCCGTAAAGATTCAGGCCGACTTCGTTGATGTGGAAGTTGCGGTACTTGGGCGTGATTTTTCCGTTGGAGTTAACCGTAAAGCTTTCGGCGAATGTACCTGGACGGTACAGGTCGGAATTGGAGGACTGCAGGTACAGACGCATTCCGTTGCCTTGGCCGTTGATTTCGGAGCCTTCGGCATGGTCGCCGTAAAGGCCGAGGGCGACGAGCAGGCTTAAGCGTTTCTGGTAAGTCCAGTCGAAATTGTCTTCGTAGAGGTTGAAGTTTGCCCAGTCGTAGCCGACAGCAACCTGCAATGTGTCAATGCTCTTGAAGATGCTGTAGCCGGCTCCTGCCATAATGGCTTGCATCGGAATGGCGTAGTGGGTAATGCCGATGCTGTCGCCTCCGTTGGCGCGTACATCTTCGTAGCGGAGTGTGTCTTTGCTGGTATAGTTGGCGTAGGTGTAGCTGAGCGAGAGATCCAGTGGCGTGCTCTTGTTTTCCCAAGAAACGAAGAATTCTTTTTCTTGTTCGGGGTTGAGGCCGTCGCCGTTGATGTAGTCAATGCCGTTGCCGAGTTCCAGCAGGAATCCGATTTGCACGGTGTTCTTCTTGAGAGCGTCGCTGATGATGGCGGCAAGGCCTGCCTTGACTTTGAGTTTGCCGTTGCCAAAGACGGTGAGGTCGGGCGCGTTTTCGCTGAATACAAGCATCGGAACAAATAGCGGAATGTTCGGGATGGGCTTGTAGTCGCGTTCGATACCGGCGAATTCGACATCGGCGATTTCAAGAGGCTTTTCGATGCGGGTAGGGAGTGTGCCGCGAAGAGTTATCTGGGCGTCTGCTGGCTTTTGCGTAACGGTGCGCGTAGTGTCTGTGATTTTCAGAATGGAATCGCGGAGGGCAACAGCGGGAACCTTGGCGCAGGAATCAGATCCTTCGACGTTGCTTGGGATGACACTATCGGGGCAATTCCATGTGGTGTCTGCAACCCGAATGACGCTGTCACGCTCGGTCACGGTTACGGTGGTGTCGTCGACCATCGGGGTGGCGCCGTAGGCCATTTTATAGAGTGAAAAGCCGTCCTTGTCGTATTCGGTAAAGTAGAGCGTGTCGCCTGCAAGAGCCGGAGTGAATGCGCCGCCGACCACATTTGTGAGCGGGCGCTCGGCACCTGTCGAAAGAGTCTTTTCAATAAGGTTGAAGATTCCGTTTCGGTTGCTTGCGAAAACAATCTTGTCGTCGTCAATCCAGTTCACGTCGCGTTCGTCAAAGCCTTCGGTCGAGACAATCTTGAAATTCTTGCCGTCGCTATCGATGATGGCGATGCCGCGGGTCTTGTCGTCAAAGAATCCGAAAGCGATGCGCTTGCCGTCGGGGCTGAACTTGGGACTGTAAATGTTGTAGTAGTCAAATTTGGAATCCGGGACAAAGAGGTCAACCGGATCTTCGGAGGTGTAATCCTTGATGTCTTTCGGGAACGGAACCTTGGCAAGTTTGAAGCGTGTGCTGTAAGGTTCACGCATGGCAAAGATTATCGTGGTGCCCTGCTTGTCGATGGCCGGATAGACGGCGTCGGCGAGATAGGTGACCGTTACGGAATTCTTGTTGGTATCGCTTACGGCAATATCGAAGTGGGCGTGGCCATCTTTGTCGCGGTTCTGGTAGTTCACGTAAGCGAGCATCGGGCCTTGTACGCTGTCTTCGTAAACATCGATGCCCTTGTCGAGCCAAGGCTTTTTGAGCTTGAAACCATGCTTGGCATAGTCGCCAATTTCAATCGTAGAATCAGCGTTTTCATTTTCGACGGTGATTTCGCCGATTTCAACGCCGTCGACAACTTCATCTTTCTTGCTTGTGTCTTTGGGCTCTAGCGGCATTTTGAAAAGTCCGCCATCGAACCAGAGCCCGCCAAAGTTTGAAACGCCGTAAAGGTTTTTGCCTGCGACCACCGGGAAATCTTGCCAGAAGGATCCTTCGGTCATCTTGGTGCCTTCTACAAGCGTGCCCAGGGAATCGCGTTGGGCCTTGTATTGTTCGGTAATGGCTTTTTTCCAGTTATCGTAGAGTTCCTGCTCGCTTAAGCCGAGAACCTTCTTGATGGCGCCATTGAGCGTGAGCCTGTTGTACTTGGACATCTCGTGCCAAATTTTGGGCATGGCGTCTTCGCCATAGGTGGCGCTGATATAGCGTACGAGCGAAAAACCTTGCGTGTAGGGCCCGAGTTCGGCGAACAGCGAGTTGTCCGAAAAGTCGTGCATGTAGGGGAGCGTAAGGAGGCTGTCGTTCAGGGCTGCCACGCGAAGCAACATGTCGCGGTGGGTATCCCAGGCATCAAAGCCCATTCGGCTCGATTCGTATTGCGCAGTTCCTTCGGCAAGCCAGAGCGGTTGCAATGTAAAAGGGATTAAGCTTGCAAAATCTTGCGTAGTGCGTTCGTTGTAGTAGTCGGTATAGCTGACTTGCAGACCGTAAATGCTCGGCTTAAACTTGCTTGCGTTTTCGATACTGACCAGGTGGCTGAATTCGTGGGTGACTACGTCGGAAAGCCAACCATGGCTACTGCGGATTTTAAAGTCCCAGTTGGTGAGCCAGAGGTTGATCGAGTTTTCGCTTGGAATGGCGTTGCCGTTACTGTAAAGGGCATTGTTGAGCGTTGCGCTGACGCGGCCGGGTAAATCGTGATGGTAGCGGTTTACGACGGAATCGTAGACGGCTTCGGCGTAAGCGGAAACTTTTGATGCGTGCGAGCTGTATTCGGCGGGGTAAACAAAGTTGAAATGGTCGGTGCTTGCGGCCTTCCAGCGAATGTCGCTGTTGTTGCCGTAAAAGCCTACGGCGAAGGCTGAAACACTTGCCGTTACAAGAAATACAAAACTCGAAATAGACGCACGCATAGTTAACTACAATATACAAAAAAGGGAGGAAAAAGCCGCGCAACCTGGGATGGTTACGCGGCTCTAAGGAGTTGATGTTTAAGCTTATTTATTATTCTGCAACGCCGAGGCCAAGGGCCTTGTCGATGCCGTCGATGAGCTTGGTGCCCTTAAGTTCACCTTCGAACAGCGAGAAGTTTCCGGTGTAACCCCAGTGCGTCCAAGGAATCTGGAGCGTGTCGCAGATTTCGCGCATGGCGGTCAGGTAGTTCAAGCGGTCCTGAGCCGTGGAGCGGAGGTTCAATGCGCCGAATTCGTTGATGATGACCGGAACATTGTTGGTGGCTGCCCACTTCTTGGCCTTGAGAATCTGTTCCAAGATGGCTTCCTTGCTGCCGGTCTTGTAGTAGTTCTTGATATTCGTTTTCACGTAACTCTGAGTGCTCTTGGTGACACCGAAATCGCCAGAAACCGTAGACCACTTGGCCGGATCGTAGGGGAACGGGATTCCCTTGATGGTGGCGTAGTCGGTCCAGGAACCACCCTGGTGGGTGAAGGCGAACGGTTCATAGGTGTGAATCACGTAGATGATGTTGTCGTCGGTGAACGGGGTACGCTTGGCGAGCAAACTGATAGAATACCACTGGGCATCACCAAAGAGAATCGTGTGTTTCTTGTCGACGCTGCGGATGGAATCGATCATGGCCTGTGCGGCAACGGTCCACTGGGCGGCGGTCACCTTGCCGTTAGACATGTCGGGTTCGTTCAGCAGTTCGAAGAAAATGTCTTCGCGAGTGTTTTCGGCATAGTGGGCGGCTACATGCTTCCAAGTTTCAGCCATCATTTGGATATACTTGTTATCCTTGGCGCTGGTAGCGTTGTAGCTATTGTCATATTCGTGGTAGTCAATCACGAACGAAATGCCATGTTTGCCGGTCCATTCTACGAAGGAATCGAGAACCATGAACAGGGAGTCGTCATCGAATTTGAGTTCGACGGTTCCCGTGGTGTCCTTGACGAATGCGTCGCGGTTGGTGGCGTACAGGTCGAGGTCAATGGGCAAGCGGAGGCTCTTGATTCCGTTGTCTGCCAAAAGCTTGATGTCGGTTTCGTCGAAGACGAATTTCTTGAACTTGCCGTCGGCATTTTCAAGCCAGTTGGTAAAGTTGATACCCTTGTTCAGGTACTTCATGGCCTTTGCCTGCAGCGGGTTTGTGACTGTGATTTCGGTTTCGGTGAATTCAACAGTCGGAATGACCGGATCCTTGATTTCCATATCGGGCTTGTCTGCTTCGACCTCAGAGGTGTCTTGCAGGTAAATGTTGTCGATAAAGAGCGAATCGCTAGTGACTTTGGCGCCGCCCTTGGCTTGGAAGCTGATAGCCTTGATGTGCTTGGCGTCGAATGCGACTTCTTCGCCCCAGCCGCCTTGGACTAAATCCTTAAAGCGGATGACAGCCTGTGTCCAGGTGCGAGAGGCCTTGACCTTGGCCAGGTGAACATCGTAGTCCTTAACGTCGCTTACTTCGATGTGGACTTCGTGAGCGCCTCCCTTGTACCAGTAGGTAATGCCACCGAAACGACCGTTGGCGTCGTCGAGGGCAACCTGGATTCCCCAACCCACATACGGGTCGTATGCGTATTCGCCCTTGTCGAGTGTATAGTTGACTTGCAATGCATAGTTGGAACCGTTATTGACGGCGCCGGCGACAATATCTCCGTCTTCGTTTACGGGAGTCGTGATGACAGAGGCTCCGTCATTATCGTTGTCGTTGTAAGTGTACCAATAATCGTCTAATGCAGTTGAATGGTTGTCGCCATCTTCGAAGTCATCAACCAAGAGACCCTTGCCTGTGGCAGGAGTGATGGAGCCTTCGTTAGGATTGGTAGAAGGTTCCTTATTCGTTGTGTCCGAAGGGGTTACGGTAGAGTCGGGTTGGTTTGCGGTAGAGTCTGCCGGAATCCTTGTGGAATCATTCGGAAGCGGGGTAGGAGTTGTTGTAGAATCAGTCGGATTAATAACCGGTTGTTCGTCGGGTGCTGCCGACTTGCTGGAATCGTCACCGCAGGCACTCAAGAAGAGAAGTGCCGCTGCAGAGAGTGCTAAACTTGATTTAGTCTTGAAATTCATATGAACCTCATTTTGTTTGAAACCTTGGGTTGTCCCAATTCCCTTTTACCCTTAATCTATTATTAAATGGACGTAATGAGTTTAGTGAATTGGCCTGTTTTTGTACAGGTGTATCGGGTGTATCGTGCCCTGTTTTGGCTTTTTTTTGCTATTTTTCTCATAAATGCGCTTTTTTTCTGAAAATTACCATAGATCCATTAGCTTTGCCCGCAAGGAAAAGCCTATAGATTTGTGTTGGGAATCACAGAAAAATCCAGACAGGCGCTATAAAGGGTGCAATCGAATTGACATGCACCGAGACGAAATACCAACATTTGGTTATGTGTCGGGCGACAATTTAAAGCCTGTCGGAGTATATGTTGTCATACACGGGCGACATGTGCCCGATGGCGTGTATGCCTACGATGCGGCGGGTCGTAGCAAGGTGCCCGATGTGGTGGGGCAATTGGTGCGTATCGGTGGCCGCGATGAAATGAAGAAGATTGTGGCAGCTTTCCCGGATAAGGATTTTGCAGAAGAAGCTCCGCTGCTTTATATTTTTACGGGCCTTTTGGAACGCGCCGTTTGGCATTATAGAGAAGCGGCGTATGCGCAGGTTATGCAAGATGCGGGTTCGTGTGCGGCAAGCGTGATGTTGCATTCAAAATCGAAGGGTGCCAAAGTTTTTGCGCTCAGTGGATTTGTGGATGATGAAATTGCGGTAGCACTCGGATTGCCTTCGACAGAGATTCCGCTTGCAGCTCTTGCCGTGTTCCCGGAATATAGCGAACTTGCGTTTGATTCGGTCGATGGCGGTGTCGGCGAAACGGCGTATTCGAACCGCGGCGAAATGGAACCCGATGTGGGCTACGATGCTTCGCGATATGCGGCCATGTTCATGCGCCAGAACCGGGTAGAAAACATTACCGACCTTACGAAGTGTATCCGCATTCGTAGGCTTGCGGCGCAGGCGCTCCCGGGCGAAGAATTCCCGCTGACGCCTGCCAAGTTCGATGCCCCCACTTATTTGAGTAAGCTTGAAGATCTTGCGGAGCCATTTAAAATGTTTGCGCCTTACCGAAAAGTCGGAATTGACTTGGATGATTTTTCGAGTATGCTTCGCTGGCTTGAAGTGGGGCAAATTAACTTGTTCGGTGCGGGCCTTTTAAAAATTTGGGTGATTTCGTTTGACGTTATGTTCGTGTTCCCGGGCGTATACCGCTATGTGCCGGTGCGCAAGTCCATTTTTATGCAGTCGGGCATTTTGAACGTGAAGAAGTTTGCGAAGTGCCATATGGTTCCCGAAGAGGCCGAAAACACGGCGTTTGCACTCCTGTTGACGGCTGATTTGAATGAATCTTGCAACCTGCTTGGCGAGCGCGCTTACCGTTATATGAACTTGAACGCGGGCTATTTGGCAGAATCGATGAATATATCGGGACAAATGCTTCGCAAGACGACTCGCAACGAGCGGTTCTTTTATCACGACGAACTGAGAAAGTTGTGCGATATTCCTGAAACCGAAAGTATTATTGCCGAAATCTTGGTCGGCAAGGCTTAAAATCTTTTAAATCAGGCTGATGATTATCGGGGCGACGATGGCGGTGAACAGGCCTGCGACTCCGATAGAAAGGCTGCTCATGGCGCCTTGAACTTCGCCTATTTCCATAGCCCTAGTGGTGCCAAGCGCATGGCTTGCGGTACCGATTGCGATACCTTGGGCCACTTTATTCTTGATGCGACAGAATCTGCATACGGCAGGAGCGGCCACGGCGCCTGTGATTCCCGTAATGGTGATGGCGATAATGGTGACAGGCGGAATGCCGCCGATTTGTGCCGACACCACAGAACCCATAGGAATCGTGATGGACTTGGGCAAAAGCGAAAGCATGAGCGTATCGCTGAGGCCGACGAGTTTGCTTACGACAATGACGCAGGCAAGTGAGGTGAGGCTGCCCGCAAAAATTCCGGCGAGAATCGGTTTCCAGAATTGCTTGAGCTTGGAAATTTGCCTATAGAGGGGGACTGCGAGCACCACGGTAGCGGGCGAAAGCATGACGGAAATATAGTCGCCGCCCACGTTGTAGCTTTCAAGGCTGATTCCTGTAGTAAGCAGGAATCCCACAATCAAGATGTTTGCAATCAGGAGCGGGTTCAAGAAAGAATACTTGAATTTTTTGCTAATGGTGACGCCGATTTCGAAGGCGACAAGCGAAAGTAAAATTCCGAACAGGGGAGAATTGATGATGGCGTTCATTTTTCGCCCCCGTTTGATTCGTTATGGGATGTTCGCTTGGCGAGGCGTTCTGCACGCAATGCCAAGTTTTCGCGGTATTCCTGCTTACGGATGAACAATTGCGTAACGCGGCCACCTACAGCGATGGTGACAAGCGTGAAGGCGATGCACAAAAACAGGAGCAGGGGCCACTTTGAAAGGACATCGTCGCCGACAGCCATGATGGCAATGCTCGGCGGTAAAAAGAAAAGCGCCAGGTGGTTCAGGAAAAAACTAGAAACACCCGAAATCTGCTCCGGCTTGATTATTTTTGAACAAAGTAAAATCAAGAGCAGGACCATGCCGATAATGTTCCCCGGGAGGGGCACGCCTACGATGCGGTGGAGAAATTCCCCGGCCACGCAAATGGCGAAAATGACGGCAAGTTGGAGCGGTATTCTCATGACGGGTGCAAATGTAGAAAAGTATATTCTATATTTCATGCTATGAAAATCGTATTTATGGGAACGCCGGAATTCGCGGCCTGTTTTTTGAAGCATCTCAAGGAATCTGATTTTGCAGACGTGGTGGCTGTGGTGACTCAGCCTGACAGGCCTGCAGGGCGCGGGCGCGTGTTAACGCCGCCGCCAGTGAAACAACTGGCTCTCGAATACGGGCTCCCCGTACTCCAGCCGACTGACTTAAAAGCGCCCGAATTCGAGAGCGACCTGCGCGCTTTCGGTGCGGATTTGTTCGTGGTCGTTGCCTATTCGATTTTGCCGAAGAATATTCTGGCGGTAGCCAAGCATGGCGCGGTGAATGTACACGGCAGTTTGTTGCCTAAGTACCGCGGTGCCGCCCCTGTGCAGCGTGCGATTGCCGATGGCCTGCCCGAAACGGGTGTGACTGTTTTCCGCCTGGACGAAAAGATGGACCACGGTCCGATTCTTGCGCAGAAGACGGTGGTGATTGACCATCAGGATACGACCGCAAGCCTCTTGGAAAAGATGGTGGCACCTGGCTGCGAAGCGCTGGACGATGCCATTCACCAGTTGCTCGAAGGCCGCGAAAAGGACTTGACGCAGGATCATGCGCAGGCCAGCGGCGCTCCGAAGCTGAAAAAAGAAGAAGGTTTGATTGATTTCAATTTGCCGGCAAAGGTGATTCACAACCGCATTCGCGCCTTCAATCCGTGGCCGGGTGGCTATGGAAAGCTGGGTGGCCGTATGGTTTACTTGCGCAAGACGGACACTCCGGAGAATGGCCCGAAACTGGCCCCGGGCGCTGTGGAATTCAAGGATAACCGATTCTACGTGGGCACGGGCGAAGGCGTGCTTGAAGTGATTGAAATTCAGGCCGAAGGTAAGAAGCCGATGCCGGTGGCCGACTTTATGCGCGGAATCCAGAAACGCGAAGGACTCGCTTTTGCTTGATGAATCCTTGAAAGAACGCATGGAAGCGTACCGCGTACTTCTGCAGTGGCAGAAAGGCGGTAGCTTTATTAAAGAGGCGGGACTTTCGCCATTTGCGATGGAGCTTGCCTTGGGCGTATGCCGCAGGCATTTGTTCTTGCAGTACTTTGTGAAGACTCTTGTGAAGAAAATGCCTTCACTTGAAGTCTGCACGGTGCTTGAAATGGGACTGTTCCAGATGTTCTTTACCGAGGTGCCGGACCATGCCGCCGTAGCGACTACGGTGGAGCTCATTAAGGCGGCGAGCCTTGGCGAAGGCTCCGCGCGGTTTATGAATGCTGTGCTGCATGCCGCGCGCAAGTCCGGCTTACCGGCGCTCCCACCTCAAAAGGTGCGGCGCGTGTCCATCGAGAATTCGGTGCCCGAATGGCTGGTACGCAGGTGGTTCGATATTTATGGCGGTACACGCGCCGAAGCGCTCGCGAAAGCGACGCTTGAGCGCCCCGTGGAATGGATCCGCGTGAATCTGCAAAAGACATCGGCCCCGGTGCTCGCGCAAAAGCTTGGAATCACGGGAGCAAGCATTCTTTACGACCGTTACATTCAAGTGCCTGCCGATGCAAAACTCAAGCCGATTCTGGAATCGGAATCTTTTGCGAAGGGCGAATTTAGCATGCAGAATCCCTCTGCTTACGAAGTCGTGAAACTGCTGGACTTGAAGCCCGGCCTTAAGGTTTGGGACGCATGTGCGGCTCCTGGCGGCAAGGCTGCTCTTATGGCTGAGATGGATAGCTCGCTTGAGATTCTTGCAAGCGATGTGTCCGAGACTCGTGTGCTCAAGATGCATGATCTTGTAGACCGCTTAGGACTTACGAACGTCCGTGTGGAATGCCGTGATGTGCTTGCTTTGGATCCTTCGACGGAGTTTACCCTGAGCTTGTCGAAGGGTCTGGATGACACTCGCTCATCCAAATTTGATCGCATTCTCCTCGACGTGCCTTGCAGCAACATGGGCGTGATTGCTCGCCGTCCGGAATCGGTTTACCGTATTACGCCGGAATCGATTAAGGAACTGGCAGAACTGCAGTACAATATTTTGAAGGCTGCTTCGACAAAGCTTGCACTGGGCGGAATTCTGGTGTATGCAACGTGTAGCCCGGATCCTGAAGAAACGACCAAGGTCGTGAATAAGTTCGTGAAGGAAAATCCGGAATTTGAAAAGGGCGAGTCGGTGCTCCCGGGTGCCGAAGATTCCCGCTATGATGGATTTTTTGCGCAGGCCTTGCATCGAAAGTAGGCCGTCAAAAGAAAAGGAAATTATGGGGAAGTTGAAAAACATTTTAATGTTAGTGGCGAGCCTTGCGCTTGTTGCATTTGCCCAAAGTGAACCGAAAAATGTAGAAGACATTGCGTTTTCGCATGCCTATCTCGGCCTAGAAGGTGGTGAGGTCTATCCTTTTGGCGACCTGATTGATGCCACGGACAATACGTTGTACGGTGGTCTCAATTTCCGTTATTCTTATTGGGAAAATGTTGATGGTGTGGTGATGTTTCACTATACGTATTTTCAACCGCGTCCGGATGTGGTGCCGTACGACGGCGTGCACCAGGCTTCGGGAAAGTTGGGCCTCGATTGGAAATGGCCCTTGATTAGCCCGATTGTCGTGGGCGGCGGCTTTTCTTGCAACTGGACCCGCGCTGATCTAGATGACGATGTAATCAAGGATGAAATTTATAACATGCCGGGAGGAACGCTGGGCGATAACGAAACTGAGTTTGGTTGGTATGTCCGTTTGAACTTGATTGCTTGGAACTTCAAAGACTATCGTGTTGGCTTTAATTTGATGTGGGAAGAAATCTGGACCTTGCCGAAGCGTTCTAATATGTTGTATGCGGGACTTTATGTAGAAAGGAAGCTGTGGTAATGAAGAACGAATCTTTAGTATTGTCGCTTCTTTTGGCTGCGGGTGTTGCCGTGGCGCAAGTGCCTGCCGAAATGGAAGGCATGGAATATGAAACTCGTGCCGACGGAACCTTTTTGATTGGTGGCCCGACTTTCGCATTTGATAGAGTGATGGGCGCCGGTGGCGTGCATTCGGAAAGCGAACTTTGGAGCCCCGTCAAGTTGCGAGACCGCCTGCTGTTTAACCGTATGTCCGGTACACCTTCGTGGACTCCGTTTGAACCGGGTGTTTGGCTCAAGACGGGCAATGAATTGGGCGACTTGATTTATCAGGATTTTATTACCGCTAAAGACGATCGACCTGAAAACAGGACGCCGATTCTGGAAGGTGGATTCCGTAGTCCAGCTTATATGGGTTTGTGGGCGACAGCGAGATTTTTCCAGGATGACCACTTTTGTAGTGGCGCCTATAATTACCGCCGCGACATGGTAGACGGCAACTACACTCATCTAGGTGCAAACTGGGCTATGTTCAGTTCGGCTTATGGTGGACTCGGTTACACGAATTCGCTCGTGAATGCCTCGGTGCTTGCAGGGGAAGAATATGTGTGGACCTATACGGCGAGTTCTCGCTGGATTCCGGCACATTACAAGCCGCGTGTAGAAGCGCGTGCCGACATCAAGGACTTGTCGGTGACGGTTGCTTACGAAGATATTGAATACGAAAATCAGTACAAATCGGAAAATGGCGAACGCAAAGAAGTGAACGGCTCTGTATACTACAAGTGCGGCAAGGCTTGCGAAAAGGGTATCTTCCAGATTGCAGCCGGTATGGCTTTCCGCGCCGTCGATGACGAGGGGACTGTTTATACGGAACTCGAAGAAGATCGCGTGGCGTGGCCGTTTATGGAACTGCGTGTGCAGCCGATTTCTCGCTTGACGGCCGATGTAATCTTCGGTGTGAATGAACGCGATTGGTTGGTGCAGGACAGTATTCAATATAACGCGCCGGCTCCCGAGAATATGGGCGTCGTTGTGGGTGTCAAGAATATTTCGGGTACCCGATTGAATCCGTTGGCTGACACGAAGGAATTTTCGAACCATCATGAAATTGACTTGACGGCTGATGGTCAGATGAACTTGATTCAGGCCTATGCTTCGTACGTGGATACGTTGGGCGGCGTTGTAGCGCTCGGTGGCCGTGGAAGTTTGTGGGCAGAACATGGTGCCGAATCTTTCGAAACCGAAAAATATGAAACGGAATGGTATTCGAATAGCCCGATTTCTGTTCGTTACGGAAACGTTTCTCGTATAAATGACTGGATTAAAGGCGTGACGGCGGAACTCTGGCTGAATACCTGGTATCGAGACATGTTTAAGTTCACGGCGATGGCTGGCTTTGAACATATCAACGGTCCGATTGACGAAGCTGAAGTGACTCCGGCAGAATTCTACACTGGTTTTATGGGAGATTGGCTCCTGAACAAAACATTCAAGATTTCACATTCGATTCGCTACAGGAGCGATGCCAAGTGGAATTTGCGCAGCGAAAATCCGATGGTCGTGAAGGGGGACTGGGTTTGGGATGCCTCGTTCTCGCAGATGTTCCCCAAATACGGCATTACTCTGACGGGTACGCTCATGCATGTGCTCGCCGACGAAGTGATGGAAACGGTGAATGGCGGCTACGATCGCATCCGCTTTATTTGCCAGGCTAAGAAGACTTTCTAAGGCTTTAGAAGGGCGAGCGCTTTCAAACAGAAACTATTTGCAAAAAATTCTTGGGCAAGGTCGCACTTGACCCATTGAATTTCGTGTGCCGAATTTGCAGATGCTTTGCGCGTGGGAGCTTTTTCGCGGAGCTTTATATGCAGGACATCGCATTCGATTTTATGCACGGTAATGTTGTGCTTGAATTTGCCGATGTTTTGAACGCTGCAGACTTGGTCTGCGTTGATGTAATCTTCGGCTTGGGCGGATAAGCCTGCGGTGGCGTTGCGTGGCGATTCAAAATGCGGGAGCGTGAATTGATTCTTGAAGAATTTTTGCCCGCCGTGAATTGCTAAAATCTGGTGGTCCGCGCTTTCGATAACGAGTATAGTGCCGTGCCAGTCTTTTTGAATGTGCTTTTTGCTGGGCGGAAATTCGGCGGTGCGGTTTTCTGCGTAAGCCTTGCAGGCTCCTTGTAGCGGGCAGTTTGCGCAATCGGGATTCTTGATCTTGCAAACGGTACGGCCAAGCTCCATCAAGGCTTCGTTGTGCATGTAAGCCTTAGGCGAATCGGCAATTTCGCGGGCGTAATCCCAGTAAGTTTTTAGGGAGTCTTTAGATTCTGTCGGCAAAAAGTCGAGCGTGAAAAGTCGCGAAAAAATGCGCACCAGGTTGCCGTCGAGAATGGCTTCTCGTTCGTGGTAGGCGAGGCTTAAAATAGCGCCGGCGGTGTATGCCCCGATTCCGGGTAAGGCTTCAAGCTCTTTGCGCGTGCGGGGAAATTCCTTGCGCTCTGCGACGATTTTTGCGGTTTTTAGAATGTTCCTTGCTCGGCTGTAATAGCCGAGACCCTGCCAGTATTTAAAGACTTCTTCTTCGCTGGCTTTGGCAAGTGTCGCTACGTCGGGAAAACGCTTCATCCAGCGCGTAAAATAGTCGCGGACGGTAGCGACTTGCGTCTGCTGTAACATAGTCTCGCTAATCCATACTGCATACGGGTCGCGCGGAGCGTCCAAATCGGACAATCGCCACGGCAATTCTGCCGCGTTCTTCCTAAACCAATCTCTTAGAATTTTTAAGGATTGCGTATCCATATGTTAGAAGCGCTCATACCTCAGAGGTGCGTAGCACCGACCTCATTGCTCATAGCCCATACGCTTCGCGTTTGAGCTTCCTGAAGAATTCGAACTGAGCCTTGGTAGAAGATTCCATGGTATACTTGAGGCTGCGTTCGTGGGCCGTCTCGCGCATCTTGGCGTAGGCTTCGGGCTGTTCAAGGTACAGCTTGCGGGCTTCTTCCAAAGCGTTCAGCCAGGCGTCTTCGTCAATCGGCAAGATTCTACCGGCGGCTTCGTCCATCACAATGTCGTGCGGGCCACCGTAATTGCTGACAATCGCGGGCGTGCCTGTAGACATGGCTTCGACGACCACGTTTCCGAAGGTGTCCGTCATGCTTGGGAACAAGAAGAAGTCGGAATCGGCATAAAGGCTTGCGAGCGTTTCGCCGCCCTGTTCGCCGGCAAAATGCACGCTGTTGTCGCCTTCGAAGAACTTCTTGATTTCTTCGAGGTACCAGCCGTAGCCCACATACATGAGTTCTACGTCGTTGTGCTTGGCGGCAAATTTCTTCCAGACGCCGTTCAAGAATTCTAGATTCTTTTCTTTAGAAATGCGTCCGATAAACGAGAAGCGAACTTTACGGTCGGCAGAGTCACTGTACTTTTCCCAAGTGCCTTTACCGCGCAAATCCTGCGAGAATTTTTCCAAGGGGAGCCCGCGGGGGAGTATCTGCACCTGGTTTGCAGGAATCTTTAGCTGCGACGTGAGTATGTCGGCGTAGTCCTTGCACGGGCTTACCACGGGCTTGGTCATGCCGTAGAAGATCTTCATGAGCCAAAGCACAAAGTGGAACATCCACTTGGCTTTCACAAGCGTCTTGGTGTAAGTCGGAACGTCGGTGCGGTAATGGCTAAAGACCTTGATGCCTGCGACCTTTGCGCAGAAGCATACGAGCCATGCGCCTGGGCTCGGCGTTTCGAATTCAATCAAGTCGACAGGGTAACGCTTGAGCAGCCTAAGTACCGGACCTACGCGTGGAATGGCCAGTTCGCTGTTCGCATACCCGAGCTGTTCCATGCTGAATAGGCGCGGGAGTAAAATACAGTAGCCGTTTTCGACGACACCGCAGGGGCGCGTGTTGAAGGCGTTTCCGGCGAGGAATGCATGCATGCCGTGGGCGCGCATGTAGGGAATCACGTTTCTCAAGTTGTTGGCGATTCCGTTCGTTTCATCCAAGTTGTCGGAATAGAAAAGAACGCGGACATCATCGGCGGGGTGCTGCTTGCGTTCCTTTTTCAGGTAAGAACGCAGTTTTAAAAGCTTGGGAATGTTCAGAATCAGCGAGCCGAAAACGATAGGCGGAATCATGCCTGTGCGCAGGTTTCCGGGGGGCTGGTGCTTGAAACCGAACATCTTCTTGAAGGTGCTCGTGACGGTGCGTCCAAAGATAGCCGGACGCGTGTCTAAAACGTCGGTCGGCTTAAGCTTTGTTGAATTTGACGCAGTCGTCATATTTCACTCCTTTGCCACCGAACAGGTCCAAGGCCGATCCGATGGTGAGGTCAATCGTTCCGTTAGAAATTTGCTTACAGTGCTTTAAGTCTGCAAGAGACTTGGCGCCGCCCGCATAGGTGCAAGGAATCGGGCTGTGCTCAGCGAGGAACATAATCAGTTCGTCGTCCATGCCCTGCTGCTTTCCTTCGACGTCGGCGGCGTGAATCAAGAATTCGTCGCAGTAGCGGGAAAGGTCTTCGAGTGTTTCCTTGCTGATTTTGATGTCAATCAAAGTTTGCCAGCGGTTAATCGCAATCTTCCAGCGAGGTTCTTCTTCGGGGGCGCTTACGCGCTTGCAGCTCAAGTCGAGAACCAGGTGTTCCTTGCCTACGGTCTTGGAGAGCAATTCCAGACGTTCACGGTCAAGTTTACCTTTAGGGAAAATCCAGCTGGTGACAATCACATGGCTTGCGCCGGCATCCAAATATTCCTTCGCGTTATCGGCGGTAATGCCGCCGCCTACTTGCAGTCCGCCGGGGTAGGCGGCGAGTGCGGCTTTTGCGGCCTCGGTATTGCCCTTGCCGAGCATAATTACGTGGCCGCCCTTGATTCCGTCTTTCTTATAGAGCTCTGCGAACCAAGCGGGGGAGCGGTCTGTTTCAAAATTCGTCTTGAGACCCGTGCCGCTGTCATTTAGCGAGCTGCCTACAATCTGCTTAACACGTCCGTCGTGCAGGTCAATGCATGGGCGAAACTTAGTCATCAGTCTTTAACTCCGGTAATACACCAATCAATCTTTTTTCCGTGGCTTCCGTCGCTCCTACCCCTGTAAAATAGAACTTCACCACCGGCGGCAATCTTGAATGCCTTCTTGGCAATCCAGCCGTCTACTTTGTCCAAAAGGCTTGCTTTCTGAAGCGTCTTTGCTACGTTGAACTTGAGCGCGGGAACGCTTGCGTCTTGCCATTCGAAGGTCAAGTCGTTTTTGGCAAATTTCTTGCCGTTGTAATTGTCGCTGCCTTCTTTGATTGTTTTAGGCTGAGCGACCTTGATTCCGGATTCGTCTTTGTAGAGGGCGTATCCGAACGGTTCGCCTTTTTCGGTGAGCGAAATGCGGCCAGCAAACAGCGGGGAGCGCGCGTTTGTGCTAAAGTTGATGGAGCGGACTGCCAGATCAGTTGCCTGCACGGTTTGCCAGGTTTGATCCATGTAGGCGTAACCTTTTACGGCAATGGTGTCTTCGTTGTAGGCGATTTTGCCGGCGACGCGTCCGTAAGGAATGTGAACGTATTGTCCGAAACTTTCGTTGCCGATTTTCCACACGCCGTTGCCGGGAACTTTACCGACTTCAGCTGATTCAAAGGTCACGTCGAGCAGGAATTTGCCTCCCTTGTCGGCGGTAAAGTATACGCGGTGATCCTTGCCCGGCTTGTGTTCCATCTTGTATTCGCCCTTGATGTCGATGGTGGCCGAGGCTTTGTCGGCCTTAAGGCGTTCGGGTGGATACTGGCGGCCTACGGTATAGGTCTTGCTCTTGAAATTCCAGAAGCTCATGTCGCAGGCGACCTTTTTGCCGGAACCCGGAATGTGGAGCGTGGAATAGTTGATGAAGGCGCGGGTGCCGTTGTCGAAAACGAACTGATAGCTCCAAGTTTCGTTGAATTCTTTGGCGCTGTTGTTGTGCGGCATAAAGTCATCGACAGATACGCTACGCACAGAACCCTGCGGCGCGACCACATCGCCTGCAAACGCAAACGACGCGCAGAACAAAAACGCAGCAAAAAGAACTATCAATTTTTCATTTTTCATTCCACATTCCTCATCCCACATCACACATTTTACAATCTCAAATCCTGTCCCATGCCGAGCTTGAGTTCTGTACGACGGCGTAATACCATTTCGTTGAACAAGTCGGTCAAGCAGTCTTCGATGCTGATCATCGGTTTCCAACCCATGCTCATAGCCTTTTCGGGGTTGCCGATAAGGAGCGGAATATCGTTGCTGCGTTCGTAGCCCGGGTCAAAACGGAAGTCGACGCTCACGCCGGCGATATCGACGAGCATCTCGGTGAGTTCGCGGAAGGTGTACGACTTGCCGCAGCAAAGGTTGTAAGCTTCGCCTGGTTCGGACTGGTTCAAAAGTTGAATCATTCCGCGTGCCACGTCGCGCACATCAATCACATCGCGGCTAATGTCGAGGCTGCCGGAATAGATAACAGGTTCGGTACCGTAATATTTGATTTTGACAAGCTGATAGGTAATCGACGGTATCACGAAACGGCGGCTGTGGTGCGGACCTGTAAAGTGGAAGGGGCGCGCAAAAACAACATGCAAACCGTAGGCGTTCTTGAATTGGTTGCCCAAGAGTTCCATGCAAGCCTTGGAGGTTGCGTAAGGCGTGAGCGGGTTCGGGGCATCCGTTTCTTTGTGCAAGTAGGTAAGTTGGTGATCGGTGCGTCCGTAGATTTCGCTGGAGCTTAAAAGCATCACCTTTGCCTTGGGGCAGTTCTGACGAACCGATTCGAGCAAATTCTGGGTGCCGAGCAAGTTAATGTTCAGCGTTTCGTATGGCTTCTTGTAGCTGAGCCCCACCGACGATTGACTCGCCAGGTGGTAAATGTGCGTGGGCTGCACAAACTGAATCACGTCTTGCATGTGCTTAAAGTTCAGCAAGTCGCCATTCAGGTACTCGACGCCTTCTACTTTCTGCCAAGGCTGCGGCTGTTCGTCGCTAAAGCTGTACAGATCGTGCGTCGTTCCCACGAGGCTCGATAAAATGTGGTAGCCCAGGGCTCCTGTTCCACCGGTTACAAGAATACTCATATTCCTACACTCCTATTGAGCATTACTTAATAGCTCCCCAGCTTTGAGTAATGATATCTTTATCGATGTTGCTTACTTTTTCCACTTCTCCAATCTTAGTGGGCAAAATGTATACACGCTTGCCCTTTTCTGCCTTCTTGTCTACAGCCATGGCGTCCCATGCGGCTTCCGTATCGATATCGTATTTCTTCGGGAATCCGAGGTCATCCAAGAGTTTGTTCTGACGAGCTTCGTCTTCGGCGCTGATTTTGCCGAGGAAAACTGCCGCGCGGGCGGCCACGCGCATGCCAAGCGACACGGCAATGCCGTGTGTGAACATGCTGTAATGCGTCAAGTTTTCGATAGCATGCCCGAAGGTATGTCCGTAATTCAAAATAGCACGGAGGCCCGCTTCCTTTTCGTCGATGCCGACGACTTCGGCCTTAATGGCGCAGCTGCGGTAAATCAGGTGCTTCAAAACGTCGAGGTCGTGAGCCTTGATCTTTTCGACGTTCTGTTCCATATAACGGAAGAATTCTTCGTCGTAAATCACGCCGTACTTCACGATTTCGGCAAGGCCTGCCAGGTATTCCGTTTCGGGCAAGGTGCTGAGCACCGCAAGGTCGCAGACCACAGCCTTGGGCTGGTAGAATGCGCCAATCATGTTCTTGCCTTCGGGGTGGTTCACGGCAACCTTTCCGCCCACAGAACTGTCGACCATGCTCAAAAGCGTTGTCGGGAACTGGATAAACGGAATGCCGCGCTGGTAGGTGGCAGCACCGAAGCCAGCCATATCGCCGACCACGCCACCGCTAAACTGCAACAAACAACTCTTGCGGGTGTAGCCGCGGTGGAGCATAAAGCTGAATAGCTGGTTCAGGTTGTGCAAAGTCTTGTTCTTTTCGCCGGCCTGAAATTTGAAAATCGGGCAACGTCCGGCCTGGCCTCTCAGTTCGCCGAGCATCTGGCTTTGAACCTTGGCTATGTTCGTGTCTGTGCAGACCAAGAAGTCGTGACTCGGTGCAAGCTTCAGGCATTCGAGCAATACGCCTGCTTCGGGAATAATGTTCTTGCCGATAAAGATGGGGTAGCGTCCGCCGCTGCTCGGGCAAACGTCCAACGCATGGCTGTTCCAGAAATTCAGGATGTACAGGATGCGTTCGATCACGTGGTCTTCGGTGTATTCATCGGAACTTTCCACGCTGAAGTCGGCGTTTGCGTAATTCTTTTCGCGTTCCTTGAGCATCACCTTGATCTTTTCGAGGCGTTCTTCGTCGCTCAAGTTGGCAAGCAACGGGCGCGTGTTCTTGCGGCCGATGCGTTCCGAAAGCACTTCGGGCTTTGCCCACAGACGAATAATGGTGCCGTTTTCGCGGATGACTTTGAGGTTGTCCGGCTGCGTGAGAGCGCCACCGCCGAGCGAAATAATGTGCGGGGTTTCGTTCTTTGCAAATTCGGCAACGACTTCGCGTTCCATTTCGCGGAACTTGGCTTCGCCGTCTTGTTCAAAGATTTCGCTGATGGTCTTGCCTGCACGTTCGACGATAACGGCGTCGGTATCTACGTAGGGGCGGTTGAGCCGTTCTGCCAGGGCGCGTCCGGTGCGGGATTTCCCGCTTGCCATGAATCCGGTGAAAAAGATGTGCTTGTTCATGTTAGCCCTGCATTCCTTTACGCATAATCTTTGCGAGTTCGTCGTTCGTCTTGTTTTTAGTTTCTTCGGGGAACCATTTTCTAAAGCTTTCGATTCCCTGGTGCACCAGCATGCCTTCTCCGGTTACGACCTTGCAGCCTTTTGCCTGGGCTGTCTTTAACAGCTTGGTCATGGGCGGTGTATAGACAATGTCCATCACGGCTTGGCCTTGGTGCAAGGATTCTTCGGTTAAGGGGGATTGGTCAATGTTCGGACTCATGCCCACGGAGGTCGCGTTGATGATGATATCGATGCTCTTGGATACGGCAGGGAATTCATCGAACGTGGCGACTTGGACCAGGGGTGCCTTGCCGTTAAAGAACTGGTTCAGGCTGTCGGCGAGTGCCTCTCCTTTTTCGCGGTTACGGCACACGATGGTGAGCTGGTTCTGCATCTCGGCGAGCGTATAGGCGATTGCCTTGGCGGCACCGCCGTTTCCGAGCAGGGCTACCTTTTTGTTAGAGGGCTCGACACCCGATTCTTGCAGGTTGCGGATACATCCATAGGGGTCGGTCGTAGTCCCACATAAGGTTCCGCCGACAATTCCGTCCTTCCAGTAGAGCGTGTTTACGCTACCGGTAAACTTTGAAATGTCCGAAAGTTCGTCCACCAGTTCCATGACCGGGGTCTTGTACGGAATCGTAACATTTGCCCCGCGGAACTTCATTGCCCTAAAACCCTTGATGGCCTCGGCCAAATTTTCGGGCTCCGGGGCGTAGGGTAAATAGGCCGCATTTATGCCTAATGCTTCAAATAGGGCATTATGCATCAATGGCGATTTGCTATGCCCGACAGGATGTCCGAAAATACAGAGAGTTTCGGACTTTCCATTCAATTTCAACTGGCTCAAAAAAAAACCTCTTTTTTTACGATATAAAGATATATAAAATTATTGGGAACGAATGCTAATTTTTATATATTTGAGGCCGTTCGATAAAGGGGGCTCCTATGCTCAAGAAGTACTACAAGATCGAATCGGGTCGCCTCGCTAGTGCCCCGAACGAAGACAGCGCCGACATCGTGATGATGGGTTCCTTGAGCCAAGAGCAACGAAGTGTGCTCGTTAAAGAGTATGAGATTACTGAACATACTATAGCCTCCGCATTCGACTCGGACGAACTTTCCCGTATCGAATACGACGACGACTTTACGACCATCGTGTTTAAGAAGCCGAAGAACTATTCCGCCAGCGACAACTTCCAGTTCCGCGTGGAATCTTTCGGTATCTTCATTTTTAAGGACTGGGTGCTTTTGCTGACCGACTCCGACATCCCGGTGATGGACGAAAAGCGCTTTTCTAAGATTGACAGCTTGAATACCTTTGTACTGCGCGTGTTGAGCTACGCGATCTTCCACTTCAATGAACACTTGAAGATTATCAACCGCATCAACGACGAATTGGAACAGAAGCTGCGTACGGCCATGGAAAACAAGTACCTGCTTTCGATGTTCAGCTTGAACAAGGGCTTGATTTACTACGTGAGCGCCTTGAACAGCAACGATACGCTCCTGAAAAAGTTGCAGATTGGCCGTAGCCTGAACTGGTCCGAAAGCGAACGGGAACTGCTGGACGACATTGTGATTGAAAACCGCCAGAGTTTGCAGCAAGCTGAAATCTATGCGAACATTTTGACATCCATGATGGATGCCCGCGCAAGCGTCATCAGTAACAACGTGAATACGCTGATGAAGAACTTGACGATTGTGACGATTTCTATTTCGCTCCCGACGTTCTTCGCTAGTTTGTTTGGAATGAACGTGAAACTGCCTTTCGGCATGAACGGAGATGCTACGGTCGGTTCGCCGATGGCCTTCTGGCTGATTATTGCGGTGTGTATCCTCTCGGTGCTTGTCTTTATGGCCTTCTGGATGCGTCGCAAATAGGAAGGTTTCTAGGAGAGTTTTGTTTAAAAGCATGGGGGAATGCTTGAGAAGGGGAAATATAAGAACACCGTTGTTCGTTTTTTTACTTGTACTGTCCTTTGTGGCGTGTTCTAGTGAAAACGATTATGCGAACGATATTAATGCCATTGGATATTTAAGTAGCGAATCTGACGATGTTGAGCCGGATTCTACTGAAGTGTCTGCATTTGATAATATTCCCGAACCGAAGGACGGAATCCTGTATTTTCAGAAGCCCGGCTCCTCTTCGTTAAACCCGAGTTCTTCTTCCGCTCCTGCTCCTGAGCGGAAATCTTCTAGCAGTTCTTTAGTGCCCGCGTCGAGTAGTTCCTTGACGCCTTCGAGTAGTTCGGTTGCGCCGGTGTCCAGCAGCACTGTTTCTTCTTCAAGTAGCTCGGCAAAGCTTGAATCCAGCAGCTCTTTAGCTTCTTCAAGTAGCTCCGTTAAATCTTCGACGAGTGGCGTGGTTGATGAATGGGATTGGAACATTTCGAGAAGTAAATATTTGAATCCGGAGTATGATTACGATTGGATTCAGGACTATCGCGATGGACAACTCTACAACATCGTGAAAATCGCAAATCGCTGGTGGATGGCGCAGAATTTGAACTATAGCGGCGAAGAAGTGGAAGACGAAAGCTGGTGCTATGGTGACACTGCTCAGCATTGCGACGTGACGGGACGCCTTTACACATGGGCCGCGGCGCAGGTGGCGTGTCCCGAAGGCTGGTATTTGCCGAATGACACGGAATGGCAGACGATGCTTGTTTATGCGGGTGGGGCCAGTATAGCTGGCAGAAGGTTGAAATCGCAGACGGGGTGGTTTACTAGTGGAAATGCGGCAACAGTTATTAGAGAAAATTCGACAACAATTGTTAATGGAAATGGCATCGATTCTTTGGGTTTTGCGGCGATTCCGGCAGGGGAGAGATCGAAAGATGGTGAATTCCGGTATTTAGGTATAGAAGCTGCTTTTTGGATTGATTCGGAGTACGATGGTTTGGCCTATTATGCCTTTATGACGAATTATTCAAGTGCATTGAGCAAAAATTTGCGCCATTACAAGACAATGGGTTTCTCCGTTCGCTGCATCAAGGCTTTGAGCAACTAGAAAGGCTATTTGCTATATTTGCAATATGAGTTTGATTAATACCATTGTCGTTGCCGGGGGTACCCATGGTAACGAACGGACGGGCGTGCGCTTGGTCCAGAAATGGATGGAACACCCCGAATGTTTCAGTTCGCTTTGTAGTGCCAAGGTCGATTTGGTGCTTTCGAATCCTGAGGCGGTGCGTTTGAACCGCCGGTATCGCGATTTTGACTTGAACCGCGCTTTTTCGCAGACTTGCTTGGATGTGAACGCGGACCCGCAACAGTACGAGTTCCGTCGTGCAAAAGAATTGAATGCTTTGTATGGCCCGAAGGGGGCTGCCACTAAGACGGATTTGCTTTTGGATGTGCACAATACGGGTTCGAACATGGGCAACTGCCTGATTCTTTCGGCACGTGACCCGTTTACGATGCGTGCCTCGGCCGTGCTGACGCAGGAATTCAAGGATGCGTGGATTTATTACCAGCCTGAAGAACGCTCTGCTTCGCCGTACTTTGGAACGGTCGCGAAGGCGGATGTGTGCATCGAGATTGGCCCGCAACAGCATGGAACGCTGGATGCCGCGATTTTCGAGGAAACGGAACGCCTGGTGAAGCGCTACTTGGAATTGGCCGAGGAATGGAACCGCGGCGAATTGCAGAAAAGAGCGCCAATCAAGGTGGATGTCTATACGCAATTCAAGGATTTGGGATACCCCAAGCCGCAGGGCGGCGGCGCGATTCAGGCGATGATTCACCCGGAATTGCTGGGGCGCGACTATCGCGAACTCAAGGATGGCGATAAGTTGTTCCGCACTTTTGACGGCGAAGATATTCTGTACCATGGCGAAAGCCCGGTGTATCCGATTTTTATTAGCGAACCGGCCTATTACGAAAAGGACATTGCGATGAGCCTTACGAAAAAGACGGTGGAGGAATGGTAGATGGCTGAAGATGAAGAACTGAAAGAAGTGTCGGGCGAAGAACGCTTGAAAAATTTCATGGAACTGGTGCAGAACCAGAAAAACGAACCGTGGGATTCCCGCCTTTCGGATATTCTGGATGCATTCGAGGACTTCTTGACGCTTCGTCCGGAACCGCCACGCGAATGGCAGGAAACCTACGCCAAGAGCGGTAAGGAATTCGACTACTACCAGGTGGTTTTGCCGCAGGATTTCCAGGACCCGTACGAAGATGACCTGGGCAATATCCGCAGACTCCGCAACGAGTTCGAACGTACGCCTTCGACGATGGCGCTGGAACATGAGCTGGTGAGCCGCAACTACTTTATCTTCGAAAATGGCCACGCCGAAGCGATTCCGGCGCCGCGTCCGATGCTGATGCTTGAAAGCAAGGACCGCGATGACGACGAGGAAGAACAGGAAGGCGACATTACGTGGGATTGCTGCATTTCGATTTTCCCGGACGGCAGCTACATTGCCTACAACTTGAATCACGATGACGAAGAAGAACTCGGCGAAGACTTTAAGGCCGAATTCGACAAGCATATCGATGTGCTTTCGAAGCTACAGCTCGTGATCCCGGTGGAAGGCCGTGACTATGGGATTCTGAATAGCAGATGTTAGAGGGGAAAGCTTTCCCCTTGCTCAAGCCTCGGCTTCGCCTAAGCCGCACGCTCACATGGCCGTTCCGGAATGTTCGCTTAGCGGTTAGGCTTTCGCTGAGTCTTTCGCTACCCTTTCCCCTAGGGGGTGGACCCCTAAGACCCCGAAGAATGTATGGAAAGATTAGAAACAGAAATCTACTTGCGGTATAAGCAGATTATTGAATCGCTGGGTATGGGAACGAGTGTGTGCGCAGGGGATGAGTCGCCAGCGCCGCAGCGTGTACGCATGGAAGATTTGCTGGATCGTTACGATGCTTTTTGCTTTGACGGTTACGGCACGCTTTATAACCGCGGGAACTTTGTGTACGAGGGGGCGCTGGATTGGTATACAATGCTGCGCGCGGCTGGTAAGCAGATGCGTCTGATTACAAATGCGGCGTCTGATGTGGATTCGGTGCTGGCCGCAGATGCCGGAAAGCGAGGCTTCGCGTTTAGCGAGGCCGAGACGATTTCTTCGGGAAGCTTGCTGAAGGAACTTTGCGTTGAATTGCGCAGCCGCAGCGTGAACCGTCGCGATATTCGCGAGGTTTATTACATTGGCCGCGAAACGGGCAAGCATGTGCTCGAAGGTTGCGGTATTAAGGCGGTGGCCCCGGCTGGGGAACCTGTGGAACCGATTGTTGCGATTTCGTCGGCGAAGGATACGCCTGAAACTTATGAACAGGCTGTCAAGATTTTGAAGCGCCCGAGCGCGATGCTCCTGGTGTTGAATTCCGATGCATGGGCCCCGAAAATTCCAGGTGATGATGGCGTGACGGTGCGTGAACCTGTCTCGGGCGCGCTTAGCGAAAGGCTGCGTCGCGATTCCATGTGCGAGACGAACGGTGGCGCTGGCTGCGAGACATTTTATTTGGGAAAGCCTTTTCCGGCGATTTGGGAGAAGGTCAAGCGGAGCTTGCCCGAGGGCTCTCGCGTGCTGATGGTGGGTGATACCTTGGGCACGGATGTGCTTGGCGCAAAAGTCGCTGGCTTTGATTCTGCGCTCGTTGTCGGCCGCAATGTGCCTGCAGATGAGCTTGAGGCGGATGAAAAGGTCTTGGGAATTTGGCCGGATTATTACTTATAGTTATAAAAGGGTTTGTTAACTCACAATAGCTAGAGAAAAGGGTTTGATTCGTCGCCAGTCCCCGCTTTGCGGCTGACGACTCACCCTACGGGCTTATCGCTGCGCTCAAAGTCCTAAATTCTTTTCACGGGCTTATGCCCACAAAAGAATTTAGTCGAACCCTCGACTCGGCTTCAAAATCTTTCCCCAAATATAAAATAGAAGGACCCCAAGAGGGATCCTTCTATTTTAGAGCGGGAAAAGGGTTTCGAACCCTCGACATCGACCTTGGGAAGGTCGCGCTCTACCAACTGAGCTACTCCCGCGAGTGCTGTTAATTTAGAAAAAATGGGCTGTTTGTAAAGGGGTAGGGTTCTTTGGACATGTTTATAGGCCTGATTTTTCTATCATTGAGGTATGCTTAAGTTTAAATTGATGATTGCGTGTGCTGCTGTTGTACTTGTTTCGGCTGGATATGCCGCAGAAAAAACGACATGGCAAAAGTTTGTGGAATTTTTCAGTCCGTCGTCGTCTGTAGAAGGCGATGGCCCGCTGTATGATCAAGTCCGCGAATTGGATCGCAAAATCAATCGTGTAGAAGGCAAGTATGCTCGCGAACGCCGTCCGATGAACAAGGAACGCTACAAGAAAGAGCTTATCCAATTGCGCGAAGAACGTGAAGCCTTGATGAAACAGATTGAGGCGGAAGAAAAGAACAAGGGCAAGTCTTCGGCAGTTGCAAAGTCAAGTTCTTCTGTGAAGGTTGCAAGTTCGTCTTCGCAGGCGGTTTCTTCTGCGGCACAGTCTTCTTCAAGTGTAGAAACAGCTGCAGCTAACTGCAAGCCGGATACAGTATATGTCCGCGACACAGTCGTGGTGCATGACACGCTTTACGTGATGCTCGCTCCGAAACCGGAAACTGCCCCGGCAGATTCTAGCAAGAAACCGTAAAGCCGCGGCGGAAATTCTCGATGAGGCAGCAACTGATGCTGACGTCGGTTTCGTATTCAGGAATGTCTTCGCGCTTGACCCACAGGGCTTCGGAAAGTTCTTCCTTTTGCATGTGGATGGTATCGTCGCCGTCAAGTTCTGCGGTAAAGCCTGCGATGAGGGAGTCGCTGAAGGCCCACGGCTGCGAACTGAAGTAGCGAATGTTTTTCACGCGGAGGCCTGCTTCTTCCATGACTTCGCGATGTACGGCCTGCTCCAGGCTTTCTCCGACTTCCACGAATCCAGAAATCAAGAAGAGTCTCGGGTTCGGGTTGTCGATGTTGTGCGCCATTAGGAGCTTGTCGCCGTTACGTACCGCTACAATCACGACGGGAGAAATGCGCGGGTAAACGACATTGCCACACTTGGGACAAATGATAGAACGTTCGTGGTCGCCGCGAATGGTCACGTTCCCGCAACGACCGCAGAACTTGTTCAGCGATTCCCAATGGGCAATGTGAGCGGCTGTGGCGCCACCCATTCGTTCCACAGGATTCATACCGCGGAAGGTGCGGTTGCCCATGTATTCGTAGCCTTCGGGCGCTTCTGCTTCGGTGGTCGCCTTGCTGTCGTCTAAAAAGAAGGCCGTATCGTCGATGCTAAAAAGGTAATGGCCTTCGAAGTCGGCTAGTGTCTTGCCTTCGAGAGCTAGGAACTCGCCAACTTGCGGGATGGCGTAGCCTTCGCCGCTCTTTTTGAGGAGCGTTTTGGAGCCATTATAGCGAATAACAAAGTCGGTGACCTTGGGGTCAACGACTTTGAATTCATTATTAAAAATATGTGGTGCGATTTCGTGAATCATGAATTAGATCCTTCGACTTCGTGCTGCGCACTCCGCTCAGGATGACACTTTCTATGGTCTACTCTAGGTATGTGTAACCGTACAGGCCGCCGCGGTAGATGTTCAGGAATTCCTTGCCTTCTTGCAGGCTAATCTTTCCTTCCTTCACCGAACGCGACACCCAGTTTTCCATGGTGCGGACGAGAGCCTTGTCGCTGAAGTTCACGTAGTCGAGTACGTCTTCTACGGATTCACCGTCGATTACCTTGTCGATTTCGTAGCCGCCCTTATCGTTGCAAACGATGTGGACTGCATTGGTATCGCCGAAGAGGTTGTGCAAGTCACCGAGGATTTCCTGGTATGCACCTACGAGATAAACTGCGATATAGTACGGTTCGCCGTTCTTCAGTTCATGCAGCGGGAGAGTGCGGCTTACATCGCCACCACGCACGAACATGTCGATTTTACCGTCGGAGTCGCAAGTGACATCCTGCAGAGTCGTTTCGACAGTCGGTTCCTCGTTCAAGCGCTGGATCGGCATGAGCGGGAAAACTTGGTCCACGCCCCAGCTGTCCGGCAGGCTCTGGAATAAACTGAAGTTACAGAAATACTTCTGGGCCAACAGACGCGGAAGTTCGCTAAGTTCGTAAGGCGGATGGCGCAGGTCTTTTGCGAGCAGGTCCACCTTGCGCACGATGCTCCAGAACAGGCGTTCACACATGGCGCGGGTGGGCAAGTCGTAATCGCCGACCTTGAAACCATTGAGCACGTCGTCGTTCAGCTGAATGGCATCGTGCCAACTTTCGAGCAAGTTCTTGGGAGTGAGTCCCTTGTAAATGCCGTAAAGGTCCTTCAGCGCGTCGGGAGCGTTGTCGTCAATTTCGTGAATGTTTTCGTCGAAGAAAGCCTGACCAGCCGTTTCCAGAACATTGAACACCAGAATGGAATGGTGTGCAGCGAGCGCACGGCCAGATTCCGCGATAATGTTCGGGTGGGCAACGCCGCCGTTTTCGCAAGCTTCGAACATGGCGTATACCACGTCGTTTGCGTATTCCTGGATGGAGTAGTTCACGGAACTTGCGTTAGAGCTGCGTGTGCCGTCGTAATCAACGCCGAGACCGCCGCCTACGTCCACGAATTCAAGGCCCATGCCCATCTTCTTAATTTGCACGTAGAACTGCGAAACTTCGCGAAGGCCGCTCTTGATGTGGCGGATGTTGGTAATCTGGCTACCCAGGTGGAAGTGGATGAGCTTCATGCAGTCTTCCATCTTCTCTTGCTTGATGTAGTCGAGAGCTTCCAACAGTTCGGAACTGTTCAGGCCGAACTTGCTGTGGTATCCGCCGGATTCTTCCCACTTGCCGCTACCGGAGCTGGCGAGCTTGATGCGAATACCGATGTTCGGGCGCACGCCGATGCGACGCGAGAGTTCCACCACCAGGTGGAGTTCGTTCATCTTTTCGACGACAACGAAAATCTTCTTGCCCATCTTTTGCGCAAGAAGAGCGAGTTCAATAAAGTCTTCGTCCTTGTAGCCGTTGCAGATAATCAGCGAATCCGGATTGTCCATGTTCGCGAGTACCGCATGCAGTTCCGGCTTGGAACCGGCTTCAAGACCGATGTTGTACTTCTTGCCGTGGCTTACGATTTCTTCCAAGACAGCGCGCTGCTGGTTCACCTTGATCGGGAAGATGCTGTAGTAGCTTCCGTTGAAACCGTATTCCTTGCGGGACTTGTTGAAGCATTCATTGATCTTTTCGATGCGGCTGTCCAGGATATCCGGGAAACGCAGCAGCATCGGAGTCGAAACATCGCGGAGCGAAAGTTCTTGCACCAGTTCGTAAAGGTCTATGTCCGGACCGCCATCCTTGAGCGGATGTACCGTGGCATGGCCCTTTTCGTTGATGTCGAAGTAGTTTACGCCCCAACCCTTGACGTTGTACAAGTCACGGGAATCGTCAATGCGCCATTTTTTCATTTCAGGTCTCTCTAGTCAACGAGGACAGGATTGAAGTTTTCCTTCCAGGGGAGGCCGTACTTAGTGAGGGCATCCATGAACGGATCCGGGTCGAATTCTTCGACGGTATGCACGCCCGGCTTGTTCCACTTGCCGGTGAGCACCATCATGGCGCCGCACATGGCCGGAACGCCAGTGGTGTAGGCGATAGCCTGGCTGCCGAGTTCCTTGTAGCATTCCTGGTGATCGCAGACATTGTACAGGTAGTAACTCTTGTCCTTACCGTCTTTCTTACCCTTGAAGATACAACCGATGTTGGTCTTGCCCTTGGTGCGGGGGCCGAGGCTTGCCGGGTCCGGAAGGAGAGCCTTCAAGAACTGGATAGGCACGATGTCCTGACCCTGGAACTTGATGGGCTGAGTAGAGAGCATGCCCACGTCTTCGAGGCAGCGCATGTGGTCAAGATAGCTCTGACCGAAAGTCATGAAGAATCGGATGCGCTTGACGCCCGGAATGTTCTGGGCCAAGGATTCGATTTCTTCGTGGTGCAGCAGGTACATGTCCTTCTGGCCGACTTCGTCAAAGTTGTATTCGCGCTTGATGCTCATGGCCGGAATTTCAACCCAGTGGCCCTTGCCGTTAGCGTCGGTATCCCAGTAGCTACCCGGAGCAGAGACTTCGCGGAGGTTGATTTCGGGGTTGAAGTTCGTGGCGAACTTGTAACCGTGATCGCCGCCGTTGCAGTCGAGGATATCGATTTCTTCAATGGTGTCGAACTGGTGCTTCAGGGCGTAGGCGCAGTATGCCTGGGAAACACCCGGGTCAAAGCCCGAACCGAGCAGAGCCGTGAGACCGGCCTTTTCAAACTTTTCTTTGTATGCCCACTGCCAGCTGTAGTCGAAGTAGGCGCTGAAACCCTGTTCTTTGCAGCGCTTGTCGTAGACCTTGCGCCATTCGGGATCGTCGATGTTTTCGGGTTCATAGTTAGCCGTGTCCATGTAGTTCACGCCACATTCGAGGCAGGCGTCCATAATGGCGAGATCCTGGTACGGAAGAGCGATGTTCATCACCAGGTCCGGCTTATATTCCTTAATCAGAGCAGAGACATTTTCGGCCTTGTCGGCGTCAACGGCTGCAGTCGTAATGACTGTCTTTGTGTTCGGGCGGAGTTCCTGGGCCAGCTTTTCGCAGTTTTCGCGGTGGCGGCTTCAGATTTCGCTAAAAACTTCGCTGCAGGTGCAGCACTTCTTGATAGCAACTGTGGCAACGGCGCCACAACCGATAATCAATGCTCTTGCCATTTTTTGTTTTTTCCTCATTTGTTGAGAGTTAATCCATCGGGATGGCGATCCCGGTAGAGTATGTTGATGCCCTATAATTTAGGAAATAAAAAAAAGATTCACTTGGAAAAAGTCCCCAAATCGCATTTAAACGAAATTTTTTTTATTATATTTGGCTTGCACGGAGCTTTAGCTCAATTGGTTAGAGCAGCGGACTCATAACCCGCGGGTTCCGGGTTCAAGTCCCGGAGGCTCCACGAAAGCCCTTGGTTTCTAAACCAAGGACTTTTTTTTCTATCTTTTTTTTGCGTGAACAAGGCGAATACGATTTCTTTTGTGGTCGATGTGGGTAACTCCCACACGGTGATTGGCATTTTTAAGGATACCAAGGTTGTCGATTATTGGCGCCTGACCACCCGCAAGGAAACCACCTCTGATGAAGTGATGAATAAAGTGGGCGGCCTATTGAGGTTCTCCAAGATTAAGTCCGAAGAGATTACCCACGTGGGACTTTCTACCGTGGTGCCCGCTTTGGAACGCCCCTGGATTAAGGCTTTAGATTCTTTGCTAAAAAAACGCGTGCAGGTGGTGAATTCCAAAAACTGCATGGGTTTGCAGATTAATTACCAGAACCCGTCTATGGCTGGTGCCGACCGTTTGTGCAATGTGGTTGCCATGCGCGAGGCTGGCTTCAAGAATGCAATTGTCGTGGATATGGGGACCGCGACCACTTTTGACGTCATGAAGGATGGCGCCTTTGCTGGTGGCGTGATTATTCCCGGCATTAACGCAAGCTTGGATGCCTTGACGGAAAAGGCCGCACGCCTTTTGCCCGTGACGATTGAATGGCCCGAGGCTGTGGTAGCAGACAATACGGACGACGCGATCCGTGCAGGTCTTCTGTACGGATTCCTTGCTCAGTTGGAGTTCCTGATCGGAAAAATCAAAACGGAAATGGGCTGCGACGATATGCCCGTGTATGCGACCGGTGGTTGGGGGAAAACCATTGCTCGCAGAACATCCCTGATTGATAAATACGATCCGTTCTTGACTCTGCGAGGAATACGGCTAGTAGCGTTGAACGGGACAGCGACTTCTGCTTACGGCGATGACTCGCGGGACTCAGAAGAAGAATAAGTTTTCTCAAGTAAGAAGGGGAAAAACAAATGCCGAAAAATCTTATCAATACGCTCTCGAAGCATAGGACCGTAATCTTCTTGATTATGTGTCTGTGCGTTCATGTTTTTAACGTGTTCCTGTTTTGGAAGTTTGGGCTTTTCCCGCTGGTGGTTCTAAACTGCTTTAGCTCTGTATTGTACATTTCAATTCTTACGATTTTCAAGAATGAAAATTTCAGGATTTCTTTTGCCTATTTCGAAATTATCTTTTTCTCTGCCATGACGGAATTGATTTCTGGCGGTCATTTTGGTACCTTGACTTTTGTCATTGGCATGGTGGCGGTGATTTTCTTTATGCTGCCTTATTCCAACAGGAAAAAACACATATATCAGCTTATTGGAGCTATGCTTGCGGTTGCAATTAGCTTGATTTCCGTTTTTAATTATTCCTTTTACCCGGAACTGATGGATTTGGTACTGCTTCACAGCTCTTTTGTGAAAGTCATGAACTTGATCATTACGTTGTTTACGCTGTTCTATTTGTCAAACCTTTACTTGATAGAACTTAAAACCACTCGTGAAAAGCTGGACTATAACATCAATCATGACATGCTGACCGGACTCTATAACCGCCGATTCTTTGAAGGCATCATGAAGCGTAGCAAAGAGGAAAAAGAAACCTCTTACTCAGTGGCTATGTTGGATGTGGATGACTTCAAGAAAATTAACGACACCTATGGCCATGAAACGGGCGATAAGGTCTTGGCTGCGGTGAGCAAGTGTATTGAAAGTTGTCTTCCTCAAAATGGCGTGGCAGTTCGTTGGGGAGGTGAAGAATTTGTGTTGTACCTGCCTCAGATGGATAATGCCCACGCTTTGGAACTTTTGAGTAATTTCCGCGCCAAACTTGCGGAACAGGTGGTTTATTACAAGAATTCTAAAGTTTCTATTACGGCAACGATTGGCCTTAGCACTGGCGAAAATATTGCGGACTATGAGGAATATATCCGTCAGGCCGACGAAAAACTCTATTGGGGAAAGAAGCACGGCAAGAACCAGGTCGTGAAATAGCTATATTTTGCCCATATAATTGGAGCTTGATATGCGCTGTTTAGTTACTGGTGGAGCTGGGTTTTTAGGAAGTCACTTGTGCGAGCGTCTCTTGAATGACGGTCACGAGGTGATTTGCCTTGATAACTACTTTACGGGTCGTTTGATGAATGTCGACCATTTGCGCGACAATCATCGCTTTGAACTGATCCGCCACGACGTGACAGAACCGATTCTGTTGGAAGTGGACCGCATTTTTAACTTGGCGTGCCCCGCAAGCCCCATCCATTACCAGTTTAATCCGGTAAAGACCATCAAGACGAGCGTGATGGGTGCCATCAACATGCTCGGCATGGCGAAACGCGTGAAGGCCCGCATTCTGCAGGCGTCCACAAGCGAAGTCTACGGCGATCCGGCGGTGCATCCGCAGACCGAAGACTATTGGGGAAACGTGAACCCGATTGGCATTCGCAGCTGCTACGACGAAGGCAAGCGCGTTGCTGAAACCTTGTTCATGGATTACCACCGCCAGAACAATGTGGATATTCGCATCGTGCGCATCTTTAACACTTACGGCCCGCGCATGCTCATGAACGATGGCCGCGTCGTCAGCAACTTTATCGTGCAGGCGCTCAAGGGCGAAGACATCACCATTTACGGTGACGGTAGCCAGACCCGCAGCTTCTGCTATGTAGACGATTTGATCGAAGGCTTTATCCGCATGATGAACCAGGACAAGATTATCGGCCCGGTCAACATCGGAAATCCCGGCGAATTCACGATGCTCGAACTTGCCAAAGAAGTTCTTGAACTCACGAGTTCCAAGAGTAAAATCGTGTACAAACCGCTCCCGGGTGACGATCCCAAGATGCGCCGCCCGAACATTGAACTTGCAAAGTCCGCCCTTGGCTGGGAACCGACGATTCCTCTGCGCCAGGGCCTCGAAAAGACGATTGTGTATTTCGACAAGCTTTTAAAAGACAACAAACAATAAACCTATATTTGCGCCATGAAAAAAATTTCTCTTACGGGCATCAAGCCCACCGGCACTCCTCACTTGGGTAACTACCTGGGCGCTATCCGCCCGGCTCTCGAACTTTCGAAGACCTACGATACGGTCTACTTTATTGCTGACTATCATGCCCTGACAACGGTGCAGAACGGCGCCGAAATGCGCGCGAATATCTACAAGATTGCTGCTACCTGGCTTGCTCTTGGCCTGAACCCGGAAGAAGGCCTGTTCTACAAGCAGAGCGATATTCCTGAAATTTTCGAACTCAGCTGGGCTTTGAGCTGTTTTACGCCGAAGGGCTTCATGAACCGCGCTCATGCCTACAAGGATAAGGTGGCAAAGAACGAAGCCGCTGGCGAAGATCCGGATGCAAACGTGAACATGGGCCTCTATTGCTACCCGTGTCTCATGGATGCCGACATCCTCATGTTTAGCGCAGACATCGTGCCGGTCGGTAAAGACCAGAAGCAGCACGTGGAATTTGCCCGCGATATCGCCATCAAGTTCAACAAGCATTTTGGCGAAGACGTGTTCACCATTCCGGAACCCGTGTTCCAGGAAACCACGGGCATTATCCCGGGTCTCGACGGTCGCAAGATGAGCAAGTCTTACGACAACGTCATCGACATCTTCCTCGAAAGCAAGGCTCTCAAGAAGAAAATCGGCAAGATCGTGACGAACTCCCAGGGC
This sequence comes from Fibrobacter succinogenes, assembly GCA_902799745.1. Lineage (GTDB taxonomy): Bacteria > Fibrobacterota > Fibrobacteria > Fibrobacterales > Fibrobacteraceae > Fibrobacter > Fibrobacter succinogenes_Q. Next base: position 26,861 of record CADCBQ010000013.1, on the reverse strand, counting down.
ATTGAAGAACCCAAGGATCCGGACACTTGCAACGTGTTTAAGCTGTACAAGCTGTTTGCTACGCCGGAACAGACCGAAGCTTTGGCAGCCCGCTACCGCGCTGGTGGCATGGGCTGGGGCCACGCCAAGCAGGAACTCCAGAACGTGCTCGAAGAACACCTCGGCCCTGCTCGCGAAAAGTACTTCTACCTGCTCAGCCATACCGAAGAAATCGACAAGATTCTTGCCTATGGTAAGGAAAAGGCTCGTGTGAAGTCTAAGGCTATGATGGAGAAGGTCCGCTCGCTTCTTGGAACTTACTAGTTCCCGTGGCTGCCTTCAATAATCCATCTACATAACTCCTCGATTCCTGCGTAATCGGGGAGTGTTTTTATAAAGTCCGGAGACTTGCTGCGTTCAATGAACTTGCTCCACGCCTGTTCATTCTTGGCTTCGAGACCCAAGTGCTCTTCGATGGCGCCTCGCGTCCACACCCAAATGCCTTGGTTGCGGAGTTTGGCATGAATGCTACGAATGGGGTGCTGTGCTTCTTCCATTTCGGCCATCATGGCGTAGGCGGTAGAGGCGCTAATGTTACTGTGCTTGTTGACGGGGAGTCCGTTCACTAGGCGCAAATGATTATGGAAGGCGAGTTCGCGGAACAGGTCGCGGCAGTACTTGATGTCGGGATCGTTCGGTTCCAAGAATCCGTCGCGGGTCGCGGTGGTAAACGCATAATCCAAGTCCACAATGGCGCGAACAGGCATGTCCATGGCGTTGAGCACTTGCATGCTCTTGCGGGTGTTGCTCACGCCGCCCTGGCGAACGAGCGCGCATTTAATGAGGGCAAAGGACTGCCCGGTAATGCGTTCAAAGAGCGCCGGGAGCACGCGCCATTCGGTCTTGCCTTCGGTCAAAAGCACGTAGTCTGCAAACAATAGTTCGTTACTGTTACTTAGGCTAAAGAGCATTTGCAGCTGGCTCGGAGCGTCTTGCACCACCTGGTGCACGGCGTCTTCCATTCGCTTGCGCATAAAGGTGCCGCGCTCCTTGTTCTTGCGAATCAGTAGCGAGGTGCTGACGTCTTCGCTGGTCACCATTTGGGCGCTATGAGTGGCGAATACCACCTGGTAGCCTTCGTTCGAAAGGTTCTTGAGGGCCACGCGCACGAGTTCTACGGCTTGCGGGTGCAGGTAAAGTTCCGGCGAATCGATGAGCAATAGCGTGCGGCTCAGGTAATGGTTGTGGTGGTGCTTCTTGACGTCGGCCAAATAACGCACCAGTGCCATTTGAATGGCTCGCTTGCTGCCTTCGCCCATGCGGCTAATGTCGCGCTCAAAGCCGTCGTCTTCGTCGATGACTTTGAGGCTTGCGCTCTTGAGGAATGTCTCAAGAGTCGGCATGGGAATATCAAATTCAACTTTAACGCTTGGGAACAGCGGCGAAAGCTTTTCGTTGACTTCTCGGTCGAAGATGCTGATTTCGGCGGCGCGGTTTTCGCTGTCTGGTGAAAGCAGGTCTGCAAATTTGTTCAAAAGCGTGTTGATTTCGTTACCGAATCGGCGTTCAAGCGGCTTGAAAATTTCATGCAAAAGCTTGGTGAACGCCTGGTTCCCTTCAAAGTCCCAAATGGCAATCGATTCCGGGAACATGCGGTGGTATGCAAACTTGAACGCTTCATTGGGGCGAACCCATTCGCGTTTGTCGCCCTTGCGGTGATTGCTCGGCACGAAAACGAAAAGTTCGAGGCTTTCCGGATTTTCGTTGGGAATGCGCTGCACTTTTTTGACGCGCAGGCGGCCAGGGCCTTGCGGAGTGTTCTGCAAGAACGGGCGTACTTCGGCGGCGTATTCTTCGCCCAAACGGTTTAGCACCTGTTCCGAAATGCCATCAAAAACGCCGATGACTTCAACAGGGTGGTTGGGGTCGTCAAAGTACGAAATGTCGAGCGAAAATTTGGACAAAAGCCAGCGAATACCCATCAAGATATTCGTTTTGCCGGCGTTGTTGTAGCCAATGAGCGCGGTAAAGCTACTGAGCGGAAACGTCTGCCTCTGAATAGAACGCAGATTCGAAATAGTAATCTCGGATAATCTCAGTGCTTGTGGTGCCATACCCTGAATGTATATAAAAAGTTTGGGCTGTGAACACAAAAATTGCCGTTTTTTTGCTTTTTTGCGCCGTTTTGGCATCTTTGTCTATTTTGCGCAAAAAATGGAGTTTGTTGCAGGTCTTATGTCTTTAACTTTTGTATTTTTGTCCCGAATTTTGTTTATAGGTAGGTTTATTCTGCGCTTTCGCTGGCTGTTTTTATTTGCTGTGTTTGTAGGGCTTGCTCAGGCCCAGCTTTTGGATATGTCCGAAATGTCCGAGAGCTATATGGTCGAAAATAAGATCCATAAGGTCAAGGTCGAAGGGACGCTCCATATGGACGACCGCGCTGTCCTTAGCCGTATCGGTATTCGCGATGGTCAAAGTTACTCTCCGACGGCACTCACCGAAAAGGTGCAGTCTTCGGTGACATCTCTTTATAAGTCTGGCCTTTTTGACGATGTGACCGCTTGGATCGACTATGTGGGCGACGGTACCGAAGTCGACCTCATTTTCAAGATTAAGGAACTCCCGGCGCTCGATACGGCTGTATTTGAAGGCTGCGACGAAGTGTCCGAAGAAGATTTGAAGCTTAAGACCCGCATGATTCCGGGCCAGGTTTACAGCAAGAGCCAATTGGAACGCGACCGTCAGGCTATTTTGGACCACTATCGTGCCGAAGGTTACCTGCTTGCCGAAGTGGGTTACCGCGAAACTCCGGTCGACGAAAACAAGAATATGGTGACCTTTATTATCCGCGAAGGAGAAAAGGTCAAGGTTCGCCAGTTCGATATTCAGGGTAACGACCATGTTCCCGCCGAAGATATTATGGAGCATATGGTCACCAAGCTCGACCAGTGGTGGGGCGGTGGCGAATTCAAGGAAAACATCTTTGAAGCAGACCGCGATACGGTGTTGAACGCAATCCGCCATTTTGGTTACTTGGATGCCGAACTCACGGAATACAGTGCCGAATACCTGCCGGACTCCACCTGCCTGTTCTATATGGGCCGCATGGTTCCGCTGGGTGAAAACCTGGAAGTCCTTTACAAGCAGTTGAACCTTGCCTTGGGCGATTCTGCAACGCCGCTTTACAAGATGGCGGACAAGCCGACCATGCAGGTGACGCACTTCTTCCGCCAGCATAGAGAAGTGGGCGAAATGCCGTGGGTCACTAGACCTAAGGTCACGGTCAAGGTCGAAGAAGACGCCTGGAAGATGTTGAACGACATTATCCGTTACGAAAGTGCCCGCAAGGAATTCCTGAATATTGTCGATGGACGCAAGTGGAAAAACGCCAAGATCGATTCGCTCCGCAAGATCAAGAAGCGTTCTACTTACGAAGAAAAACTCATGGTCCGCTACATGATCGAAGACATGTTCCCGGCCTTGAACAAGTACGACAACATCAAGACCTCTAGCGCCATTTTGATCCATATCCATATGATCGAAGGCCGTCGCTACTACATGGGTAGCTTGCACTTCTCGGGTAACGAAGTGCTGAACGACAAGATGCTTGCCTACGCTTATCGTTTGGATAGTGGTGAAGTCTTTGACCAGTACAAGTACGATGCTTCTCGCAAGGCCCTTTTGGATGCCTACCGTGAAGACGGTTACTTGTTTGCCCAGTACGAAGAAACCCGTACGTTCGAAAACGATTCGATTGTGAACCTGTCTTACAAGATGACCGAAGGTCTGCCGGCCCAGATTCATAAGGTTCATATTCATGGCAACACCAAGACGAACGAAAAGGTGATCCGCCGCGAAGTTCGCCTGTATCCGGGTGACACCTACCGCCAGTCCGCTTTGGAACGTAGCTTCCGCGAAATCATGCAGCTCAACTACTTCGATATGGTTGTGCCCGATATCAAGGTGGTGGGTGAACAGGAAGTAGACCTCGACTTTACCGTGCAGGAAAAGGAAGCCGGTACCGGTCAGTTCAGCTTGGGCGTATCTTATAGTGAAAGTGACGGTGTCGTGGGTACGGCTTCTGTGTCTATCCCGAACTGCTGTATGGGTGATGGCCAGGCCGCCTCGTTCAGCGTGGAATACGGTGCCGACAAGAAGAGTGCTTCTATCAGTTTCCAGGAACCCTGGTTCCTCGACAAGCCGATAACCTTGGGTACGAGCCTTAGTTACTCCTGGTGGAACATGTCCAAGTACGATGACCCCGACATTACCCGTTACGGTGGTAGCGTCTACCTGGGTAAGCGTCTCAAGTGGCCCGATGACTACTTCTACGGACAAATCGGTTATAGCTGGCTCATGAACAAGCAGGGCCCGAACATTGATGACAGCTACGTGGTTTACACCGGTGTGGAATCTGCTCTGAACTTCCGCCTGTTGCGCGACGACAAGAACCTGCCGCAGTTCCCGACCGAAGGTTCACGCTACGTACTCGATGTCCAGTGGGCCGATGACGCCTTGTTCAGCGACTTTAGTTTTGTGAAGACCGAACTCACTGTGAAGTGGTGGTTCCCGCTGTTCCGCGACCGCTTGGCCATTGCTCTCACCAACCAGTACGGTGTCATTATTGGCGACCAGCTGCAGTACCGCACGCTTTACACCATGGGTGGCGTGATGGGCTACGAAGGTATGATGCGTGGTTACAGCTCGGGTTCTATCGGCTACCGTCGCTTGGGCCGCAGCTACCAGTACACCGGTGCTGAACTCCAGCTCGGTCTTGTGCCGCAGACATTCTACCTGTTGCCGTTCTTCTTCGATGCCGGTAACGTGTTCGGTGAACGCTACAATCCGCGTACCAAGGTGCCGAAGCCGAGCAGGAATCCGCTTAGCGAATGGGATCCGACAAGCCTCAAGAAAGACATTGGCTTTGGTTTCCGCGTGATTGTGCCGATGCTCGGTATCATTGGATTTGACTTTGCTTGGCCGTTAGATGTGGGTGAAACCTATAGTGGCCTGCAGCGTACCGAAGTGGGCGACATGCAGTTCAACTTTGTTATCGGCCAAGGATTCTAAGGAGGCACTATGCTTAAGCGTCTGCTGATTGTTTTGGTTCTCGCGTTTGCGACCGTCTCGTTCGCCGAAGACGGACTGCGCATTGCGCATGTGGACTCCAAGCTGATCTTTGACGGCTACAAGGGTACCAAGAAGGCTCAGGAAGAATACGACCGTCAGGTGGCTAAGTGGGAACAGCAGGGTAACTTGCTGCAAAAGGAACTTGCCGCCATCAAGGAAAAGCTCGATAAGCAGGTGCTTATGCTCAGCGACGAAAAGAAGCGTGAGCTCGAGGCCGAGTACAACAAGAAGGACTTGGAACTCAAGAACTTTATTGACCGCGTGTATGGCCGTAAGGGCGAACTGATTTCGGAAAACGAAAAGGTGAGCGGCCCGATCATTCAGTTGATTCGTAAGGCCATTAACGAAATTGCCCTGCAAGAAGGCTACGACATGGTAGTCGATCGTGCAACGGGTGCCGTGGTGTTCTGGAAAAAAGAAAACGACCTGACCCAGAAAGTTCTGGATTACCTGAACAATCGATAGTTTTCCTAAAGTCTGAAAAATTTAAAACCTCGCTCATCGCGAGGTTTTTCATTTCTCATGCCTTACTCCTCAGAGCGAAGCGACCTCATTGCTAATTAGTAAGCGCCTTCGCCCTTGAACACGACCTTGAAGGTCTTGAGGATAAGCGAGACGTCGTCGCTGAGCTTGCCGTTGCGCTTGATGTAGTCGTTGTCGAGGCGCATCTGACCTTCGAAGCTGATATTGCTGCGGCCGCTGACCTGCCAAATGCAGGTGAGACCTGGCGTTACAGACAAACGCATGCGATGCCAGGGCTCGTATTCCGCCACTTCGGACGGAATCGGCGGACGCGGGCCGACGATAGACATGTCGCCCTTGATAATATTGAAGAACTGCGGCAGTTCGTCGAGGCTGAATTTGCGGAGCACATGACCGAACGGATAGATACGCGGGTCGTTCTTCATCTTGAAGGTCTTGCCGCCCGTTTCGTTCTGGGCCATCAATTCTTTTTTGCGTTCTTCGGCATCCACGTACATGCTGCGGAACTTGTACATGGTGAACAGCTTGCCGTTTTTGCCTACGCGGGTCTGCTTGAAAATGATGGGACCCTTCGGGTCGCTGATCTTGACTGCGGCGGCGCAGAACAGAAGCAGGGGAGAGCAGAGCACGATCGCAATGCTGGTACAGGTCACGTCTACAAAACGCTTGACCATGTGACGGTAGCGAATGGTGTGCGGGTGTTCCCAGATATGGTCGAGGTTCAAGCGGCAAAGCGAGAAAAATCGACCGTTTGCGCTGTTGAAATCTTTAATCTTTTCTTCGAGTTCCAGATTCTCTTTTTCTTGAAGTCCCGTGTAAATGTAGGCCTCAAAGATTGGCTTCTTCGGGTTGATGCGGAGTGTCTGGATAAGGCCTGCATCGTTCAGCTTGTGCAAGATCTCTTTGCGGATCGATTCCAGCACCGAGAGGTCGGAATTCAGCAAGATGATGCCGAGACCGCTACCGTCGGAAAGGTAGCCGAGCACATCGATAAAGCGCAGGTGCGAAAACATGGTCAAAATGCTGATTCGCCAGGTGTTTTCGACGGTCTTGTTCGGGCTACCCCAACCGAAGAAGTCGTACTGGTGTGAATACATCTTGATATACAGGAACGGCTTGCGGGTGCGGTTAGCACGCATAAATTCTTCGTTCAAACGCGTTCTGAAGAGCTTTGCCGGATAGACAATGTTCTTCAGTTTCTGCTCGTCGAGAATTGAGCCGATTGCCGGGTTAACGGATTCCTGTTCCATGTCGCTAAATATAGTTACTTGTAACTGCTTAGGCAAAGTGGGGCTTTCAATTATTGTATCTTTCTATTGTTAATCGTATAAGAAGGAATTATTATGAAACAAGTCCTTTCGGCAACTGTTGGGGTCCTGTTTGCAGCCCTGTCTGCAAGTGCGGCAACGATATCTCCCAAAAAACCGACTTTATCAGAGGGCTGTTACGAAATTTCGAATGCGCGAGAGCTTTATGGCTTTGCTGCAATCGTGAACGGAACTGATGGCAATGTCAAGAACAAGTCCGCTTGTGGCAAGCTTACAAAGGATATCGTTGTCAACGATATAGAAGACGTTTACGATATAGATATTAATGATGTCGATGCTGTAGTTCAGTGGAACCCGTTAGACACCTTTGCGGGAACGTTCGACGGGAACGGGCACACCATTTCGGGGCTTGTTCGGAACGTGGCTCAAGAAACCGATCCTCAGGATGTGGGCTTTATTCGCGTGCTGGTTGCCAACCCCGAAACCCCGACGGTTGTCAAGAATTTGGGACTTGTAAAATCAATGTTCTATGCAAAAAATTCGGATGTTGCCATGGGGATTTTTGCAGTTCGCGTTGTTGATTCCGATTTAGAAGATGGAGCGGATTCCTATGCTCAGATAGTCAATTGCTTTAACCAGTCTGTGGCTTACTTTGAAAAAAATGGTGAACGTTCTTACTTGGTGCGCTATGCCGATAGACATGTTATACTGACTATAGAGAATAGCTATAATGTGGGAGAAGGGCAACTGTTTGGCAGTAGTTCGGATACTGTTATCGTCAAGAATTCTTATCAGTTGGATAATAAAGAGTCAATGGACTCAAATGGTGTTAAGCATGCGACCGAGAAACAGTTCAAAAGTGGCGTTGTGGCGTATGTTTTGCACGAAGCGGATCCTGTTTGGGGACAGAACGTGGATACTGATGATTACCCGAATTTCTCGGGCGCCATCAGGAATTCTGTGGTGGATCGCTATAGCGTAACGTTCCACACCTTTGCTGGTGATGAGGCTACTTATTTTGATAGCTACGTCTCTGGATTTACTTATGGTTTACCTGATAAGGTTGTCAAGGAAAATACTGTTTTCTATGGCTGGTTCAAGGACAAAGAATTCAGTGGAAAACCCGATACGCTTATTCCTGACAGTATGTCTGGTAATCTTGAGTATTGGGCGAAATTGGTAAATACATATAAAATAACGTTCCATCTTGATGGTGGATACATAAACGGACTCTGGGATGCTGTTTCTGATGATATATCTTGTTTGCATGAAAATGTCGAGAATACGAAAACCTGTATATATTTGGAAGGCTTTAGTGTTTATCTTCCAAATGGTACTAAAAAGGGCTATTTTCTTGAAGGGTGGTACGATAACGCCGAATTGATGGGGGACCGGATTGACTCCATAGGTGTTGCGGATCCTGGCGATAAGGATTTTTATGCAAAGTGGTTCGAACTGAAAACACCTACTTTGGATGCTGCGGACAATTGTTATGAGATTTCGGATGCTGCAGAACTTTATGGCTTTGCTCAAATGATGAACGGAATGGACAGTCTCGATCGAGTGGGCCCGTATTCTGACTTATGTGCCAAACTCACGAAAGATATCGTGGTAAATGAAAATGTCTTGAAGGGTGATGGAACTCTTGACGTGTCAAGAATGAACAAGTTCTTGCATTGGTTGCGGATATCTCAATTTTGGGGAACGTTTGATGGCCAGGGACATAGTATTTCGGGCCTATATATGTCTGGCAATTCCGGAATGTTTGGCACTATTTTCTCAAAGGCCGATGGAACGCCTTCCGTTATCCGCAATCTGACGATAGACGATTCCTATTCTATAGGGGATGGCTTAGTTTCGTATGTGGTTAATCCGTTGATTATGGATAACTGCCATTTCAAGGGTTATATCAATATCGGAACGAGTAGTACCTATCAAGGTTTCGGAGGACTTGTAGGACATTCCGATACTACTCTCGTTATCAAGAATAGTAGCTTTGAAGGCGCGATGATTTCGAAAGGTTACGCATACATGGGTGGCCTTGTGGGGAGCAGCTATAATAATTTGACTCTCATACAGAATTTTAGTAAGGGCGTTGCTTATCTAGAAATCGATTCATCAAGCAGCAGTACATTTAGTCATACTAGGGCCGGGTCTCTTGTGGGGCATCTTCTCGGGAATGCTTTTATAGTGAATAATTACAGTGTCTTTGATATGGTCGGAGATGGTCTAGGAATGCTTGGAGGCCTATTTGGAACTGATGACTATATTATTTACTCGGCTTCTAGGAGAGAGATTGTAGAACGTTTTCCGTTGCGGTCTTATATACTGAACAATTACAATATGGGGTCTTTGTCGGATGGTTATAAAATCTATGAGGCAACTGATGCGTGGACTATAGAGAACTTCTTCTATTTGGCTGCTAAAGGAGTTGAAATGACCGGGGCTCAGCCGGTGGCGGCAAGTGGTTTTGAAGATGGCTCACTTGCAGCGACCTTGCATGACTATGTGCAGAAGGACTCTCTGGGTAATGAGATTGCGGGGGGTATCAATGGCGAAGTCTGGGTGCAGGGCGATTACTACCCTGTGTTTGCCCAAAAGGAAGAACGGAGTGTTGTGACCCTCCACACGGATACCTCGGGGGCATGTACCTATATTTTTTATACGCCCGGAGAGACTGTTGCCTTGCCGGAACCGGAACGTGAAGGATATACGTTTGAGGGATGGTACACGTCTCCAAAATTCTTGAATGCTGGTCTTGTTACCGAAATTGCAGCGACAGATGCGGGGAATCTGGACTTGTATGCGAAATGGGAAATAAAACGAGTGCATGTATCTGCAGAATCAGGTCTTGCCAATGCGGGTAGAATTAGGATTGGAGGCACATGGTCTGATGGCTCGTTGGGCTTTGTTTACGGAACGTTTGATTATGGAAAAGTAGTTTATGTAGAGGCTGTGCCTAATGCAGGTTATCGTTTTGTGGAATGGGATAACTTGTGCGGAACAAAGTCTTATTGTTACTTTTACGCAAAGGAAGATGTTACTCTCGTAGCAACCTTCGAAGAGGCTCCTTCGAGTAGTTCTGTTGCGTCTAGCTCTTCTGCAGAGACTCCAAAATCGAGTAGCAGCTCCGCAAAGTCGTCTTCGAGCATGTCTAGCAGTTCTTCTGCGAAATCGTCTAGTTCTGCGAAGTCTTCTTCTAGTGCAAAGTCTAGCTCGAGTGGAAAGTCGGACAATTCTTCGAGCAGCGGAAAGAAGGATTCGTTTGAACGTGTTCTTGCTCCGCAGTTTAGCGTGAGCGTTGTAAATCGCACCTTGCAGGTGGCGGGTGCCCGCGCGGGCGACAGGTATGTACTGTTCGACATGCAGGGCAATGTAGTGCTCCGTGGAACCGCAAATAGTGCGAATTTCAGCATCGCGGTGCCTGTTTCGGGCCATTATGTGCTCCGAATCGGTTACGGAACTCGCAAGGTGGCTGTGGGAAACTAGCGCAAAATTCTATATTTGTGCGCGTAAAAATTTAAAATGGAGACGCCTTATGCTGCGTATTGGACTTATTGGTACTGGAACCGTCGGTGGCGGTGTTATTCAGATTCTGGAACAGAAGATTGCTGAATACAAGGAAAAGCTCGGTGTTGAACTCGAACTGGCTTGCATCTGCGCAAAGTCTGAAGAAGAAGTTGCCCCGTACAAGGCAAAGGGCTACAAGGTTTCGACCAACGCCGACGAAATGATCGCCGGTAACGATATCGACGTGCTCGTGGAACTTGCCGGTGGCTACAACATGCCGCGCAAGTGGATTCTTGCTGCCCTCGAAAGCGGCAAGCATGTGGTGACAGCCAACAAGGCTCTCCTCGCCAAGTACGGTCATGAAATTTTCCCGCTTGCAGCCAAGAACGGTCTGCATGTGCTGTTCGAAGCAGCCGTGGGCGGTGGCATTCCTATCATCCGTAGCTTGCAGGAAGGCTTGCTCGGTTCTACGGTGGAACACCTGAGCTGCATCATTAACGGTACTTGTAACTACATCCTCAGCCGCATGGCCGACGAAGGCCTGGACTTCGACGTGGTTCTGAAGGATGCCCAGAAGCTCGGCTTTGCCGAAGCTGACCCGACCTTCGACATTGAAGGTATCGACTCCGCTCACAAGACTGCCTTGCTTGCTAGCCTCTGCAGCGGCCACCGCGTGGACTTCGAAAAGATTCACGTGACGGGTATTTCCAAGATTACCGCCCAGGATATCGCATTCGCCAAGGAACTTGGCTGCTGCGTGAAGCTCCTCGGCATTTATCACCGTGACGGTGACCGCGTGGACGCCCGTGTCCATCCGTGCTTCGTTTCTAACGAGAACCTGCTTTCGAACGTGAACGGCGTGATCAATGCCGTGTACCTCAAGTGCGACAACCTGGGCGAAACCGTTCAGACTGGCGCCGGTGCAGGCCGCTTGCCGACCGCTTCTGCCGTGGTCGCCGACCTCGTTTCCTTGGCTCGCTCTGTGGATCAGGGTAAGCGCAAGGCTCTCCCGATGGGCTGGTTCAACGTCGACAACTCTGCAACGCTCGTTCCGATTTCGGAAACCTCTGCCCGCTACTACCTGCGCTTCACCTCTCGTGACGCTTGCGGTGTGCTTGCCAAGATTACGAGCATCCTTGCAGAAAACAAGATTTCCATCGAAACCATTATCCAGAAGAACGTGAAGGATCCGGGTAAGGTTTCTATTGTGGTTATCACTGAAAAGACCCAGGATTGCAAGACCTCGAAGGCGGTGGACGCCATCGACGCTCTGCCTGAAATTGTGGAAAAGAGCCAGGTGATTCGTTTCCTCGCGTAATAACTGCGTAAAACGAAAAATCTGAAACTCTGCAATTTGGTAATTTAGGGCTGTTATGATTCGTGCCGCTACATTGGAACGCATTCTCGTTGTCCTTTCGGACTTCGTGGCGTTGTCTATTTGTTTTGTACTCGCCTTCTGGGTGCAGTTCCACAGTGGCTGGATTGCCGACAAGTTCGACCCGAGCAAGACCTTTGCCGAATATTGGCACATGGGCCTCATTCTCAATGTGGGCTGGATTCTGCTCTTTATTTGTGCGGGCCTTTACCGTTCTTGGCTGCTCATGTCGAGAACGCACCAGACCTTGCGCGTGTTGCGTGCGGTGCTTATCGGCATTGTGATTATTATCGCCATGCTGTTTGGTGCTGAATTTATCGGCAAGATCATGGTGAATGAACCGCTCAACAGCGGTTACCTGTACGGCTCTAGATTCCCGTGGATCTTTATTTACGGCGGCTTTGCGCTGTTCCTGGTGATTCTCTTCAGAATGTTCATTTACCGTTGCTTGCGTGGACTCTTGAGCCGCGGCTTTGGCGCAAACAACATTCTAGTGCTGGGTGCTACCGAAGCGGGCAAGAAGATTGCCGAAGCGCTTGCGAAGACTCCGGAACGCGGTCAACGCGTGGTGGGCTTTGTCGATGAACGCTTCCAGGTGATGGAACATGAGTTTGCGAATGTGCCGGTGCTCGGCAAGTACGCAGACTTGGCTTCGCTCATTAAAAAGTACAAGGTAACGGGCATCATTATTGCGCACGAAAGTTCTTCGCCGCAAGAAATCATGCGCGTGCTTGTGTGGGTGTGCGACCAGCCGGTTCACATTTATTTGGTCCCTGAACTTTATAGTGTGGTTAACGGCCAGTTCAAGGCGAACTTGGTTTACGGTTTTGAATTGCAGGAACTGTTTGCGTTTACCATGCCTTTGTGGCAGGTGCGCGTGAAGCGCGTGATTGACATCCTGTTTGGCGCCTTCCTCGGAATTATTTCGTTCCCGGTTTGTGTACTTGCCGCTATTGCGATCAAGCTCGAAGACCATGGCCCGGTGTTCTATTCTCAGGAACGCATTGGCCTGTATGGCAAGCCGTTTACGGTGTTCAAGTTCCGCACTATGCGTACCGATGCCGAAAAGTTCGGTGCCCAGTGGGCTACCAAGGACGACCCCCGCATTACTAAAGTGGGCAAGTTCTTGCGCAAGACCCGTATTGATGAACTTCCGCAGATTTTATGTGTGCTTAAAGGTGACATGAGCATGGTGGGTCCGCGCCCGGAACGTGCCGTGTTTATCGCCAAGCTCCGTGAAGAAATTCCGTTCTATATTAGCCGCCTGAAAATGAAACCGGGTCTGACTGGTTGGGCTCAGGTGTGCCACCATTACGATACCAGCACCGAAGACGTGAAAATCAAGCTGCAGTACGACATGTATTACTTCGAAAACATGAGCCTGCTTCTTGACTTCCAGATTTTGGTGCGCACAGTTTATGTTGTTCTAACCGGTAAGGGAGCGCAGTAATGTACGGCGACAATTCCACCCCGATTTTTCCTACCGAAGATGCTTTGACCATGATTCGCCTCGCGCTTGCCGAAGACGTTCGCACGGGTGACGTGACGAGCGAATGGACGATTCCTGTGGACCAAAAGCAGCATGCCCGCCTGATTGCCAAGGAAGATGGCGTGCTCGCAGGTCTTCCGGTGATTGAACTTGTGTTCCAGGAACTCAAGGCAAATGTGAAGGTGACTCTCCACAAGAAAGACGGCGATGTCGTGAAGAAGGGTGACCTGATTGCCGAAATGGACGGCACGACGCACGAACTCTTGACGGGCGAACGCACGCTTTTGAATTTTATCCAGCAGCTTTCCGGTGTGGCAACGGTTGCCCATACCTTCCAGGAAGCTTTGAAGGCTGGTAAAACTAAAGTTCTCGATACCCGTAAGACGGTTCCCGGTTTCCGCACTTTGCAGAAGTACGCTGTTCGCGTGGGTGGCGGTTCCAACCACCGCATGGGTCTCTTTGACATGGTGCTCGTGAAGGACAACCACATTGCTGCTGCAGGTGGCGTTCTCGAAGCACTTGAAGTCGTGAAGAAGAACAACAAGCAGAACTTGATGGTCGAAATGGAAGTCGAAAACTTCGATCAGCTGCGCGCTCTCCTGAACAAGGGTGTCGACGTCATTATGCTTGACAACATGAGCAACGAAATGATGGCCGAAGCCTTGAAGATTATCAAGGAAAGCGGCGATAAGTGCCTGGTTGAAGGTTCCGGCAACATGACGCTTGAACGCGCCAAGGAAATCGCGACACTCGGCCTCGACTATATTTCGGTCGGCGCCCTTACACATAGTGTAAAAGCACTCGACATTTCGATGCGAATCTAATAGTAAAATACGGCCTAAAAAGGGCGTTTTAGCTCCCTTTGGACGGCTGAAAAATACATCTTTCTTAAATGGGTATTGAAATCTTTACAGTGCCCTTTCTTTTTTCTATTTTTGCGCCCGAAAATTGAACTTTCGCGGCTTTAGATGCTGGCGAAAACAAGGAGAAAAGAATGAGCAAGGATTTAAAAGAAAAAGCTCTCGAATATCACGCCATGGGCAAGCCCGGCAAAATCGAAATCGTGCCGACCAAGCCGCATAGCACGCAGACCGACTTGGGCCTTGCATACACTCCGGGTGTAGCTGCTCCTTGCTTGGAAATTGAAAAGGATAACAACCTCGCTTACGAATACACCGGCAAGGGAAACCTCGTTGCGGTGATCAGTAACGGTACGGCTGTGCTCGGCCTCGGTGACATTGGCGCCCTCGCCGGTAAGCCGGTGATGGAAGGTAAGGCTCTCCTCTTCAAGATTTACGCCGGTATCGATGTGTTCGACATCGAAATCAACGAAAAAGACCCGAAGAAGTTTATCGAAATCGTGAAGGGTATCGCCCCGACGTTCGGCGGCATCAACCTCGAAGACATCAAGGCTCCGGAATGCTTCGAAATCGAAGATACCTTGAAGGCCGAACTTGATATCCCCGTGATGCACGATGACCAGCACGGTACGGCTATCATTTCTTCTGCAGGCCTCTTGAACGCAATTGAAGTGGCTGGCAAGAGCATTCGCAACGTGAAGATGGTGGTGAACGGTGCGGGTGCAGCCGCTTGCGCCTGCACGCGACTCTACTTGTCGCTCGGTCTCAAGAAAGAAAACTTGGTGATGTGCGACAGTAAGGGTGTTATTCGCAAGGACCGCAAGGGCCTTACCGAAGCGAAGGCTTTCTTTGCGACCGACCGCACCGATATCGAAACGCTCGAAGACGCCATGAAGGGCGCCGATGTGTTCGTCGGCCTCTCCAAGGCTAACGTCCTAACTCGCGAAATGGTCCGCAGCATGGCCGACCAGCCGATTGTTTTCGCTCTCGCCAACCCGAACCCCGAAATCAGCTACGAAGAAGCCATGGCAAGCCGTGGCGACCTGATTTTTGCGACGGGCCGCAGCGACTATCCGAACCAGGTGAACAACGTGATCGGTTTCCCGTACATTTTCCGCGGTGCCCTCGACGTTCGCGCTACCTGCATTAACGAACACATGAAGCACGCCGCCGTGCGCGCCATTGCAGCCCTTGCCCACAAGCCGGTTCCGGATGTGGTGAACATTGCCTACAACTCCCAGCGCTTTACCTTCGGTAAGGAATACTTGATTCCGAAGCCCTTGGATCCGCGCCTGTTGACCGATGTGTCAATCGCTGTGGCTAAGGCCGCTATCGAAAGTGGTGTGGCCCGCAAGCCGATTACCGATTGGGATGCCTACTATGACCGCCTGCGCGACATGATGGGCTACGATAACAAGCTTATCCGTCAGTTCAGTGATACCGCCCGCAGCAATCCGAAGCGCGTGGTGTTTGCCGAAAGCAACCTCAACATGCTCAAGGCTGCGGTGCAGGCCAAGACCGAAGGCGTTGCACACCCGATTCTGCTCGGTAACCCCGAACGTATTCAGATTATTGCCCAGCGCGAACAGCTCGACCTTACGGGCATCAAGATTGTGAACCCGCGTTCTCCGGAAGAATTCGAACGCCGTCGCAAGTATGCTGAAATCTACGCCGAAGAAAACGGTCGTAACGGTGTGACGCTCGACGAAGCTCGCGATGACATGTTTGAACCGAACCACTTCGGTATGATGATGGTGAAGGTCGGCGACGCTGACGCCCTCATTTCCGGTGGTTACTCCAAGTATTCCGAAACGATTGAACTCGCCAAGGAAATCATCGGTATCCGCGAAGAATACAAGCACTTCGGCGCTATGCACATTTTGAGCACTCGCAAGGGTACGTTCTTCCTGGCCGATACGCTGGTGAACCGCGACCCCGATGCAGAAACGCTCGTGGATATTGTCAAGCTCACTCACGACGCCGTGCGCTTCTTTGCTCATGAACCGGTGATGGCCATGCTGAGCTACGCTAACTTCGGTTCTGACAAGGGTGCTCCGCGCGGAACGTCCAACACCGCTCGCGAAGCGGTGCGCTTGATTCACGAACAGTATCCGGATTACGTGATTGACGGTGAAATGCAGGTGAACGTGGCCCTGGACAAGGACCTGCGCGACACCAAGTACCCCTTCAACAAGATCAAGGGCCAAACTGTCAACACGCTTATCTTCCCGTGTCTCTCTTCTGCAAATACCACTTGCAAGATGCTCCTCGAAATGGGCGTGGGTGAATCGATTGGTCCTGTGCAGATGGGCTTGAACAAGCCGGTTCACTTTACCGACTCCGACGCCTCTGTGCATGATATCTTCAACCTGACGGTTGCTGCCGTGATTGACGCTATTGTTCAGGAAAAGAAGGACGAAGAAAAGAACCGCAAAAAGTTCGACAAGATGTGGTAGAATAAATCTACTTCTTTTTACTCTTTTTAGCCTTCGTTTTTGCGGAGGCTTTTTTCTTTGTAGTAGATTTTTTGGAAGCCTTTTTCTTTCCCTTGGCGTTTGTCGCCTGCACGGCGGCTGGCTCGGGTTCTGCCGGTTCTTCAGAAGAAATTTCAGCAGGCTCGCTTTCTGCAGAAACTGCTGCAGGCGGTTCCGCCTCTACGGGCTGCACGGGTTCTGTGGCTTTAGTAGAATCGGCTACCGGTTCGGAGGGGGCTACTTCTGGGGTTTGTGCCGAGTCTTTCGATGGGATAGTTTCGCTATCATCGTCGGAGGGTTCTTCTTGTACAGCGGATTCGTCTCTCTTTTCGATTCGGTCGTGGGGGTTGTAGATTTTTTCACGTGTAAGTTCGAAACCGATGGATAGGCGGGCGCCGAATTTGCCTGCTGAAATGCGGAAGTTCAGGTCGCTGCTTTCGTAGGACTTGAGTACGGAGGCGTATTCATAGTTGACTTCGACGCCGATTCGGTAGGGGAGAAAGACACCGAGGCCTCCGGCGACAAAGAAATCGAAGGGGCGTTCCCACCAGTTGCCGTTACCTGTGATGAGGGGGAGAACACCTACGCGGCCCACTGCATAAGGTGAAAAGAAATCGTCGGTGTTGATGCGGCCGAAAGTGAAGGTCCCCCATACGGGAATAGAGGCGGGAACAATCTTGGTATGGTCCTCTTTTAGCGGGCTCTTGTAGCCTGCGCCGAAACCGTAGCGGATGGGACTAAATTCGGCGGCGAAGCTCATTTCGAGCCCGGCAGAGAACTGCTTTTCGCTGTCCCAGTCCCTTTCGGATTTTACGCTTTTCTGGTGGGTGACGATAGATGCGTTGCTGGGTGCATAGCCGTTGAAAAAGGGCCTGAGCTCCATGGCAAAAACATTGCTGATTAGGCAAAAAATGCAAACGAATATGAATTTCCTCAACATAAACCCCGTAAAGAAATTTGGAACAAAAGATAAAAATTTTTCTAAATTATTTGTAGGGATTGACCCCTGTAAAAAAGGTCATGTTGGGAGAACATCGATGATTCGAGCATATATTGCATTGTGCATTTTGTTTGTTTTTAGTTATGCACAGGCTGTACAAGTTTCCATAGAAGATAATGGTAATATTTACCTTGGTTCTACAAAAGGGACTAGGGATTATTCTGCAGGTGATACCATTCGACTCGACGCGACTACTAGAGATGGCTATGCCTTCGATGAATGGAAAATGGATAATGGTGGTAATTGCGTTATTGACGACGCTCATTCCAGGTCGACCTTTGCCACGGCGTATGAAGGCGGCCTTTGCCGTTTTAGACCTTACGCTAAAGAACAAAGCTTTTATTATGAACTGACTCCTGGTGGAGCTCCTACTGTGCTGGACTTCAAAAAATATTCGACCACGACGGGGTATAGCGTTTATGGGGTCCGAGTAAAAGTCAAGCAGGGGGGCAAAAGGTTAGTTCTAGCCATTTCGAACTATACCCAAAGAAAATACCCATCTAAAGGCCATACAGGTTTTGGTAGCGGAATGGAATCGGCAGGGTCTTTCTCAAATGGTCGACTCGTTTTTTATAGTGATGAATATGAGTACAGCTCTACTCCTTATGATTACTATATCGCTATTCCCGAGGAAAACATTGATAGCGAAGACAAAACGGCTACGGTTCAGGCTTTTTTAGCCTATTATTTGTCAACTAAAGTTGAGGGCGGTGGTTCAATTAAACTGGGTTCCTCTGGAAGTGTTCTTATTGAAGGGGATACGCAAACTGTTTCCGCCGCTCCGAGTAAGGGCTACCGCTTTGGCCACTGGAAAACGACCGGCGGATGCTCCGTTGATGATGAAAATTCTGCTACGGCTACCATTACCATGGGGGCAAACGATTGCGTTGTCACAGCAGTATTCAATACGGGCGAAGTCTATGAACTTTCTTCGACGCCGAAGTCTTTCAACTTTGCCGAAGATGCTTTCTTGGTAGACGGCAATTATGATTTGCGTACCAAGTTTACCGCCCCGGCAACCGGCACCTATGTGGTTGAAGTAAAGACCAATAGAAGTATCAAGTACATTGACAATGGACAAAACTCATCGTTTAATGGAACCACGGAAAAGACGCTTGCAAGTAATGGACAAATCTCCTTGAGCATGAGTGCGGGAAAGTCCTACTACATCTTGTTCCGCCAAGTAGAAGGCTACGGCACAGATGATATTCAACTGGTGGTGAAGCGAAAATATGTTTTAAGCTATGACATTTCTGGTTCAGGAAGTTATAGCACGAAGAATTGTGATCCCGATTCTTCTTACTCGATTAGTGCAGGATCTAAGTATGGAAAGATGTTTGACAAATGGAACGTGGTATCGGGAACCTGCAAAATAGACGATGCGTACCTTGCGACTACAAAGGTCCAACTTTCTACGAATTGCTCCGTCAAGGCACTATTTAAAGATGCTCCTATTCTGCCCATTACCGAAACACCCGTTACCTACAAGCTTAGTGACGATGGCTATGTCAGCGGTACCAGCTACAGAATGAATACGGGATTTGTCCCGACAGATTCCGGTACCTACAGGCTCACGATTAAACCGGCTCTCTCGACTTCTTTTTATTTGTATGATGATGGCTCCGACAAAACGTTCCCCTCTACAACCGGTAAAAGCTATAGCGGAACCACGACCAGACAGATTTTCTTAGGAAGTGTCGATACGGACGGCCGTTACTTTCTTTTTAGCTCGGGTATCTCGCAATCCTTAACGCTCAACGTCGACCGTACTTACCATATAGAACTCGAAGGTGACGAAGGTATTTCTGCCAAGTTTGAAAACGGTTCTTCCCACGACACGACGCACATTAATGGTGAATCCATACAAATCTCCGCCACTGCATCTAGCGGAAAGAGATTTTCGTACATGAAGGTGACTTCGGGTAATTGCATCTTGGACGACTCCGCTTCCCAGAATGCAAAAGTGACTGTCGATGGAGATTGTAAAATAACCGTATTCTCGGAAGACGATGGTGGTGTTTATCCGATTTCTACAACGCCTTCAGAATTCAACTATGGCATGCACCGCTCTGAAATCGGCTCAAGCTTTGGCATCAGGACTGTGTTTACGGCGCCTGAAGACGGCTGGTACACTCTTTTTGCAAAAGGCAACCTGGCGAACAATGTTTGGGCTTACGACGAAACCTTTACCACAAGGAGGAGCGTCTCGTCCAATGTGTTTAGCGCCACTGAAGGTGAAAAATATTATTTCTACTTGCAAAGCACTAACACCTCGTATTCACCGGACAAGAACGACACTCTCTCGGTATGGGTTGTCAAAAACGTAAACGTGAGCTCTGCAGTTTCGGGAGCGGGAACCGTTAAAGTCAATGGTAAATTGGGCTCCAGCGACGACAAATTTGCCGGAGATTCCATTTCGATTGTGGCTACTGCGGACGATGGGTCGCGTTTTGACCATTGGGAAAAAGTTTCTGGATCCTGTACGATTCGCGATACGGCAAAGGTTAGCACCTTTGTGGCGCTCGCCGGAGATTGCAAGGTAAAGGCGTTCTTTGTAGAAGGCAAGATTTTTGAAATTAGCGAAACTCCCAAATCGTTCAATTACCTTAAAGACGGTGTCATGCGCGACGGTTATATGGGAATACAGACTTATTTCGATGCCCCTGCTGCTGGGATCTATAAGTTTACCGTGTCTTCTAACATGATCGTTTTACGTTACCGTTATTCCGATGAAACTTTTGAAACGTCGGAGTCTTACAATCTTCCCAATGTAGAAGTCATTGCGGAGGCCGGTAAGCATTATTATTTTTTCCGTAATAATCACAATCTCTCGCAGATTACGTCTGCCGATTCCATATTGGTTTCGGTGAAACGTAATTACCGGGTTCATGTAGATACCCTGGGAAAAGGCTATATTACAATCAATGGCTATTCCCGTTATGACGATTCTACGGCCACTGCAGGGGATACCCTTCAGCTTGTAGCTACTCCATACACTAACTTTAAGTTCAAAAAGTGGAATGTTGTTTCGGGTTCTTGTACCTTGTCTGATAAGGCGTCGGCTGTGACTACAGTCACGGTCAAAGGGGACTGCAATCTTGAAGCCCACTTTGCTGAAGGTGAAATCTATAGCGTTACCGATACGCCCAAGGAATACACTTTCAAAGACAATTATTACAGTGGCTCAGCAACTAATGGCGTTCGTTTCCGTTTCGTTGCGCCGGATGATGGTAAGTTCGGTATTGTGGTAAAACGTAAAAATCAAGCTAACTATGTTAAATATTACAAATGCGCTAATGTTGCTTGCACAAGTTCCTCTATTAACAAAAACGTCTATACCGCTTATATAGATTCCGTAACCGTTTCAAAAGGCGACTCGGTAAACTTCAAAGTGGTGCCCTACAATGCCGCAGACGCCGACGAAGATACCATTTCTGTCTATTATGTAGACTTGAATGAAAAACGTCTTGTCATAAAACTCCTGGCAGATTCCTTGGGTTCTGTTACTCCCAGCGCGGGCTATACAGATGTGATTTCTGGTATGGACTATAGTATTGACGCTGTGGCGACTCGCTTTGGTTATCGATTTGATCAATGGAGTGTGAAGTCCGGTGATGCGACCATTGCGAATAAAAATACTAGCTATACATCTGTAAGCACGACCAGCGATGCCACCGTTCAAGCCCACTTTAGAAAAGGGGATGTCTATGAAGTTGACGAAACGGTAAAGTCTTTTGTTTATAGCACAGACTACTATTCCGATTCTGTTTATCGCGACAAATATGAAGTGGCGTTGAAATGGACTCCTAAGGATACGGGAACCTTCTTCTTGGATATTGAATCTCCGCGTGGTTGTGTGTATGTTTTTGGCAGCAATTCCACGTTCAGGTCTTATAATTCCTATACGAATTTTACCAATAAGTACAGTCTCCCTGTTACCGTAAAAAATAAGGGTGAAACACTGTATTGGACTATTGCTCCCTATAGCTCCAGCTATTATAACAATTCGTTTACTGTAACTATACGGGGATCGGTTTCCCTGAAGGTTATCGCTGGCAGCAATGGGTCTCTATCGAGTAAGTCAGAAATAAAACTTGGCGCTGGTCAAGATACGACCGTTACTGCCTATGGAAATATGGGCTATGTCTTTGACAAGTGGCGAGTGGTCTCGGGCGGTGCATCTATAAAGAGTCTGACTTCACGCTCTACCAAAGTGACTGTCAACAAGGATGCTGTTATTGAAGCCACGTTCCGCAAGGGTTCCATTCAGGATATCGGTTATGACGAAAGTGAGTTTACGTTCAACAAGGACAAGTATACTGACAACGGCGGATTCAACAACCATGTGTTCATGACCTGGACCGCTCCCGATTCTGGTGCGTACTTTGTTGATTTCGATATTTCGGGATCCAGCTATCTCTATAGTTTTGGTACGGATTCTACGTTCTCGAGATCTTCTTCGAAGTATTACTATTCCGGTAAGAACAGCGTCGCTTTCACGGGAGCCTCGGGCGTTCCGCAGTATTGGGCCTTGGGACCTTATTACGCTAGCGACACCTCTGATTCCTATAACGTAAAAATAAGCAAGGGGTATGAACTTTCCGTTAATGTCGATGCTTCCATGGGAACAATCAATACGGATCGCAAGATTGCTCTGCATAAAGGACGCGATACAACCATTACTGCTAGCAGCAAGGTGGGATATTTCTTTGACGGGTGGAGTAAAGTTTCTGGTAGTGTGACGATTGCCGATACAACGGTGCGTTCAACAAAGGTGTCTGTCGAAAGTGATGCTACGATAAAGGCTAAGTTCCACAAGGGACCTGTTCAGAAAATTGGAACAACTGCAAAGACCTTTACCTTTAATAAGGACGTTTTTACGGACCATGCGGACCATCTGTATGATGTAGCCTTGACGTGGACCGCTCCTGATTCCGGCTGGTATACCCTGGAAATTGAAAGCCCCGATAGTAACATTACCCGTGGCTACTTCTGGAAATATGATACGGATTCTACCTTTAGTGGTTCCTATAGTACCTATACCTTGCCAATCAGTTACCTGTTCCAGGGGGCTGCCGGTGTACCTCAGTATTGGTCTTTCCAACGATATTCTTATGCGGATTCCAGTAAACGCTTTACGGCGAAAATTGTAAAGTCCGCTGATATCACGGTTGTCTCGGATGGTCATGGATCTGTGACGCCCACTACTCCGAAACCTGCAAGTCTAACGAGTTCGGTAAGCATTACCGCAACATCGGATTTCGGATACAAGTTCAAGGAGTGGGTTATTACATCCGGCACCCCGGATATCAAAGACGTCAAGAGCGCAAACACCACGGTAAAATCTGCGGACAATGCCACCGTCAAGGCGACCTTTAGTAAGGGTACTATACACGCCTTAGGCGCCACCTCCAAGGACTTTGTCTTTGCTAAAGACTTTTATACCGACACCGCTGGGTTCAAAAATCTGGTGTTCATGTCGTGGACTGCGCCCGATACCAACTGGTACTTTATAGAAGTTTCCGCTGATTCCGCCATTAACCTTAATTTGTACAGCTACGGAACCGACTTGAAAAACAGGGGCGGTCGTTTGACAAAAGTGAACGGGAAAAGCATTTTGACCTTCCAGGGGACAAAGGGCGCTACGCATTACTGGTCGCTTGGCCCTGCGTACGCTCGCGATAGCCTTGTGGGATTTTCTGCGAAGATTGCCGCTCCGTATGTGCTTACAGTCGAGTCTGCCGACCACGGTACAGTACATCCCAACGGGGCCGTCGTTTTGCCTTCGGGCGGCGACACTACAGTCATGGCCATTCCGTACGGCGGATATGTTTTCAGCAAATGGACCGTAACCAAGGGGAATGTGATCATCACAAACCCCATAAGCGAAAAAACGAAAGTAAGCCCCATCGACAGCGTTTGTTCCATAAAGGCAAATTATGTAGTGGACCTGACCACCGTTCCGAAAGTAGACATTCAAGGAATCAAGACTTCCGGCCATCCCGAAATTTGCAGCATCGTTTCCGTGGTGGACTCCAACAGCGGAAAATCGATTTTCGATTTGGATTCCTCTGATTTCGTTTTATTCGAAGACGGAAAATCCCTCCCCGCAACCGTCACAAGCCCGAAAAATGTTATGGGCGTATCCGTCGTATTTGTCGTTGATGAAAGTGCTTCCATCAGTTCCATTCAAACTGCGGCCAGAGAGTATGTTACCCGTTTTGTGAACGAAATGGAAGAGTTCGACAGGGTCGCCATTGTCGGTTACGTGGATACCGTTCGAGTGGTGCAGGACTACACATCCAATAGGGACACCCTTTTAGCCGCCGTGAATAGGCTAAAGTTTACCGGGGCGTACGAAGACATCGCTCTCGGTGCCTACACAGGTGTGGATCTCGGCTCCGATTTAGGCGGTCCCAAGGCAATCATCGTATTTTCGGACGGTATGTCCGACCATAAAAAATTCCCGGCCTCTACCGTTGTAGAACTTGCCGAGAGGTACGCGACTTCTATCTATACCATCGCGTTCAAGAAAAGCGCTAGCTTTGATACCGGGCTTTCCAACTACGGCTTCGACATCTTGCAGGACATGGCCGCAGGAACGGGAGGCCGTTATTACGAAACGGCTGGCATTTCGGAAACAAGGGAAATCCTAGCCCAAATCCGTCACGACATGCAAACCCGTTACACGGTATGCTACACGACGCCGGATACGATAATCGATGGCGACATTCACCACGTTAAAATCGGCATAAGCTATCGCGGCCATAAGGATTCCGATACGGCGAGCTGGCGAGAGGCTTTCTTGCCGCCTAAGGTGACTTTGACTAAGGCGACTGCAGGCCTTGTGGGCAAGGAATTCGATTCGGATTCCTTGAAGATTGGCGTACTCGTTTCGTCTAGACTTTCCATGACATCCGTGAAGGCTTTTGTTCGCACACATGGGGATACGTTGTCTGCATATAGGCAACTTGCCATGAAAAAGGTGAAGGATAGCACTTGGACGGTCTTTGTTCCTGAAAGCTATCTGGTTTCTCCGGGTATTGATTTTTATGTGATAGCGACGGATTCTCTGGGGCGTACGGGAAACGTGCCTTCTGTCTATTCTCCTGAAAGAAATCCGTACACCATTTATCTCAAGAACCTTAAATCTAGCATAGCACTTTTGACAGAAGGCTGTGTAGATACGGTTGAAACCAAGGTGAAGTTGAGTTTCAATGTTCGCGACGTTGAAGGTGTTGACTCGGTAAAGCTTTATTATAGAAATAGCGACAAGGAACCTTTCGATACTTTGCCTATGGTACGCCGCAGCAGAACCAGCGATTACTGGGACGTGATGGTGCCCTCAAAGGCGTTTGGCGGAAGCAAGCTGCAAATCAATGCCGAAGCGTGGGATGTTCAGGGCGAAAAGACCACTTGGCTTACCACAGAGAAAACCTTTATTGAGGGTTGCGAACCTCCGCCCGCTCCAGATGAAAAGGACTATATCAATATCGTAAACGGGGATTCTGCCGGAAAGGCTATCGGAAGAACGACGAAAAAAATCAGGCTGACTCTGGAAAGCCAGGATTTCACGCCGGGAAAGGATACTCTTAAGGTTTCACTTTCTTGCCTCTCTTCTGGCGATATTGAAAGTAATCTGAAGGTTGCCGAAAAGAAGTCCGGCTATTACGAGATTACGAAAGACATCGAGAAGAACGAATATGCGCCGAAACGCGGCGACGGAAAGATTTCTTGCGATGCTTTGGATACCCTTGTGGCAGAATTCAAGGATCCTGTATACAAGACCGTTGCCCGCAACATGGTCGTGTTGTCCGATGACATCAAAATCGCTTACCGTTTCTTGAAAAAGAAAAGCGATGCGGATTTGGATTCTGTAGAAACCAACGACAGCGTGGCGTTTGTACTCCGCGTTACGGCCGGAAGCAAGTCGCTGTATACCCGCGATACTATCAAGGTCGCCCTGTTCACCGATACCGGCGATACCATTAAGCTTAAGGCTGTAGAAACCGGTGAGTATTCTTCGGAATATGAAACGACATCGGCGTTCTACTTTGTCGAAGACAAGAAGGAACTGAAAAGTGATCGCCTCGATGCGGTTTTCAACTACAAGAGTACCAATAACCGCATCAAGATTCATGCCGAGGTAGATGGCGACAAGTCCTCGCTAAAGTCCCGCGACTCGCTGATTGTTTATTCCAATTATTCTGCCGCAGACTATGCCGAAATTTACGATAGCGACAAGGATGGCCGCGCCGATTCCATCCGCATCCACTTTATCGAGCGCCTTTCCGAAAATATCGTAAGCATCGATACCGTCTTCTGGAATGTTGGCGGAAAGACGTGGAAAAAGGCGTCCAAGAGCAAAATGCACTTGAGTGAAGATTCCCGCTGGGTGGAATCCATTATCGAGGAGCCGTTCGATTACGGCGTGACCTTTGCCGATGAGGACGAGGCCCCCTATTTGCGCATGACAAAGACTGCTGCCGACCGCTCGCAAAAGGTGGAACTCCGGGATAAAATTGGCCCGGTTGCCGTGAGGGCGGAAAAGCACCCTGGCCGCGTCCAGACAGAGGAATACATTCAGGATTCCTACGGCATTCCGCCCGATACCTTGATCGTAGAAATGTCCGAAGCGATTTCCACCAAGGAAAAGAAGGAACCCTGGAAAAATCTGTTCCGCTATTCCGCTCGCTGCTCCGATACGGCGAGCATGGCACTGCGCATTCAAGGGGAACCAAAGGTAAGCGAATCTGGCAAGGAATGGACGATTGTCCTTAAGGACAACAACTTGCTGGTGGACAACTGCATTCGCACAAACCCCGCCTCGGGTTATGTTGACGGTCAAAAGAATACCGTTGGAATTGGAGGCGTGTCGGTGGGCGGCAAGAACAGCGATATTTACCTTTACGAGGTGTCTTCCAATATTCGCCTTTTAAAGAAAGACAAGAAGCCGAAGTGGATTCCCCCTGAAGAAAAGGAATGGGAACTCGTTCCTGATTCCCTGCAGACAATCCGCATTTCGTCTATTGCCCCGTACAAGGCCCGCGTCATTATTTACGATAACTATTCCAATGTGGTAACATCGTTCAATCAATCCTTTACCAAGGAAGAAATGGAAATGGATTCCCGCGGTAATGAAAACGACCATTCCAAGCTAGGATTCCTCTATTGGAACGAGCGTAGCTCCGAAGGTCGCAAGGTGGGTGACGGTGTGTACATCTGGAGAATTGACTTCAGGTTTAACGACGGCCACAAGGAATATCGAGTGCTCAAGACCGGCGTGAAACGCC
>CADCBQ010000012.1 GCA_902799745.1 Fibrobacter succinogenes | reverse complement strand
GAGGTGCTTGAACCAGAACAGCGAAAGCTGGTTGAGGATTTTGCCCTTACCAGGAATCGGGGTGGGGAGCACCACGTCAAAAGCGGAAAGACGGTCGCTAGCGACCATCAGGAAACTGTCGCCCAGGTCGTACATGTCGCGTACTTTACCCTGGTGGAACAGCGGAACTTCGGTAATGGGGGTTTCGAATTTTAAGCTCATAGTGGCCTCAAATTTAGGAAAATTAAACAGTTAAGGCAAGATTATAAGTTTCTGCCGTAGGTGGCATAGCTTTAAAGATCTTTATACTGCGAAAGCTTGCGCCCGCTGTTCAAGGCGATGCGGATCAAATCGTGGATTTTGTCGGTCCGCGCAGGGAAATCCACCGGGTGGAGAGCGATGCGGGGGAGTCCGACAGGAACCTTCAGGGCGATGGCACCGAACTTGAAGGCGGCCTTGATCAAAAAGTCGGGAATGCCTGCGAAACTGGCGACAGGGGAGGCGTAGCGCTTGCCCTTGGCGGTCACCAGGGCGAATCGTTCTTCGTAAAGCATTTTTTCGGCATGCACCTGGCTCGGCAGGAACTTGTTGCTGTACCAAGTCGGCGGGACAAATGCGGCGGGCTTTTCGGAGTCGCCAGTCAAATCTTTCCAGGCGTCTAGGCCCAGGTGCAAAAGTCTGCTCGATTCAAATTCGCTGAGGCCTGCAAATTCGGCTTCGCCACCGGTCAGGTTCATTCCGATAAGGCCGGCGTAGCTGCGGCCCTGGCTGAATTCGGCCTGGTGCTTGTAGCCGTGGAGTGCAAGTTCGAAACCGTCTGCTTTAAGCTTCTGGAGCGTTTCGCGAAAGCCCTTGACCATGTCGGACGGGGCCTTTTCGGTATCCGGGATAACAAGCACGCTGAAAGGGGCGCCTGCCAGGTCCTTGAGTTCTTCAAGAATCGGGGCGACTTTCTGGTAGTTCCAGACGCTGAAATCGTGAAAGCAGAGGAGGAATTTGCGAGCCATGCTATGGAAAATAGTAAAAGGTTGTGAGGTATGAGGCATGAGGTCGCTCGTAAACTCGCTTTGAGCTATGAATTGGCGCCAAAGGCGCGATTATTAAAGCCTCAAAGGTACGAAGTGCCGTGCTCAAACCTCAGAGGGCGTAGCCCGAGCCCGTTACCTATTTACTACATTTACCCTACTATGTTTGAATCTATCATTCTCGGCCTTTTGCAGGGCCTCGCTGAATTCCTCCCCATTTCTAGCTCCGGCCATCTTGTGCTTGGGCACGAACTTTTAGGCATGAACGAAGCGGGCATGTTCTTCGATATCATGCTCCATGCCGGCACATTGCTGTCCATCTTCGTGGTTTTCCACAAGAAGATTACCGACATCATCGTGGGCTGCATCCGCAAAAATCCGGACCAGCTCCGCGAAGCGGGCTACATTATTTTGGCTAGCATTCCGACGGCTTTGATTGGCCTCGGTTTCAAGGATGCACTCGAAGGCCTGTTCGAAAATCCGCGTGCCGTGTGTGTCGCCGAACTCTTTACGGGCTTGCTCCTGTTTACTTCGCAGTGGGGCGCAACTGGCGCTAAGCATCCGGATAACGAAGGCGTCAAGATGAACTGGTGGCGTGCTCTCGTGACCGGTACCGTGCAGGGCATCGCCTGCATTCCGGGCATCAGCCGCAGCGGCTCTACCATCAGCGCCATGATGTTCATGGGCGTGAACCGCAAGTACGCCGGCGAATTCAGCTTCCTCATGAGCATCCCTGCCGTGGGTGGTGCCGCTCTCCTCGATTGCATCAAGTGGATCAAGTGCCAGAGCATGACTTCCGAAAAGGCTCTCCTCGACCCGGAAAAGGCCATGAAATGTGCCGACGCCGGTGGCTTTACCCCCGAACTTTTGGTGGGCATGGTCGTGTCGTTTATCTTCGGCATTATCGCCCTCAAGTGGCTCATGACCTTCTTGCAGAAGGGCAAGTTCCAGCACTTCGCCTGGTACGTCTGGGCCGTGGGTATCCTCGGACTCATCTTTATCTAAGTTCTTGAAATTAAATTAAGGCGGCCGCAAAGGTCGCCTTTTTTGTTTGCGGTCTTGTGTGAGCAACGAAGCCCCTGTTATTAAACAGGGGCGGTTGCGAGAGTGAGTGCGTTCGTATTGCTTAGTGGCAATGAGCACGAACGGTCCTGTGTTGGCATGGTTCTTGCAAATACTAGTGCGAAAACAAAGCGGAAAGTAGATTTTGTTTCAAAATGAAACGCGATTTTGCTGGTTCGCTTCAAATTTTAACGATAAATGGAGATAAATAATGGCAACAGAGAAGATGGAATTCCAGACCGAAGTTCGCGACATGCTGAACTTGATGATCAACTCCCTTTATAGCAACAAGGAAATCTTCCTCCGCGAACTCGTTTCGAACGCGGCGGACGCACTCGACAAGCGTCGTTTCCTTTCGCTTTCGAACGCCGACTTGCTTCCGCAGGGCACGCAGCTCCGCATCGATATCTCGGTGAACAAGGAAGGCAAGCGCATCGTTGTCGAAGATAACGGTATCGGCATGAACAAGGAAGACTTGATCAACTGCCTGGGTACCATCGCCCGTAGCGGTACCAAGAACTTTATCAAGAATTTGAAGGAAGGCGACAAGGGCAGCGTCGATTTGATCGGTCAGTTCGGTGTGGGTTTCTACTCCGTGTTCATGGTCGCAAAGAAGGTCGAAGTGTTGACGCTCAAGGCCGGTGAAAAGCAGGGTTACCTGTGGGCCTCCGAAGGCACCGGCGATTTCGAGATTTCCGAAGCCCCGCGCGACAAGGTGGGCACCAAGATTACTTTGTACCTGAAGGACGACGAAGATGCCGAAGATTTCGCCAGCGAATGGAAGATCAAGGACATCGTACAGAAGTACAGCGGCTTCGTGAGCTACGGCATCTACTTCCACCCCGAAGCAACGAAGAACGACAAGGGCGAACTCGAAGAAAAGCCCGAAGAACGTTTGAACGAAAAGCAGGCCCTTTGGCGCCAGAGCGAAAAGGAAGTCACTGAAGAACAGTACAAGGACTTCTACAACGTCATCAGCCACGAAGCCGACGAACCGGCCGCATGGAGCCACAGCCACGCCGAAGGTTCCCAGGAATTCTGGAGCCTCGTGTACATTCCGTCGAAGGCCCCGTTCAATATCTGGCACAACGACGCATTGCACGGCCTCAAGCTGTACGTGAAGAAAGTCTTTATCATGGACGACTGCAAGGACTTGCTGCCGCCTTGGCTCCGCTTTGTGCGCGGCGTGGTGGATAGCGAAGACTTGCCGCTGAACGTGTCCCGCGAAATCTTGCAGAACAACAAGATTATCACCAACATCCGTAAGCATGTCATCAAGAAGGTGCTCGATACCTTGCAGAACATGGCCGACAAGGACGCCGCGAAGTACAACGCCTGGTGGCGCGAACTCGGCATGGTCCTTAAGGAAGGCTTCTACATGAACTGGGAACATCTTGACGAACTCAAGAAGTTGCTCCGTTTCGAAAGCACCAAGACTGAAGGCGACGCTCTCGTGGGCCTTGACGAATACGTGAAGCGCATGCCGGAAGGCCAGAAGGAAATCTACTACCTCATCGGCGACAAGAATGCCGTGAAGAGCAACCCGATGCTCGAAGCCTTCAAGGCCAAGGGCTACGAAGTCTTGCTCATGAGCGACGGCATCGACGAATTCATGATGTCTAGCCTCACCGAATTCGGCGACAAGAAGTTCCACGACATCGCTCGCGGCGACGTGGATTTCGAAAAGACCGAAGACGAAAAGAAGGCTGAAGAAGCCAACAAGGGAATCTTCAAGGGACTCTGCGAAAACCTGCAGAAGGTCTTGGACGAAGACATCAAGGAAGTCCGCGTGTCTAGCCGCCTGAAGGATAGCCCCTGCTGCCTCGTGACCAGCGAAGACGCCATGAGCGCCCAGATGGAGCGCATGATGAAGGCCATGGGCCAGAAGAACCTGCCGAAGAGCAAGCGCATTCTGGAAATCAACCCGACGCACCCGATTTGCGAAATGCTCAAGAAGAAGGCAGAAGCGAAGGAAGATTTGGGTGACTGGCCGAAGGCCCTCTACGGCCAGGCTCTGCTTGCCGAAGGCTCTCCGCTGCCGAATCCGGCAGAATATGTTGCAGCGATTACCAAGTTGCTGACTGCTTCCGTCAAATAGCCGTTTCTGTGTCATTCTGAGCGGAGGCGTGTAACGCCGGAGTCGAAGAATCTATACACTTGCGAAAAAGACCGCGAATCAATCGCGGCCTTTTTTGTTTCAAACTTATTGTTAGAACGATTCTCTTAAATCAATCGTAATGCCGATATGCTTGCCGTCTACAAGCGAGATATCCCCGCGGGCGTGTAGCTTTTCAGTTCTGTTGAGCGCGAGGCGTCCGCCGAAGCCGACAGCGTAATGCATTTGCCGCTTGAAGAGCTCGCTGAAGTAGGGGGCGGATTGCAAGGTTTCGCCAAAGATAACTCCGGCGAATCGCCAGAAGAGCGGACGGCGGAGTTCCATTTGCCAAATTAAGGCCTGTGTGTCGCTCCAGATGCCGGATTCTACTCCGCGGAATCGCTTGGTGCCGTCGGGGCCGGCGAGGCAGCCGAGCGGAACATTGTCGCCGCGGCTCTGCTTTGCGTAAAGCCCGAGAGCGATGGAAGTTTCCCAGAATAGGGGAGCGTAGAATCTTGCGTCAAGTGTTTCGGTGTGGTAGCTAAAGTCGCCACCGAAAAAGATTTCTTCGAAGCTTGCGTAGTAGCCGTTGGTGGGCCAGTTGTCGTTGTCTTTTTTGTCGAGAACAAGCAGGTAGCCGCCGCCCAAATAAAAGCCGTCTTGGTAATTCTTGGGAATGTCGTCACCGAGTTCGTTATTGCGGGCTTCACCTTCCAATACAACACCGTAACGGAGCGGAATGTTGTTCGGAATGCCGAAGTTCATTTCAAAGGGAATACGGCTGTAAATAAAGGTGCTCTTGTATTCGTCAACCGGTTCAAAATCTCCGCGAGCGCCGCGTTCAAACAGCGAGTATTGCCACTTGTTCAAGTTGAGCTTTGCGGGAATGTGCAAGTGGTCGCCGAATAGCCACAGATTCGGGGCGTACTGGAATTGGAACTGCCCGCGTGTGGTACCGCGTGCGATAAAGTCCATCGAAGAAATGTTTTCGCCGCCTTGGAACGGCCTGAAGAATAGGACGAATACCGCGCCGTATTGGATTTTGGTTTCTTCGGTGTAGGCGCCAAAGGGGAGAATAGAGAATCGCTGGAAGTTGTCATTGGCTGCCGTGTCGCTAGAAACGGCCGTGCTGTCTGCGGCGCGTGCGAAAACGGTAAGTGCAAGGCACACGATAATGGTGTAGAACAACTTCATATGCCACAAGTATAGTAAACATTTTTTGTTATATTTAAGGAAAGAACTATTTATCCCAACAATTTATAACCTCTCACCTCAAAGGACCTTTGGTCCGCGCTCACACCTCGAAGCGAAGCGAGCAAATATGGCCGAACAGAATAAAGCAGAAAAATTCGTTTTCTACGCCTAACAAAGAGGTGCTGAAGGACATTTCTTTGAGCTTCTACTATGGCGCAAAGATTGGTATTATCGGCCAGAACGGTGCCGGTAAGTCGACGCTCCTCCGCATTATGGCGGGTATCGACAAGGAATTCCAGGGCGAAGCTTGGATTGAACCGGGCCGCACCGCAGGCTACCTGCCGCAGGAACCGCAACTGGACCCGAACCTCACCGTCAAGGAAAACGTGATGCAGGCTGTCGCCAAGAAGCAGGCGATTCTTGACCGCTTCAACGAAATCTCCATGAAGTTTGCTGAACCCATGGAAGATGACGAGATGAACAAGCTCCTCGACGAACAGGCAAAGCTTCAGGACATCATCGACGCACAGGACCTGTGGAGCCTTGACCGCAATATCGAAATTGCAATGGATGCTCTCCGCTGCCCGCCGGGTGACTGGCCGGTAACGAACCTTTCCGGTGGTGAAAAGCGTCGCGTGGCTCTCTGCCGCTTGCTCCTCGAAGAACCGGATTTGTTGCTCCTTGACGAACCGACGAACCACCTGGATGCCGAAACAGTCGCTTGGCTCGAACGCCACCTCCGCGAATACAAGGGCTCCGTGATTTTGGTGACCCATGACCGTTACTTCCTTGACAACGTGACGAACTGGATTTTGGAAATTGACCGCGGTCGCGGCATTCCTTGGGAAGGCAATTACGCCCAGTGGCTTGACCAGAAGCTTGAACGCATGAAGAACGAAGAAAAGGGCGAATCTGACCGTCAGAAGCGCCTCGCTCGCGAACAGGAATGGGTGAAGGCTTCTCCGAAGGCTCGTCAGGCCAAGAGCAAGGCCCGTTTGAAGGCTTACGAAGACTTGCTCGCCGAAGATTCTCGCGAACAGATCAAGGTGGCTCAGATTCACATTGCAAACGGCAAGCGCCTGGGCGATATCGTGATCCAGGCGGAACACTTGCAGAAGGCCTTTGGCGACAAGGTGCTCTTCGACGATTTGAACTTCAGCCTGCCGCGTTCGGGCATCGTGGGCATTATCGGTCCGAACGGTGCTGGTAAGACGACTTTGTTCAAGATGATTATGGGCCAGGAAAAGCCCGATGGCGGTACTCTCAAGATTGGCGAAACTGTCGAAATCATCAGCATGGAACAGGGCCGCGAAAGCCTTGACGATACCAAGACCGTGTGGGAAGAAATTACCGGCGGTAACGACGAGATTATGGTGGGCGACCGCAAGATGAACGGTCGCGCCTACTGCGGTCTCTTCAACTTCACCGGTGCTGCCCAGCAGAAAAAGCTGACGGCTCTTTCGGGCGGTGAACGTAACCGCGTGCTCATGGCCAAGAACTTGCAGAAACCGGGCAACGTGCTGTTCCTTGACGAACCGACCAACGACTTGGACATCGAAACGCTGCAGGCTCTGGAACAGGCTATCCTCAAGTTCGCAGGCTGCGCCGTGATTATCTCGCATGACCGCTGGTTCCTCGACCGTATCGCCACCCACATCCTCGCTTACGAAGGTGACTCGAAGGTGGTGTGGTTCGAAGGCAACTGGAGCGAATACGAAGCCGATCGCCGCAAGCGCCTCGGTGAAGATGCGGACAATCCGAAGCCCATCAAGTACAAGACTCTCACAAGACAGTAATTCTTGCGACGGTAATCAGAACTTAAAAGCCCCGAAGAAATTCGGGGCCTTTTCGTTAAGAGAATCGTTCATACAACGCGTCGCGCTCCACTGGCACGAGCCCTTCGTTTGTAATCAAGGACTTCATGCGCTCGGGGCTCATGCCCACGGGAACCGTGGCGCCGGCGGCGTGCGTAATCTTTTCTTCGATAATCGTACCGTCCAAATCAGAGGCGCCGGCGTGGAGCGCCTTCATCGCGGTCTCGATACCCATCTGAATCCAGTACGCCTTAATGTGCGGGAAGTTGTCGAGGAAAAGTCTTGCGACAGCGACCGTGCGCAAAATGTCTTCTTCGCTGGTGATATTCGGGACAATCTTATGCAGCGCATTATGTTCCGGATGGTACACCAGCGGAATGAAAGCGAAAAAGCCCGGTGCCTCGTCCTGCAAGTCGCGCAGCATCTTCATGTGGGCGATACGGTCTTCAATCTTTTCGATGTGGCCAAACAGCATGGTCGCATTCGTCGGGATTCCAATCTTGTGGGCCGCGCGGTGAACGTCCAGCCATTCTTCGCCGGTTTCCTTGCCCGGGCAAATTTGGTCGCGGACATTCTGCACCAGAATTTCGGCGCCGCCACCGGGCAGAGCATCAAGGCCCGCTTCTTTTAGCGTGCTCATGATTTGCAGCGGAGTCTGTCCCGAAATTTTCGCGAAGTGGCAAATCTCCACGGCGGTAAACGCCTTCAGGTTTACCTTCGGAAATTCCACGCGCAGTTTGCGCAACATTTCGATGTAGTAATCGAACGGATGGTCCGGATGCAGCCCGCCAACAATGTGCAATTCTCGTGCCCCGCCAGCAATCGCTTCGGCAGCCTTGTTACGAATGGTGTCGTAATCCCAGTCGTAGGCGGTGGGGCTATCCTTCTTGATTTTGGAGAACGCGCAGAACTTGCAGTGCAACACGCACACGTTGGTGTAGTTGATCTGGCGGTTGTTCACCCAATACACGGACTTCCCGTGCCTGCGTTCCTTTTCGGCGTTGGCGCGGGCACAGAGTTCGTCGAGGGGGGCGTTTAAAAATAAGTCTAAAGCTTCAGCTTCGGTCAGGCGTGCCATGTTACATCTCGGGGATGTCTACGTTATAGCTTGCCTTGTGTCCGGCTTCGTCAACGAGCTTGATGGTGAAGGATCCTTCTTCGGGGAGCTGGGCTCCTTCAATCACGATTTCGCGAGGCTCGGAATCGTATTCAGCTGCAACCCATTTCTTGCCGACCTGCACCGTAATGGCGTTGCCGTCAGGAATGCCTGCATACTTGAACTGCACCGGAACCTTCAGGGCTGGCTGACGCACGCCGCTGATCATCATGTCTGACCAGTAGGGGAATCCGAGTGTCGGCGCTTCGGTGCTTTCGATGTTGGCAATGTCGCGGATTTCGTTCATGGTAGCGCAGCGGTTCTTGCCCTTGGTCTGCTTGCTAAAGTAGAACCAGTTGCGGGTCGTTTCGCCGAGCCAGTAAAGCGGTTGGTTGTTTTCCGGATTGTCGATGCAAACGGTCCAGTTACCGAGCTGCATGCCCTTCGGGTGGAATTCAAAGTAATCCAGGCTGTCGGTATGCGTGCGGGTGACAGCCAAAATCTTCTTGGTGGTGTCGCGGCCCGTCGGAATGCCGGTGAGTTTCTGTGTGACGCCCACGTTGCCAAGCTTGGTAGACCAATTGACGCTTCTCTGGTACTGGTTGAAGGCGTAAAGTTCAATGCTTGCATCTGCAGCGACGCCATCGCCCGTGGAACGAGCGTCAGCGGTATAGTGGATGCTGGTCATTTCGGGGTAGATTTCAAGGAGGCGGCCGATAGTAATCGGTGCGGGCTTGAATGCCTTACACATGTCTTCTTCGATAATCTGGTCGCCGGCCATGGCGGTAAACTTCATGCCGTTCTTGCAACGGAACAAGTCTAGCATCGGGCGGCTAAGGAACGTGAACAGCGGAGAGGCCTGGTCCTTGTACAGCTGCATGGGCTTGTCGCTCTTGCAACGCGGGTGGAACGTGAACTTCTTGCTCACCTTGTTGCCACTGTAGTCTTCGGCTTCGATCGTGTAAGTCGAAAGCGGGGCGAGCTTGGCGTTCACAAAGTGCCAGTCGCCAGCGGTGTCGGCTTCTTCGGCCCACAGGAGTTGGTCGCGAATCAGAGCCATCTTGCTGTAGCGAAGCGTGTCGAGAATTTCTTCAAAAATCTTTTCGTCGTAGCGCCACACTGTAAGACGACGTACGGACATCGGATTGTCCTTGGGCTCGCGGCTGTAGTCAGCAATCTTAACGGCCATGCTCAAGTTGAATTCGTTCTTTACCGGAGTTTCGACGCAACCCTTGTTCAATGCTTCGGGGTTGGTGATGGCCATGTGGTTGCCCTGCCAAACGGCGATTCCGAATATCTGCGGTGCGATGGTGTCGGTGATTACGACGCCTGCCTGCACGGGGTTGATAATGCGGTCGTTGTCCAGGCGGACTTCCAAGTGCAAGTGCGGGTTTCCGATACCGGTGCTGCCCGAGAAGGTCAGCGTGTCGCCCTTCTTGTAGCTTGCATTTGTCTTGATGGTGACGTCGTTCTTCTTGGAGGCGTACTGCTTCTTGATAATCTGGTCGTCGAGCTTGCCGAAGCTGCTCTGGTGAGCGAACGCCCAGGTCTTGCCGCTGTTGCCCTTGAAGAGCATCAGCTTTCCGTAGTGGAACGGAGAAACTCTGAGTTCTACAACCTTGCCGTCTTCGGGAGCGTAAATGGGCCAACCTTCTTCCATCTGGGTGGAATAGTCAAAGCCTGCGTGGTAACGCGTGCCGCGGTTCTCGCCAAAACTCGAGGTCAAATAAGCGTCGCGGTTGAACGGGCGGTAAGTCGGTTCTTCTGTCTTGAGAACTCTCTTTTGCGCCATGCCGTCGGCGTTATTGACTTTGTTCGCTTCGGTGCTTGCACCGAAGTTGTCGTTAGATACTGTTTCGCCGGACTTGGCCTTGATGCAGTCTTCGTAAGCGAAGGCGTCCATGGTCTTTTCGTTACATTCGGCGGCGAACGTGGAAGGCATCATGGCGAAACTTGCCATAGTACCCAAGAACATTCCCTTGCGGGTGATTTTAGCGAGTTTGTTCAAGATTGTAGTATCCATACCACAAAAATACAAAATTATTACAAACTAGCGGGAGAGGTTGGCGCTTTTGCAGGTTTTATGTGATGTCTAGAGGGAATAAAAAAAGAACCGTTTGTTAATGCAAACGGTTCTTGTCTAGTGGAGCTAAGGAGAGTCGAACTCCTGACCTCCTGCATGCCATGCAGGCGCTCTACCAACTGAGCTATAACCCCGAAGGACGAGCCAAATATAGAAGAACTAATCTGACTTGTCAAGGGTGGGTCATAAAAAAAGTGAAATTTTTTTACGACCCGTTGTTTTTAAGCCTTTTCGATCGTTACGGATTCGATGATCACGTCTTCGTACGGGGCGTCGCGGCGGTCGGTCTTGACGCTGGCGATTTCGTCGAGGACTTCGAAACCTTCGTACAGCTGGCCGAATACGGAGTAACCGTCAGCGGGGCCGGGGCCAACCTGGTCGTGGTCCAAGAAATGCACGTTGTCACCGTGGACAATGAAGAACTGGCTGCCGATGGAGTTAGGCATGGCGGTCTTTGCCCAGCTCAGGGCGCCGCGCATGTGGGTGAGGCGCGGATCGTATTTGTCGCCAATCGTGGTGCCGGGGCCCTTGGCGGAATGTCCGCCGGTGCCGTTTCTGCGGGTAAAGTCGCCACCCTGGATCATGAAGTCCTTGATAATGCGGTGGAACGGAGCGCCGTCGTACTTGCCCTGCTTGGCGAGTTCAACGAAGTTCGTAGCGCATTCGCCGACGATGTCTTCGAAAATGCGCAGCTTCATGGTGCCGTGATTGGTCTTCATGATGGCGATGGTTTCGCCTGCTTCCGGTTTACCCAGCTGATTGAACATAAAATCTCCTATAGGTGTGAGGTATGAGCTCGCTACGCTTTGAGCTGCGAGTTTGAAAGGAATTGCCTCTAGCTAAAAGCGTAATATGTTGTTTTCCTTATATATATAAAAAATAGGGGTATTTTACAACTTTTCCAAGAAAAAAGTCAAGAAAAAATCTAATTTCTAGCTGAAAAACTCAAAACGAGCGGCGCGAGTGACCTCGAACCTCAGAGGGAGCTTTGCGACCGATCCTGATACCTATATGAAAGACAACTGCAAAAAGATCAGAGAATTGCTGTCTGCGCAGGCGATGGAATTCGCCCTCGACGAAATGGCGGCAAAGCTTGCCAAGATGCATCCGACTGCCGATGACATGGTGGTGCTCGGCATGGCAAGCCGCGGAATCCCTCTCGCGAAAAAGATTTGCGAGCGCTTAAGCCAAAAGTTTAACAAGACCGTCCCGATGGGGAGCCTCGATGCGACTTTCTACCGCGACGACTTCCATTACCGCACCCACATGGGTTCTAGCGAAATGCGCATCACCGAAATGCCTGCTACAGTAGAAGGCAAGACGGTGATCCTTGTGGACGACGTACTTTACACGGGGCGCTCGGTGCGTGCAGCCATGCAGGCTATTCTCGACCTCGGACGCCCGGCCGCAATTCGCCTTTGCGTGCTCGTGGACCGCGGACACCGTGAACTTCCGATCGCGCCCGATTGCGTAGGGCTTACGGTCGAGACCGCACAGGACCAGGAAGTCCGCGTGCAAATTGAACCGATTGACAAAGAAAATTCTGTATACCTCGTAGAAGTGGAGGGATAACGTGAGCGCACTTCAGATCAAGCATTTGTTCGGACTCCAGGGAGTTTCCAAGTCCGATATTCGTACTATTTTGGATAACGCCAAGCAGTTCCGCGAAATTTTGGAACGCCCGGTCAAGAAGGTGCCTAGCCTTCGCGGTATGACCGTTGTGAACCTGTTCTTCGAGAACAGTACCCGTACCCGCACAAGTTTCGAACTTGCCGAAAAACGCCTCTCTGCCGACACGGTGAATTTCGCGAGCTCGAACTCCAGTGTGAAGAAGGGCGAAACGCTGGTCGATACGCTCCGCAACATTGAATCGATGAAGATCGATATCGTGGTGGTCCGCCACAAGGGGACTGGGGTGCCCAAGTTCCTCGCCGAACATAGCAATGCCATTATCGTGAATGCCGGTGACGGTGCCCACGAACATCCGACGCAGTCCCTCTTGGACATGCTCACGGTCGAAGAAAAGCTTGGAACGCTCGAAGGCAAGAAGGTGGCTATCGTAGGCGATATCCGCCACAGCCGCGTGGCCCGCAGCAACATCTGGGGCATGACCACCATGGGTGCTCACGTAACGCTTTGCGGCCCGAGTACGCTGGTGCCGCGCAATACCGAACTTCTGCAGTACAAGGAACTCGCTGGTAGCGTCTCTTGGGAAACCGATGTCTATAAGGCGGTCGAAGACGCCGATGCCGTGATTGCGCTCCGCTTGCAAAAGGAACGCATGGACGACGCTCTCCTCCCGAGCATGCGCGAATACCGCAACTTCTTCGGTATCACTGAAAAGGTTCTTTCTGAAGCCAAGGACAAGGTCATCTTGATGCACCCGGGTCCGATCAACCGCGGCGTTGAACTGGATAGCGATATCGCTGACGGTGAACATTCCGTGATTTTGGATCAGGTGACTAATGGCGTTGCCGTGCGTATGGCAGTGCTTTACCTTTTGGCTGGAGGTCGTGCAAATGAAAATGCATAAGGAATTGAATATCAAGAATCTCGTCCTCAAGAATGCGAAAGTTTGGAACGGCAAGTCTTTTGAAGATCGTAACGAAGTCGCTTTTGAACAGGGAAAGGGGCTCGCAACCGAAGAATTTGATTGCAACGGCGCCCTGGTAATGCCTGCCTTGTTCGGCTTGGGCGTTGACTTTATGGAACCGCTTCGCGACGACGTCTATACGTTTGCAGACGGCCTCGATGCCTTGCACCGTGGCGGTTTTTGTGGCGCCTTGTACGAAAGTGCCGCCAATCCGATTGACGATGCGGATAAGCTTTCGGCAATGAAGTTCCGCGTGAACTCTCCCGATTTGGAATACAACTTTGCCAACCGTTTCGACATCAAGTTCCTGGGCGCTTACAGCAAGGGCTTCGGTTCCGATAGCCTCGCCGAAATGATGGAGCTTGCCGAAGACGATTCTGTTGCCGGCTTTGGCGATGGCGGTGAAGCTATTCCTTCGACCCGTTTTATTCGCCTTGCCATGGAATACGGCAAAATGACGGGCAAGCGTTTCTTCTTCCAGCCCATGGACAAGTCGCTGCGTAAGCATGGCTGCGTTCACGAAGGTGCATACTCCGACATGCTCGGCATGAAGGGCATTCCGCGTATTGCAGAAACCATTGCTGCCCATACGGTGCTTGAAATGGCTCGCTTCTTGCAGGTGCCTGTGCACTTTAAGCAGGTGACTTGCGGAGAAACGCTCGACCTTGTACGCGAAGCCCGCAAGAAGGGTATCGATGTCACGTGCGATGTCGGCCTGTACCATTTGCTTTTGGACGATTCCTGCCTGGAAACCTTGGATTCTGCATACCACATTCTGCCTCCGATTCGTTCTGCTGCAGACCGCGAAGCTTTGTGGAAGGGTGTCGAAGATAGTACGGTGAATGCAATCAGCGTGAATCACACGCCGGTGCTTGGACAAGATACCGAAGTGAACTTCGAAGATTCTGTGCCGGGTGCACTCTCTCTCGAAATTGCTCTCCCTGCCATTTGGAAGAAACTGAGCGCTAGAGTGGGCGAGGCTCGTGCGATTGAACTGCTGTCGATTGCTCCTGCAAA
Source organism: Fibrobacter succinogenes (assembly GCA_902799745.1). Lineage (GTDB taxonomy): Bacteria > Fibrobacterota > Fibrobacteria > Fibrobacterales > Fibrobacteraceae > Fibrobacter > Fibrobacter succinogenes_Q. The sequence continues at coordinate 54,101 of CADCBQ010000012.1, read as the reverse complement.
GTTGGTCGGTGCGAAGTCTGCTTTTGACGACAATACGCAAAAGATGACGAACATCGTGATTCTCGACCCGATTAAGCCGCACGAAGTTTCTAAGAAGGATTTTGCGGGCCACGTGAGCAATTCTCCGTTGCTTGGCAAGACTCTTCCGTCTTCGATTCTGGCGACTTTTGTTAGTGGCGTGTGGACGAAACTCTAAGGATCCCAGATGCAAGAATTAACACAATGGCTCCATGGCTTGATGAGTAGCCCGCCCGAACCGAGTAAATTGGTTTGGATTGTTGGAGTCATTTGTTTGTTCTTTGCGTTGTTTGTACTGTGGGAAATCCATTGCATTAACAAACGTCGTGAACACGAAGAAATGTTTGGAACCCAGATCTTCGATGTGAAGGTTGCTGCATTTGGTTTTTCAGACAAAGAAAAAAGAACTTTGGATAAAATAATCAGAACATCGTCTTTTGAAAATAAGGACGCCGTTCTGAATTCGTCTGGTCTTTTTGAACAGGCGGTCTCTACGTTCTACGATGTTCGCGATGTTTTTGATGTTCGCGATGAAACCTTGGAAGCTGTAGATCGCTTGCGCAATAAGATGAACTTTACGGCGTCTAATCCTTTGTCCGAAATTTATTCGACCAGGCAGTTTAATGTAGGTGACCGCATTGACATGTTCCCTGAAAATGGAAACTTGATCAAGAGGTCCGAGATTGTCTGGCGTACCGAAAAGGAATGGGCTATCACTTATGATGGAAGTGACGGCCCTGCCAAGTCTTTTGTCGGACGCGATATCCGAATCCGTTGGACCCGACCTGATGATGCTATTTATTCGACTACGCTTCAAATCCGCCGTTTAGACGATTCTGCAAATTTTGTTTTACTTCACTCTTCCTCCTTGGACAAGCGCCAGTTGCGTCGCTGGGTTCGTGAACAGGTTGCCTTCCCGGTAACGGCTGTTTTTGAAAACGGCGAGACCTTGGGCGGTACCCTGTTAGACCTTTCTGCAGGCGGTATTATGATCGGACTGCCTCAGGAATGCTATCCGGGACAGCATTTGCGCATCCAGTTTGAACTTCCGAGCTTCGGTGACGAAGATGTGGAAATTGAGATTTTGCGCAATTTAGGGCAGAAAAACAAGGATTTTCCCAACTACTATTGTCTTACGGCCTCTTTCCGTGGAAAGTTCGGTTGGACCCAGGAAAGGGTGCTTCAGTACCTGTTTGAGCTGAATAAGTCAAAAAAACAGGCAAAAAAGTGGGTCAAACAGGCCTAAGTAGTTCATTTTCAATGACTTAGATTGATTTTTCGCTTGACATTCTCCTTTTATAAAGGTAGAATTAGTAAGGAAATGTTTTACAATCGGAGTTAACTTTGGCTTTAGGATTGATTTCTAAAATCCGTGGCTTGCGAGAGACCGTAGGTATTGATGTTGGGCATTACAGCATCAAATACGTTAAGGTCTTGCATGGTGCAAGCGGAAACAAGATTGTTTTGGACGCCGACTTGGAGCGTGTGCCTGACGGTTGCATCGTTAACGGTGAAATTCAGGTGCGTGAAGGGGATGCCCCGACCGATCAGGACGGCAAACGCGAAAAGGACGGTGCCGAACTGCTTGCCGAAGCAATGGCAAAGCTCTTGATCCGTCATCCGATCGATGATTCCTGCGATATTGTCGCCTCGGTGAACTGCGGTGCTGGCGCCGGTGGTGTGTTGGTGGACCGTGTTTCTGTCAAGGTCCCGAAAAACGGTAATGAAGCTGCCATTATTCTTCAGACCGCCCAGTCCCGTCCGCCCTTCGACGACCAGGATAACGTGATCGACTACGAAGTTTATTCTCGCGAAGGCGACGATGTCAAGGTGAACGTGGTGGCCGCAAAGAGCGCGCTTCTGGACTCCTGGGCACAGTTCTTCAATCGCCGCGGCCTCAAACTGTCGGCGCTGGATGTCGATATTTTTGGCTTACTGAATGCTTATATCGCTACGGTTGGAGAAGCGGACAGTGACAAGACCGTCGCTATTTTCAATGTTGGCGAAAAGAAGATGAGTGTTGCCTTTGTGCAGGATGGTCAGTTCCATTCGATGCGTGCCATGGCCGGTGGTTCCTTGGACATGGTTATCAGCAAGACCTGCATGAACTTGGGCATTGATTCTGAAAAATGTCACGAAATTTTAAGCAAGGGTGACCTGTCCGTGGTGGACGGTTTCTCCGAAGCTGAAGTCGAAGCAGCGCTCCGACTGGCATACGAGGACCTGATGGCGCAGATCGATATCGGTATCCGCTACTTCTCGTCTTCGGAAGATTCTAAACCGCTCGACAAAATCTTGTTGGGTGGAGGCGGAGCCGCCGCCCCTGGTCTAAGGGAATTTATCGCGGAACACTCCGGTATCGAAACTGATACGGTGAACCCGTTCAGGCTCGTGCCTTGTGATTCCAAGGTATTTGGCGAAGGCGGACTCTCTATTGCCTTGTCTAATATTTACGCCCCTGCGTTGGGCTTGGCGATGAGGAAATTCTAATGGCGTCTACGAAAAAAGAAACCACAAGAAATGCCTTGGCCATTTCCATCAACTTGCTTCCTCCGGAATTCCGCAAGAAGCAGAAAGACTTTACATGGATAACGGACCGTCGCATTATTTGGCCGACCGTTGCGCTGATGGTTGCAATCGTTGCTGTTGTTATGTTGCAAGGCTATATCAGCGAAACCATTAGCGGCTTAAGTACCGAGCTGACGCGTGTTCAGGAAGAAGTGGAACGCGAACGCCCGTTGCTTTCGAAGATCAGCGACCTGGAACAGAAGCAGGGCGTTATCAATACAAAGATTAACGCGCTCAAGTCGATTCAGGTGAGCAAGAAACGCTGGGTTATTTTGTTCGAAAACATCTCGTCTGTGCTTCCGCCAAACATGTGGATTACAAGCATCAACCAGATGGGTGAATTCGATCTCGAAATGCGCGGTGTCACTTACGACTTCTCGGAAGTAGCCGAATACATGGTGAAACTCGAAAAGCAGGTGAGCATCCAATCGGTTTCGCTGGTGACCATCTCGACCTCGAAACAGGAAGGGAAAGAAGCCTATAATTTCACCATCAAGATAATCCTGAAACGGGATCTTGGTCTTGGGGAGGGTGATAATGGGTAAGATAGATCTTAAAGACAAACGAAACGTATACGCCATTGTCATTTGCCTTTTGATGATGGCTGCCGCACATCTAGTGTATAACTATATGTGGGATCCGTTTACGTATCAGCGCGAATCCTTGGAACGTGAACTCCAGTCGGCTCAGTCGGAACTGGATAAGATCAACGCCAAGAAGCATCGAGTTGCAGAACTTGAAATGCAGCTCGCTCAGGCTGAAAAGGATTTCGAGAAACTGAAGGAAATGTTCCCCGAAGAAGAAAAGGTGCCGCTGCGTTTGCAGGACCTTTATGCGGTTATCCGTAGCTCGATGGTGCAGATCCAGAAGTTCAATCCTGAAGGTCGCGCCGAAAAGGAACATTACATCGAAAACCGTTATTCGATTGCTGTCAATTCCGGTTACCACATGTTGGGGTACCTGTTTGCAGAAATTGCAAACTTCAATTATCCGACTGCAATTACGAACCTTCGCTTGAACCGTTATTCGGGTATCAAGGCCGAAGTTGAAAAGTCTGAAACTCATGGCTGGACTCCGATTACTATGTCGGTTACGTTCAACCTGACGACGTACACATCGAAAAAGGTAGGCAAATGATGAAAATGAAGATTCTTCTTTTGTTGCTTGCCTTTACGGCTTTTGCTAGTGCCGCCCAGATTAAGGATGTGCGTTTTGATTGCAATGCTAAGGGCTGCCAAGTGGTATTTGCCTTTGCTTCTTCTCAGAACCTGCCGACCTTCTTCCAGAAGTACGATGCGGCTTCCAAGAAGCTAACGGTTGGGTTCTCCGAAACATCGTTCGCTCTTGGCGAAGGTGATTTTGATGTCGATGCGAACTCCAAGTTCGTTAAATCCATGAGGGTCTTCAAGGATGCGTATAAGGGTACGGCTTTCTTGAAGATTGAAATGGATGTGGGTGCATCGATTACTTCGGATAAGAATGAAATTGCCCTGGACAAGTCCAACTTCTTGATTAAGCTCAAGAGCAAGGGCGGTAAGTCCTGGACGCTTTCGAAGCTTTATGCAGATCGTAAGAAGTCTGCGGACAAGCAGGCTGTCCTCGATAAGAAGGCCGCCGAAAAGCAAGCCATTCTTGACAAGAAGGCCGCACAAAAGGCTGCCCTCGAAGAAAAGAAGCGTTTAGCTGAAGAAAAGAAGGCTGCCCAGAAGGCTGCGCTTGAAGAAAAGAAGCGCCAGGCCGAAGAGAAAAAGGCCGCTCTGAAGGCTGCTGCCGAAGAGAAGAAGCGTTTGGCTGCCGAAAAGAAGGCCGCCGAAAAGCAAGCGGCTCTCGACAAGAAGGCTGCTGAAAAGGCCGCTCTCGAAGAAAAGAAACGCTTAGCCGAAGAAAAGAAGGCTGCAGAAAAAGCTGCCAAGGAACAGGAAAAGCTCTTTGCCGAACAGCAGAAGCAGATTGACAAGGCGATTAAGGAAGGTGGCGCTATTTCGGCTCTGCTTCCGAAGCTGAAAGAAATGACCGTGTTGATCGGTTCCGGTATGGAACAGTTCCGTATTGTTGCTGATGACGCAATCGATATTAGGAACGTGTCCAGTATCGATAAGAACAATACGATTACGATCGGTCTTGCCGGACCGCAGAAATCGCCGGTGTTCAGAATCGGAGCCGGTTCCTTGGTCAAGTCTGTGACCTGGGGCGCTAACGGTCTTAAGGTGCAGCTGAAGAATTCGATTCAGCCGGCTGTCTTGGTTCAGGACGGAGCCTTTGTCTTGCAGATTGCCGAAAAGGGAATCGATAAAGACGGCTTTATGTTCTGGTCTGCCCAGCCGAATGGAATCTTTATTCGCGACTGGCTGAAGTCTGCCGATGAAAGACAGAACTTCGAATCCTTCGTCAAGAATTTGGACAAGGGCAGCAAGAAGATTATTTCTGGCTCGCAGACATTCCACCTGCGTCCTGTCGTTCGCGAACTGATTGTGGTTGCCGACGAAACGGAATTCTATGCCGCACCGAATGAAAATTCCCAGGTGATGCAGCGTCTTGTCTTTGGTGACCGTTTGGTGAGCATTGACATGAAGGGCCTGTATCGCAAGGTGCAGTATGGTAACAAGGTCGGTTATGTGGACCGCCGCGCTGTCGGATTCTTCGATGAACTTTCGTCGGTGCAAGAAGAACGCTTGAAACAGGTCGACAAGGATCGCGGCACGAATCTTACGACGAATACTCAGCAGATCGGAAGCCAGCTTGATGGCCTCTACGAAGATCGCGTTACCTATAGTTCCTTTGGCCGTCGCGACCCGTTTGTCGAAGTCGATGGCCTCGTTGAAGAAGGTATCAATATCGACCAGGTTGAACTGGTGGGTATCATTTGGGAATCGGATGTGCCGGTAGCCATTCTTGTTGAATCCAAGAATCCGTCTATCTCGTACACCGTCAAAGAAGGCGACAAGATTCTCAACGGTAAAGTACTTAAAATCACACAAACTGACGTTCTCTTCCTGATCCAGGAATTCGGGGTGAGCCGTCGCTACTCCATGGGTCTTCCCGATAAACTTGGGGGTCAAAAGTGAAAAAGATGACAAAAATCCTTACTGTTCTTCTCTTGGTGGTGGGCCTCACTACTGCATGGAGCGCTCCTGCCGAAGGTTCGGTGCAAACCCCCAACAAGAAATTGTATGACTTCAGTTTCGTGGACATGAACTTCGAAGCCGTGTTCAGCTCGGTTTCCGTGATTGCCGGTGTGGACATTATCCTTGCTCCTGAAGTCAAGGGTAAGACAAGCCTCAAGGTCACGAAGAAGACTTGGCAAGAAACGCTCGACATCGTTTGTAGCATGAACGACTTGACCTGGATTATCGAAGACAAGTACATCTTGATCCAGCGTTCCGCTACCTACCAGGCCAAACAGAAGAAGATTGCTGACGAAGAAGCCCAGGCTGAACAGAATGCGCCTCTGGTTCGTAAGAACTTCCAGGTTCACCATGCCAAGGCCGAAGAACTCGTGAAGGTTCTTGAAAGCATGAAGTCTAGCCGTGGCCGTATTACGACGGTGGAACGCACGAACTCGATTATCGTGTACGATACCGACGGAAAGATCGAACAGATGGAAAAGGCTCTGACCGAACTTGATGTCGAAACGCTCCAGATCATGATTACGGCTAAGCTCGTGGTCGTGAACAGCGAACGCGCTCGCGAACTCGGTGTGGACTGGACCGCAAGAATGGGTACGCAGTCTCTTACTCCGGGAACGGTTACTACTCCGACGGGTAGCGGTTCTGGTGACACTCGTACTAGTGCTGCAATCCACTCTCTGCCGAACGGCGGTGCTTCTCCGGCTGTGGGTTCTGCAACGACTGCTATTACGGCTAGCCTGTTGGACAACAACCTGCAGATTGCTATTTCGAACATCATGGGTGACGCTTCTACCGAAGTGCTCGCTTCTCCGCAGGTTTCGACTCTCGACAACACCGAAGCTCAGGTGTTCATGGGCGACAAGGTGTCTATCCGCGTGATTGACGATAGCGGTGAATCTTCGACGCAGCTCGTGGAAACCGGTATCAAACTGACCGTGACGCCGCATGTTTCCGGTGACAACCGTATCTTGCTAGACCTGCACCCCGAAAATAACTCTTACGGCTACGACGAAAAGGGCCAGGTCGTGATCAGTACTCAGGAAGCCAAGACCAAGGTCGTGGTGGCTGATGGTGAAACGGTCGTGATCGGTGGTCTTACCCGTAACGAAAATACCGAAAGTGAATCCGGTATTCCGTTCCTTAAGGATATCCCGCTGCTCGGTAACCTCTTTAAGTACAGCCGTAAGGCTGTCACCAAGCGTGACCTGATTATCTTCGTGACTCCGCGTATCATTCGTAACTATGTGGGTTCTGTGGAACTTTCTGAAGCCTCTGCCGACGTCAAGGGTGCTCCGGCTGCAAAGAAGACGACCACGACTGAACCTTCTGATAACGAAACGCCGATCGTTGAACCCAAGCAGCAGCCTGCTCAGGAACAGCCCAAGTCTGAATCGTCCGAAGCTCCGGCAGCACCGGCTATCGAAGAAGATGAAGGCGGCTGGAACTAATCTAGTTCAAAGCGTTTAAAAAAGAGCATCGGCTTTGCCGATGCTTTTTCATATTATAGACGATTGTTTCGCTCGAAGTTCGGGGCTATCTCACCACCAATGCGGCGAGGGCGAGCTCTTGGCTTGTCACGGTCCAGCTGCTGCTCTTGAATTCGTAATTGAGGTCGGCGAGGCGGCGGATGACGCGGCAGAGGAGGGGCTTGCCCCAGCGGCGGCAACATTCGGCGGCGTTTCCTTGCTTGCAGAACAAGAAGTAGTTCTTGCCGAGTGCCTGCGCGGCGTCTTCGGCGCTCATCTTCTTGGCGGTGAGCGACATGAAGTTCAGCAGGTCAATCGAGTGACTGTAAAGAGCGTTAACGAGGCTTATCGCGTCGGCGTTCTTGCTGCTGTTGTTGTAAAGGAATTCGTGAAGCTTGCGGGTAAAGCCCACGGCGTCTCTCATGCCGAAGAAATTCAGAATCTCGTAAGGCGGGATTTCGCGGCGGGGCATAATCATCGTCTTCACAAGATCATAGGTGAATTTGGTGCAGTTGGGCTCGTAGGTGAGAACTTTCTCAAGTTCTTCGCAAACAAGCTTGGTGTCGGTGCCCAAGGCGTCGGCCAGGTACTGGCTTGCGGCGGGCTCGATCGGCTTTCCGAAGTGGGCGGGCACATTCGATGCAATCCATTCCTGCATCTTGTACTGCTTGGGTTCTTCGTACTTTTCGATTTTACCGACTTTCTGCAGAATCTTGTAGAGTTCCGAATTCGCGCGGAGTTCGTCAAAATCGAGCAAGAGCTTGCAATCGGGGGCGTCCTTGAGCCAACGGGCGAGAGCCTTGGTCTCATCGGCCTTCATAGCGTCGGCATTGCGAACGACCACCGCCTGTTCCGGCGCAAACATCGAAACGGCGCCGCAGCTTTCCATAATGAGCCCGGCAACCGACGGAATGTTCGTATCGGTTGCGTACACGACCTGCTTAGACAGCGGGTCGTTCTTGCGGTCTCCAAGGGCATCGGTCAGGAACTTGTCGACCTGCTTGTCCTTGGAAAACTGGTCTTTGCCGATGAGGGCTAGAATCATAGCTTACTTGAAATCGACGATTTCGAAGCGGTTCTTGCCCTTGGGGGTGACGACTTCGACGATTTCGCCCTTCTTTTTGCCCATGAAAGCGGAACCCATGGGGCTCTTGAAGCTGATTTTACCGTTCATCGGATCAACGCCTTCGGGGCTCACCAGCTGATAGACCACTTCTTTCTTGGTAGCGAGGTTTTTAGCGGTGACGGTGGCGCCGAAGCGGACGGTGTCGGAGTTAGCGTCAAATTCAACGATGATTGCATTGGAAATCTGGTCTTCCAGTTTGGGAAGTTCCAGGTCAATATGAGCCAGCATTTCCTTGGCGGCGTGGTATTCGGCGTTTTCGCTCAGGTCGCCTTGCTTGCGGGCTTCTTCCATTTCATCTACAACACGGGGACGTTCGACCTTCTTGAGGAAGGTGTAACGTTCAACCATCTTATCGTAAGTTTCTTTAGTACAGGGTGTTTTAGCCATGACCTTAAATTAGAATTTTTTTGTGGAGCAGAAGCGGGGGCTGTTCAACATTGTTGCATTTTTCTATAATTTATGACGAAGAAAACAATAGGAGATTCTATGTACACTGTATTGGAAAAAGGCGGCGTCTGCTCCCCGAAGGGATTCACCGCATCTGGTATTTGTGCAGGCATTAAGGCCAGCGGTAACGCTGACATGGCTCTTTTGAAGAGCGAAAAGGCTGCACGTTGCTTTGCCGTGTTTACAACGAACAAGGTGAAGGCTGCTCCGGTGCTTTATGACAAAGCTGCTCTTGAACATGCCCACTTTGCTTCTGCTGTTGTGGTGAACAGCGGTAACGCAAACGCCTGTACTGGCGAACAGGGCCTGCGCGATGCAGAACGCATGGCTGTCCTTACCGAAGAAGCATTGAAGCTTACCCCGAAGAGCGTGCTCGTTTGCAGCACTGGTGTGATCGGCCACCTGATGCCGATGGACAAGATTGAAGCCGGTATTCCAAAGCTTGTCGAAAAGCTCCATGCCGACGCTTCCGAAGAATTTGGCCGCGCCATTCTGACGACTGACCTTGCGCTCAAGAGCCATGCCGTTGAAATCCAGACCGAAAAGGGTGTGGTGACCATCGGTGGCGCCTGCAAGGGCTCGGGCATGATTCACCCGAACATGGCCACGATGCTTGCCTTTATTACGACTGACCTTGCTTTGCCGATTGATTTCTTTGCTGAATTCCGTGCCGACATCGCTGATTCCTTCAATGCGATTACGGTCGATGGCGATACTAGCACCAACGATACTTGCATTCTCTTGGCTAACGGTATGAGCGGCCTCAAGTACGAAGACTTGACGCTCTCTGAACAGGGTGAATTCCGCGCCGCATTGATGCTTGTGATGAAGGAACTCGCTAAGGATATCGTTCGCGACGGCGAAGGTGCAACCAAACTGATTGAACTTTGCATCGAAAAGGCCGAAAGCCACGAAGAGGCTTTGCGCATGGCCCGCTTCATTGGTACGTCTAACTTGGCCAAGTGCGCTATGTTCGGCGAAGACCCGAACTGGGGCCGTATCCTCAGCAGTGCCGGTTCCAGCGGTTGCAATATGATCGCCGAACAGACGGACCTTTTCTTTGGCGACGTGCAGGTGCTTTCTAATGGCCGCCCGGTACAGCTCGACGAAGAACAGACCAAGGCTCTGCGTGCGGTAGTCCGCCAGCGTGAATACAAAGTAACGCTCGTCCTTAACATCGGTCATGCTAGCGCTAGCGCATTCACTTGCGACTTGAGTTACGACTACGTTAAGATCAACGCCGAATACACAACGTAATTAGGCTTTCCGCCTATTGGTTCCTTTTGTGAACGGAATTCTTGTGAAAATCCTGCTTTTTGGCGGGATTTTCTTGTATTTTTAGGAGAAACAAGAGGATAAACATGGATAATTTCAACTTTTACAGCCCCACAGAATTCGTATTCGGCATGAACCGCGAAAATGAATGCGGTGAACTCGTTAAAAAGTATGGCGGCACCAAGGTGCTGATTCATTACGGTGGTGGCTCTGCGGTGCGTTCGGGCTTGATTGACCGCGTCAAGGCTAGCCTCGATGCTGCAGGAATCCCGCATGTGGAGCTTGGCGGCGTGAAGCCGAACCCGCACGATTCGCTCGTGTACAAGGGCATTGAAATTGTCCGTGAAAATGGCATCGATTTTATTTTGGCGGTGGGCGGTGGCTCTACGATCGATAGCTCCAAGGCCATTGCCATGGGTGTTCCTTACAAGGGCGATTTCTGGGACTTTTACGAAGGAAAGGCTTCTGCTGCATGTGCGCTCCCGATTGGCGTGGTACAGACGATTGCGGCTGCCGGTTCCGAAGGTAGCGGCGATTCCGTGGTGACCAAGGAAGATGGCATGCTTAAGCGGGGTGCCAGCAGCGAACACATTCGTCCGAAATTCGCGGTGCAGAATCCGGCGCTCCTTTGCACGTTGCCTGCTTACCAGACGGCCTGCGGCATTACCGACATCATGGCCCACGTTTTTGAACGCTACTTCACGAATACGCTCGAAGTGGAAATCACCGACCGCCTGTGCGAAGCGGTGCTTTTAACGATGGTGAAGGAGGGCCCGCGCGCCATTGCCGACCCGACCAACTATCAGGTGCGTGCAAACATCATGTGGGCGGGGACGGTAGCCCACAACGGTGTTGTGGGCTGCGGGCGCAGTCAGGACTGGAACAGCCACGCCATCGAGCATGAACTTTCGGCGCTTTACGACTGCGCCCATGGCGCGGGCCTTGCGGTCATCATGCCCGCCTGGATGGAGTACGTCGTAGATCACAACGTGATGCGTTTTGCCCAGATGGCTACCCGCGTGTTCGGCTGCGAGATGAATTTCGAAAACCCGAAGGCGACCGCCCTCGAAGGCATCAAGGCTTTCCGCAAGTTCCTGCATTCCATCGGCATGCCCATCAACTTCGCTGAACTCGGCGCGAAGGAAGAAGACATCCCGAAGATGGTGGAAAAACTGAATCCGGGCGACGGCTGGGGCTTTGTTCCGCTCAAGGCGAAGGACGTGACCGCGATTTACACCATTGCCGCGCACGCCACGCTGGAGTAAGCGACATGAAAGCACTCTTTATCGGCGGAACAGGAACCATCAGCATGGCCATTACGCGCCTTGCGGTGGCCCAGGGCTGGAAGCTTTACCTGCTCAATCGCGGAAACCGCCCCGCAGAAGACATCCCCGCAGGGGTTGAAATCATTCAGGCGGATATCAACGACGAAACTGCCGTTGCTGAAAAAATCAAGGGCATGAACTTCGATGTCGTCTGCGACTTCATCGTATTTCACCCGAGTGCGCTCGAACGTGATTACCGCCTGTTCAAGGGTAAAACCAAGCAGTTCATGTACATCAGTTCTGCGAGCGCTTACCAGAAACCGCTTTCGGATTATCGCATTACCGAGGGCACGTCTCTCGCGAATCCGTATTGGGAATATTCCCGCAACAAGATTGCGGGGGAGGAATTCCTAATGCGCAAGTACCGCGAGGACGGTTTCCCGATTACGATTGTGCGCCCGAGCCATACCTACGATGAACGCCACATTCCACTGGGCGTTCACGGCAAGAACGGCAGCTGGCAAGTTGCAAAGCGCATGCTCGAAGGCAAGCCTGTCATCATTCACGGTGACGGTACGAGCCTTTGGACCATGACCTTCAACACTGATTTTGCCCGCGGCTTTGTGGGCCTGATGGGCAATGTGCACGCTATCGGTGAATCGTTCCAGATTACAAGCGACGAGACTTTGACGTGGAACCAAATTTACAAGGCGGTTGCCGATGCTCTCGGCGTCGAACTTAAGCCTTACTACGTATCATCGCAATTCCTTGCGGATGTAAGCGATTACGATTTGCTGGGGAGCCTGATTGGCGACAAGGCGAATTCCGTGGTGTTTGATAATTCCAAACTCAAGCGCGCAGTGCCCACGTTCCGCACCGAGGTCCGTTTTGATCAGGGAATCCGCAACACTATCGACTATGTACTTGCGCATCCGGAATTCCAGAAAGAAGATCCCGAATTTGACGCTTGGTGCGATAAGGTGATTGCAACGCTGGAAAAGGCGAAGGCCGTGATGCGCTAACTATCGCGGCGCTTGATTGCTGAATCTATCGGCTCAGTTCTACGACGTAGTCGGCAGCGTTTACGAAGTCTTGTGCATGCTCGATGGCGATGACGGTGTGGCCCGCTTCGGTGAGGCCGCGAATCAGGTCGAGTAGGTGCTGGATGTCCTTTTGATGGAGACCGCGGGCGGGCTCATCGAAAAGGAAAAGCGTGTTCGGAGCCTTCGCGCGAGCGAGGGCGATGGAAAGGCGCAAGCGGGCGCGTTCACCGCCGGAGAGGTGCGTCGTAGTCTGCCCGAGTTTCAGGTAGTCGAGGCCTGTGTCTACGAGCGGTTTGAGTTTGTCCGCAAAGGGCTTCATGTTAATGAACAGCTTGTAGGCGTCGCCGACTTCTAGGTCATAGATGTCGGCGATGGAAAGCGACTTGAAGCGGACTTCAAGAATTTCATCTTTGAAACGTCTGCCGAGGCACACGGGGCATTCGGATTCTTCGTAGCCTGCGGGGTCGAGGATGACGCCTTCGCCCTTGCAGTTTTCGCAGCGGCCTCCGGGGGCGTGCGTCGCGAACTTGCTGGCGGTGTAGCCGCGGACCTTACTTTCGGGAAGTTTTGCGAAAAGGTCGCGGAGAATCGTGTTCAGGTTGATGGCCGAGGCGACGGTACTGCGGCGGTTTCCGTGGAAATCGCCTGTTGAAAGGACCGATAGTGCCTGGATGCCGAGTTTTTCGAATTCTCCCTTGGAGGCACGCGGCGCCAAGTTTCTGAAGAAAATCGTAGACTTGCCGCTACCGCTTTGGCCCGTGATGACGCTGAACTTTTGCACCGGGAAATGTGCGGTGACCGGCTTCATGTCGAACATTACGAAGTTCTCGATATCGATAGTCGCGGTTTTCTTCTTTGGATCCTTCGACGTTCTCTCGTCTCTCGTCCCTTCGACAGGCTCAGGGCGGGCTTTTCGTCTCTCGTCTAGTAACTTGATCCAATTCCCTGTAGGCGATACTGGATTGCCGAGAACTTCTTTCGCGGCTCCTTGCAACAATATTTCGCCGCCCTTTTCGCCGGCGCCAGGACCCATTTCAATAATCCAGTCGGCTTTCTTGATGAGGGCGGGATTGTGGTCGATGAGGACGAGCGTGTTTCCGCGGGACTGTACTTTCTTGAGGACTTTCCAGAGGGCTTCGACATCGCTCTGGTGCAAACCGCTGGCGGGTTCGTCGAGGACAATCAAGAGGTTATTCAAGTGCCCGGTGCTGAGGCTCGAAAGCCGAAGCCTTTGGACTTCGCCACCCGACAGGGTGGCGCCTGCACGCCCTGCCGTAAGGTATCCGATATCCAAATCGACAATCGCCTGGATGCGGTCGATCAATGTGCGGAAGGCGGGTTGCTGCTTTGCCGTGAGTCGATTGTCAAACAGGGCGTGCAGCCGGCTTTCGAGTTCCGCGAAAGGCGTGTTTAAAATATCTTGCCACGTGGTGCGGCTTTTGTGCGGCTCATCTTCACTTGAAATACATTCAATCGCCGCGTTCAAAAAATTCTGCTTGAGTCTAAGTCCTTTGCAATCAGGGCATTCTTCGCTGTTGTCGCCGTCTTCGATGATTCCGGTGCCGCCACATTTTTCGCAAACGCTCGTGCGGGAATACGGCGACAAGTCTTCTGGTGCGAGCGGTCTCGAAAGCTGCGCTCCATGTTCCGGGCAGCGCGGCACCGTGCTGAAAAGTTTGCGGCTTCCGTTGATGTCCAGAATCAATTCGCCGTGCGTGAGCTTCAAGACTCCATCGACTGCTTCGGCAATGCGGGTGCGCGTGTTCTCGCGGACAATCACGCGGTCCACGACAATAAAGAATTCCTTCGGGACAATCTTCTTTTCGTTTTCAGTCAAGTCGGCAAGCGAATGGCTGACATCATCTGCCATGGCGCGCGTAAAGCCTTGCGCCAGGAACACCGCCGCCAACTTATCGAGGTTCGCGCGTTTCTCGGCGTCAACTCTTGCAAAGAACTGCAACTTGCTCCCTTGCGGCAAACTCGCAATTTCGCGAATCATGTCTTCGCGGCTCATGCTTTCCATGGGTTTTCCGCAAACGGGGCAAGCGGGCTTCGCATATGTCGCAAACAAGGCGCGTAAAGTTGAATCGCATTCCGAAATGCTCAATGCGTAAGCCTTCGCAGGCGTTTCACCGTGGCTTGGGCCAACGGCAAGGCTTGCTGGCAACCCTTCGGCGCTATCCAGCGGAATAATGCGGCGGCCTCCCAGCAGTTCTGCCGCAAACGGCGAAAGCGTTTCCAAGTAGCGGCGCTTGGATTCCCCGTGCAGGGTATCAAGCACAAGCGTCGATTTTCCGCAGCCCGAAGGCCCGCATACCACAGAAATCTTGCCCAGCGGGAACTGGGCATCGATATTCTTCAGGTTGTGCAGCCTGCAGCCGCGTATGCTGATGAATTCTTGCATTTGCTGACTAGATCCTGCTCCTTTGAACCTAACTCGACTAAGGGGCTGAAGCCCCAAGTCTTGTATTCGCCCTACGGGCTTCACTCAGGATGACTCTGCGTGTCACTCTCTAATCGTAAAGCGCAGCTCGCCAAACGGAGTGCAGAAATCCAGGTTCTCGAGGCCGTTGGATTCAATACCGTTGAACATGCGGTAGCCGCCACCGATAGACACTTCGAGCATCTTCGTGACACGGTAGTTAAAATGCACAGCCATGTCGGCGGTAAAGAAGTAGTCTTCGGATTCAAAGGCTTCGTCGTCCGGTTCCATCACATAGAGGGCGCCGCCGCCAATTTGAATCGGTACGGAGATGGAAAAGTCGTTGATGCGCACCGGGAACAGTTCCACGAAGCCGCCCACGGACATGTACTTGATCATCTGTTTTTCAGTGACATTGTAGTTGCGCACGTCGCTCAAGAGCCTAGACACCCAGACACCCGTCGAGAGCAGGGGATTGATATCCAGACCGATGCGGAGGTTCGCAAAGATGGCTCCGTCGTCGGCCACAAGCACGTTGCCGCCGCTTACGCCGATGAACGCCTTCAGGCCGTCGTTCGACTTTTCTTCGGGCGAATACTTTACGCTCTGCAGTTCTGCGTTTGCGAAGGCTACCAGGGCCACGATGAGCAATAGAATCTTTTTCATAATCAAAGTCCTTTTTCTTACAATGTATAAAAAAAAACGGCAAATGGCTCTAGGCCAGATTGCCGCTATCTTAATTCTGAAATCCGGAAGCCGAATTACAACCGGTCCTTGGTCATGTTCAGGCCTTCGGCGGGGCTTCCTTCCCAGTTCCATATACGGTCCTTGGATTCGGGCCAGGTACAAATCGTCCATACCACAGAATTTCCGCAGAGCACGATTGTCCAGATGCCGAACACGAGGAACAGGATGAGAGGAATGAAGGCAAGAGAGCCATAGAAGATGGACATACGGGTCACGAGCATGGTCTGGATAAGCATCAGGATTTTCACGTAAATGATAATGCAAATCCATGCGAGAACCGTGATGCCAATCGAAGAGACGAGCAGCTTCTTCTTGGTGTAGTTCTTCGGGTCCGGTCTTGCGGGCAGTGCATACAGGGTCAAGAAAATAACCAGGAGGAATGCACCGTGGAATGTCAGGTACCAGAAGGCGTTAATCAGCCTCTTGAGTACCGACGGGTCAAAATGCAATCCGTCAACCACAATGACCGAAAGCGCATTCTGGAGATAGTTCACAAAACCGGCGTAAAGACCGATAATGCCTGCAAAGATAAGCAGAAGCGGGGTATAGATGCGGATCTGCTTATGCAGCGGGCGAGACACCTTGTTTTCCCACACCACGTTGAAGTTTGATTCCAAACTGCCGAAGGCGAGGATGAACGTGATGAACAAACCCATGGCACCGATGAATCCGAGTTTGCCGATAGGCACGTGCTCGGCGTTTTTCACGATCGTGATAATCGGGTCGACGGGCCAGTCAAGGTCCAAGAACGAGAGCAAGTGCGGCAGGTAGTCCGAGAAAAAGTTGCCGAAACCGACCGCAATTGTAATTGAGGTCAAGAGAATCAGCAGCGGAACCACGGCCAGGAATGTCGTGTAGGTCAGGGCTGCCGCACGGGTGAGCCCATGGAAGTACAGGAACGACTTGCCTGCAATGACTGCGACCTTCACGGGAGTAACGGAACGTTCGGCTATATAGTCGAACATCCTCTCCCAAGAAAAATCTTTAATCCAATTTGGCATTACAATCAAAAATTACTTGATGGTGCTGGTCAGGCGGAAGGCGAGACCGACATCGCTCATTTCGTTTTCGCTGTAGACGCTGAACTGGATCTTGGACTTGCCGATGCTCTTTACATAGGCAACGGTCCATGCCCAGTCGTCGTAAGTGCCCTTCGGGGCGCCATAAAGGTTGTCACGCTTGTTGATGTATTCCCATTCCACCATGAGGTGGCTCATCAGGGTGTTCATAAAGCCGCTTGCCGGGGCGAAGTCAAGGCCCAGGTAGAACGGCTGGTAGTAAATGCCCGGCTGGAAGTACTTGGATTCCGGGGCGATGTAGTTTGCTGCTTCGGTGTTCAGGTCGTCGTCCTGGGTGTAAATGCAGGCGTATTCACCGTAGCCACGGAGAATCGGCAAGAATTCGTAGCTGGCGTAGGCGGCTACACGGTGGGTCACGTAGGCGGTGTTCTGCACCACGTCGACGAGGTTGGAACGGTAGGCGACCTTGACTTCCAGGGGGAAGGTGAACTTCATGTCGTCTTCGATTCGCACATAGCCCTGGTTTGCAGTACCGTTCTTGGCGGCGACCATGGCGCTCAACTGGTTGAGGCCGTTCTTCCAGCCCATTTCAACAGCGTTGTGGCTGTAATCACGCATCCACAGACCGCGCTTGGTCAAGTCCTTATCGACATAGGTACCGAAGTTGGTGGATTGAGACCAGTCCGTCTTCCAGCGACCGATTTTCAGGTTCAGCTGGTTATTTTCGTTCAGGGCCCACTTGTAGTTTACCCAGTAAAGGTCTGCAAGAATCTTGTCGTAGCTCGTGGTCTTGCCATCGCCGTCCTTGATCTTGTTGCCGAATTCCGGGGCGAAGATACGGAGCATGATAGTTCCGTCCAGGTTTTCGCTCTTGTACTGGCCGCCAATGTTGGCACGAATCCAGCCGCTGCTGAAGTTGTTGTCTTCGTCGGCGATGGACTTGGTGACCTGGGTCTGAACATTACCCTTGAGGGTCATATTGTCGGTGGCATCTGCGGCAAATGCGGAAATGCTCATGGCAAGAGCTGCCGCTGCGATTTTCCTGAACTTCATGTTTACTCCTTGGAGGTTTTGTTTTTCGTGTCCAAATTTAGAATATTTTTTCTATTTTTCGGCCCGTTTTTCAAGGAGTGTTCCGTGAAATTGTTTTCTTTCGGCTTTTTACGCGTTTTTGGGGCGGTTTTGTGTGTAAATCTTTTAGCTGTATCGGCTTTTGCCCGCGATTTGTTGCCGAACAAGACGCATGCTGTGCTGACGGTGACATACACCAACAACGACGATGTGCCGCAGGCACACAAGAAGCTTTCTTTTGTGGGTCAAAACGATCCCAGTAAAAAATTGACCGTTACAACGGATGCCGAAGGCGAAGTGACATTCCATATCCCGCGCGAAGAAACCTACAACATTTTTTGCGAGAGTGTAACCGGTCCCTTCGAATGCGGAACGACTCCGTATGTTTCGCCGACGGCGAGTACGGGTGGCATTTCGGTGGTGTTTGACGACACTCGTGTAGAACTGAAGGGCGTGAATTTTAAGGCGGGTAGCGCCGAACTCGAGCCGGAATCGATTGAGATCTTGGATAAGGCTGTCGCGGGTCTAAAAAGGAATCCCGATGCCCGTATCGAAATCCAGGGACATACCAGTTCCGAAGGTGGCGATGCCTTTAACCAGACGCTTTCGGAACAGCGCGCTTATACGGTATTCCTTTATATGGTCGATCACGGCATTGACCGCGGCCGCCTTTCGGCAAGCGGTTACGGCTCCAGCCAGCCTAGGGCATCGAACGCGACAGAAGCAGGCCGTATTAAGAACCGTCGCATTGAACTTCGCGTATTGAACGAAAACGAAGTTCCTGTGGAATACGTCAACTAATTCTTTCTAAAACCGTCGTCGGAAAGGACGATGCGTCCTTCGCGGAAAAGCGTGCCAAGAATCTTCTTGAAAGTCTTCTTGGACATGCCGAATTCGCGGCGGATTTCTTCGGGATCGCTGTGGTCGCCATACGGCAAGAATCCGCCTGCTTCATCGAGTTTTTTCAGAATGGCAGCCGGGCTTTCGCTCTTCATGATTCCCTTGTAGCCCACGGGGGTGAGGTTCAAGGTGATTTTACCGTCTTCGGTAAAGCGTTGAATGTAGCCTGCCATGGTGTCGCCAATGTAGATTTTCGGCGTATTGGGCGTAATCATTAAACGGCCCGTGTAGCGGTAGTCCACCAGGAAATCGATATGGTCGCGAGTGACTTCGTAGGCGGCAAGCTGTACCTTTTGCCCGAGGTGGAGCTCCGAGGTATCCGGATCCAGAAAACTCTTGATTTTTTCGGTGGCGACAATGCGGTTGCTTTTGTCGTCTTCGAGAATGTAGACGACGCAGCGGTCACCGCGCCTGAGTTCGCCGAGCTGTTGCTTGTAGGGGAGGAATAAGTCCTTGTTCAGACCCCAATCCAGGAAAGCTCCAACGCGGTTCACGTCCTTGACTTCGAGCACGGCAAATTCGCCGACGGTTGCGTAGGGCTTGTCGAGTGTCGCAATCGGGCGGTCTTCGGAATCCATGTAGACGAATACATCGAGAACCTCGCCTTCCTGGAGCGAAAATTCTTCTTTTTTACCGGGGAGCAGTACGCGTCCGCCAGTTTCAAGTTCCAGGTAGTAGCCCTGGGGCATGATTTCTTCTACCCGGGCGCGGTTGTATTTGCCTAATTCCATGAGGACCTTCCGTTCAAGTGATAATCCAAAAATAGAAAAAGTGTGGGGGATAAAAAAGGTCCATTTTGAACTGAATTTTCAATTTTGGCGTATATAGAGTAGAACCTCTAGCAAAAAAGGATGCTTTATGAATTCCATGTTAATGATGTTGAACGATCAGTCCGCCCGAAATATCCTGCCCCGTGAAAAAATTGAAAAATACGGGGCCTCGGCACTCACGAACGAAGAACTGCTTGCCGTGATTTTGGGAAGCGGTAGCCAGGACTGCAATGTCTTTGAACTGTCGCGGCGCCTTTCGGATTTCCTTTCAAACCAGACGCTGGTGCCCACACTTGCCAAAATTCGTGAAATTCGAGGGCTTGGCAAGGTAAAAGCGGCCCAGGTGTTGGCCTGTCTTGAACTTTCGAAACGCTATATCCTGAACGACAAGTCCAATCCTGTCATGACTCCCGATGATCTGGTGTCGCGTCTTTCGTTCCTGAAGTACGAGGAACAGGAGCATTTCGTGGTGGTTTCGCTGAATTCGGTGAACGGCGTGATTGCGGTGCATGAAATAACGACGGGCCTTGTCAACAAGACTCCGGTGCACCCGCGCGAGGCGTTTGCAAAGGCGATCGAGGACCGTGCCGTATCGGTCGTTTTTGCGCATAACCATCCGTCGGGGTCGCTGGAACCTAGCCAGGATGATTTGTCGATTACCCGGGTCCTTTGTGCATCGGGGCGTATTTTGCAGATTCCCGTATTGGACCACATTATTGTGGGGAAGGGTGGTTTTACGAGTATTTGCAGGCTTGCCCCCGAATTGTTCGAGAAAACTTTTAGCCCTACCTAGCCCAGGTCCATGTTACAAAAATGCTACAACGTGGGTCGTTGTGTGATTTTCATTAAATTTCAAAAAAAAAGCATATATATGGATTGTTTTTTAAACTAATAAGTTATATTTACAATAGTTAAATCGGGTAGCCTTGTTTGGTGGTTGCCCACTATAAGGAGATGCTATGAAAAAGGTAGCTATGGGTCTTGCCCTTGCTTTGGCGACTTCCGCCTTTGCTGGACATCCCCAGACGATAAACAAGGAAGGCTTTGTGGGTGTGAATAAGACCCAGTCCGCTCAGTCCCTTGGCCATTCCAAACTAGTGTTTACCCTTTTGGGCGATGCAGCTTTCGGTAACGATATGTTCCCGAACGGCGATAACGGAACAGCTCTAAAAGAAAATTACGCTGTTGCCGATATGACAAATGGATATATTTTCGCGCAAGAACGTAATGCCGAAGTGAAGGACTTCGTGGGTGGCTCTGCTTACCTCGGTTTTGCTATCGGTGTTTGGCACTACTTCGATGTCGGTGTTACGTTGCCGGTGTATTATGACCAGTTTACTGCAGAAGACGTCGACAATAAGGGCCCGATTTCCAATACGAAGGTTGGATATATTGGTAACCTCAAGGTTGACTTGAAGGCTCGTTTCCCACTTCCGGAAGACCAGGTGTTCGATATCGCCGTGTTTGGCGGTGCTGCTTTCGGAACCTCCAATCCTGAAAAACAGGGCCTTTGGATTCGTGAACCGGAATATATCAACAAGAAGACTGGTGTTGCATATCCCTTTGGCAGCAAGGTTACAACCCTTAAGGGTGGTCTTGCCATTACGATGGATGCAAGCAAGTTGGACGGTGGCGATGGCTTCCCGTTCCTGCTTCACTTGAACGGCGGTTATCGCTATGTGACGAACAGTGATTATATGTCGCTCCCGTTCATGAGCGCTGCCGCTGAAGTCTACTTTATGGAATTTATGTCGTTGTTTGCTGAATTCTATTGGGATATTCAGACGGATGACCTTGCGACTTGCGCGTTCGATAAGGCTAGCGGTTTGAAGTTCTGTGCTGAAAATGAAGACAAACTCGACATGAAGCAGTTGACTGGTGCCTTGGTATTCCACCTGCCGGTGGGTGTCGATATCCACTTGGGTGCTTCTTACTACCTCGGTGGAGACAAGTATCTGCACAATAACGAAGTCCTGACCGATGGCGATCGTAATGGATCTGTAATCATTGTGAATGGTATTGATGATGCGACGGGTATGTATAGCCAGAACATTTTTGAATACGCTGAAACTGATGCCGTTCGTGCAGAACGCAATCGCGTGAACCCGAAGTTCACTGTTTACGGCGGTATCACTTGGAGCGGCTTCCTGCTGGCTCAGGACCGCGACGGCGATGGCGTTACGGATGACGAAGACAAGTGCCCGGACGATGTCGGTCACCGTTTGAATCAGGGTTGCCCGCTGGGTAATCCGGATGCTGACGAAGACGGCGTTTGCGATGCCTGGGTTGCTGAAAAGGGTTTCGAATCTGAATTTTCTGAAGTTTGCGAAGGCGTCGACCAGTGCCCGAGTGAAGCGGGTGAAGGCGACGATGGTTGCCCGCTCGACAATCCGGATGCCGACCAGGATGGCGTTTGCGACCCGTGGGTCTCTCAGAAGAAGATGCTCAAGAAGTTCGCTAGCGTTTGCGAAGGTATCGACGATTGCCCGGCACAGGCTGGTTCACCGGCATTCAACGGTTGCCCGACCAAGCAGCCGGACCCGGATGGTGACGGTCTCTGCTCTCCGTGGGTGACTGACGAAGGCGCCATGAACGAATTCGCCGACATCTGTAAGGGTTACGATATGTGTCCGGGTGAAGCAGGCTCCGCAGCCAACAAGGGTTGTGCATGGGATGATCCGGATGCCGATAACGACGGCCTCTGCGACCCGTGGGTAACCGAAAAGAAGATGGGCTTCTACTTCGAAAAGGCTGCTGAAGACGAAGCTATGGCCAAGGAATGGTTCATTGACAAGTCTTGTAAGGGTATCGACAAGTGCCCGACCGAACTCGGCCCGGCAACGAATGAAGGCTGCCCGCTTGGCAACCCGGATACCGACCAGGATGGCCTCTGCGATCCGTGGGTAACCGAAAAGAACATGCTTGACCAGTATGATGGTATCTGTGCTGGCGTTGACAAGTGTCCGACCGAAGCCGGTGAAGCATTTGCTCAGGGCTGCCCGATGGAAAGCCCGGACCCGGATGGAGACTCCCTCTGCTCTCCGTGGGTTACCAAGCAGAAGATGCTTGACCAGTTCAAGGAAATGTGCCGCGGCTATGACCGTTGCGAACTCGAAGCTGGTCCTGAATGGAACAAGGGTTGCCCGATTGAAGATGATCCGGACCCGGATAAGGACGGTGTCTGCTCTGAATGGGTTGCAACCAAGAAACTCCAGAAGGAATTCGAAAGCGTCTGTACCGGTATCGACCGCTGCCCGGATGAACCGGGTGACGACGGCCATGGTTGCCCGAAGAAGGCTGCTGAAAAGCTCGATGGCGTGACCTTCAAGAGTGGTAAGGCTACCTTGGAAAGCAACGCACGCAAGATCCTCCAGGGTGTCGCCAAGAAGCTCGTCGAAGACGACAGCTATAAGGATCTGAAGATTGTGATCCAGGGTCACACCGACAACGTGGGTAAGGAAAAGACCAACCAGAAGCTTTCTGAAAACCGCGCTAAGGAAGTGATGAAGACCCTCACCAAGGCTGGCGTGAAGAAGGATCGTATCAAGGCCATCGGTATGGGCTCTAGCTGCCCGATCGACGACAACAGCACTGCTGAAGGCCGCGAAATGAACCGCCGTATCGAAATGCACTTCGTAACGCCGGATAACGACGGTACTCAGTGCGAAAGCAACTTGGTTCAGTAATCTTCGCTAACCTTTGAATAAAGTCCCTGGCATACCGCCGGGGACTTTTTCTATCTTAATCAAAAATCTCTTCCTACTTCCTACTGTCCACTTCTAACTTCCTACTCCTCTATGACCAAACTCGACGAAATTCTCCAGTCCCTTGATGCCTCCAACCACGATCTCGTGGAAATGCTCCCGGCAAATTTGAACCACAAGATGGTGCAGAAGGCGCGCCTCGGCAAAAAGCCTGTGCCCAAGCATACCCAAGACCTCATTTTGCAGGCCGTTAACGCCCTTTTGCGCGAAAAAGCGGTCACCGAAGACAAAAAGGTGAAGCAGTACAAGCGCGTGGAAATTTTTGGGGATGAACAATGAGTAATGTGGAATGAGTAATGAATAATCGTTTCTAATTTCACATCTTACATTACACATCTCACATTTTTATTAAATTGGCTATATGCAACAATACTTAGACCTGCTCAAGGATATTTTGGAAAATGGGGTGGATCGTTCTGACCGTACGGGAACGGGAACGCGCTCCGTGTTTGGCCGCCAGTGCCGTTACGACTTGTCCAAGGGATTCCCTTGCTTGACCACGAAAAAGCTTCATTTGCGTTCGATTATCCATGAATTGTTGTGGTTCTTGAAGGGTGATACGAACATTAAGTACCTGCACGACAACAAGGTGACCATTTGGGACGAATGGGCCGATGAAAACGGTGACCTGGGCCCGGTTTACGGTCACCAGTGGCGTAGCTGGCCGACTCCCGATGGTGGACATATCGACCAGATTCAGAATTTGATTAATAGCCTCAAGAACAATCCGGATTCCCGCAGACACCTGGTGTGCGCCTGGAACGTGGCCGAAGTCGACAAGATGGCCCTGCCGCCTTGCCACTGCTTGTTCCAATTCTATGTGGGCGGTGTTGGAGCCTCTGGCAAGCGCAAGCTCAGCTGCCAGCTTTACCAGCGCAGTGCCGATACGTTCCTCGGGGTGCCGTTCAATATCGCCTCTTATGCGCTGTTGACCTTGATGCTTGCGCAGGTTTGCGATTATGAACCGGGTGAATTCATTCATACCTTGGGTGATACGCACCTGTACTCGAACCACTTTGAACAGGCCCGTGAACAACTGACGCGTACGCCGCGTAAGTTGCCGACTATGAAGTTGAACCCGGCAATCAAGGATCTTTTCGAATTCAAGTTCGAAGATTTTGAACTGGTCGATTACGATCCGTGGCCGACGATTAAAGCACCGATAGCGGTGTAATCGAAGGGGGAGGCAAAGATATGTTGATTTCTGCAATTGTTGCAATATCTCAGAACAATGTAATCGGTCGCGACGGTCACTTGCCTTGGCATTTGTCCGCTGACCTTAAGCGCTTTAAGGCGATTACGACTGGGCATTCCATTGTGCTTGGTCGCAAGAATTACGACGATATCGGACGTCCGCTCCCGAACCGCACGAATTACGTGCTTACGCGCAATCCTGCTTTCGAAGCACCGGGTTGCGTTGTGTGCGGCAATCTTTCGCAGGCGATTGAATCTGCCCGCGCCGCCCACGAAACGGAATGCTTTATCATTGGCGGCGCGGCGGTTTACCGCGAAGCCATGCCCTTGGTGCAAAAACTCTATGTAACCCGCGTCCTTGCCGATGTAGATGGCGATGTGCTGTTCCCGGAATGGGGCGAGGGTTGGCATAAGGTGAGCGAAGAGCATTTCGAAGCCGACGAAAAGAACGATTATCCCACCGTATTCGAAGTCTGGGAGCGCTAATTGATAGAAACCGAAAGAATTCATAAGCAATATTTGTGGGTTACGTCAGTTTCGGCTGTCGTACTACTTTTGCTGTTTGTTGTTTTTTTGGTTGCCGTTCGTTCCAACGGCGTAGCGCCGCAACATGTTCGTCTTGACAAAGGTTGGACTGTTACTTACAAGGGCGAAATAACCGGCGTAGAGTCCTTGGTGAATTATACATTCCCCAAGAAACTGATGAGTGGTGATTCGTTAATCTTGGAAGGCAAGATTTCTGCAAACCAGATTGCGCATCCGATATTCAGGTTCCGGACGGTACATAGTGCTGTTGAGGTTTTTGAAAACGGAAAAAGCGTGTATGAGTATGGTAAAGACCGCGTGTTTCCGGGGTGCGGTTACCACTATGTTCATTTGAATCATGGCGATCATCAAAAGTTGAAAGTGGTTCTTGTCGAAAAAATAGACAACAGGAAAATTACTTTTTCGAAATATGAACTTGTGCCCGAAGAATACGCCGTGAGCGATTATTCCTCACGCCATATTTTTGCGCTTGTCATTGGAATATTCCTGATTCTTTTTGGATTGCTTGCTGTTCTGGTTGGTGCCGTCATGCGAATTTACGGCGTCAATTATTTCCGTCTGTTGATGATTGGGCTCTTGTCGTTTACGTTTGGCACCTGGACAATGTGCTATACGAAACTGATCCAAGTCGTGTCTTACAATTTGACGCTCAATACGACGCTTGAATATATCTGCCTTTATTTTGCCCCGATCCCGTTTACGCTGTTGCTTTGGAACATGCAACGGACTCGTCTCAACCAATACAAGACTTGGGTCATGAAGTTTCTGGTGACCTATGAAGTTGCTTACTTGGTTGTCTCTTCGGTTCTTCATTTTACGGGCGTGTTGTTCTACCCGCAAATGCTGGTGTTTTTCCATACGGTTGTATTTGCCGGTTTGGTATACTTTGTTTATTCCGGTATTCTCTACAACAAGAAAATGGACGAGTCCGGAAAGCTCCTTTCCCGCGGTGTTTTGTTCTTTGTGGTGATGGTGGTGGCGGACATGCTTCGCTTTAATTTTGCCCGCTATCTCGCTGTGGACAACCCGTTGTTGGAATCGTCCTGGATTCCGCTGGGAACGCTAGGCTTTGTGTTTTCGCTGGTTCAAAGTTATGTCGTTTATTTGGTTTACATTTTGGAAGACCGTGCCGAAAAGGGAATCCTTGCTACAATGGCTTATCTGGACGCTTTGACCGGACTTTATAACCGTGCCAAGTGCCAGCAGATTTTTGAAATCCTTGATAAAAACTTTGGAGATTATGCCATTATCAGTATTGATATGAATGGTCTTAAGACTGTGAATGACAAGTACGGCCATAACGAAGGTGATAGACTCATTAAAACATTTGCCGAGGTCTTTAAGGAAACTTTTGCGGGGGTTGGAACCGCGATTCGTGTGGGCGGTGATGAGTTCATGGCCATTGTCCGAAGTGAACATGTGGCCGATGTGAACGATGCCATTTCTAACATGAAGGATTTAGAAAAGGAACGTAGCGAAAAATTGCCCGTTCCGTTGGAAGTTGCGTATGGCGTGGCTTACAAGCACGAATTTTTGAAACATGGCTTTAGTGAAATTGAAGAAGCCAATATCGAGGCCGAAAAAGTTTATCATTTGGCAGATGAACGCATGTATGCCATGAAGGCGTCGATGAAGTCGAAATTAGTGCGGAAAGAATAATTTTTTTTTGATATTTTCGCTCATCTCTAGTTTCTCGTCTTTCGTCTTTAATATATATTAAAGACATGCTTGACTTTAATGTTTTTTATCGTTTGGCGGCCGCGATTGGCATTGGTCTGATAATTGGCCTGCAGCGCGAGCACACTTATTACGACCAGTCGGATAGGCATCCGGCCGGTGTTCGTACTTTTACCCTGGTGGGACTTGCGGGCGCCATGGCGGCGCTTCTGTCGGACCAGATGGGTGGTGTGGCGCCTTTTGTTACCGGATTCATTGTGGTCGGCATGCTCTTGATGGCCATGCACGTGTCTTTTGCGATTGGACATCGAAAGAATGAGAACTCTACAGGGGATCGTCTCCCGGGTGGTGACGGCATTACCACGAGCGTGGCGGTGGTGATTGTGTACTTGCTCGGCGGTATTTGCTGGTACGGGCGTCTGCTGGAATCTTGCGTAATTGTGGTGGTGATTCTTTGGGTGCTTTCGGCGAAGGAGCAGTTGCATACTTTTGCACAAAAGCTTTCGAAAGAAGACATTATTGCCATCGTAAAGTTTGCGGTGATTACGGCGTTGGTCTTGCCGTTCCTTCCAAACAATTCCTATGGCCCGCCGGGACTTGAGGTCTTGAATCCGCGTTCCATCTGGATTTTCGTGGTGTTCATTTCGGGTATCGGATTTGTCGGCTACGGCTTGATTAAAATTGTGGGACCGGGTAAGGGCATTTGGTTGACCGGACTCTTGGGAGGTCTTGCGAGCAGTACGGCGCTGACTTTGAATTTAGCGGGGCGTAGCCGCGAAAACGAGGCTTATGCGTCAGACTTTACGCTTGGCATTGTGCTGAGCTGGGCGGTGATGTATGTGCGCCTCTACCTGATTTGCATTTTCTTGAGTGGGGCTCTTGCGAAACCGCTGGCGCTCCCGCTGCTGTTGCCGGTGGTGCCGGCGCTCTTGTATGCGTTGTACCTGAAGGTCAAGGAATTCCGCAATCACCAGCAGAAATCGGCTGACTTTACGAACCCGTTTAAGTTGCTGCCCGCCATTAAATTCGGCGTGATTTTTACATGCGTGATGTTTGTCGCCAATGCCGCCCGCGTTTACCTGGGCTCGGGTGCGTTGCTCGCTTGTAGCTTCTTGGGCGGCGCCGCCGAAATGGATGCGGTTGCGTTCTCGGTGATCGATATGAATTTAAAATCGGGCCTTGCGGTGCGTGAACTGGTGCTTGCGCTCTTGTTTGCAAGCCTCGCCAACACATTGACTAAAGGTGCTATGGTGTGCGTGTTGGGCGCAAAGTCCATGCGCCGCCCGATTCTGCCTGCGGTGGTGTTGATTTGTGTCGTTACAGGCGGTCTGATTGGGTATTATTTGATGTAGAAAAGGATAGGGTATGGGTGAAAAACTGATTCATGCTTTGACGGTGGCAGGCTTTGACGGCTCTGCTGGAGCAGGTTTTATCTCTGACATCAAGACGATGGCGCATTTTGGCGTGTATGGCCAGGCGGTTTGCACGGCACTCACGCAGCAAAACGAAGAAGAATTCGTGGTTCCCGGCTGGGTGATTTGGGACCGCATCGAGGCACAGCTCGAAACTCTTTTTAAAAAACACAAGTTTAAGTACGTAAAGATTGGCCTTGTGGAAAAGGCTCGCACGCTCAAGCGTATCGTTGAGTTTGTCCGTGAAAAATCTCCGGACGCATTTATTGTTTGGGACCCGATCGCAAGCGCAAGCGCTGGGTTCCACTTTATGCGCGATGCTGAAAAATTCTTGCCTATTATGAAGTCGATTGATCTTGTGACCCCGAATCAGGACGAGTATGCCTATTTGGGCCTTGGCCTTGCGGAATCCCGCGGTCAAATCAAGATGGGTCGTGACTTTGCCGTGTTGCTGAAAGGTGGCCATGCCCGCGGCAAGGAATCGATTGACACCTTGTGGTATAACGAAGAACAGTTCAAGTTTATCAGCCCGAGACTCCCCGGCAAAGGCAAGCACGGCACCGGCTGCGTGCTCAGTTCGGCAATCCTTGCGAACGTAGCGCTCGGCAAAGACGTTCCTACCGCCTGCGAAATCGCGAAGCAGTACATGAACGAATACCTGCAAACCGGCGAAGGACGCTTAGGATTCTTGGTGTAAACATCCCTCTTTTGCATAAGAAAAAGCCCCGCAGTGCGGGGCTTTTAATGCTTTTAGATCCTGCTCCTTCGAACCTAACTCAACTAAGACACTAAAGTGTCTAGTTTCGTATATCGACTTCGCTCAGGATGACAAAGTTTCTTAGTCTTCCTCTGCCGGGCGCTTGGAGAGCTGCTTGCGCTTGATCGGGTCGAGCTCGGTCTTGCGCAGGCGCAGCACTTCCGGCGTGACTTCGATGCATTCGTCTTCGTTGATGAATGTGACGCATTCTTCCAAAGTCAGGCGGCGGTACGGAGTCAGCTGGATCATGTCGTCGGCAGACTTGGAACGCATGTTGGTAAGGTGCTTACCCTTGGTGACGTTCACGATGATATCGACGTCGCGGTTGTGTTCACCCACGATCATGCCCGGATAAACTTCGGCACCCGGTCCGATGATGAGGTAACCGCGGTCTTCCAAGTTGGAAAGAGCATAGCTTGCAGCTTCGCCCGGTTCCTTTGCGATGAGCACGCCGTTCACGCGGGCCGGAATTTCGCCCTTGTACGGTTCATAGTCCTTGAAGATGGACTGGCTGATGGCGTAACCCTTGGAAAGGGAAAGGAGCTTCGGACGGATACCGATAAGGCCACGGCTCGGAACGAGGTATTCGAGAGTGACACGGTCGTTTTCGTCGGTGGTCATGTTGACCATTTCGCCCTTACGGGTGTTGATTTCCTGAATGCAGGCGCCGCTGAATTCGTTCGGCACTTCGACCTTGAATTCTTCGATCGGTTCGAGGAGCTTGCCGTTTTCGTCGTTCTTGAAAATCACCTGCGGAGAACCGATGGTGAATTCGTAGAGTTCACGACGCATGTTTTCGACGAGGATGGTCAAGTGGAGAATACCACGGCCAGACACCTTGAAGGTAGAAGCGCCGTCGACCTTTTCGACCAAGAGGGCGGGGTCTGCCATGTGGGCGCGTTCCAAGCGTTCCTGGAGCTGGTTACCCGTCATGAACTTTCCACCGTACTTACCGGCCAGAGGCGAGGTGTTCACGGTGAAGAGCATAGAAATGGTCGGCGGGTCAATATGGATGCGGGGGAGGTGCACCGGATTGCTCGTAGAAGAGAGCGTATCACCGATGTCGAAGTTGTCGAGACCGGCAATCAAGATGATGTCGCCCGGACCGGCTTCTTCGATCGGCTGCGGGGTCAGGCCTTCGTAGCGCAGAATCTTCTGGATACGGATGTTCTTGACCTTGCCGTCGGTCATAGCCTGGGCAACGGTCATGTTCGGCTTGAAGGTTCCCTGCTGCACGCGGCCCACGGCCAAGCGGCCAAGGAAGCCCGAGTATTCGAGGGACGCAATCTGCAGAAGCGGTTCAGCGTTCGGATCGCCCTTCGGAGCCGGGATGCGTTCGATAATCTTGTCCATCAAAATGTGGAAGTCGCCATCCGGGTCTTCCATTTCGGCCTTGCAGATGCCCTTACGGCCAGAACCGAACACCTTGTCGAAGTCCAGCTGCTGTTCGTTGGCGTCGAGTTCGCAGAACAAGTCGAACACCTTGTCGAGAGCGGCATGCGGGTTGCAGCCGTCGCGGTCGATCTTGTTCACGACAACGATAGGAATAAGCCCCATTTCAAGGGCCTTTTGGGTCACGAAACGGGTCTGGGCCATGGGGCCTTCGAATGCGTCCACCACCAGGATAACGCCGTCCACCGTACCGAGCACGCGTTCCACCTGGCCACCGAAGTCGGCGTGCCCCGGGGTATCGACGATGTTCACGCGATAGCCCTTGTACATGACGCTCGTGTTCTTGGAGAGGATGGTGATGCCGCGTTCGCGTTCCAGGTTGTCGGAGTCCATCACGCGTTCGTTCACTTCTTCGTTTTCGTGGAAGGTTCCGCACTGCTTGAGGAGCTGGTCCACCAGGGTAGTTTTACCGTGGTCAACGTGGGCGATAATGGCGACGTTTCTGATTTTAGATGTATCCATAATGGCTCTTTTGATTGACGTTTATTTTTGCGCGCAAATTTAGAAATTCTAACCGATTATGGCAATGTTTTGGCCCTAGGTTTACTATATTTGGGCTACTATGGCAAAAGAATTCGACAATTTTGACGATGAAGAAATGGACGAAGCCGCCCTCGAGAAGTTTGATTCCGAGGAAGCCCTCGCCCAGACACCCGTGGTCCGCGATTATAGCGACCGTCGTATCCTGATTTGGGAAGAAGACGATTCCCACCGCGAAGCGTGCCTGACCGTGCTGACCGACCTCCTGGTGGGTGCAACCCTCAAGGCCGTTAAGACCGAGGCCGAAGCCCAGGAACAGCTTGAAAATGACGACTGGGATACGTTCGTTGTCGATTTCTACACCGAAGGTGTTTCTTCGAGCGACTTCATCAAGAGCGCGAACAACTATCCGGGGTCGATTTTGGTCGCCCTGAACATGGGTCCGCTGACTCTTGCCGAAGAACGCGATCCGTCTCGCACCGAATTGCTGCGTAGGCTGTTCGACGTGGAACGCGTCAATACGCAGATTCACGCTTAATTACAGAAATTCAGTTCGCCCGGAGTAGGTGACCCAAGGCACCATGCCGAGGAATCCGAACGCACTTTCCAGCGGTCAATGTTCAGTTGGCCGCTTTGATTGTATTTGCCGGAACCTACTGCAGGAACCACGTTGCTGTGCAGGGAATCGGGGGCGCTTGCGTAATACAGCGAGTCCAGGGTTTCTCCGTTACATTGCAGAACAACAGCTCCGCTGCTGTTTGTCATGGCGCTCCAACCGTCGGTGTTGATGTGCTGTGCCGGAGTCTTTTCGGAGGCGGCATCGCCTAGGACTAGCGCCTGTCCGGGAATGATTTCTGTTGCAGTCAAGGCGAAACGCTTGATGCTGGTGGCGCTGCCGAGCCCGATGGTGCAATCGTCCAGAAGCAAGGTGTCGATGCTTCCGTTGTAGATTTCGACAAACTCGTATAGGGAACTGTCTTTGGTGCCGGGGGCGGAGAAGTATTCCGTAATCAGTAGGTCGTCCGCTTTGGGCTTTCTATAGCCCGCCTTGAGCGGGAGTATGATTTCGACATACCGTTCGTCTGCGGCTTTAATGCTTAGGGACACCTTACTGCGCAGCGAATTCAGCGAAAGGTTCGGCACGGGGCTGTCTTCGGTGAGCAGGAACTTGTCGGAAAGACTGTAAATGGCACTTCCTGTAGAATCGGACAGGGTAATCTGGACGTCGTATTCGACGCCAAGCTTAAGCATGTCGCTCTTGAAGAAAACCTTTCCGGTAGATTCTTGCATGGGAATTTCGTAGTGGTCATCCTTGGACGAAAGAATCATGGTGCCGCTTGTAATTCCGCTTTCGTTCCTGAGTCCGGTCGGGATTTCGACCCATACAAAACCCACAATGGGGTGCATCTGGATCGAAAGGTCTTCGATGGCTCCGGCTTCGAGCTTTGTCGAAAGCTCGCCTTTTTGCATCAAGGCTCCGTTTGCATAGATCTGCGCCTTGAACGTCCAGTTGTCGCTCGGGAACAGGTCCATGTTGAATAAGGCGCTGTCCGTAGAATGCACATAGTGGAGCGTGTCTGCTCCGTAGCAGTCAAGCACCAAGCTGTCGAGCAGCGGGGGTGTGCTGTACTGCAGGCGGAGTGCGACCGATGCCGTGCCTGCCTTGCTGATGGTGGCGCTGGTTTCGTCGTGGGAGTTGCTGCCGCAGTTCCAGAGGGCGAGTGCGCAAAGGAACGAGGTGGCGATGCTAGCGTGTTTCACTTTAATAGGACTCATAATACCTCCATTTGGTTGAGTGGTCCTATTTATTAACACGCTGATTCGGAAAAAATGGTTCATTTTTATCCCCTGTTTTTCAGAGGATTTCGTGAAAATTTTTCCTTACGTTTTAAAATTGGCGTTTTTACGCAAAAATCGGCAGTTTAAAGCTTCAGCGCTTTTTGCCCGTTTTGTTTGCGGTTCCCCTGCAATTTGGTGGCGCAGGCCTTGTCCTGGCGTAGGATTTTCACCAGGGCGCTCGGGGTCAGGTTGAATGCCGCCGCGGCTGCCTTGGTATCGCCGTTCTTGGTCGCCATAATGTCGAACACGTGGGCAACGAACAGCGGAAAGAGTGCGTTGCTGGGTTGCAGGTGCCCGTTGCTCCCTGGGAAGGGCATTTCGGGGTTTGCGGGCGTTTCTCGGACTTGCAAGGCAAGCGCCATTTGCATCCGGTGTAGTGCATGCACCTTGTTTTCGTGAGCGGATCTCCCTTCGCACGATTTGATTTCTAAATTGAACTCACGTAAACCGAGCAGAACGCCCGTGTTGGTCTTGTTGCGGTGCTGACCGCCGGGGCCCGAGCCTTGGAACCCCTTGAGGGTACAGGCACGGAGCAGTTCGTCGAGAGTCATTTTTAAATAGGTATCGCGATGCATACTCTTAAAAATACAATTGTTATGGCCCTTGCAGTAGGGATGAGTGTTTTCTTTGGGGCTTGTGCGGGTTCTTCGAATACGAAAGACCCGAACGATCCTCGCAATGAATCCTTGATCGATGCAACGCTTGGCGAATCGGCCGAAATCAAGAACGAAAAGGTCGGACACCGGGAATACGACAAGCAAGCCATGCTTGAATCGATGTTCCAGAATTTCCTGATGGCGATTAGTGAAGATACGCCTGCCGACGATCTTTATGCTATGCTGACTGATTCTTCGGAATACTGGCTCGATACGCTGGAACAGCATGCCAGGACTTATGGCCCCGAAGAATTGGATACCTGCCAGTTCTACGAAATTTATTCGATCTTGCTTTACCGCCTCTACGAACGCGAACACCTGTGGCAAGTTCCCGAAGACCGTATGCTTTGGCTCTATATGTCCAAGGCGGGAATCATCCATAACTTTACCAAGCTGAAACTGGGCCCCATGAAAATCAAGAACGACCGCGGAAGCATTGGCCTTGCCCAGAGCCCCGAAGTGCCGATCATGATTTTTGAATGGGACGACAAGTCCTGGAAACTCGACTTGGTCGAAACGGTTCCGCTGATAACCAAGGGCCTTGAAGCGACGGCTGTCAAGAAGAGTTGGACCAACAAGAAACTGGCCCTTTATTGGCTTGACCGCGAATACCACATGACGTATTCGAGACTCGATGATTCCCTGTGCGAACCGATCGGATTCTAGATTGTCCCGTATGAAGATTTTTAAGCTGTTTTTTGCTTTACTTGTAGCCGCGGCCTGCGTATGGGCTGCACCGAAATCGAAGCCTTACACGGCAGGTTCTGCCAAGGTGATGGGGGCAGTCGAGTCGAAGGTTCCCTTTAGTGGCGAGCGCCTTTTTGCAACGCTCGATTCCGTGGGCGGTACGGGCACCTGGATGGAATGGGATGTAAACGGCGTCAAGGATCCGTCGCTGATGCAAATCCTGGATCCGATGCTTAAAAGTGCAAATAAACCCGAAATGGTGTGGGTGATTACGGAACGTGCAAAACCGCTAGTAGCTGTGCTTTTGCCTAAAGGAAACGGTGAAACGATTTTGTTCTACGAGTTGCAGTCGCTTGACGCTAAACCGGTTCCTTTGGCGATTAATCAGGTTCTT
The DNA here is from genome assembly GCA_902799745.1 of Fibrobacter succinogenes. Lineage (GTDB taxonomy): Bacteria > Fibrobacterota > Fibrobacteria > Fibrobacterales > Fibrobacteraceae > Fibrobacter > Fibrobacter succinogenes_Q. Next base: position 19,978 of record CADCBQ010000012.1, on the reverse strand, counting down.
CGCCCCGAAGTTGTTTTCCGCGATTACAGACAAATTTCCGAAAAGGAATTCGTACATCATGACAAGGATAATCTGAAGGTGAAAATCCTGCCGTCGGGAATGATTTTCTCCTACGAAAAGAAAGGGGAAGATCCCCTGTACATGGTGTCCGATTATGCGACTAGGGATTTTGCCGAAAAGAATTCCATTTTGACCGATTACGAGGATTATTTCAAGTATGAATATTCCTTGATGCTTAGAGCCTTTGTGCAGTCGGTGCGCGGCGTGTTCAATTGGCAACCGTGGCACTGGTATATGCCGGCTTGGAATTCAAAATTCATGATCAAGCGTTCCGAGCTCGAAGCGATCCTGATGCGCGGCGTGGCCCCTTCGTTTTTTAAGCTTTTTAGGGCGACTACGGCCACCGGAGAAACGGTTGAATTTCGAACCAACGGAAATGGTTATTCGGAATTGGAAATTCGCAAGTAAATGATAGCTCTGGACTCCTGCGATTTGCTATTTTAGTAGAGTGAAGTTCAAAGTCCTTATTTCCCTTTTTGTGACCCTGGGTGCGGTGTGCTCGTTTGCCCGCGTGGTCGAAGATTCCAAGAACCGTTTTGTCTTGGATGATGCTGTCATTGAATCAAGTGTCCACCAATGTTTAGACGCTAATGACCATGGTGGAGTGTTCTTGCCGGAAAACGCCGCTTATCTGGATGGCAATGCGGTGCCATTCCGTTATTACCGTGTTGCGCTTCCGTCTAACCAGAAGCCTGCGGTTTCCGTGACGGATTCCAAATTGGTCCCGCTCGGAAAATCCTTGTGCAAGGGTGGCCCTGGCGGTAAAGAGGATTCGTTAAAGTTCCTGCCGGTGAACGTATCTGAACCGGTTATGCGTGATGGACTTTGGATGACCGAAATTCGCGTTCCCCTTTATGTCAAGAATGGCTCGTCGGTATCGCTTCGTAAGAATTTCCAATTGAAGGTCCAGTTTAACGGTTCCGTGAATGGAGTCAATCCGGGAAAGCGAGCTCTTTCTAAAGTTGAAAATCCAGTAGCGGCATCCCGTTTTGGCACTTCGAGGGCAAAGTCGATCAAGGCTTTGCGTAAGGAAGCTGCCGGTCAAGACGATGTGACATTCCTTGCCCGATTCCAAGTAGGGGATAAAGGCGACAGGAGTATGTCGACTTTCAGCGAAGATGGTCTTTATGCGGTTCCCTTTACGGAAATCCGCAATTCTCTGTTGCTGTGGCAGCGCCAAGAAGCGATAGATGGTATTCCTGTCGATAAGATTTGCTTGTTCGGTGCGTCTCCCGATACTTTGGCCGATATGGGCCCCGGTACAAGCGAGCGTAATCCTAATCAAATCTTTGAAATCCCGATCGAAGTCCGCGACCATACACCTGGAGGCAGTAAGGCCGATGGAATCTTTAACGATGGTGATACGCTTGTATTTGTGGGTTATGGCAGTGCCTTCTGGAAACGTTGCGACCGCGAAGACAAATTCTTTGTGAATGGGAAAATGGACTATTTCCATTCATATTCTCCGTATTCGTTCTATCAAAAGTTCCTATTCGGCTATAAAGAAACGGGCAAGGGACTTCGCCTGGATCAAAAGGTTGCCTCTCCTTCGGGTAACGGAAAAGAAGTTGCCTGGATGCGTTATGTGCGCGCCGAAAAAGATGCCCTTTTGCGAGATACCTATTTTGGAAAAGAACTCGATTGGGAAAAGGCAACGGGTAAGGAATGGTTCTGGAAATGGCATAGCCGTTTTGATACGACCCGTGTCACGTTCTCTGCAGATGAAATCAAGGAAGCGGTTTCTTTGCCGGGAATGGTCAGTGGTGGCAAACAGTATGTGGCCGTTTCGTATTTCCCGCATCGTTCCATATGGGCGAATTCGGCGGTAATCAGAAATGACCAACCTGCCAACTTGACGCTTTCGGGGGCGAGCTATAAAAGGCGCATGGATACGATTAATTTTGCGCTGGAAATAAATGGTACCCGAGTTGGAAATGACGAAATGGAACTTTTGCCTGGCGGAAACTTCCGTATAGACAATCCGACTCTTCTGGAAAGAGACAACCTGTATGTTCTGGACATGTTGCCGAACGAAAGACAGTATGACCGCTTCGATGGATTTACGGTTGCCTACCAGTGGACTCCCGTGGTGGATTCTGCGGAATGGCTTTTGCCCGGTGGTTCTGTTTCGGGTGTTGTCAATGTTCCCGTTCCCGCACAAACCCAGGTCCTGAAGTTTTCGAATTTGAAACCGGTCGGATTCCTTGCTGCATCTAACGGAATTGCAAAAGACAGTATTCCCGTAGGCGAAGATGTTCGTTACCTGGCTGTCAAGGAAAATGTTTACCGCTCGGGACTGAAGGTCGAGGGAATTCCGGATTACGGAGAGGGAGTCCTTAAAGATATTTCGAAACCCAATTCAAAATTGGAATACTTGATTATTGCGCCGACGGAGTTCTTGGCTCCTGCAAAGGCTTTGGCTCAATTCCGCAGCGACGGATCGTCCGTGGGAACGTTCGCGACATCGCTTGTGGCCCTTGAAGATGTTTATGACCACTATACGGGGGGACGTGTCTCGCCGGTGGCAGTGCGCAATTACATTTCTTATGTATACTCGGTGTGTCCGAATTTCCGTTACGTGTTGCTTGTCGGAGCCGGTAGTTTTGACTATCGTGGCTTTGACAGCAAGTTGAATGCTTCTTATTTCCCGCCGTTTGAAAAAGAAGACGCTGTAGTAGAAGATTTCTTTGGCGTACTTGATTCGGGCGAAGTGGTGATGTATGGCAATTACGACTTGGATGTGGCGGTCGGTCGAATCCCGGTGTCATCGGTGACCGAATTTGCAAACTATGTCGAAAAGGCGAAGGACTACGAAAAGAAAGGCGTCATGGATTATTCCGATTGGCGTGCTACTATGTTGCATGCGGCTGACGATGCACGAAACAGCGGGATGGAAGATGTGACAAAGCATACCTGGTATCAGGAAAAACTTGTAAAGTCGATTGACGATGTCGCCAAGTCCAGGGGCGAACGCTGGAACTTCAAGAAGGTTTATTTGCTGGATTATGCCGAAGATGCGGCGGGCCAAAAGAAGGATGCCGCTGATGACTTTATCAATATCTTGAATCAGGGCGCTCTCTTTACGACTTACTTTGGACATGGATCCAAGACCGACTGGGCGAGCGAAGGCCTTTTGAAGCCGAGCTATGTCGCTAAGCTTTCGAACACGGGCCGTTATACCATTCTGGGGTCGTTCTCTTGCACGGTGGGCCGTTTTGATGAAGGTAACGCCAAATCCCTTTCCGAGGAATTCCTTTTGGCTCCCAGGGTGGGTTCCATTGTTTCCATTGGTGCGACTCGCGAGACCTTTGCCGATTACAACTCCAATTTTGGAACGAATGTCTTGTTGAACGCTTTGACGGGAAAAGGCGAAACGATTGGTATGGCCGTGCTTAAAACAAAAAGAAGCTTTGGCTTGGAGTATGATCGACAGCGATACAACAATGAACGCTATGTGCTTTTTGGCGAACCGGTAGTTCGTATGCCGAATGCTGAATTCAAGATCTCGCTTGATAGCCAGCTTGATTCAATCAAGGCTCTTGACCGTATGAAAGTGTCCGGTACCGTTGATGGCCTTGATAACGGCTTTGTGGACTTGGTCTTGCGTGAAGGTCGCAGCCAGAAGAGAATGGCTCTGGAAGTAGCTGACGATTCTGTTGACGTGTTTTATGATGGCTCCTTGATTTACTCTGAAAAGATTCCGGTGAAGGGAGGTCGCTTTACAACGGAATTTGTGACGCCGCGTAAGATTTCGATTGGCGATACCGCTGCAGAATTTAGTGCCTGGGCTTATTCTTCGAACGAAAGCGCCGTGGGTCGAACCTGGCTTAGGGACTTGGTGATTAGCGGAATTTCAAATTATGCAGATTCGCTGAATGATACGCTTCCGCCGACGATTCAGGTGCAGTCCTGTTATGCAGGGGGCATGGCGACGAATTTCGCCGATGGTGAAACCGTCAAGTTGCAGTCTCCGGCTTGCTTGCAGGTGGTCATTGAAGATTCGACCGCTCTTGATTTCAGGGAACAGGCTGACGAAGGTATTTCGTTTGAAATCGTTGGTGTGCAGGATCCGTTCCATCCGTGGCCGTACCTGGAACAGACTTCGAAGCGTGCCAAGCTTCGTATGAATTTCAATTCGGAACAGTATCCTGCCGGTAAGTATGTTTTCAAGGTCATGGCGAACGATGTCTTGGATAATAGAAGCATCAAGACTTTGAATGTTGAAATTACGGACGATATGGAATCGGGCCTGGCCGACGTGTTTAATGCGCCGAACCCGATGGGCAAAAAAGGTACGACGTTCTACTTCAAGAATTTGGCTGTGGATCGCGACAGCAAGGTCGACATCTTTATCTACAACCAGAACGGCAAATTGGTGCGAGTGCTTAAAGATGCTGTATCCGGTGTGACGCATTGGAACGGTCGCGATAATCATGGACGCCCCCTTGCAAACGGTCTGTACCACTACGTGGTGCGCAGCACCGTGTCTGCTACCGAAAATTTCGGAAAGAAAACTTGGACTAAAAAACAGAAACTGTTGATTTCGAGGTAATAATGGATTTGAGAGAAAAACCGGGAAAGGTTCAGACCTTTTTGGAATGGATGTTGCGTTTTCGTTTGATTTCGCTCGTTGTAATGGTGATTGCGACGGTCTCGTTTGTGGCTACGGGGTGGCAAGAAATGGTTTCTTTGCCGCTCGGTTCTTCTGAAGCGTTTGGAATGTGGCTTGCCGAAACGGAAGGTGCAAAAGCCTTGTGGGAATCGGCCCGCTACATTGGCGTAGCAAGCATCGCTTGTGTGGTGATGTTTGTCGTGTTTGGCGGCGTGCGCGCGGGGATTGCCTCGGCGGTGGCGGCACTTCTTTCGTTTGCTGGCTTATATGTGCTCGGTGGCGCCGAAAGCATGCCGCTTCCGATGTATGGTATCTTGGCGCTGGTGGCCGTTGTCATGTTCATTTTCGTGAAACTGTCGGTGGCTTGTGCGCTGTTCCCGTTTGTGCTTTCTTGGCTGTTCCTGAGCGGACTTTTGGATGTCGTTACAATGCGCCTTGATTCCCCGGTAAGCCTTGTGTGGGGAGTCCATTCGACTTTTGCTTTTGCTTGCGCAATGGCCTTTGCCGTTGTGGCAGGTAAGCACTTGGCCGCAGGTGTACCGCAGGCGGGTGCCTTGGTGAAGGCCGCCAAGCAGTTGCTGGTGCCGGTACTTGTGGGAGCCTTGTTGCTCATTACCGCCATTACTTATGATATGGGCGACCCGAACTGGATCTATGCAGCCCTTCAGTTTGTGGCGTATGCCGTCTGGTTCTACGTGTTCTTCTTCTCGATTTCTTCTTTTGGTCCGTGGGAACGCTTGCGCTCCGGTAGCCGCCGTGTCGAAATGAAGGACAAAAAGAAAAAGGCTCCGGCAAAGAAGAAGTAAACTTTAAAGTTCGCGAAAAACAACTGCGCGACAGGTGAAAATAAAAGAGGCTCGTCATTCGACGAGCCTTAATTTTTTTGGTTTGAAAAATGTCGCTTAGATTTTTGCGAGCTTCTTCAAAGTGGCGGCCTTGTCGGTCTTTTCCCAGGTGAAGCGTGCGCCCGTGCGGCCGAAGTGGCCGAGAGCGGCGGTAGACTGGTAGCCCGGCTTCTTCAGGTCGAGCATCTTCACGATGCCGGCCGGAGAGAGGTCGAAGGTCTTGGCGACAATGGCTTCGATTTCGCGGTCGCTAATCTTACCCGTGCCGAAGGTGTTCACGAGAACGGACACCGGCTTGGAGTAACCGATAGCGTAGGCGAGCTGGACTTCGCAACGGTAGGCGAGACCTGCAGCCACAATGTTCTTTGCCACATAGCGAGCAGCGTAAGCGGCGCTACGGTCGACCTTGGACGGGTCCTTGCCGCTGAATGCGCCACCACCGTGACGGCCCATGCCGCCGTAGGTGTCGACGATAATCTTACGACCCGTGAGGCCGCAGTCACCGTGCGGGCCACCGACCACGAACTTGCCGGTCGGGTTCACGAGGTAACGGGTCTTCTTGTCGAGCAACTTGGCCGGAATCACCTTCTTGATGAGCTTTTCGATGATTTCCTTTTCGATCGTGGCGTGCTTGAGTTCCTTGCCGTTCACGAATTCGTCGTGCTGGGTAGAAATCACGACCGTGTCCACGCGGACCGGCTTGTCGTTTTCATCATATTCAACAGTCACCTGGGACTTGGCGTCCGGGCGGAGCCACTTGATCTTGCCCTTTTCGCGGAGGTTCTGGATTTCTTCCATGAGCTTGTGGGCGAGGCTGATCGGGAGCGGCATCAATTCCTTAGTTTCATTGACGGCGTAACCGAACATCATGCCCTGGTCACCGGCACCCTGCTTGTCATCTTCCTTACCGTCTGCGGCCTTGGCGTCCACGCCCTGAGCGATGTCCGGAGACTGCTTGTCCATAGCGACGAGCACGGAGCAGCCCTTGTAGTCGAAGGCGAGTTCCGGATTCACGTAGCCGATACCCTTGATGGTCTTGCGTGCAATCTGCTGGTAGTCAATCACTGCCTTGGTGGTGATTTCGCCGGAAATCACGACGAGGCCCGTGTTCACGAGCGTTTCGCAAGCGACGCGGCTATTCGGGTCCTGCGCAAGGCAGGCGTCGAGGATAGCGTCAGAAATCTGGTCGCAAACTTTGTCCGGGTGTCCCTTGGACACCGATTCAGAAGTAAAGAGATAATGTGCCATGTAGGCTCCTTAATGTTTTCAGCACCAAAAAGAATGTCGCGTTTTTGAGCATTCCCAAGCGCTGAAAAAACGGGTTTGTGTTTTTCTATGCATAAATGTACAAAAATGCATAAACTCTGACAACTCCAAATAGCCTTATCGCGACCAATTTGTTCTTTTTGCGAAATTTTTTGTATCTTTGCGCTGATTCGCCAAATTGGGAATCTTTTTTATATCCCGCGGCAGGGTTATTGCCATTCCCGAGGGAATTTTGCCCTTTACATTGTTGTTTTTGCTCGCAATTTTAATGCCGTTGCGGGCTGCTGAACCTGCGAAGGTGGTTTCGCTTGATTTTGTGGATGCCCCGATTGCAGAGGTGGTGCGTTCGGTTTCGTTGGCCTACGATACGCCCGTTCTGGTCGACGATAATCTCGATTTCAAGGTGACCTTCCATTTGGATGGAGTCGGAGTGCTCGAGGCGCTGACGGAGCTCTGTTCGGCAAATGGGTTGGAACTTGTGCAACAGGAATCGGTCTTTCACGTGCGGCGTGCAAGCGTGCGTGGGGAGCATGAATTTGTTCGCCAAGACTCGTTGGTCTCGATCTCGGTCAAGGACAAAGATGTGAACGAGTTCGTGCGCGAGTTTGCCTTGAATTCGGGCCTGAATATTTTGGCGGTACCCGGGCTTGAAGGCCGCGTTTCGGGCGAGCTTCGTTCTTTGCCGGCGGAGACTGCTTTTCGGTCAATCATGAACTCCCATGGTTTTCGGGTTTGGCGTGAAAACGGAATTCTAAGAGTGAATGCTCTTAATGCGGGCAAGCCTGCGCGCGAAGGTGCTGCGTCTAACGACAAAATCCGGCTCTGGAAAGACGGCGATTTGTTTACCGCCGAAATTGATGACGGCGAGCTTTCGCAAGTGCTTGATTTGTTGGCCGAGACTGCGGGCTTGAATCTCGCGTTGTACGGCGACATTCGAGAATCCGTGCGGTTGAAGTTGCATGAGGTTTCGCTTGAAAGTTTGATTGAGTCGTTATTCAAGGGGCGGCGCTACAGTTTTGTTCTGGAGAATAAAACGCTTTATGTGTCCGAAGGCGGGGCCCGCAATGCGCTTTCGACAAGTCGGCTTTATCCGTTACGGCATATCCACTGCGAGAAGGCGCTCGCGTATTTGGGCAAATTCTCGCCGAGCCCGAACTTTGTCGCGACGGAAGTCAGGGAACAGAATGCGTTGCTGCTCGGTGGCTCGCATTTTGAAATTCAGATGGCGGTCGACTTGCTCAAACTGATTGATGTTCCGGCGTTGCAGGTGACGCTTTCGTGCATTGTGGTTGAATTCAAGCGCGGCCGTGGTTTTGAAATTGGACTCCACAGCGGGGCCGCGCGAAAGACGGCGGAATATGACATTGGCGCCCGCGGCTACTTTGATTTTATGAACAAGGATTTCTCAGTGGCGGGCGCCTTCGGAAAAATCGGGCTTTTGCCGGATCGCTTTGAATTGGAACTAGCCTCGCTTGAAGAAAATAATCAGGCTGAAGTACTAGCGCGTCCGCGCCTGACGACGCTCAATGGCAACAAGGCGGAACTCAATGTGACAAATACCGTCTACTACTTGGTGAGCCAAGTCTCTGCCGACGGTTACCCGATTACAGATTATCGTTCTTTTAACGATGGCATTTCGCTAGAGCTTACGCCGTCTGTGACACAAGAAGGCCGGATTACGCTGGAGGTTTCGCCCGAAATCAAAACAGCGGGGCGCAGCTCCGGCGATGGCCCGCGAGACATCAGCACGCGGAACCTGAAAACGGTCGTGGTTCTCGATGACGGCGAAACGCTTTGCTTGGGCGGCTTGATTCGAAAAAGCAAATCCGAGGTGCGCTCGGCGGTGCCTTTCCTCGGGAGTATACCCATAATCGGACGCTTGTTCAGCTACACCTCTGAAGAGGAAGAAGAAAATGAATTGGCCATCTTCATCACGCCTCATGTGGTAAAGGCGGGCTTATGATGATGTGGCTTGGTATGTGTCGCGTGATTCCGGTTGAGGCGAAACTCTTGACTTGGGAATGCACGACTACCTTCGATGAAATCCCGGCGCTTGAAACGCTGGAGTCGCTGTTTGAAAGCGAGTTCCCGCGCACGTGCCGCCGCCTGCAGGAAAGCGGTGGCTTTTACCGGATTTGGCATTTAGTCTCATTCAATTCGTCGGAGGGCAGACGATCGCGATTCTTGGTAGCGCTTGTCGAAAAGCCGTTTGAAAAAAGAAAATTTGAAAACATCCGTCGGCGAGCCTTGCCTGAGCAGATTTGGCTTTCGGCGGCGGCAGACCAAATGATTCGCGCATTGCCCGAAAACGATAACGCCGGAAATTATTTGTGCTATGGCTATGCTGGAAATACGCTTTGCATTCTTGTTTTCTTTGAAGGCCGACTATGCCATTGGTCCGAGGAATCGTTCGCGGAAAATTGCTCCCGTGCAACGCTTGATGCGCGAATGGAACAGGCGGTTTCTCGCTTTAGGCGGTTCTTGGAAAGCGATGCGCTGTTTTCGCGGGCGAAACATTTTGATGAGATTAGTCTGCAAGAAAAATTGGGACCGGAATTTTCATTGTCGCATTTTAAGGTTGCTGCACGCGATGCTTTCTGGCGCGGTCGCGACTTGCGAAAGCCCGAAGAAAATAGCGGGCTGGCGTTTGCGAATGTGATGAACGCCTTACAGCAGAAATGGGGTTGGTTGGTATTGCTTGCAGTTATTGCTTTGCTTATGCCCAAGTTTTATAAGCTTTTGAATTCCGACTGGAGCAAGGTTTTGAATATTCCGAATCCGGAACCGATTGAACTTTCGCTACCGCCGGAGTGGGAAGAATCGCTGGAGGTTCGGGATTCGGGCCGAGGAGCTGATGTGGTGGCGACTCACACGCTTGTGCGACCGAAGCGGAATTGCTCTTTGCCGGATTTCTCGCTGAGGGGCGTGGTGGCTGAAAAGCTGGCGATGGTTTCTGTTGACGGGCGGTCACGAACGCTTAAGGTTGGGGATTCGCTAGAATCGTTTGCGGTGCACGCCGTCGGGCGCGAGCATGTAGAATTTGGCTGCGGTGATTCCTTGCTGGTAAGGAGGGTTGGTGAATGAGGCTTGGTGTGAAATCGGGTGCTGTGCTTCCGCTAGTTTTAGGAATCCTGCTGGCAGTTACGATTTTGCTGACGTCGCTGTTGCAAATGCCGGGCGGCGTGCGTCGGGTTGCCGTGCGAAGCGCGCAAAAGCAGCAACAAATCTACGATGCCGAATCGGCTTTAATCGCATACCTGGAAGGCTTTCCGGAGGGCTATTTCAAACTCCCGAAAGTTGAACGCGGAAGGCTTGGCCCGTGGGCAGATTTGTCGGCATCGGTAGATTCTATCCGGAGCATTCATGTGCTGGCGGGAATTGCCTGCGATAGCGCCTGTAATGTGCTTAAATCAGCGAAGTTCCGGCGTGAAATTTACGAGGGTTTCAAGCAACAACTGAATCAAGAAATCATGCTGGTCAAGCCTCCGCTTAAGCTCGAAATCAAATCGGGCAATCGGCGGCTTTTCGGGCGTATTCCCTCGAAGGCTTTGCAAGTTCTTGATGGCGATTTAACGCTCGACTTGGAAGGTGAAATATCTTCAGGTAGGTTCATCGGCGACGGCTTCGTCGAGATTCGCGGGAATGCGGTTTTCGATACGCTGCGCGTATACGCCCGCGGCCCGCTCACGTTCCGCGGGCGGCTAAAGGCTCGCTTTCTCGAAGCCTTTAGCGAAGACCGCATCGAGATTTCATCGGGCGTAGAATTCTCGGGCGTCGCCATCGCTCGGCACGAAATCGTCTTCCCGAATGGAGCGGACAAGGTGATGATGCATTACCCCTCGTTTGTGATGGCGGCTGAGTCGGCGAACTTGCCGCTAGAATTGGAACAGGATTCTGTCTTGGTTCCTGACTTTATTTCTGGCGATTTAAAACCCTTTGTATGGAACATTAAATGAATGCCCTCACTCCTCACACCTCAAAGGCACGGAGTGCCGTGCTCAAACCTGGTTTCACCTTGATGGAGGTCTGCGTGGCGCTGGCGGTGCTTTCTGCGGGCGTCCTTGTGTTCGGGCGGTACTTGGATGGCTTTAATCGCGTCCGGGCGCAGGAACGCCTGCGTGCGAATGAAACCCTTGCGGCGGCCCATTCTATGGAAAATCTCATTGCCCATGCGCCTGCGTGTCTAGATACGTCTTTCACTATGAATGGGGTAGATGTTTCGTTGAAGGTGGTTCCTGGCGTGAAACCGCTCGCGTGGGCTCAGGCGGGGCCGTTACGGAGGCTTGTACGATGCGCTCGGTGAACGGCTTTACTCTGATAGAGCTCTTGGTTGCGGTCGTGGCGGCCTCGATTGTATCGCTTGCGGCGCTCCAGGTGTATGGGGGGGACCACAGGCTTTACCTGCACTTGTACGGCGAATACCAAAAAGAAACCGCCGCAATCCTTGAAGAACTGCGGCGGATAAATCCTTATTGCTTAGGCGCTAGAATTAAGCGGTAGCCTTTTCTGCCTTGGCGGCGGCCTTTTCAGCAGCGCGAGCCTTGTGCATTTCGAAGAGGTTGCCGATGTAGTGCATAAAGCTCAGCACGCTCACCGAGAGGAAGCCTACAGAATAGAGGGCGAGGAACGGTCCGATAATGAACTTCTGCGCACCGATGTATTCCAAAAGACCGAAGATGCAGTAGACGCCAACGCCCAGTTCGATAACGGCCTGCCACGGGAACTTCTGAGCGTAGTGGCTCTTGGCCTTCTTCTTGGATCCGCCGCTCTTCGGCGTACGGACGAAGCTACCCTTGGCACCGATTACGGCAGAGAACACGGCGCGGGAGTTGCTCACTGCAATACCGACACCCAGAGCCATGAGGATGGGGAGGGAAAGCAGGCGGATCTTCCAACCGGTGTAGCCGGAGCAGCGCTGTGCCACAAAGTAAAGAACAGAAGGAGCGATAGCGGCGAGGAAGATAAAGCTGAAACCGACGGTGTAGGCCCAAGTCGGCAGGTGTGCGACCGGTTCAAAGAAGGCGAGCAACGGCCAAGCACAGAGGGCGGTAAAGAGCATGCAGGGGTGAATGGAGTAGTGCGTCGTGTGGAGGATGGCGCCAATCTTTACGCGGAGAGGGACCTTGGCCTTGAGCACGCGCGGCAAAATCTTGATAGCGGTCTGGATAGAACCCTTTGCCCAGCGGAACTGCTGTGCCTTGAAGGCGTTGATGTCGTTCGGAAGTTCTGCCGGAACGATCACGTCAAACACGAACTTCATCTTCCAACCGGCGAGCTGGCTACGGTAAGAAAGGTCCATGTCTTCGGTCAGGGTGTCGCCTTCCCAGCCGCCACCGCCATAGATGGCCTGCTTGCGCCACACGCCGGCGGTACCGTTGAAGTTCATGAAGAGCTTGCCCCAGCTGCGGGCGGACTGTTCCACCACGAAGTGGCCGTCGATACCGATGGACTGGGCGAGCGTAAGACCGGATTCGGTGCGGTTCAAGTGGCCCCAGCGACCCTGGACCAGACCGATCTGATCGTCCATGACCAGGTAGGGAATCGTCTTGAGGAGGAAGTCCTTCTCGGGGACGAAGTCAGCGTCGAAAATAGCGAGGAATTCACCCTTGGCAACCTGCATGGCTTCTTTAAGAGCGCCAGCCTTGAATTCGGAACGGTTGGTGCGGTGAATCAACTTGATGTCGTAGCCCTTGGCGGCGAGTTCTGCAACTTTCTTCTTGGCAACTTCGTAGCATTCGTCGGTGGAGTCGTCCAGGACCTGAATTTCGTGCTTGTCCTTGGGGTAGTCGATAGCGCAGACAGCTTCGAGCAGGCGTTCGACACAGTTAGCTTCGTTAAAGACGGGGAGCTGGGTGGTGACCTGCGGGAGCTCGTCCATCGAGTGTTCGCGGTAGAACTGCAGGATCTTTTTGCGGTCAGAAAGACGCGTTGTGCGGCTATTCTTCAAGAATAAGTAAATGCTATAGTAACAGCTAAAACCATAGATGACAAGCCCGATGCCTGCGATCACATAGACAACGAACATGATGTCGAGTAGGATTGTACTGATTGCCATAAAACCGTATAACCTATATGTAAAACCTTTTGCTCCATTCGGAACTTGCGGCCAAATATAGAAACCTGCGGGGAAGTTTGCTACATTGTGGCAGAGATTTTCTTGAAAAAAATATCAAATATAAGGGCCAAATGTCTGTAAAAAACGAAAAACATGCACTTGAAAAGTGGATGGATGCCCAAAAAGGGAATCCGGGCTTCGAAATTGCGCTCAGAAAGCTAATTTCGTTCGCCTGTTCGGAGTGGTTCAGGCGTGAAAATTTGGTTGCGGTTCCTCCTGAAGAAGCCCTTGCGCGCGTGCTTGCGACGGACTTGCCGGAATACCCCTTAGGAAAGTGGTTGGACTCGCCTGCGAGGTTCGCCCCCGAAATTGCCGATTTTTGCGAAAAAACGAAGGTTGACCCTTTGCCGACGGCTTTGAAGGGAACATTTCCGGAACGACTGGATTTGCGTGGGGTAGTTTGTCCGAACAACGCCATGCGGAGTCGACTTGTGATGTCGGGGCTTCCTGATGGGGCGGAACTTGAAATCTTCCTGGACGACGGCTCGCCTATAGAGAATGTGCCGGGAGCATTGGTTGCCGACGGCCATATTGTCAAAAAAAGGCAAAAAAAAGACGGTTTTTGGTCGATTTCTGTGGTCAAACGGCCTTCAAGAGTGTAGATTATATATGTAATGGAAAACAGGATTCTGATTATAGGCGACGAACTTTTCGGAGAACAGGGCGAGGCTGCCAACCGCTTTGCTGAAATTCTCCTCTGTCGCGAAGCCAACAGACCTGTCCAGTTTTCAATCAACGCGCCTGCTCCCCAGACACTTCAACAACTTTATGACCGAGCCTCGGCCGACATTATCGGCAAGAAAGCGGGGCGGATTATAGTTGGTCTAGGTCTCAAGGAACTCAAACGCGGCGGCAAGGACTTCAATGGGGTCTTTGCGATCTACGAAACGCTCGCGAACGAAATCTTGAACAAGACGCTTGCGCCGATTCATTTCCTAACCATTCCCGAAGACATGTTCCCGGTGGCTCCGTCCCAGCTGACTGCCTTGAACGAACGGATTCGCGGGCTTCAGGCTAAAGATGAAAAACGCGTGAAAATTTTCGATTTTGCAGCCTATGTGGCGGATTTCAAGGAAAAGCAGCTCGAACGTGGCAAGTTCGGCCGTAGTCTCTATAACGAAGACGGTGGCCCTACCTCTATATGCAACACGTTCATGGCGCTTTACCTGTACGATTGTGTAATTAAAGAAATGAAATAAAGGAAGGATACCATGAGCTTGACAGACGATCATTTCGCACGCAAGATTGCAGCCCAGAGCAAGGCCTGGGAGGAAACCAGCAACGCTCCCAAGAAGGAACGCAAGCGCGAACCCGCAGAACCCAAGATGGGTGTTTGCGACAAGTGTAAGAAAGAGGCTTTGCTTCGCCCGTACCGCTTTAAGGAAACGAGCGTGAGCAACGGTGCTGCAAGCTTTGGAACCGTGACCAAGCACCTTTGCGAAGATTGCGCTCCCAAATCCCGCGCCCAGAAGGATGCCGAGGTTCCGCAGCTCGACAAGAAGCAGCTGAAGAACCTGATGCGCTCCGCACGCAAGGCATTAAGGTAACAAGACCGCAAAAATTTGAGACCGTCGATTTCGGCGGTCTTTTTTATTGTATGAAAAACGGCCCTGGCTTTCGCCAGGGTCGTTTTGATGTATCCGTTCTTGCTAGAGTGGGAATTACATGTTGCTGAAGATTTGGAATCCGCTGTAAGATTCTTGGCCGTGTTCGCTTTGGTCGAGGCCGCGGAGTTCTTGACGTTCGGTAACGCGGAGGCCCATGGTCTTCTTGATGACGTAGAAGATGAGGCTAGCTGCACCGAAGCAGGGAACCGCGTAAGCGATAACGCCGATGGCCTGAGTGCCGAGGGTGTAGTCGCCAGTGATATCGAAGAGACCGACAGCGAGCGTACCCCACACACCGTTCACCAGGTGAACCGAGAGAGCACCGACCGGGTCATCCAAGTGCAGGCGGTCGAACATGAAGACTGCACCGACTACGAGCACACCAGCGATGTGCAAGGCAACCGTTGAGGGCCATGGTGGCGTCCGGCTTCTTCGAAACAATCCAGCTCGTGAGCGTTGCGGTAATGATACCTGCGACAGCGGCGAGGTTTGTGGTCACGAGAATCCAGCTAGTAGCCTTCGGGTCGCCGGAGAGAGCGGAACCGGCGTTGAATCCCCACCAACCGAACCACAGCATGAACACACCGATAGTTGCGAGCGGAATGTTGTGGGCCGGAATAGCGTGCACCTTACCGCCGACATACTTGCCGATACGCGGTCCAAGGATCATGACGCCAGCGAGAGCTGCCCAACCACCCACGGAGTGAACCAGGGTAGAACCGGCGAGGTCATGGAAACCGGCCTTGCCAATGGTGGAGAGCCAGCCGCCGCCCCATGTCCAGCTACCCACGATGGGGTAGACCAAGGCCACGTAGACGATGGTGAAGACGAGGAAGGAGTTCAGCTTCACACGTTCGGCGACAGCGCCAGAGACAATGGTAGCCGCGGTTGCTGCAAACATCGCCTGGAACAACCAGTCGGTGAAGAGGGTGAAGTGACCGTTGTAGGCGGCGGTGAACTTAGAGGGGTCAGCCCAGTCACCGATACCGAATCCGGCAAATCCAAGTACACCGGAGATCGCGTTGAACGTTCCGGGGTACATGAGGGCAAAGCCGATGGCGGCATACATCGTGATACCTATGGCGGGAACCGCGATGTTTTTGAAAGCGACGTTGGCCGCGCACTTGGCACGAACAAGACCCGCTTCGACACAGGCAAAGCCCAGGCCCATGATAAACACCAACATGGCGCTAATCATGATCCAAATGTTTTCTGTCATAAAGATGGCGTCGCTGACAGGTACGACAGTTGCTGCTTCGTTCATTGTTTAAATTCCTTGTGTTAATTTGTTTTGATTAGCCGATTGCCTCAGGGCCTGTTTCGCCGGTGCGAATGCGGATGCACTGTTCGAGTTCCGTGACGAAAATCTTTCCGTCGCCGATAGCGCCTGTACGAGCGCCCTTGATGATGGCATCGATACAGGGCTGTACAAATTCGTCGTTCACGGCAATCTTCAAGCAGATCTTTTTGAGCAAATTAACCTCGGTCACCACGCCACGGAAACGTTGGTTGTAACCGCGCTGCTGACCGCAGCCAAGGACGTTAGTGACAGACATCTTGTAGATCTTGTTTTCGTAAAGTTCTTGCTTTACGATGTTTAATCGTTCGGGTTGGATATAAGCTGTAATGAGCTTCATGTTCCTATCCTTTGTTAGGGTTTGTTTCTTGTTTTGCCCAACCTATTGCAAAAGGCGTGCCAAAATATTCAAAATGGCGAAAACGGCTTAAAATCGATAATTTTAAGCCATAAAATGTTATAAAGACGAAAAAATCGCAGCTTTGTGGGCTACGATTACAAATTTTGATTTTACAAATTTGGAAGAGAATTCAGAAAATGTAATATATGTAAATCTGTTATTCTACATACTTCTTGATCAGTCGTAACATCAAGTCGGCGAGCTTTTCTACGTCAGAATCGCCAACGGAAGCTTCGATATGGGAATAGCCGATACCGCTGTCGTCGGTGAGGAACACGTAGGTGCCGCCCGTGGCAATGTCGAAGAATCGTAACATGGATTCGGTGTCCTTGTCGACGCCGCTTGCGGCTACGGGGATAATCTTGATGCCGTTCTTGGCGTAGAAGGTAATGGACTTTTGGAGACTTTCGATGATGCTGTCCTGATGGTGTGCAGGGGCGTCAAGAATCAAGAAGGCGATTCGTGCGCGGGCCGATTCATTCCAGGAGAAGTTCTGTAACGTAGCTTCGAGTGCAGAATGCACGGCTTCGGGGTAGTCGCCGCCGCCGTTGGCGCTTTGTTCTCCGATGAATGCCTGGGTATTTGCAACATCGGTGGAAAAATCCTTGCCGCGGGTGAGGTATTGGTCGCCTTCGTCACGGTAGAATACGACTGCTGTGCGTAATGCAATGTTGGTTTCCGAAGAGGCATGATCAATAATGTAGCTCAGATCCGATTGGAGAAAGCGGATCTCGTCGCCCATGGAGCCGGTGGCGTCAACGATAAAGGCAACATCTGCCTTGGCGTCGGCTTGCTTGGCATCGCTGGTAATCGTATTGATCTTGAATTCGCCGCTTAAGAGGGATAATTCGACGGGGGCTTCGGAAACTTTGCCGTTGACTTTCAACGAGAAGTCTTCGGCATTTACGGTTTCTTGGATTGCGTCTTCAAATAATTTTACCCAGCAGTAGGCGAGGCCAGTGTTGTCTGTCTTGGTGGCAAATTCTACGTCATCGCCGTTAAGAAGTTCTACGGAAACGTTGGCTAAGCCGTTGCCGTTTTCGTCAACGACCTTTACCGCTGCGAGAGTCGAGGGGTAGAATTTCCAGTATGCCGTCTTGTTGGAAAATTCGCCGTTTAGAATGTCCGTCCAGTCGCTCCAATTGTCCAAATCGTTCCATTCGGAAGCCGTGAGCAGACCGTAGGTTTTTCCGTTAAATTCGCCGCCGTATTCTCCGCCGATGTCTCCGCCATATTCGCCGGGGGCGTAGTCTGAGGGAATGTATTCTTCTGCGATACTTCCGGAAACGACGGAAGGCGCGTCTGTCGTATAGACGTCGACTGTGCGGACCATTTTGACACCGCCATCGTATGAGTCGTAAGCGACTGTAGCCTCTTCGAAGGTGCCATAGTCGTTGTAAGCTCTTTTGCCTTTGGTTTCAAAGGTGGCGCCGTCTGCCGTTTCAATGTTTGGATTGGGGATGACTGTTTTGTCGGCGACTTTGTCGTCATTCTTGTCCGTGTCGCTCGCTTTTAGGCTGTTGCTGTCGTCGCTGCAGGATATGCACAAGGCGGCAATTCCTGCCATTAAAAAGAATTTGGATTTGCGGGTAAGCATGGTTTCCCTCCGTTTTTTCTTTAAATTAAATAAAAAAGCGGCGAAGTCCAAGATGCTTACCGCATTATGCAAAATGCCGTGACTATTGACACTAAAATGTGCCTAAAAACGACTTAATTCTTTCCTTCGAACGGAACTAAGGAAACGCAGTTCCGTTTTTTCTTGGACATGTAGAGCGCCTTGTCGGCAAAAGAGAGCATGTCAGAGACCGTTCCATCTCCGAATGTTCCGCCAAAGCTCATCGTTAACGTTACATCCGGGTAATCTTGCAGTTTGATTTTTTCTGCCTTGGCACGCATCTGTTCAAGTCTGGTTCTCAGCACTTCGTGGCTGATTCCCTTGAACGTGATCAAGAATTCGTCGCCACCATAACGTACCACGCGGTCCAAGTTTCGAACAGATGTACTCAGTATCGATGCCACGGCGGCAAGGGCTGCGTCGCCGCACTGGTGGCCGTAATTGTCATTGATTTCTTTGAAAAAGTCAATGTCGGCCATTACAACTGCCTGACAATTACATGATGCCAGTTTTTCATCAAAAAACTTACGGTTCATCACTTGAGTCAACGAATCCCTGTAGATTTTATCGTTGATTTCTGTGATTTCGTTAGTTTTGTCGGTAAAACCGAATACGGTTGTTTCTTCGCCAGTTCGCACCACCTTCATTTCGACATACTGACCGTGTTCGTTGTGAAATATTTTTGACAAACTATTGCCAATAGGCAGGTATTCTTTAATATAGGATTCGTCAGCCACTTTTCTGAGACTGTCCCGATCTTCTTCAAGAACCGTCGTGTTGAGGAGCTTTTCAACAAGTGCTTTGAAGGTCGGTGGTTCTTTCGTAGAGCCAATAGCGCTTTTGATTCGATCGCTAGTGCGGAAAATTTCCACCTTGTCCGTTACAAAATCGACACTGGCAACGGAGGCGTATCCGTTCAAGAGCGCGTTGATCATGTTTTGTTGCTTTCGGTTCTGTTCCAAGAGTTCTTTCTCTTGTTCCAGCTTTGTCATTTGTGCGTTCACGTTTTCGACAAGGTATAGGACTCGACGTAGTGGCTTATCGTCACCAACGCGTACAAATATCGCCTTGCTCCAACCGTGAATCTTTCCATGGAAAATTTCTGAAATAACATTTGCATTCTTCATGCGTTCCGGCAATGTTGAAAGTGTCGTAAAATTCTTGATGGTTTCAACACTTTCTGGACAAGCAAGGTTTACCATGATGTTGGTAAAACTTTCCTGTAGGGAGTTGCTGGATTTCATGAACTTATCAATGAATTCGTTACTCTTGATAGGGAACGCCGTATTGGTCTCAAGATCAAGTACATGCATCGAAATGTACAGTTCTGTGGCGGCGTGAGTTACAGCCGTGAAAAATTCTGCAGCGTTCGCAGGAATGTCTGCTATAAAATTTTTGCTATTGTCCATAACGGTTCTCGATAAAAATCATTGCTCCCTATACTTGTAAATATATATTCGTTTTCAAAGGGGAAGATTAAGGTTTTGTATAAAATGGAGGTTTTCACCCCTTTTAAAGTTCGATATAGTGCGGAATGATGTCTTCGTAGCTCCCGTTTTTGAGCAAAAATCCCTTGGGGATCACGCCAAGCTGCGTAAAACCGAGTTTTTTGTACAGTTTTAAGGCTGATGTGTTTGTCGCGACGACTGCGTTGAACTGCAAAATCCTGAAGCCGATTTCCTTGGCCTTCGCGAGGCAATCCTTCACGAGAAATTCGCCGATGTGTTGGCCGCGCTTGTCCTTCTTGACGGCGTAACTCGCGTTTGAAATATGCCCGCAACGCCCGACATTGTTCGGGTGGAGAATGTAGAGCCCGACCACTTCGCCGGAGTCCGCATCGATAGCGATGCCCGTGAATGACTGCGACTTGAAAAACTCGTCACCCGTCTGCGGGTCAAGCAAATCCATTTGCGGAAACGCGATGCCGTCTTCGACAATGTCGTTCCAGATTTCAATTGCGTCGTTGATATACTTTGTATTATATTGTTCAATTTTAAGCATGAGAATGATCTCCTTTTTTTATTCCCCCAGCACGTGCCGGAGCGTGTCGAGGAAAAGTTCCCCCGCCCGCGTGAACTGCTGGCCCCGCCGCCAAATGATGTACATGTTGGTGGTGAGCTCGGGCATGAGCGGCCTGAAACACAAGCGCGAACTGCGGCTC
>CADCBQ010000011.1 GCA_902799745.1 Fibrobacter succinogenes | reverse complement strand
GAACGAATACCCGGCCGTGCTCAAGAAGCACGCCGACTACCTCCGCGGCCGTTCCATGATCGTGAAGAAGGCCAACCGCCATTCCGTGGAATGCATCGTGCGTGGTTACATCGTGGGTTCTGGCTGGAAGGACTACCAGAAGACCGGTAAGATCTGCGGTCACGTTCTCCCCGAAGGCCTGCAGCTCTGCCAGAAGCTCGAAAAGCCGCTCTACACGCCGAGCACCAAGCCCGACGTCGGTCACGACGAAAACATCAGCTTCGAACAGACTTTCGATATCGTTGGCGAAAAGGTTGCAACGACGCTCCGTGACATGTCCCTCGACATCTACACGAAGGCTCGCGACTACGCGGCCTCCAAGGGCATCATCCTCGCCGACACCAAGTTCGAATTCGGTGAAATCGATGGCGAAACCATCCTCATCGACGAAGTGCTGACTCCGGACTCCAGCCGTTACTGGCCGGCAGACAAGTACCAGGTGGGCAAGAACCAGGAAAGCTTCGACAAGCAGTACGTCCGTGACTGGCTCGAAACTCTCGACTGGGGCAAGACCTATCCGGGTCCGGAAATTCCGCCTGAAGTCGTGAAGAACACGCTCGCCAAGTACGAAGAAATCTTCGTGCGCCTCACCGGCAAGCAGCCTGAACTTTAAGAGACTGCTCGGCTCTATCGCATAAGCAAGAATGTGATATCGCCTCGCTCTCGCAACCACGCCTCGTTAATACGAGGCGTTTGTTGCTCACGGGAAACCGCACAATTAAAAAACGCAGACCTTCTGGCCTGCTTTTTTTGCAATTTACTTTTTGATTAGCCTCAAGATCCCCTGCTTGTTGTATTCAGGGGCGTCCTTCGGGAACGGGTTCTTGGCTTCGGCGCGGAGCACGTAATGCACGCCTTCGCCGAGGTCCACTTCAGAGCCCGACTTAGCCGGAACGCCATCACCGAACAAGGAATCCGCCGCCATCAGCAAAGCTTCTTGCGGATCTTCGGCGCTAGCCGCGATGCACAAATCCGGCAGCACGAAAGTTGCAAGTCCGAGCGTATAAATCGCATCGCCCGCTTCTACAAAATTGATCCACGGGTCCATCGGGTATTCACCATCGCCTACTTCTTCGCGGAAGCCCGCATCGGTCCAAGCGGCGCCACACTGCTGCATGTACACGCCAAGCGCCCCTGCGTTAAAGACCTTCAAGATTGCCATATTCACCTGGGTCACTTCATCGATATTTTTGACTTCGCCGAGCAGGAACAAGAGCGACTTGTGCGCTTCGATTGCGGCGGCGGTTTCAGCAGAAATATCCTGATGTTCCTTGAAAATATCGGCAAGGCCCGCCACGCGTTCCTTACGAATCACTTTGAACATCACGCTGCAACCCGGAATGATTGCAGACGTTGCATCGGCGGCAAGCGTCACGGTCTCTGTCAAAGCGAACGGTTCGCTAATTTCTTTAGTGAGGGGAAAAGCGAGAATGAATTGTGGCATAATGATTATGGATGAGAAATGTGAGATGTGTGATTAAAAATGAGAAATTAGTTCTTTAACAGAATCTTTCAGCAGATTATTGTCTTGGGGTTTCGGAAGAGCGACGCGGGCTTTTTCGCTGACGGCAGCAATCAGAGTTTCTGTCGAAAATTTCGACTCATCGATAGTTGCCGCAAAGCCTTCGCGAGCAAGGTCACGGCCCAAGATAACCTGTTCATACTGTCCGGGCGTCGGTACAAATACGCAACGGGCTCCAAGCACCGCCATATCCATCACGGTACTGTAACCGCCACGTGAAACAACCCATTCCGCCTTTTTCACGACCGCAGCAAACTGTTCATCGGGCAAATGCGTAAACAAGTCCAAGTTCTGTTCATTGGAACTCTTTACGCCGAGCGAGGGCTTTCCCAAAATGATTGCATGGCGACCGGGAATTTTCACAAGCGTCTTGCGCAGCAAATTTTCAAAACGCGTTCGAGCTGGTTCCACCCCAGACACGACCGCCACAAAGCGATAACGTACATCCGATTTCGCGGTCAGGTTTTCGCCTTCAAAACGAGAAAGCGCGCCCACATACTTTACCGGCACCGGGCAAGTCTTTACATGCGACAGGGTTCCCGCATACCCCGGGAGATCCGGCAAATCAGGCACCCAAACTTCATCAAAGCGCTTCATGACAGACGCATGCCAAAGCATACCGAGCGGTTCAAACGCAGACAACATGCGCGGAAAAGCAATCCGGCGTTGGTGCGTCATATAAACCGACTTTGCATTCCGGCTATAAAATCCGAAGCGGTTATCGGACACCAACACATCATAATGGTAACGCGAAACCATTTCTTCGGCAAAGCGATGCTCGTAACTCATGACCGCTCTCAAGTGGGCGCCGTTTTTAACAAGCCAGAGCCCCATGTTGTAGCCATGCTTCGGGTACACAATATTGTAAGACGGCGCCAGCCGCTGACGAAGTTCCGGGAATATTCCTCGTAAAAGCCCCGCATTCGAACGCACCACGGCAAGTTCGACCTCGGCTCCCTGATTCAGAAATTCACGAATCACGGGCACACAACGAGTCGCATGCCCAAGCCCCCAGTCGAGTGGTGCGACTAGAACTTTCAACGAACGGCCTCCAGCCAGGCATTCGCCCAATCGCCGTGGTCATAATCCTTATCGTGCTTATCACCTTCGTCCAAGCGAAGTTCCAGCACGCGGACTCCCGAGACATTGACAGCAATCGTCTGCTTTTCGGTCGAATACATCCGCTTGCTACGGAAAAGTTCACGGTTATCGCCAAGCACAATGAACGATGCGCCATCGCCACCGACGCTTTCGTCATCGAGACCGATTGTCGCATAGAACTTGTCGAACGAACGCGGAAGCGTAAACCTCAGGAACGACGGCGCATGCGAACCGATTCCGTAACGGAATACTTCCTTGTCAATCGTAATCTTGCGATGTTCCACCGTCGCATTCTTTTGCGGCTGGCCCCATGCTTGTTCAAAGGCGTCCATTTTCAGTTCCGACAGCAACAGCACATTGGGAGATTCTACAAAGAAATCCTTGGCCAGCTTAAGCGTATCGGAATCCGGCATAATGCATTCAAAAGACACTCGGTTCATGCCAGCCTTGATCTTGGTCGAATCCAGCGCCAAGGTATCGGACGTGAGCGTCAACATCAAGTCTTCTTGCAGTTCCCCATTCAACGAGTAAGAGCATGTAATCGTTTCCGGGAAACGCTTGTTCACGACCATGGCGTTATTTTCCATATCGTTCACAAAGAAGTTCTGCAGGTAAGTCGAGACACCCTTCTTCGCAGTAATCTTGTACATGGCCAGCGGATACCCGAACAGCTTCGGTTCAATCAGAACGCGTTCGCTCTTGTAGTCATTCAAGATTTCGTCGACCTGGTCGGTCGTCTTGAATCCCACCACGCGCGACTTACGGTTGAGTTCACCGTAGCCATCCTGGCCACGAACCATGTAAATGTTGCCACCCGAAACCTGCTGCCACTTGGCAAAGGTTTCGTTGTCCCAATTCATAAAGGAACGTTCGCTAAAGGAGCTATGTCCCGAAGCAAGCATCTGCCACGGACGCGCATAAATAAAGATGGAATTCTTCGGATAGCTTTCAAGCGCCTTGTCCAGATAATCTTCTTCACCCAGAAGCTTATTCTTGTAATAGAGCATGTTATGGCGGTAGCTATCACCGTGATAAATCATGAGGCCAACCGAAAGTGCCGTTGCAACAGCCAGAATAATCTTGCCTGCCGCATCGGGTTTCATCTTGGTCGAAAATTCAAGGGCGTCGTAAAGGCCGAGCGCCATAATCAACGCAAACAGCGGAAGCGCCACCAGCACATAGCGCTGGTTGATATCAATGGTAAACGTACCCGACACATTCAGGAGAATCACGAAAATCTGCAAGCAGAATGTAATGCCCAGCAAGGCGCCACGCCAGTAGCGGCGAGAATAAATCAAGCGGAACAGGAGCCAAGCCGTCGCAGCAAGCAGAATAACAGTAAAGGTGGTATAGAAGGGATTCTGCATGATGCCGCCAAAAGACGGATCCTGATTCAGGTTCATCATGACTTCGATATTGGTCTTCAGGTTGAACCAGAAATTTTCAAGGGAATGGGCAGCATGTTCGCCACCCTGAAAATCGTAACCACGATAAGCAGCCATGGTATTCACCGAAGGCCAGCTCACCGCAATTACTGCAGCCACAAACAGCGGAAGTCTGTGCGGCTTTTCAAAGAAATACTTGTAGTAGTAAAGGGCGAACGGAATGAACGCAAATACGGTTTCCTGACGAGTCTGTGCAAAGAATCCAAGCAGCGGAACAGTCAAGAGGAAATGCTTCCAGTTCACCTTGCTTGCCGGCACAAAGGCATACCACGCCATCAGTACGGCAAGCAAGAATATGTACAGCACCTCGGTCGAGGCGGAGCGCGCCTGCAACAGGTAAATCGGCATACCGCCCAGGAACGCCGTAGCGGCAAGCGCCGCCCATTCATTCTTGAACCACTTGGAAAGTGCAAAGAAGAAGAACAGCAGGCTAAGCAAGTAGAACGGATAGTTCACCAACAAGGCCGTATCGCGATTGGGTTCCATAAAGTGGAACACCAAAGAATACACAAAGCCAAGCGCCTTGCCCTTGAAGTTATTCACCTCGGTTTTACAATCAAGGACGCCATCAGTCCAAATACCTTCGTTACAAATGCCGCCCGTATGTTCAAAATACATCTGGAGGCCCATGGACTCCCAGCTCGTTTCGTCACTCAAGACGCGGTGCGTGTTGCTGATGTTTCCGAACATGAATACCGAAAACACAAGCGCAATACCCGCAAAAGCACAAATGCTTTTGCCCGATGGTTTAAAGCCTTTCCACCCCTGCGCTACAACCGGAATGTTGACGACAACGCCAACGACCAGCAAAATGAAGGTCAATAAAATGGAGTAATAGCCCCAGTCAATATCCCAACGGCGAGCATACGAAACGGATAGATTGTTGAATATAAGGAATGCGACCACCAATACGGCAAGCGTAATTCCAATTACTATAAAATGCCTGCGGCCAATACCCAGGCGTTCAAGAATATTCTTCATGCGTAGAAATATAGGAAAGAGGCTACGAGCTATCAGCTATGAGCACGGGGCTTTCGCCCCTTTGAGCTATAATAATCGCGCCATAGGCGCAAAATTTTAAAACACACACCTCTAAGCGAGTTTACAAGCGCTCTCATCGCCCATAGCTGTGGCGAAGCCACACCTACACGTTCACGTATTTGTCCATAAACTCGTCAACAGGCAACGGTTTCGAATAGTAGAAGCCCTGCAAGCTCTTGATTTTAAAGCGCAACAGGAATTCACGCATTTCAGGCGTTTCGATACCTTCTGCCGTCACCGAAGACGAGAACGAATCGGCCAGTTCCGAAATAAAGCGCACCGTTTTCTGGTCAGAAGGATCCTGTTCAATATTCATGACAAAGCTACGGTCAATTTTCACCGTGGTCACCGGAATTTCACGCAGCACGCCAATGGAACTAAACCCAGTACCGAAATCGTCAAGAGCCACCTTGATACCACGATTACGGAGTCGTGTAAAAATATCCTTAAGAAGCGACATGTCCAAAAGGCGGCAGCGTTCCGTAATTTCCAAGCACAGATTCTGCGGCGGGAACGATTCCTCTTCCAAAATAGAAAGCACGCTTTCGACGAAATTCGGTTTTTCAAGTTGGGTGTACGAAAGATTCACGTTGATTACAAAGCCCGGATACGATTCAAGGATTTTTTTTGCATCCTTGACTGCAGTCCTTAGAATCCACTTACCCAGTTCCGGGAACAAATTATCTTGTTCCAAAATATCGACAAATTCTACCGGAGGTACAACGCCGTACTCCTCGTTTTTCCAACGGATCAAAGCCTCGGCGCCAATAATCTTCTCGCTGTTGGCATCCACAATCGGCTGGTAGCACAAGTAGAACCCATCGCAATGATTCACGATGCTATTGCGAATCACGTTGATACGCTCGATGGCGAAACGCTTGTCGTCGTTTACGTCGTTCTTAAGAATATACAACTCACCCAAGTGATTATTCTTGGATTCGTAATAGGCAAAGCGCAGGCAAGAATAAACGGTTTCTACGCTGACATCAAATTTTTCGAGGTTGATGGCTCCTGCGACAAACGAAAGAACTACGCGAGTTCCATCCACATTAAAATCATGAAGGGAATTGTACTGGATACGTTTGTACAGGTTTTTCAGATCTTCAACAGAAGCTTTCTGGCAGACAATAGCAAACTTGGTTCCATCCATTCGGTACCAGTCGCCTATGCCATGGGCTTCGACCTTGATCATCTTTGAAAATTCCTGGAGCACGCGGTTTCCGAACGTGTAGCCGTAAATTTCATTCAGGCGAGAAAAATCATTAATGCCCAAAATCATCACCTGCAGGCTTTCACCACGCCAACTCGTCGACTGCAGGTCTTCCAAAAAACCATAAAGGCTTCTCATGTTGGAAACATCGTCATAATAGCTTAGGGTGTCATTGTTCTTGATCATCCCGCCGAAATAGTCCGGAGTTCCATGTTCGTCACGGAGCAGAACACCTCGACAGGTGCAAACAATGTAGCGGCCATCTTTTGTCAACACGCGATACTGAAGATTATGTTCGTTCGTCTGGCCGGACATGACCTTGTCAATATTTTCTTTATAGGCGGCGCGATCATCCGGGTGGATTTTTTCCATCCAGGTATAGGCAACTCCCTGCATATATTCGTCAGGCAAGCCAAAATAGCGAACAGCCTCTTTAGACCAGCGGGTCCAATCCGTGCTCATATCGGTAACATAAGTGTATGCACCGTTTGCAAGTACCGAAAAAGCCTCATACAAGGAATCAATTTTCGCTTTGACAACGCTATCCATCATTTTCTCCTTCAGACACCACAACGCAGTTCTTGCCATTTTTCTTGGCCCTGTAAAGAGCCTTATCGACGCGAACTAATGCGGTATCAGCACTTTCGCCCTTCCGAAGTTCGGTTACACCGGCACTCACGGAACGACGTCCAGCTTTTTCAAATGTAATATCATTGAACGCGACACGCACCCTATCAGCAAAATCTATAGCCGTTTTTAACGAGAAATCCTGCAAAAGCACCATGAATTCTTCGCCTCCCCAACGGCCAATGGGAGATTTTACATTCAGAATCACAGGAACAGGCTGTAAAGAGTCTCCACCATGAAGTTCGTATTCCTTTGCACACATGTCTTCAAAATCAGTCATATTATAGCCAGCCGCATCGACCCCGGATACTCCGGTTTCATCGGCAACCCTTCTCAAAAGACGGCTAAATTCTTGAATGACATTATCACCTTCCTTGTGGCCCCAGGTATCGTTAATTTGTTTAAAATTATCGATATCGAACATTACAAGGCAGGCAGGTCGTCCTGACGTCACGCACTGGGTAATTCGGCGTTGAATTTCGCCACGGTTAAACACCTCCGCCAAGGAATCCGTAATAGAGGTCAACTGCAGTTTCGCGTAAGTTTCGGCTTGCTCCCGCGCAGTCACATCGATAAAAGTCGCCAGACGGTTAATCATGGAGACCTTGCCCGAGAACGCCTCCTCGGGCATTTCGAAATCATAACGTTCCCCGCCCATGCCTTCGCGCATTCCTGCAATCACAAGAGTCGCATTGTGCTGGTTCACGCAACAACCCGTACGCAAGAATTCGCTAGAGGAATAAAAACCCGAAGTGGACGCAACGCTCTGCAGCGGGAGCGTTTCACTACTGATTTCTTCTTTGCCCCAAAAGATTCGACGTACTACACAAGAAAACGCCTTGATTATTTCGGGGCTAAACACCCCTATATTACGGCCGTCTTTTCGGACACTTTCAAGAATGGTCCACGGGTCGCCATAAGCAAGTCGCACCTTCACGCCTTCTTCGATATCCGAAGACATGACCACGGAACCATCTTCGTTACAGGCTACCGGAGCACGCATGATGTCAATTCCATTGCGTTTGTAGAACAACGGGAATTCCAGCGTGTTGTAAATGAAGTGTTCGTCATTCTGGATATTCAAATAGCGGTGATAGACTTCATAAGCGGGCTCGCCATTCAGTTCATACAGCACCGGCCCCTTCGCTTTTGTCACTACAAATTCACGGCCAAGGGGTTTCCAGCCAATCACATGGGTGGTATGGACAAAGAAGTCTTCACCCCCCATCAAAAGCACTAGGACACCCTTTCCTGAATATCCGCCCACATTCGAAAAAATGCATGTTTCCGTACTTGTCAGACTCGGATTAATGGCGCCACCGCCAAAAATCGCAATCGAGGGGTCCACATCCTTGAACGCATCGCAAAACGGTGTCATAGAAACACCAAGAGTCGTCAGCTGCAGTTCAACCGCCTTCACCCACGGATTCGCCTTGATTTCTTCTTTAATACTGCCAACCACATCAACGGCATTGTCCGCATCCATCGTATACTGCAACAATTTTAGCTGAGTCGTAGGGTATTCAAAAATCGTACAGACAACGGAAATTTCAGCATTTGATATATGTCCATCCACAATGTTGCCAGCCGTGGAACAACCCATGTAAATGGAATCCGGAAAATTCTGCGAAATGACGTCACAAACCAGGTCTATTTGCCCACGATCCATGGAGTTCGAATAAATCTGGAATACCACATGAGAAAACACTCGTGATTTACACCAAAGACTAATCTTGTCAAGGTCGCGTTTTAACGTAGTGATACTGTGGTAATCGAACTGGAATTGTTTCATGTCTCTGAGATATCCCTATAATATATATATCAATATAGAAGATACTACAAAGAAGTGCATTACGATCAAAAAAAGTCACCCTATTTATTCCAAATTGGAATATTTGTGGTAAAAGTGACTAAATCACGAATTTTTGGATAATTTCGGCAATTCCGCCGTGGTTATTGTCCGCTTTTGTGACATAGTCGGCCACCGATTTAGCCACATCGGAGGCGTTCGCCATGGCTATTCCTACACCTGCGGCCTCGATCATAGGGCAATCGTTTTCTTCGTCCCCCACAGCAACCGTGTCCGAGAGCGGGACCTTGTAAAAATCGGCCATAAAACGCACGGCATCGCCCTTGTTGGACTGCATGTGCGAAAATTCGAGCATTTCGGGTTTGCTGAACACGTCAAAGAGCTTGCCCGCGGTGGTCTTGCGCATTTCGGCACGAAAATCGAGCAGGCTATCGTGATTAAACGGCGTAATGATATTCACCTTGATGGGAGGCTTTACCACCACATTGATAAAATCACCGTAGTAGTCGCGAATATCCTTGACAACCACGTAGTCCATCTTCATCAGCCGGCAATACGTCTTGAGCTGTTCGGTTTCGTATTCCGAAACTACCAGGTCGCCGGAATAGGTGTGTGCATGCATACCCGCCTTGTGGGCCGCATCCATGATGAACTTGACCGATTCTACCGGAATGTAGCGCGTCAGAATGGACTGTTCGGTGGCGTAATCGTAAATGAGCCCGCCATTGAAACTCACCAGGAAAAAGCCCGGCTTGTCGAAGCCGTACTTTTGCGCCAGCTGCTTTGCGCTCGTGAGCGGACGCCCGGTGCAGAGCACCAACTTGTGCCCGCGTGCAAGCATTTCTTCGATGGCCTTCATGTCTACATCGAGAATCTGCTTGTCGTCGGTCAGGAGCGTACCGTCAAGGTCGGTGAAAAGGAGTTTCATAGTTCGAAATATAGAAATGTTTGCTATATTCCCAACTATGAGAATTGATGAATTTTTAAGCGAAGCAAGTTCCGTAGCCATTTTCGGGCATGTGCGCCCGGACGGCGACTGCGTAGGTTCAACCACGGGCATTTACAACTACATCAAGGACAACTTTCCCAGCATTAGCGTGGACTTGTTCCTTGAAAACTTCCCCGACAGCTACAAGATTTTGCGCGGGGCAAGCGATGCCCACTCAGCCTGGACAGCCGAATGCAACGGTGGCAAGCCCTACGATTTAGCATTCTTGATGGACACACCGAGCTTTGAACGCGTGGGAGCAAATGGCGCCGAATGCATCAAGTCCGCCAAGAAGACAGTCAACATCGACCACCATATTAGCAACCCGCTGAACCTTTGCACCCTGAACCTGGTAGAGCCCGAAGCAAGCTCCGCCAGCGAGGTTCTATACGTAAACCTCGACAAGGCTAAAATCAGCCGCGACACCGCCAGTTCCCTTTACCTCGGCATTGTACACGATACGGGAGCCTTCAAGTACAGCTGCACCGGCAAGCGCACCATGCAGGTGGTGGGTGACTTGATTGAAGCTGGCGTCGACTTCGCAAAAATCGTGAATGAGACTTACTACACCCGCACCTACAAGCAGACGCTCATTACGGGCTATGCCATGCAGCAGTGCAAGCTTGGTTTAGGCGGCAAGGTCGTCTACAGCTACATTACGCCCGAAGACATGGAACGTTTCGGTGTCACGCCCGTGGAACTTTCCACCGTCATTGACACCATCCGCGAAGTCGGCGGCACCGAAGTGGCCTTGCTTTTGTACCCCGTAAACGGGAAGTACAAAATCAGCCTCCGCAGCAACTACTTTGTAGACGTAAACGCTATCGCCAAGGAATTCGGCGGAGGCGGCCACACCCGAGCCGCCGGCGGCGATACAAGCGATGCGCCTGAAGTGGCGATTGAAAAAATCCTGAAGCTTATAGAATTACAATGCACCTGAGT
Source organism: Fibrobacter succinogenes (assembly GCA_902799745.1). GTDB lineage: Bacteria > Fibrobacterota > Fibrobacteria > Fibrobacterales > Fibrobacteraceae > Fibrobacter > Fibrobacter succinogenes_Q. The sequence goes on along the minus strand of CADCBQ010000011.1, from coordinate 47,162 downwards.
AAGCCGATGCTGAACCAACCCTGAAACAAGTTCAGGGTGACATGGTTCAGCATGACTGCTAAACCAAGAATAGCGCCACAGCCAAGAGCACGAACACGCAGCCGCTGAACCAGTTGAGGTTGCGGTTCGCTTTCGGGCTATTCAGCAGGAACTTCTTGACGGCGCCAGCCAACAGGGCGACCGAACCGAACACGATCATGGTCGCCACAATGAATTCTGCGCCAAAGATAGCTGTCTGCAAGCTCGGGTGAATCGGGCGGTCCAGGCGCACGGCCGGCGGTATAAACGAAAGCATGAACAGAATCACCTTCGGATTCGAAAGGTTCATGATGATGCCGCGAAGGTAAAGCTTGCGGGCAGAAGGATAATCCAATCCTAGATCCTTCGACTCCGTCACTTTGTGACTCCGCTCAGGATGACTCTCGGAAACTTCGCTAGCAGCAACCGTACCGACACGGACTTGAAAACTCTTGTAGGCCAAATAGAGCAAATATGCCGCCCCAAGACATTGCATCACAAAGAACGCCTTCGGGCTTGCGGCAACTAAAGCGGACACTCCTGCAACGAGCAAGCTAACCTGAATCACAATACCCGTGCAAAGCCCCAAAATCACGCAAAAACCGGCGCGGGCGCCGTGGGCAGCACTTTGGGCAAGTACGAATAAATTATCTGGCCCGGGGGCAATCCCCACGACAAGCGCTGCGATGAAAAATTCAAGCATGATTAGTAGACGGTAGGAAGTAGGAAGTAGACAGTAGGAAGTTGGCTGTAGAAGGTTTAATTCTATAGCTTATCCAAGAAGCTGTCGACATCGAGTTCGTCGAGGTCTTTTTGCAAATCGGCAAGAACATCGTCCGAAATAACCGCCGGTTGCACCTTTTCAGCATCGTTTGAGGCCATGGCGCCAGCGATTTTTTCGGCCACATTTTCAAATTCTGACGGAGCAGAACCTTCACGCGGCGTCGGCAAGTTTTCGCCCTTTTCGGTACGTTCTTCGGCCAAGGCTTCGGAAGCTTCCACCATCTTCTTGAGGGCTTCGGCCACTGCGCCCATGGCACCGCCGTTGCTGACAACGGCGTCGATTGCGCGGCTCAACTTTTTACGGAGGCCTGCAAATTCTTCGCGATCTAGTTCTGCGACTTCGCCATGGTAATACATCAAGGGAGTCTTGCAGCGGGCGCAGCAAAACACCATCATGTTGGCGCCATCACCTTGAATCTGGGCGTCGAAAGATGTACCGCAATGCGGGCAGTCGATATGGAATTCGCTCATGTTCCCTAATTTAGAAAATGCGGGTACATTCGTGGACCCCGCCAAAGCCAAAAAACAAACAAAAAATTATTTTTTAAGAGAAAAAGTTTAACAACTAACCAACAATTCCGAATTCTGAATTCCGAATTACGATTTTTTATATGCTTTGCCAGTGGCTTTATCATTTAACCAGTATTGACCTTTTTGACGGCCGTCTGTTCCGCGCAGGTACAGCTGCCATGCTCTCTATCATCCTCGTCATGACCTTCATGCCGATCTATATCCGAAAGCTCCAGAGCCTCGATGCGACTTCTGACTTCGACAAAGACGGCAAATCCAAGTCTCCCCCGATTATGGGCGGTCTCCTCCTTGTTATTGTGGTAGAAATCGTATCGCTCCTGGTATGCAAGATGAACGGCTATACCATTTCGACCCTGATTGTGCTTGCTGCGTTCTCTGCGGTGGGCGCCATCGACGATATCGCCAAGGTCAAGGCCAAGCGCCTGATCAAGCTCGGCAAGCTCAAGGCCGCCGACTACATGGACAAGGCCGACGGTATTTCCAGCAGCCTTAGACTCTTCCTGTATTTCTTATTTAGCTTGGTTGTCGCCATTTTCTGCTACAAGTTCATTCCCGAGCTCAAGGGCGACCTGACAATCCCCTTCTGCCCCATCGATGTGTTCCAGATTCATTTGCCCAACTGGATTTTCGTGGGCTTCATGACTTTTGTGATTGCTGCTTCTGCTAACGGTACCAACTTTACCGACGGTCTCGACAGCCTCGTTTCTGTACCAATTCTTTCAAGCATGATTTTCGTGGGCCTTGTGGCTTACGTGAGCGGCAACTTTATCTTTAGCCAGTATCTGAGCGTTCCTTACCTGCCGGGTTGCGATGAATTGTTCCCGCTTGCGATGTCGATTGCTGGTGCGCTCCTCGCCTACTTGTGGTTCAACAGCCCTCCGGCCGAAATCTACATGGGCGACGCCGGTTCCGTGGGCTTTGGTGCAGCGATTGGCATTATGTTCATTTTGGTGCAGGCAGGGCTGTTCCTCCCCATCGTTTGCATCATCATCATCGCCGAAGCTTGCTCTGTTTTGCTCCAGATTAGCTGGTTCAAGTTCACCAAGAAAACCACCGGTGAAGGCAAGCGCATTTTCCTTTGTGCCCCGCTCCACCACCACTACCAAAAGAAGTGGGAAGGCCGTTTCCCGAGCAAGCCGCTCATGAATTCTAAGATCGTGTGGCGCATGCACCTCATCAGCATCTTCGCGCTCATTGTAAGCATGGTGATCTTCTTCGGCATTAGGTAAGAATCATGGACATTATCGAAACTTTGAAAGCGGCGGGACAGCAAGAGCTGGTCGCCAAGCTTGAATCTTTGAGCGGCGATGCCCGCAAAAATTTGGAACGCGACATTGCCAGCCAAGACTGGGAAGAGCTCAAGGCGCTTTATACCGAAAAATCGAACGCATCGCTCGACGACAACGTATCGGGCGACTTGAAGCCGATGCCGTTCAAGATTGCAACCGACGACTTGCGTTACGACTTCTGGAAAGAAACCGGTGAAATTCTCCTAGGCAAGGGCCAGGTGGCCGCATTCCTCGTTGCCGGTGGACAAGGTTCTCGCCTCGGTTTCGATGGTCCAAAGGGCATGTTCGATATCGGTCTTCCGAGCCACAAGAGTCTGTTCCAGTTGCAAGCAGAACGCTTGCAGAACTTGGCCGCCCAAGTAGGTCATGCGATTCCGTGGTGCATCATGACGAGTCCGCTGAACCACGAAGCAACGGTCAACTTCTTTACCGAACACAACTTTTTCGGTTACGCCCGCGAAAACATTCGATTCTTTGAACAGGGCACCATTTGCGCGCTCGACCCGAACGGAAAGGCCGTCGTAGACGAAAACAACCGTTTGGCTCTCGTTCCCGATGGAAACGGCGGCTGCTTCCGCGCGCTCGCCCAGAGCGGAACCCTCGCCTGGTTGATTGAAAAAGGCGTTCGCTACGTATTCCTTTATAGCGTCGATAACGCACTCTGCCGCATTTGCGATCCGGCATTCGTCGGAGCGCTCGCCAGCGAAGGCCGCAGCATGTCTGCATCCAAGGTGGTGCACAAGGCCGGCCCGAACGAAAAGGTGGGCATTTTTGCCTTGCAGAACAACAAGCCCGGCGTCGTCGAATACAGCGACCTTCCGGAACAGTACCGCGACATGACGAATGCCGACGGAAGCCTCACCTTTGACGGCGGGAACATCGCTATTCACTTGTTCAAAACCGAGGGGCTCCGCAAGTTGCAGACGAGCAAGCTCCCGTGGCACACCGCCCGCAAGACCGTTTGCGGTATCGAAAAATGCTGGAAGTTCGAACAGTTCTTGTTCGATGCATTCCCGCAGCTTGGCACGATGATGCCGTTTGGCGTGGTCCGCGAAGAAGAATTCTCTCCGGTGAAAAACGCCGAAGGAAACGATTCCCCGAAGACTGCTCGCACCATGATTGGTCGCCTTCACCGCGAATGGTTGCGCAAGGCACATGTCGAAGTGAAGCCTGGCAAGCTTTACGAAGTATCACCCACGCTGAGCTACGCAGGCGAAGGACTTAGCCGCCGCGTATTCGAACGTGAACTCGGAAGAAACATTTTAGAATTTGACGAAGAGTAAAATATACAAGATTCTGCTGAATGTTTTGTTGCGAGTGCCGGATATTTTCTATTCGGCACTTTTTGCAGTAGCATTCCCTGTCTACAAGGCGCTTCACACCGAGCGTGCTTACGGGCGCACGGTAAGGCACCTTGCAAACGCGAAGGCTTATATAAAGACAAGCATAAGCGCTCGCGACATGTTCAAGGGAATCTTCTGGAATGCGCTCGATTCCTACCGCGGACTCGCCCGCTTCAAAAGCGTCGAAAGCCGAATCGTCTACGAAAACGAAGAAATCATCCGCGAGGCGGTAAAGCATGGCCCTGTCGCCGCCATCAGCATTCATCAAGGAGCGTTCGAGCTCTTGCACCGTAGCCTTTGCCGCTACAGCGAACATGTGCACCTGATTACCGATTCCGTTGGTAACGAAGCCTTCCGCGAAGTGCTCAAGGAACTCCGCAGCGATCCGCATCTGACCGAATACCACCCCGAAGAAACTGGCAAACTGATCCGCGACTTGTTCAAGGCCAAGGGAATTCTTGCGATGGTTTTTGACCAAGGCAAAAACACCAAAGGCAATTCAGTTGAGCTCTTCGGTCTAAAGAGCACGCTATACTTGCGTCTCCCGCAGAAAGTGAATCAGATGGGCGCCTCCATCGTCACGTTCCGCACATGGACCAACACAAAGCGGCAAATCGTCATCCGTTTTGAAAGCGTCTATCCGCCCAAGTCCGATCCCGAAAAACTCATCGCGGACATTGCAAAAGAAACTGAAACGTGGATTTCCGAGCACCCCGAACAGTGGAGTTGGAATTACCACGGGAACTTTAAGGTTTAGCCCCCGAAAAGGGAATCCTTGATGCGCTGGAAAGTCGATTCATTTTCGCCACTGCGCACCATGACCACAATTTTCGAAGTGGCATAGTTATCCGTAAAATTGATGACCTGTCCGCGTTCTTCAGTGACCGAGAACGCCGCAAGACCAAGGTCCGCTTTTCCGGCTCGAATAGAATCGATGATATCGTCAAAATCCATATCGATAATTTCGACCGGACGTTCCAGGTAATTAGCCACGTAGCGAGCAATTTCGATATCGATACCCACGATTCCGCGCTTTTGGCAACGGAATTCAAACGGAGGGAATTCGGCATTGGTCGCCACCCTAAGAACAGGACCAGTCACCGAATCAGTCTTAACGTGATACTTGGATTGTCCGCCGATATAGGCGTCAAAAATCGAATCGTAAACGCCCATCGCACGCATCTGGATTAGAGCGATATTGACAGAATCGAGCAAGCCCATATTTTCTTTGGCAACAATGCCTGCATACGATTCTTCCTTGAAGGATTCATTCAAAATTCGCAATGAGGGATTTTTGCGAGCAAAGACCTTAGCCGGAGCATCGTCCGTGAGCACGGCATCAATTTTACCATCGAGCAAGGCATCAACAGTTTCGGCAAGTGTCGGATACTTTTCGACCTGAATTTTCGCCGTGTCGCCACCGTATTCGGCAGCATAAATTTCGGCGGTCGTCCCTTCGATAACGCCCACCTTTTTATTTCCGAGGTCATTAATCGAAAAAACCCTATTTTCAGGGATTTCGTTTTTTGTACAACCCACAAATGCCAATAATGCAAATAGAGCTGTAATAACCCTCAAACGACTCATATTTACAAAAACCTCAACATTTTCTTACAATATAAGAAAAATAAGGTTCAGTTCAAAGAAAAAAATTGTAATAAATATGGAGATCTAATCAAAATTACCTATTTTTGAGCGAAAAAAGAAGGTTTTATGCCGCTCAATCAAGAAGAAGAATTCCAACTACAGTGGATTAACAACCACCACATGGAAGACAAGGACGCGCAGATGCAGAAAGAGGCAGAATCGGCCGCCGCCGCACGCCCGACGCGCGCCCCGCGAGGGCGTAAGATGCGCCGCAACCCGAGCGCATGGGAATTGCCCGTCCCCGAAGACGAAATCGACCTGCACGGCATGACCTCGGACGAGGCTGCCGAAGCCGTGGAGCGGCGCATCGATGACCTGATGATTGCCGGTCTCAAGATTCTTAGGGTCATCCACGGCGGCGGAAACCCCAGCTACGGCAATGTGAAACGCATCATCGACCGCAAGGTGCGTTCCGAATGGAGCAACCGCATCCAACTGTACAAAGTCGAGCCCGACAACGCCGGTTCGAGCATCATGATCCTCGGAAAACCGCGCCCAGCCCCGGCAAAAGCTCCCAGAAAGCCCGTCAAGAAATAAAAATTCGATTTTTTTCACTTTTTTGCACCTTTCCCCTTTAAATTCTTTCCATTTTTTTCTATTATTGGACCACCGAACCGGAATATAGCTCAGCCTGGTAGAGCGCTTGCTTCGGGAGCAAGAGGTCGTGAGTTCGAATCTCGCTATTCCGATAAAAAGAAAAACCACCCTTCCGGGTGGTTTTCTTTTTATTTCCGAAAATAGCGAGGTCAAGAACGAGCGACGAAGTCGTGAGTTCGATTACGCTCATAGTGAACGAAGTGAAACGTAGAGCGGAAGCCTTGACCTGCAACAATGTTGCAGGCAAGCCCGAAGGGCGAAACGGGAATAACAAGACCGTTTCGGCAATCTCGCTAAATGAGCATTTTGTCTAATCTCGCTATTCCGCTTCCGACTACGCCGACAACGTCTTCAACAATTCCTTTTTGGTTGCACCTAACGCAAAGAACATCTTGATCATCAGTTCCAAAGAAACGCTTGAATCGGCATGTTCCACTTTGGCGTAACGAGACTGGCTCGTTTTCGCGATAATTGCTGCGGAGACTTGAGTTTCACCGAGAGCCTTTCGCTTGGCAACTAATGCTTTAGCCAAGGAAACTTTCATTTCGACAATTGCCATTTCAGCAGGGCTCAACCCCAAAAATTCGTCGACATCCCCGACTTTCCATCCCTTCTTCTGCAATCTTTCTTTTTTCAACTTATCCATAAACTAATCCTCCGCATCATAAGATTTCAATCGTTGACGACACAAGTCTAGGACTTCATCAGGCGTCTTATTCGTTTTCTTTTCCGTCCATAGAATCACGACTATTGCATCCGCATCTATCCGATAGAACAATCTCCATATTTTATTTTCATCTCGAATGCGAAGCTCATGACAATGAGTTCCAATCGACGGCATCGGACGACTCTGAGGGAGAGACAGATTCATTCCCGATTGCAGCAATCGTAACAGATATCCGGTTTCTATCCTCGCTTTTTGAGATAATGGTGGCGTCTGTGGTTGCTCATGCAGCCAGACCAATGGTTTATGACTCGGACTCATAAAATATATATCAGATTTGACATAAAGTCAAGGGTTAAGGAGGATTTTTATACCCCCTATTACTATACACGCTTTTTTGGGACGTTTGAATACCAATTTTTCGAAAAATTTATTTCTTTTTACAACGCAAAAAAAAACACCATTTATAAATTTTCTTGAACATCATGGCGTTTTTTGACTATATTATTGGTGTAAAGAAGAGGTTTTATCGAAAAATAACGATTAAACATATTTGAGCTTTGCTCTTGGCTTCCTGTTGGAATCGGCAAAATTTTAACTCTAGAAGATTCAAGATGCACAGGTTCACGCCGCGTGGCGTGGGTTTTTGCATTTATTTCTAGAATGGTTTTGCCGAACCTCAACAGGGTAATAGCATTAACTCCACGCTTTTTTTGTGGAGTAAAGTTATCCAAGGGTATGTTTTTTTAACCAAGGAGATAACTATGAAATTCACAAAACTAACACTCGCTATTACTTTTGTCGCGGCATCGGCATTTCTGTGTGCTTGCGACGATTCCAGTTCTGCTAAGGATGAAGCTCCAGTAGAAACTACACCAACTCAAACGCAAACTCAGTCTGATACATTCACAAAACACGAAGAATTTTCTTACACATTCTCTCTAGACGAGGAAGGATGCGGCTGGAAAGCTGATATTACAGACGTAGACTTTAAATTTGGTCCAGGAAGTTCCGTAGAAGTAACTTTTAAAGATGCAGACGAAACTGAAACCTTAACAGGTATGTATAGAGAATCAAAAAATGATCAAGGAGAACAGTATTATATGATTCAAATTAAAGGACTCTCCGAAATAACACTTAATTATTTTCCTAACGGAGGAGCCATATCCATTTTTGAAAATAACTTCATTACGCTCGTTGCAACAGACATAAAGGATGTACAAGAATACGAAGCAAGACTCTGCGCCGAATAATTCATAAAACATCTCTTACACATCCCTGTTACAACACCCGGGGGGTTTTAGGGGGTGGCCCCCTAGGCGAGAGGGTGGTGAGCAACGAAGTGCGAGGCAGGGGGATTCTTCCCCCTTTTCCATGTAAAAACACTTTTTACTGCACATTCGCACACCAGGCGTATGCCTTTTGCTATATTGTGTCTGAAGCGATTTTGACACTCAGCTGTCAAAAAAATTGTTTATCTTTGTACCGACTTAAATTTTAACGAGAGTTTCTAATTACTATGGCAGCAGCAAAGTATACCGAAGACAGCATTAGAACACTAGAATGGAACGAACATATCCGCGAACGTCCGGGTATGTACATCGGCAAGCTCGGCGACGGCAACAGCCCCGACGACGGCATTTATGTGCTGGTCAAGGAAATTATCGACAACTCCATCGACGAATTCGTGATGGGAGCCGGCAAGCAGATTATCATTGACATCGAAGACCACAGCGCCCGCGTGCGCGACTACGGCCGCGGCATTCCGCTGGGCAAGGTCATCGACTGCGTATCGAAGATTAACACTGGTGGTAAGTACGACTCCGAAGCCTTCCAGAAGTCCGTGGGCTTGAACGGTGTGGGTACCAAGGCGGTGAACGCCCTTTCCACCAAGTTTATCGTCAAGAGTTTCCGCGACGGTCGCGTCAAAGAAGCCGAATTCAGCAAGGGCAAACTTGTCCGCGAAGAACGCGAAAAGAATACGACCGAAAAGAACGGTACCGAAATCTACTTTGAACCGGATGCCAGCATTTTCAAGAATTTCCGTTTCTTGCCGGGCTACATGGAAGAAAAGGTCTGGAACTACGCCTACCTGAACAATGGTCTTTCGCTCGTGATGAACGGCAAGACCTACAACAGCCCGAACGGGCTCCTGGACCTGTTGCAGAACCATGTGGACGATTCGATCCGCTACCCGGTGGCCCATTTTAAGGCAAACGATATTGAAGTCGCCTTTACGCACGGCAACCAGTACGGCGAACACTACTACAGCTTTGTGAACGGTCAGCACACCACGCAGGGCGGTACGCACCAGCAGGCCTTCCGCGAAGGCATTGTGAAAGGAGCCCGAGACCACTTCAAGAAGGACTTGGACCCGGCCGACGTGCGCAACTGCATTATCGGCGCCATCTCCGTGCGCATTCAGGAACCGGTTTTCGAATCGCAGACCAAGACCAAGCTCGGCTCGACGACGGTCGCTCCGGGTGGCGCCCAGCTGCGTACCTGGATTGTAGACTACGTGGCCTCGCAGCTCGACAACTACCTGCACAAGAATCCGGAAACCGAAAAGGCACTTTTAAACCGCATTACGCAGAACGAACGCGAACGCAAGGAAATCGCGGGCATCAAGAAGCTTGCGAACGACCGCGCGAAAAAGGCGAACCTGCACAACCGCAAGCTGCGCGACTGCAAGATTCACCTGACCGACGCGAAAAACGCCTTGAACCGCGAAACCATGATCTTCATTACCGAAGGTGACTCTGCTTCGGGTTCTATTACCAAGGCCCGCAACGTGCAGACGCAGGCCGTGTTCAGCTTACGCGGTAAACCGCTCAACAGCTTCGGCATGACCAAGAAGGTCGTGTACGAAAACGAAGAATTCAACCTGCTGCAGCATGCTCTCGATATCGAAAACGGTCTCGAGAACCTCCGCTACGACAAGGTGATTATCGCGACCGATGCCGATGTGGACGGCATGCACATTCGTCTGCTCCTGATGACCTTCTTCTTGCAGTTCTTCCCCGAACTCGTGGAACAGAAGCACCTGTTCATTCTGCAGACGCCGCTTTTCCGCGTGCGTAACAAGCAGGTGACCAAGTACTGCTACGACGAAACGGAACGCGACAGGGCCGCCAAGGAAATCGGCAAGACCGGTCTCGAGATTACTCGATTCAAAGGTCTCGGTGAAATTTCTCCGGAAGAATTCGGCCAGTTCATCGGCGAAGATATGCGCCTCGAAACGGTGGTGCTTCCGCCCGATGCCTCGTTCGGCAAGATGCTCGCCTACTACATGGGCAACAACACGCCGCAGCGTCAGGACCACATCGTGCAGAACCTCCGCGCCGAAGCCGTGGAAGAGCTGTAATCCGACTTGTCATCCTGAGCTATACAACACTTGGGACGGAGTCCCTTAGTGGCAGTTATCCACTTTGTGGAGAAGACCGTTAGGCGAAGTTGAAGGATCTCTACTTAAGCAAAAAAGCAGCATTGAAATGCTGCTTTTTTCATAATCTCAAAGGGGCTTTTGCCCCGAGTTCATCGCTAAGACCTACTAAACCACCTTGAAAGCCTGTGTGCGGGGCACAGCCTTGATGTTCTTGGTCTTGCCCTTGCCGGGCTGGATCATGAGCACCTTTTCCATGCGGGTACCGTCCATCTTGAGCACGCGGAAGGTGTAGCCCTTGATGGTGACTTCGGCACCAGGAGACGGAATAATGCCGAGCGTTGCCTGAATCAGGCCCGAAAGCGTTTCCACATGGGAATTTTCGGGAGCTTCAAGTTCCACGCCGAGCTTGTATTCCAAATCGGAAAGCGTCATGATCGGATCGAGAATGAAGCGGCCGTCCTTAAGGCGCTGCACGTCTTCATCTTCGTCCACGTCGTCTTCGTCCTTGATTTCGCCCACGATTTCTTCGAGGATGTCTTCGAGCGTAACAAGGCCTGCGGTTCCGCCATATTCATCGACAACGATGGCGAGCTGGTTACCCGTCTTGCGCAGTTCGGTAAGCATGTCGTCAATCTTCTTGTGATACGGCACGAATACCGGCGGCATCACGAGTTTCATGATATCAAACGGTTCGTCGCGGTGTTCGGTGTACCATTCCAAGAAGTCGCGGTTCGAAAGAATACCCACGATGTTGTCGACGGTATCCTTGTAGACCGGCAAGCGGGAATGGCGTTCGGTATTCAAGACCTTCACCAGTTCTTCGAGCGGAGTGCCGGCTTCAACCGCACACATGTCCACACGGGGCGTCATGATTTCGCGCACCGGAGTTTCCACGAAGTCGAAGATGTTCAAAATCATCTGGCGTTCTTCTTGTTCCAAGCCTTCGGCATCGGGATCCGCCTCGTCGCTCAAGTCAGCCTGCGCCTGTACGGCATCGCGGCGTTCTTCGGGCAAGAAGCTTAGCTTGGAATCGTAGCCCAAGACCTTCAGAATCTTGACAAACAGCAGGTGGCAAATCTTTGCCGGCAGAGCAAACGGGAGTCGAATAAACTTGAACAGCGGAATCAGCACGACAGCGAAAGTGTCCGGCTTCAAGTTCCCGAGCAGGTTTGCCAAGAACACCGTAATCGTGTAAATACCGATGCATGCGACCACCAGGTAAGCGGCAAAAGCCAGGAACCAGTAATCTTGCACCCAGTTCCAAGGAATCATCTGGAACAGGTAAAAGCCCAAAACGCCCGCACCTACGTTACAGAAGATGCGACCGATCGAAATCGTTTCGTTAAAGCCCGGCAGTTCCACCAACGAGGCAACCACCTCTTCGCGACCTTCGCGGTCACGGGCATCACGCTTGGCATAAATGGCGCTAAATGCGGCCTTGATCAGCGAAAACGAGAACGATGTCAGGACAAAAACGACTAGGAACGCGACGGCGTAACTTTCAGAAGATTCCATTAGGCACCTTCCTTGTACGGGTCAAGTCCCAAGAATTCGCATTCGCGCTTGCGCATCACCTTGCGGTCGGCGGCCTTGATGTGGTCGTAGCCCGAAAGGTGCAACAGCCCGTGTACAATCACGCGCTTCATTTCGGCGTAGAACGTGTTGCCGTATTCGGGAGCCTGGCGGCGCACCTGCTCACGGGCGATGTAGATTTCGCCGAGCATGGCCTCGTCTTCAGGGATTTCGACACCGAGTTCGTTCTTCCATTCGAACGAGAGAACGTCGGTCACCTTGTCGAGACCGCGGTAGTCGCGGTTCATGGTACGCACGAACTCGTCGGTGCAGAGCACAATGTTCACGTCTTTTTCCTTGCCTTCTTCGGCAAGGAGCTTGCGAGCCATCTTTTCGAACTTGTCCTTATACGGAAAAGCCTCGATGTCCCCCTCGCAAAGGAACTCGATATTATACTTCTTCTTTCGACTAGCAGGGTCTGGCATTAAATGTTATACCACTTCTTGAGGACGTCAATGATAGCTTCGGCCTGGGCTTTGCCCGTAATCTTGAACTTGCCCTGGGGTTTGAAATTGCCCGCCATCTTGCGGTAGCGGCGCAGCGACACCTTGGGTTCGGTAAATTCACCGGTCTTCGGGTCACGTTCCTGGTAAAAGAACATCACGGTCGGCCATGCACCCTTCGAGAGGATTTCCTTGCCGATTTCCTTGATGACTTCTTCACCGGTATCTTCATCGCTATAGGCAACGGTCAGTTCTTCAACTTCCATATTCAGTCCTGTAGTTATAGGTTTAGACCTTTTTCCAATTGATTTTGAAAAAAGCCCTTATATTACTCGCAATAGTTGATTCTATTCAAGCTTGTAAGAAAAATACATATATTTAAGAAGGATTGTAACAATAATGCGAGGCTTTATGTCCTTTTCACGATTTTTTAGGCTTCAAGCAACCCTTATCGCAATCCTTATTGGGGGGTCCTTTGCCGCAAAAACCGCAAAAATTCACTACGCCGTCGGTGAAGTATTCCTTTACCGCAATTCTGAAAAGCAGGTGATAAAGTCCTCAGAACCGACTCCGGGCCTTAAAAAGGCGAAAAATGTCAAGGAAGGCGACAATATCGAGACCCTTCTGGAATCCGAAGCCATCATCGCCCTCCCCGACGGAGGCTCGTTCAGCATCCAGGAAAATACCTTTGTCGCTATCACGAAGCTTTCCTTTGAAAACGGCGAGAACAATTTTGAAACCGTCGTCAAAAAAGGCAGCATGAAGTTCGATGTGCAAAAGCAGGCGAACAACAAGAGCAAAATCAAATTCAAGACCGGCAATTCTACAGCTGCCATTCGAGGTACGGACGGTTTCGTGGGCGTATCGAACAGCTGTTCTATAGCATCTCTTGCAACAGGAAGCCTCGACTTCACTCCCGAAGAAAATCAAAACGTAACCGCTATTACAGCGGGCCAGACTATTGTCTATTGTAAAAAGGGACTTCTCGTTCTCGATCTTGCCACGTCGGGAAATTCGCTACTCTTTAACGCCCTCGACACGCTCCTGAGCAACACCTCGCTTTCCCTTGATGCGCTCAAAAAAGCAATTCTTGAAAAAGACAAAGAACTTTCAACACGCATAAACGACAAAAAGAGCAAGGTTAAATGTTCCGTTGTCGCACTTCCCGACACGGTCTACTCTCCGAAACAGACCATCAAGGCAACCTGCACCAAAGGAACGTTCGTTCGCATTTTTGACCAGCCAATCCGCTCCAACGGTTCCGAAATCAGCTTCAATGTCGACTGGGAACCCGCCGAAATCGGGCCCAAGAAATTCCCCCTCACCTGTTTCTTTGATGGAGACAACACAACCACATTCCAGTGCGGACTAGCAACGACCTACTACGCTCAGAATTCGAACGGATCTACATCCAAAGCGCCCCTAACCATCACGTCAGGAACTCCGCTAGAAGTCTGCGATCCGGCCATGGCGACCGTCGAAGGAACATTTGATACGACCGACCAGAAAGCAAGTCTCACAGTTTCGCTCGGAAAATACACCTCGGCCAACCTGATACCGCTGAGCGCAAATGGGATATTCACGCATTCGATTCCCGTATCTGACAAAAACGGGAACTGGGAAGAAAGAAACATCTATGTGAACTATACCTCTTCCAACGGCAAGCATAAGGAAACCATACCGCTCAAGGTGACCAAGAGCTGCAAGACCGTAAACTTGTTGCCTCCTAAAATAACGCTTTCTACAAACAAGTGCAAGGCAACGCTTTCACTCGGCCAAAGCAAGGGCGACAAGTCTATTTACACATTCTCAGTCGACAATGTCATCCAAAAGGAATCCTATTTCGAAGGCGACAACAAGTTTACCGAGAATTTGACTCAGGGTGTGCACCTTTACACATTCCAAGTCGAAGATTTAGCCGGAAACAAGGATAAGATTAGCAAGACTCTTGAATGTTTCCCGCCAATCAAGAACGCCAAAATCCGCTTCGACAACGGCGACAAGGAACCTTCAAAAATACCGCCACCGCCAGGTAATCAAACCATCCCCAGAACATTAAGTTTCTCGGTCACCGGGCTTCCGCAAAACGATCCGATTTACATCAAGCAAATTGTGATTACGCAACCCGGCAAGCAAAACATTCTACTCCGCGGTACAGATTTGCAGTCAAACCATATTGACCAGCAACTCGACCTCCCCTACGGCACTATAATCAAGATAACCGTCACCTTGAAAAGCGGCGAAATTCTTGAAACATCCAAGCCATACAAGGTTCCTTAATGAAAAACGGTTTTCTTTTTTCAGTTATCGCCCTAACGACCGTTTTTGCGTATGCCCAAGAACCGTCGGTTCAAGGAACACCGCTAAGCGGTTCTGTCCACGGATTTATCAGAGTTGGCCAATCTCCATACGCCGTCACCGGAGATATCACAGTTGAACAAAACCAGGTTCTCGTTATAGAACCGGGCGTAAAACTTCAATTCGCACCAGGAACAGGTCTTTATGTCAAGGGCCAATTTGTTGCAGCGGGTTTAGACGACAACGAAATCGAATTCGTTTCTGCAGGCAATTCCAAAGACGGAGCCTGGAAGGGTATTTTTATTACCGGCAACGAGCCATCTGAAATCAGAGGTTCCATTATCATCGGTGCTGAAAACGGCATTGCCATTGAAAACAGCGAGGCAAGTATTCTGTCTAGCAGAATTAAAGAGACCTCGAGCCGCGGCGTATACGCCAAGAATTCAAAGGTGACTATCAGCGGGACGCAGTTCACCAAGAACAACGGTGCCGCAGTCCACATTGACAGCTACAGCGACGCCAATATTTTTGACGTCTATTTCCTTGAGAACAACGTCGCCTTATACAACGGACCGCTCGCCATTACAGAAGTGACCTCGGCAAATTTTGAAAAGAACTCACATGCCGTTTTGAATATGTCCAACAACCAATTGTCATTTGCCAATAGTCAGGTAAAAGACAACAAAGTAGGTGCAAGCTCCGCGGATGTTTTGGAAAAAGGAGTCATTGAAAGCATCGGAGGAAACGAGACCGAATTCAACAAGGACTATAACAGTGTCGCACAGACACTCCCCGCAAGTCCCGAAATTCCAGGTATCGAAAGCCGTCCGGTTAATGCAAACGACAAGATTGCAAACTTGATTGCCCAAAAAGAGGCCAATGAAAACAAGGCGGATTCCACACAAAACCCCTGGAACCTTATCGGAAGCGTTTCACTCGACAACCACTACCATCACATAAAGACCCGCAAGGTGAATGGAGAACGAACCTCGAATAGTTTCCAGGTTCCCGGTTTTGGAACAGACGCAAGCATTTACCTGCTAATGCAATCGACCGACGGTAAATCCATCGAGTTCAACGCAGACATTTCCGCCAACTCCTGGAACTATTTCTCGCCGGACCCGATTACGCTGACCTACACCGACAACTACAACAAACTTGTATTGGGTGACTTTACTAAAATCGGTGGTGAACTCTACATGGCATCGCTCCCGGTCTTTGGTGTCGGCTACACGCTTTCGCTCCTCAAGAATAACGCCAACCAGCCCGTGCTAGAGTTGAACGGATTCTTTGGAGAGAACCGCAAGCCCTATTTGATTGGAGATCGCCACCCCGATATTTACAAGAACTATATCGAAGAGGGCGAAGCCCAGGCACAGCGACTTGCTTACGGAGGATCGGTCAAATGGGCACCCATCCGCCAATTTGACGTTAGCCTAGGCGCCATTTACGCCGACGACGAAATCCATGACCCGCTCCTGCGCGATGGCGGAAGCCGTACCACCATTACAAGCGAACCCTTACAGCAATCACTCACTTTGTACGCCGATGGAAACTGGCTATTCTACCCCGGCGACATCGAACTGAACGGACAAATTGCTGTTGGCCGTGCCGACACTGCCGATGTTTTCAGGGAACGAGCAATCAACCAAGTGTTTACCCAAGCCGGAATCAGCACAGCATCGATGACCAAGCTCCGTCAATTGATGATCAACGAGAACAAAATCAATTCTATTTCGGCAGAAGAACTTGAAGAAATCTTTGGCGAAAACACAACGCTCAACCGCAGTCAAATGCGCGATTCCTTGCGTACTTTGATTCACGAAGCCAAGACACTAAAGA
The DNA here is from genome assembly GCA_902799745.1 of Fibrobacter succinogenes. GTDB lineage: Bacteria > Fibrobacterota > Fibrobacteria > Fibrobacterales > Fibrobacteraceae > Fibrobacter > Fibrobacter succinogenes_Q. The sequence goes on along the minus strand of CADCBQ010000011.1, from coordinate 30,750 downwards.
AAAACTACGACAGCGACCGAGACGATGACCGCGTTATGGGGCTCAACTGGGGCAATCAGAACATTGCATTCGGACTTTCATTCTACGGGAGTTTTTACAAGACCTCTATTTCTAGCCACATCAAGTATATTGGCGAAGACTATTACAGCGCCGGTTCTCCAGACCAGCTTTCGGACACACGCGAATTTGGCGCCGACATCAAGCAGATTATCACTAACTTCTGGACACTCCACTTTGGATATGCCATCAATATCGAAAATGCCGCGAAAGACGGGCAAAACAATCTTTTCGGCCTTGGCGAAGGTACCAAGTGGGGGCTTTACAGCAACGAAAATTCCGAATGGTTCGAAAATCACGAACTGGATTATGACCGAACCAAATACATCCAGAACTGGACTTTGGGAAACGATTTCAAGATTGGAAAGAACATCGACGTGAATGTCGGATACAATCTGGAATACCGCACCCAGTACCGTCCCTACCAACTCCGTGGCAACTATATTCTGGAAGACGGTATTTATAAAGATGATTGGTTTGCCGCACGCATGGGCAACGCAACAACCGAAATCATTGACGGAGAAACGATTACCGAGGTGGATTCTGCTCGCTGGGCGCATTACATGGGACTTTATGACACAGATTACCTAGCCTCTAAATTTCAGGAAAGGATCTACAAGAACACCTGGAATCTGGATATTTCCGTTAAAGCGTTCAAGACCACATTCAGAGCCGGCGGTCGCTGGACTCTCCGCTCCGATGATTCCAAGTTCTACAAGGATGACTTGATTGACGGCATGGACCTTTCGAACAAAACCTGGGCAAAGATGGGTTACTACTTTGGCGGCGCGAACTATTTTGAACAGACATACCCGCTTTCGGCAACGACCAATTTGAATAACATCCAGAACTATTTTGGCTTTACGCCCCGCCTTAAAAGCTACGAGCGTAACGACATGACCGAACGCGAATTTACGGTTGCCGACGAACTCGAAATTTCATTCCTGAATCGATTCCTGGTTCTGGGCATTTCTGGAGAATTCCGTTACCTGACCATTGACTGGGAAGAAAACAACATTAACGAAGACGAAACCGAAATGGATGTGCTGGGAAGCGTGAATCTGCGAGTGAACCACACGAAACGTCTGAGCACCGATTGGTACACAGGCGCAGCCCTTTACTACCGCCCGGATAACTTGAGCGACGAATACAAGGACATTTACGGCGGTGTCCGCGTGAATTACTTGTTCTAATTTTTAAATTTGGGGGTGATGTTCACCTACCGCTACAGAGAACTAAGCGTTGCACTTGCCAAGAAAGGCAAGTACCGCGAGGCTTTGGCCAAGGAACTCCGCCTGCATCCCGAAGAAATCTTCAATTTGCAGGTGGAGCGTTTTTCGTTGGATAGCCGTCGCAAAGGAGACCCCAAGTGGTCTTACAACGTGATTTTCGACTTGAAACGCGAAATCCGCGCCACGGGGAATCACGCCAAAGGACTTGTAGCGGCAACGCGTGACAAAGAAAGTTTAGAGACCGATCCGCAAAAAAACAGCGTCGCGATGCCCAGCCATGTCGATGTGATTGGCGCAGGTCCTAGTGGCCTTTGGGCGGCCTTGCATTTGCTGCGGAAAGGTTTTGCAGTCGATTTATACGAACAGGGCAAATGCGTTGAAGAACGATTCCGCGATATTCGCCGATTCTTTGTTGACCGGAATTTTAACGCCTACAGCAACGTGCTTTTTGGCGAAGGCGGTGCGGGGGCCTTTAGCGATGGAAAGCTCAACACCCGCACCCGGAACCTGTTCGTGGAACAGGTTCTACACGACATGGTCGACTTTGGAGTCGACGAATCTGTCGTGACCTTCGCCAAGCCACATATCGGCACGGACCGACTCGTTTTATTGCTGCGAGAGCTGCGCGCCGAAATTGCAAAGCTCGGTGGCAAGATTCATTTTAGCACCGCACTTGAAGACATCGAGATTAAGGATGGCCGCATTGCGGCGATCCAGCTGCGAGACGTTTCAACGCCCAATTCTCAGGCGAACTGGAAAACCTGCGAAGCCTTGGTGCTCGCCGTCGGGCATTCTGCCCGGAGCATTTACGAAATGCTCCACGCCCGTGGCGCAGCACTCGAAAGCAAGGCTTTTGCCATGGGCGTGCGCGTCGAGCACCCGCAGCAGCTCATCAACATGCGCCAGCTGGGCCTGAATATAGATACCAAGCTCACGGGTTCCGCCGAATATTTCCTCGCCACCCCGACACTGAACAAAACGAGCAGCGCCTACAGTTTCTGTATGTGCCCGGGTGGCGTTCTGGTGCCCTGCGCCTCGGAGCCCGGGACCCTTGCCACCAACGGCATGAGCTACAGCCGCCGCAACGGTCCCTTTGCCAACGGCGCCATCGCCGTGCCCATTGCCGCAAGCGACAAGCTCTTCGGCGGCCTTGAATTCCAGCGCAAAATTGAAAGCGACGCCTACACGGTCGGCGGCAAGAGCTATGCCGCTCCGGCCCAAACCATCAAGGCGTTCCTCACCCACCGCGAAGATAAATCGCTCCCGAAATCCACCTACCCTTGCGGGCTTGTACAAAGCAATCTGTGGGACTGGATGGACAAAACCATTTGCAAAAGCCTCGCCGAAGGTTTCCAGAACTTTGACAAGAAGATTCCTGGATTCATCGAAGAAGGCCTGATTGTCGCCCCCGAAACTCGCACGAGTAGCCCGCTGCGCATGAGCCGCAACAACGAAACGCTTGTAAGCGTGAATACCAAGGGCCTGTTTGTGCTCGGCGAAGGCGCCGGATATTCCGGCGGAATCGTCACTAGCGCCGCCGACGGCGTGCGACTCGCCCACTACGCGAAAAAGGAAAGCTTATGATTACCCGAGTCATTGACCGCAACTTTGCCAACATGCGCCTCGACCGTTTTTTGCGCAAGGCATTCCCCGACGAATCGCTGTCAGTCTTTTTCGCTGTCATCCGCAAGAAGAAAGTCCGTGTGAATGGCGTTGTGGGCAAGGCGAATCAAATGTTGCAAGAAGGCGACACCGTCTGCATCTATGAGAACTTTAAGAGCGTCGATGCGGATTCCCAAGGCGCCACCAATGTCATCCAATTCCCCGCTAGCCAAAACGAAGAAGCAAAATCTAACGCAGGTTTTGCAAAAGCTAAATCGACCTGGGGCAAGAGCGCCTCTTCTGCCGAAAAACAATCCGGCTGGGGCGCAAAGGAACTCGACATTGTCATTCAAACCGAAGACTATGTGGTCGTGAACAAGCCCTCGGGCCTTGCAAGCCAACCGGGCTCCGGCACTCGCCCCGGCGAGAGCCTTGTAGAATACCTGTGGGAATGGGGCCGCCGCGAAGGGCTCGACTTTAAGCCCACCATCGCCCACCGCCTCGACCAGGAAACCTCGGGCATGATTATCGCCGCCCTCCACGGCGACACGCTCCGCGACTTTACGCGCATGATTCGCGAACACGAAGTCGACAAATTCTATTACGCGCTCGTCAAGGGCAACCTGAAAAAAGACAAGGGAACCATCGACGAAACGCTCACCCGTACCGATGCCGCCAAGGGCAGCAAAATGAAGGTCGGCGAAACCGGTAAGGACGCCCAGAAGGCAATCACGCATTACCGCGTCAAGCAGCATTACGAAGGCTATGACCTCGTGAAAATCAAACTCGAAACGGGCCGTATGCACCAAATTCGCGCCCATTTTGCAAGCATCGGTCACCCGCTCCTCGGCGACACCCGCTACGGCGATTTCGCGCTCAACCGCGAAGTCAAAAAGCAACTCGGGCTCCACCGTCTTTTCTTGCACAGCTGCCGCCTGGAATTTGTGTGGCACGGCGATAAAATCGTGCTTGATTGCCCACTTCCTAAGGAACTGCAAAGCGTCGTGGACCAGCTAAAGCCAATTCGTCTAAAACATGAATAATTTGTAAGGAGAACAAAATGTTCAAAGCATACCTCATTCTTGCCGCATGCATCTTATTAACTGCCTGCGCCCAATCTCTTTCCGTCGCAAACAAGGATACGTTCAACGCCCCCAAAACAGGCGTTGTCGGCGTATTCCGTCAGCCAATCGGTTTCTGCAGCGGTGGATATAAACAGCAAATCAAACTCGGCGGCGAAAAAATCGTTGCCAAGCCAACCTGGACATCAGATCAAGACAACCTGTTTTCGGCCTATATTGCACCGGGAAAAGCAGACCTCGAAGAATACCGCTATGGTTGCGGCAGCGTTCTCACCACGCTCACCCTCAAAGAAAAGCATGGTGTCATAATTCCGCAAAACGGTTTCTGCAAAATTGCGATATCCTTCTTAAAAGGCGACGAACTGTTCTCACAGAACGACGCCCTGTTGCGGGAATACTTCGCAAAAGAACATGTAGCAGTCCCCTTTGACGACATGCCCTACTGCGAAACCTATTAATAGGAAGCTTTTCAATAGCCAAAATCGTTTCTAGCTGACAAAGCCAATAAATATTTTATATTTCTTTTCAAGAAGAAGGGAAAATATGAAGTATTTATTGACAATATTTCTGTCCATATTCGTTATTGCTTGCAGCAATAGCGAATCGGCCTATTCTAATGAGACTTCTTCTAACGACGAAATTTCCACCTTTGTCGAACCAGAAGGCATGATCCGTCTCGAAAGCGGTTTCACCACCATCGGATCCAACGACAAGAACTACAAGGCCATCGAAAAACCGGCAATGAAAGTCGTTTTGGACTACGACTTCTACATGGGCATTCACGAGGTAACTTGCGGAGAGTACGTTCAAACAGCAAAAAAAACAGAACTCAAGACCTTCGGCAAATGTGAAAACGATAGTCTCCCCCTCACCGACATCACCTACTACGACGCCATCCTTTTTGCAAACGCCAAAAGTAAACTCGAAGAGCGCGACACCGTATACACCTATCGTAGCGCCATCTTCGACGACGAAAAGCACTGCACCAATCTAGAAGGATTCGCATTTCATGCCGATGTCGAAGGCTACAGACTCCCGACCGAAGCGGAATGGGTCTATGCGGCAACCCGTGCTTGGGACGTAAAGAAAAGTTGGAACAGCGAAAACTCCGAGTACAAGCTTCACTCCGTCTGCAGCATGAAAGCCGATTCCGCCGGATTCTGCGACATGGCCGGAAACGCCATGGAATGGGTTAACGACTGGATGGGAGCATTCCGCGACACGACCGTCACCAACTATGCCGGTGCCCCCGACGGCGGGGATTTAGGCGAAAGGATCGTGAAGGGAGGCTGCTACTCATTCTCCGAAAATGAACTCAATCCTTACAGCCGCGGGGATGTCTACTCGGTAACTTCTGCCACACGAGCAGAATATGTCGGTTTTCGACTCGCCCTCGGTTCCATTCCTAGCGCCCTTTGGATGAATGATGGCGGCATGTCCGTCACCAATATCGTAATACCCCTCGTCGGCCCCGAAACCATCAAGAATCTTGCCGGGACATACAATGCGAAGCTAGCATTCCGCAACGATGTCAGCGAAAACATTGCCTACCTGGACTACAGAAACGGAACACTTTCCATTAAAGAGATTACAAAGGGAATCAACGCCTACCACCCCGAAATTTCTCCAGACGGCAACTGGATTGCCTACTGCACCGGATTCGAAGGCGTTTCCGGGAAATCGGAAATTTATGTTCAAAGCCTTGAGAACGAGCCCAAACAAATCAAGCTCAAAGCGGAAAGTGCCGCAATCCCACGCTGGCGAGTCCTTGAAAACGGCGACACGGTCATCATCTACGTAAACGACGCCGGGAACAACAAGGACGAAACAACATTCAAGGGAACTTCGAGCTGGCAAGTAAAATTTGCAAACGGCAAATTCGGAACGCCCCAGAAACTATTCGACGGGGCATATCATGGCGGCATCAGCAAAGACCTGTCTCTTGCAGTGTCCGGAGCAAGAATCCTACGAGCACGCATCTCAAAGAAAAATGTCGTTTGGTACGATTCCGCCCAAGCTTGCAACGTAACGCTTTCTCAGGACGGAACCAAGCGCACCGCATTCCTTGACTTCGGCGGAAAACCGGGCAAGAAATTTGTCGGTAAAAGCTACGCTACCCATGAAAGGATCTTTATTGCAGATAGTACCGGAAAATTGATTCAATCCATCGTAGCCCCGAACGGTTACACATTCGACCATTCCGAATGGGCTACCGATGGTGAAAAATCAATCATTATCGCCACACTCACCAACATGAACGGGGCACACACCAAAATCGCCCTCGTCAATCCGCTTGACAATAGCATCACAGAACTTGTCGAGGGCGAAGAACTGTGGCATCCAAACCTTTGGATAAAAAAAGTGAAATCGAATTCAAGCAGTAGCGCAACTAGTACAACTCAGAATAGTTCTAATTCAGAAAACAACATCAGTAGCTCAAGCGAGTCCATTGATTCACCTGAGCCTGAGTTTGAACTAGATCCTGATAGTGCAGGAATGTATTACAATACATCAGAAGCCCACCCGTATGCAATAAAATGGCGTTACAAAATGGAACTTTTATGGCAATATAAAGATACTGCAAACATAATCATTTTAGGCTCCTCTCGAGCAAATCACGGAATTAACCCGCTCCTTATCAATCCGCCATTCTATGCAGTCAATTTATCCGTAACAGCAAACTTGCTTGGAGAAGACTACGAATTACTCATAAATTATGTTCTTCCTCATATGACCAAGGCTAAAATAGTCATAACAACAGTTGATCTAGACCGATGGCACACAGCTGGTTCAGGGATTTGGGTATCGGCGTACAAATCCTATCCAGGATACGTTTATGACAAAAACCACAACTATTGGAAAGATCAATTTCCTAAAAATTTATCAAAAGCTACCTACAATTCTCCGGGCAACGCCGCCTATGCAGCCGAGTTCCGGCCAACTCGAGGTTTCTCAAATTTCACCTCAAATGGTTGGGGCAATCCCATTATTAGCAGAGATAGCACATGGATGGAATCGCAACCTCAAGAATATGACAAAAATTTAAACACTCTCATTGGTATGATTGAGGCTTGCCAGCAAAAAGGCATTACATTGATTGGTGTCATAACACCCCAGAATCCCAGTTATAAGGAAACAGGCTCTTTTGGAAGATACGGTCTTTTAAGAAGCCAAGCTCCACAACTCATTGAACAAATAGCAAACTTAAATCAGCAATATCCCAATTTCATTTTGATGGACGAAAACAAAATGGGAAGCCATGATTATACCGATGAAATGACATACAACTCAGATCATCTAGCAGCAGAAGGAGCGGCACAACTAACGGCACGAATAGACTCCCTCATCAAGACCTTAAATATTGAGCCGTAAAATTCCGTTAGAACAACCGGAAAACCTGAATTTTACTAAATTTTCCGCGGAAATTGAATATACGGCTTAAATGCGCCCAAAGAGGAAAAGATGAAAGTTTCTTTGAATTGGCTCAGACGTCATGTGGATCTTCCGGAAAATGCGGAAGAAGTTGCAAAGGCATTGACCTCCATCGGCTTGGAAGTCGAAGGTACCGAAGAACCGGGCAAGGTTTATGAAAAGCTCGTTGTGGCTAAGGTTCTTACCTGCGAACCCCATCCGGATAGCGACCACTTGCACATTACGACCGTCAATAACGGCAAAGAAACCATCCAGGTCGTTTGCGGCGCCCCGAACGTAGCCGCCGGCCAGACCGTGGTGCTCGCCCCGATCGGTGCAGAACTTCCGCTCCCCGACGGCACCATGCTCAAGATGAAGAAGTCCAAAATTCGCGGCGTCGAAAGTTTCGGTATGATTTGCGCCGAAGACGAAATCGGCCTCAGCGACGACCACGCCGGCATCATGGTTCTCGATGACAGCATTCCTGCTGGCACCCCGTTCGTGAGCCTCGGCCTCTACGACGTCTGCTTTGAACTGAACGTGACCCCGAACCGCCCGGACGCCCTCAGCCACCGTGGCGTGGCCCGCGAACTCGCCGCCAAGTTCGGTCGTCCGCTCAAGCCGCTCGCTTACGAACTCAAGGAAAATTCCGAAGCCGCCAGCTCTGCTATCAGCCTCGAAGTGGTTCCGGGCTGCGGTTGCTCCCGCTATGTGGGCCGCGTCATCAAGGACGTGAAGGTCGAAAAATCTCCGGCTTGGCTCGCCAAGCTCCTGCATGCCGTGGGCATGAACAGCATCAACAACGTGGTCGACATCACGAACTTCATTCTGATGGACGTGGGCCAGCCGCTCCACAGCTTCGACATGGACCAGTTGCACGGCAACAAGATTAAGGTCCGCCGCGCTGTAAAGGGCGAAAAGATTGAAACCATCGACCACACCGCTCACGAACTGCTGGAAAGCGACCTCGTGATTTGCGACGGCGACCGTCCGGCTTGCGTAGCCGGCGTGATGGGCGGCGTTGAATCCGAAATTGTTGACGCCACCAAGAACGTGTTCCTCGAAAGTGCCTGGTTCAATCCGACCATCGTCCGCAAGCAGGCCAAGCGCCTCTGCATCTCGACGGATTCCAGCTACCGCTTCGAACGCGAAATTGATTTTACCACCCAGGACGAATACAGCCGCTACGCCTGCGCCATGATTCAGGAAGTCGCGGGTGGCCGCATTCTCAAGGGCACCGTCGAATACACCGGCGACGATCACAAGAAGAATTTGAACGAAGTCACGCTCCGTACAGCCCGCGCCGAAAAGGTCATCGGCATGAAGATTGCCGCAGCTGACATCGAAAAGTACCTCACGGGTATCGCCCTCGAAGTCGTGAAGAAGGATGCCGAATCCATCACCTTCAAGATTCCGGGCTACCGCCCCGACCTCGAACGCGAAGTCGATCTTATCGAAGAAGTCGCCCGCCTTATCGGTTTCGACAACATCCCGTACACGCTGCCGAGCTTCAAGATGCAGCCGAACGAACTTCCGCCGATCGAAGTCCTGAACAGGAAGATCCGCAAGACCTTGTCTGCAATGGGTCTGCACGAATGCTTGAGCCTGCGCTTTACGAGCAAGGCCCGCACCGAAGCTCTGTTCGGCGCCGAAAATGACGACCGCCGCAGCAAGCCCGCAGCTCTCCTCAACCCGCTTTCCGACGAACTCGGCGTAGTTCCGACCAGCCTCCTTCCGAACTTGCTCAAGAGCGTTGCCGAAAACGAAAAGAACCGCCCCGGTTCCGTTCGTCTGTTCGAAGTCGCCAAGGGCCAGTTCAAGCGCGACCGCAAGGACGTGCGCGATCCGGGCTTCGACGAATCGAACTTGGTCGCCCTCACGATTGCGGGCAACTTCGACGTGAACCCGCTGAACGACAAGCCCGCCCAGATTGACTTTGCCGCCTTCAAGGGCTTTGTGCAGAGTTTCCTCAAGCGCGTGGGTCTCGTGGTGGAATTCCGCGTACCGGCTAAGGCCGAAATTTATCTGCACCCGGGCAAGCAAGTCGAGATCCTCGCCGACGGCGTGGTGCTCGGCACCATGGGTGAACTCCACCCGACCGCCATGGCCGCTTTTGAAATCAGCTACACCACCTACGTGATGGAACTCGACATGGACAAGATGGAACACGCCACCCACAAGAAGATCGTGTTCGAACCGTTCAGCCGCCAGGTACCGTCTAGCCGCGACATTTCTATCGAAGTCGAAAAGACCATGACTCACGAACAGATTCTCGCTCGCATCAAGGGTTTGAACCCGAAGAACCTCGCGAAGATTACGCTCAAGAGCATTTACGAAGGCGACAAGATCGAAGCCGGCAAGAAGAACATGGTGTACAGCCTGACCTACCAGGCCATGGACCGCACGCTTACCGACGATGAAGTCAACAAGGCCCACAACAAGCTGCGTGACAAGCTCGTCGCAAACGGCGATATCGTGCTCCGCTAGCCGACAGCTCGGTGCTTCGCACCGTTGAGGTGTGAGGCCGGGCCTTACGGCCCTTTGAGCAATGAAATAAAAAAAGCCCCTTATTAGGGGCTTTCATTATTTAAAGACTCATCGCTATTCCAGCGCTTCGCGGATCTGCTGGATAAAGTCCATTTCTTCAGGCGACACGTTGCTTTCGTTGTCGTCTTCTTTAGAGGCATTCGCCACGCGGAGCATCGATTCCAGCACCTTGCTCTTGAATTCACCAGACTCGTTCTTGAGGGCTTCAATGCAAGCAGCGGCGCGGTCTTTGGCCGACTTAAACTTGGCGTAGGTGTTGTTGAAATCATCCCACGAAACATTCGGGGTCAGCTCATCGTGAATCGCATCGAGCGTATCACTTTCGGCTTCGGTTGCCGAAGTAGAACCTTCCAGCAATTTTTCGGTTTCGGTTTCATGATACAGGCATGCCACCTGCCAAGAAAGAATCAAAAGAGCCAAATCAGGATTCATCGTAAACCTCGCTAGTTATCTTGGACAAATAATACAAAAAAAAAGACGAGAGAACGGCCCTACAGGCCTACAGACTAGAGACGAAAGATTAATCATAGCGCTTCGCGCAAAAACAAACAAAATGCCAGCTATTTCTCTCGTCTCTCATCTCTCGTCTCTCGTCTAAATTCTATATTCCCGCACATGGCATACGTAGCAATGGCCCGTAAGTGGCGTCCGCAGTCTTTCGCCGACATGGTCGGTCAGGAACATATCGCAAAAACCCTCCAAAACGCAATTGAAGGGGGCCGACTCCACCATGCATTCCTGTTTACCGGAACCCGCGGCGTGGGTAAGACTACCAGTGCCAGAATCCTTGCCCGCACACTGAACTGCACCGGCGGTGACCCGCTTCACCCGTGTGGACAGTGCGAAAGTTGCAAGGATATCGCAGGCGGAACCCCGATGGACGTGTTTGAAATAGACGCCGCATCGAACACCGGCGTCGACAATATCCGCGACGTGATTGAACGCGTGCAGTACCCGCCCGTCATCGGCAAATACAAAGTTTTCATTATCGACGAAGTCCACATGCTCACCACGGGGGCCTTCAACGCGCTCCTCAAGACGCTCGAAGAACCGCCTGAACATGTCATCTTCATTTTTGCAACGACCGAAGTCAACAAGGTCCCGCAAACGATCCTTAGCCGCGTTCAGCGCTTTGACTTTAAGCGCTTGACCGTGGAACAAATCCGCAGCCGCCTGCGCTACATTTGCGAACAGGAAGGCATCAACGCAACCGACGAAGCTCTTGACATTTTCGCCGAAAAAGCCGATGGTTCCATGCGCGACGGCCTCACCTACTTTGACCAGGCTTACGCCTTTACCGGCAACGAAATGAACGCCGATGCCGTCCGCAGCGTGCTCGGCATTCCGCCTGTAGAACTGTTCTTTACGCTGATTTCGGCGATCGAAGGTCACGACCTCAAAGGTTGCTTCAAGATGGTCGACGATGCCTGCAAACGCGGCATCGAATTCACCCCGCTCCTCGACGGATTCGGCAAATTCCTGCGCAACTTGCTGTACGCCCGCCTCGACGCATTCACCCCGGATGCATTGAATATTTCCGAAGAAATGTTCACCAAGTACAAGAGCGTGGTTCCCGAACTCAAGAATGGCGACATTCTTCGAATCAGCAAGCTTTTGATCGACCTGCAAGGCACGCTACGCTACAGCACGAACCCGCGCCTGCTGGTCGAAACGACATTCGCCCGTATGGCATGGCTCGACAGGCTCACCGACCTAAGGCGTGCGCTTGCCGCCATCAACGACCCGAAAAGCGCCTCCGACGAGGCGTTAAAAAAAAAAGTAACTGAAGTCCAAAACATGCTGGACGCTGAGGAAGAAGCCAAGGCGTTACAGCAGCAAGACTCAAACCCCTTTGCAGCTCTCCAGAACGGAATCGCCAGCGGTTATAACGGCGATGTTTATAGCCGTTACGAAATTTCGGCCGCCTGGGGTTCTGTCAAGACTCGCATTGCCGATTCCGGCGATTTCGCCTTCTCGGTCGCCCTGAACGATACCGTTCTTGAAACCGGCGACTTGAAGGCCACCCCCTTCCCCATAGCACTCACCTACCTGGGCGACAATGCGAGCGAAACATGGGGCGTCAAACAGATGGAAGAGCACCCCGAATACATGGAGCGAATCAAGCAGATGCTCGAAGAAATGCTCCAGACGCAGGTGGATCTTACCCTCAAGAGCCGAGCCTTCAACGAAAGCGAACTTAAAATCCGCAAGCAGGCGCAAATGTCGCCTTACGAGCTGGATCTTGAAAAAGAACCCGGACTCCAGAAGCTCAAGGAACTCTTTGCGGCCGAACTGATTTACAGCATCAAGAGCAGCCGCCCCGTGGCCCCGCAACAAGCCGAAGGCTGCGACACCACCGAAAGCGACGAATAGTTTTCTATATTACTCCAAAACATTTAACGAGGACTACACTATGGATATGAGCAAAATGCTTCGCGATCTCCAGAAGATGCAGAGCAAGATGATGAAGGCACAGAGCGACCTTAAGGCACAGAGTTTCGAAGCCGAAGCCGGTGGCGGAATGGTGAAAGTCGCCATGAACGGCAAGGGCGTCCTGACCATGATCAAGATCAACCCCGATGCTGTCGACAAAGACGACGTGGAAGCCCTCGAAGACCTGCTCATGGCAGCCATTAACGCAGCCGTCAAGAAAAAAGACGACGCCACCCAGGAAAGCATCAGCGGCATTACCGGTGGCATGAAAATCCCCGGCCTGATGTAATCAGCCTGCAAAAAAAGATGACAAGACTCACTTCAAGTGGGTCTTTTTTGTTTAGTTGTAAAATTTCCTTTACCTTTCACGTATCCCAAAGAGTCATTTCATCCCTGGATTTATCGTACGTTTATCCCCTTAATTGGGCATTTCATCCCCAATTTCGCGCTTGAGCCCTTATATATGGAGCAACTATTTTTTACATTTGCAGCGCAAAAAGTATATAGGAGTAAGAATGCCCAGGCATTTAGCAGCATTATCGGCCATGGCGCTGAGCATCGCGGTTCCTCAGATTTGGGCCACGACTTACACGCGAGAAGAGGCTGTCAATATAGCCCTCGAAAAGTCCTCGGATGTCAAAACAGCCGAAGAAGAAGTTATTTCAGCAAATTCCCAGGTAGATGCCGGCTACGGTAACGCCCTACCGTCCATTGACCTTGACGCCACCGTTACCCGTATTTTTGGTTTGGACGATGTCAAAAAGAAAACGCCCATGCTGGACGCTTTTGGCCAAATACAGGACAACAACCCTGATGACCCTCCTCCGTCAAATTATGACTATGCCGTCGCTGGCGGCGTTGACGGAATTATCAACGGTCTTGCTAAACAGGGTTACCGCTGGCAGTCCAGCGTGGGCCTTACCGCCACCCAGATCCTTTACGCCCAGGGCAAGGTCGGTACCGGCATCGAAATTGCCAAGGCCTATAAGCACGTCAAGGAAGTCAACCTTGAAAACACCAAGGCAAACGTCCGCTACGACGTGGAAAACGCCTTTGACCAGCTCATTTTCCTGGATTCATCAATCGTTATCCTGTACCAGTCCAAGGACATGCTTCAGGAAAACCTGAATTTCGTGGAACAGGGCCTCAAGAGCGGCATGATGACCGAACTCGACTTGATTCGCATACAGCTCAAGATGGACCAACTGACCTCCCAAATCAACAGCACCGAAAAGAAGCGCGTGCTTGCCCGCAATGCCCTGCTTAACACCATGGGCCTTGAATGGGATTCCGAAGTCAAGTTCCAGGGGGACCTCCGCGATCCATTGCAGGGCTACACCTACCCCGATACCACCATGGCGAATGTGAAAAAGCGCCGTAAGGAACTGGTAATGCTCGAAGCAAGCGAAGAAATGCTCCAGAAGAACGTTTCTATCGAAGAAGGCGGCTACAAGCCGACACTCGTTTTAGTGGGCGGTCTCAAGTACAGCAACAACAAGAACCACTTTTACCAGTGGGACGCTCCGGATTGGGACGAAAACATCAGCAAGTACATCGCCTTGAACCTCAAGCTGAACCTCTTCAATGGCATGAAAACCAAGGAAGCGGTCGTTCAGGCAAAATCCGACTTGCGTAGCACCCAAATTAAGAAAGAAACCGCCGAACGCGGCTTCCGCATGCAGATTGAATCTTGTGCCAACACGCTCGAAGATGCAAATTCCCAACTTGAAATTGCCAAGCGCCAAATTGACCTTGCTCAAAAGAATTACGACCTGACCAACGACAGTTACAAGCTCGGAAGAGAAACCCAGCTGAACCTTCTCACTGCAGAAAACGACCTTCGTACAGCAAAGATCGGCTACATGCAAGCTATCGTGAATTGGAACCAGGCTTACAACGCCCTCCTTCAGGCCACCGGTGAATATTAATAAGAGAGACGAGGAAAGAATGAACAAGACAGTTAAAACCCTCCTGACAATCGCTGTCGCATCGCTGATGCTTGTCGCCTGCGACAAGAAAGAAGAAAATGCCGAAAAGAAGGCTTCGACCATCGAAGAAATTCAGAAAGAAAAGGGTAAGCCAGCCCGCGTAGTCAAGGCAGCCACCTCGAAACTTACCGACGTGCGTAAGTTCAGTGGCACAATCGAAGGCATCAACCAGAACAGCGCCATCTGCAAGATGGGCGACCCGATTGCAAAGATTAACGTGCAAGTGGGTTCCACCGTGCAGAAAGATCAGGTGATTGCCGAATATCTCTACACGGGCGACAACACCCAATACCAAGAAGCGCAAGAAAAAATCGCTGTTCTTGAAAAAGCAACCGAACGCATGCGTGAACTCCATGCCAAGGGTGGCATTAGCCAACAGGACATGGACAGCCAGGAAATGCAACTCAAGGTCGCAAAGATGGGCCTCGAAACCGCCCGCCGCGCCACTTTGATTCTTGCTCCTGAAGCAGGCGTGGTGACCGAAATCAAGTTCAAGGTCGGCCAGACCCCAGGACAGGGCGCTCAGTTTGCAACCATTGCAAAGCTCAACAAGGTTATCTTGAAGTTGAACGTCACCAGCAAGGACATCGGATTCTTCAAGAAGGGCGCATCTGCCAAAGTCACTGTCGCCGACGAAACGTTCACGGGTAAGGTGACCCTGATTCCGCTCGCCGCAAACCCGACAACTCACTTCTTCCCGGTTGAAATTACGTTCGACAACAAGGCCAAGAAGCTCCTGCCCGGCATGTACGTGACCGCAGAACTCGACGCCCGCCAGGTGGAAGGCATCGTGGTGCCTGCAGAAGCAATCGTTTACCGCAACGGCATTAACGTCATCTGGACTGTCGATGCCGAAGGCAAGGCCCTCCGCAAGATTGTGAAGCTTGGCGTGCAAACCAAAAACGATGTGCAGATTACAGAAGGTCTTGAAGGTGGCGAAACCGTGATTGTCGAAGGCCAGTCCAAGATGAACGACGGCGACAAAGTGCTGATCGTTGAATAGGAGATGATTCTGAATGATTAAGGCCAGTATCTATAAACCGATAACCATGCTCATGGTCATTTTGACCGTGGTGGTTTTCGGTCTCTACACCTACAGCATGATGGTGGTGGACCTGATGCCGAAATTCGACGTCCCCGTGGTCACCGGTACCATCATCTATCCGGGTGCAAACCCCGAAGAAATCGAAACGACCATCATCAAGCCTATTGAAGAACAGGTGGAACTGGTGGACGGTATTGACTACGTGCAGTCGATATGCCTTGAAAACTACGGTATCGTGGTTGCCATGTTCAACATGGGTATCAACGTGGACGTGGCTGCAAACGACGTGCGTTCCAAGATTGAACTTGCCGCAGCCGACTTCCCGGATGCCGTGCAGGCCCCGATTATTTCGAAGGTCGACATTAACGGTGCCGCCATCATGTCTATTTCGTTTACGGGTCCGCTGAACTCCACGGAACTCCGCCAGAAGGTGGAAGACGAAATCGAACCGCTGTTCACCTCTGTTCCGGGTGTGGCAAGCGTTGACCTTTTCGGTGGTACCACACGCCAGATTTCCATTGAACTTGACAAAGATAAAATGATTGACCGCAATGTAGACATTGCGACCATCATGGGAATTTTCGGACAAGCTAACGTCAACAACCCGATTGGTGAAGTCATCGGCAAGCACAAGAATACGACCGTGCGTACCGCAGGTAAGTTCACCAGCCTCGACGAAATGCGCGACCTGGATATTCCGACCCAAACGGGCGTAATCAAGCTTTCTGAAATCGCCGACGTCAAGGACACGATTGAATCGATTACTTCTGCTTCTCGCTTCAACGGAACGAACTCCGTGTCGCTCGATATCAAGAAGCGTTCCGACGCTAACGTGGTTGAAGTTTCGAGAGGCGTGCTCAAGCGCATGGCCCAGATTCAGCAAACGCTCCCCGAAGGTTTCGAACTTCACCTGGTTTATGACAAGTCCGAAGCGGTGAACGAAGCTATCGACAACGTGATTCAGAATATCGTTATCGCAATCGGCCTTACGGCAGGACTTTTGCTCTTGTTCCTCGGCAAGTTCTCGACCATGTTCATTGCGGCCCTTACGATGCCGATTTCTGTGATTGGTGCATTTACCCTTATGTATTTTGCGGGCTTTGGCATCAACATGATGTCGCTCATGGCTCTGTCGAGTTCCGTGGGCCTGTTGGTGACAAACTCTATCGTGGTGCTTGAAAACATTAACGAAAAATTAAAACTTGGACTTGACCCGAAAGAAGCTGCTTACCGAGGCACCAGTGAAATCATGGTCGCCATCATGGCTTCGACACTCACCAACGTTTGCGTGTTCGTGCCGATTGCCTTCATGAAGTCCATTGCCGGTATCTTCTTTAGAACGTTCGGTCTGACCATGGTGTTTGCAACCTTCGTGTCGCTCTTGGTGACCTTCACCTTGACACCGCTCATGGCAGCCTACTTGTTCAAAGGCAAAAAGAAAGACGAAAACGGAAACATTATCGAAGAAAAGCCCTCGATTCTTGACCGTATTCTTGCGCTCTTCCCCAAGGCCCTGAATGGGATTCGCTTTGTATACCTCAAGACCCTTTCGTTCTGCCTTTCTGTTCCGGGTGTTATATTCCAAGTCGTTGCACTTGGCGCAGGAATTTTCTTTGTGGGTGTTCTTGCGAAGAACTTCTTGACCGTCGAAGTGATGCCGAAACAGGACCAGGGCATGATTTCGGTGAAGCTTGAAATGCCTGTGGGTACTAACATCGAAACCACCGACAGCGTTGCACGTATTATCGAAGAGAGAGTCAAGGGCGTTCCCGAAATTGTGCACTACAGCATGAATGTGGGTGGCTCTAACGGTTTTACGACCGTAAACCAGGCTACCATGCGTGTAAAGCTTTTGAAGGACTGGGAAGGCCGTACTCGTAGTACCGACCAAATCGTCGACTCCTTGCGTCCTTACCTTGCAAACATTCCTGACGCCTTCATTTCCATCAAGTCCACCTCCGCCTCCGAAATGCAGAACAACTCTGCCGGCGACGTGGTGCTCGAAGTGAGCGGTTTGCACGCCGACTCCGTGGTAAAGGCTTCCGAAATCGTGATGGACAAAATCAAGGAAACCATCGACGGTATCGTAGACGTGAAGATGAGTTACGAAGCGGGTAAGCCCGAAATTCGACTTATCCCGAACCGTCAGGCTCTCGCCGATTACGGTATTACGCTCCAGACTGCCGCCAACTACAACTATATTGCAGTGAGCGGTTATGAAGCTGGCCAGTACACCGATGACGGTGAAGAATATGACGTATATGTGCGCATGATGGAAAAAGACCGTCAGAGCCACGTAGACATCGAAAACCTCCCGATTTTGACGCCTAAGGGATACGTAAACGCCAACGAGTTGTTCTTCATCGAAGACGGTGCAGGCCCGACCCGTATTGACCGTAAGCGCAAGATGAGACGTGTTGACGTTTCGATGAACTTGTTGCCTGGACACACGACTGGTGAAATCATGGGCAAGGTCGGAGCGCTCGCCGCAGAAATGAAGGACCAGGTTCCCGAAGGAATTTCGTTCGGCTTTGGCGGTAACGCAGACATGCAGAATGACATGGTGGACGAATTCAAGACGGCAATCTTGATGGCTATCATCCTCACCTACATTTTGCTGATTGCCCTTCTCGAAAGCTTTGCCCAGCCGTTCATCATTATGACGACAATCCCGATGGGCGCTATCGGTGTGATCCTTTCCCTTATCGTTACCGGCAAGGCTCTTTCGATGATTGCCCTCATGGCTATTGTGATGCTTATCGGTGTGGTGGTGAACAACGCTATTCTATTGCTTGACGAAGCAAACAGACTGCTACGAAGTGGCGCAATGGGCAGACGTTCTGCCATTATGACCGCAGGCGAAAACAAGTTCCAGCCGATTGTACTTGCAACGTTCGCCTCTGTGGTGGCCCAGCTTCCGCTGGCATTCGCTCTCGGTGGTAACGTGGCCGCCATGACCCAACCGATGGGTATCGCCTCTGTGGGAGGCTTGATTGTGTCTGCAATCCTTACCATGTACTTGGTGCCGACCTTCTTCTGGCTCCCGAACGCTATCTTCCACAAGGCGAAAAAGAAAGCCGGAAATATCAAGAAGAATTTCCAGCGCCATAAGGCATAAGATTTAGACAATAGAGAGAGAAGCAAGTCCCGGTCAAATGACCGGGACTTTTTGCTTTTAAGCGAAAATCTTGCAACCTACCGATTGCACGCAAGGAGCAAGAACATTGTTATTTTCGCGACATGGAATCCATTCTTTCTACAAAATGGTGTCGTGAGCACGAAGTCGCCGTACTGAGCAACTTGAGCGATAACGAGCCCGAGCAGGCCTACCCTGTGGCAATCACATGCGACAGCGACGAGTTTCTGTTGCAAAAGGTGAGAACAGAACTGGGCTCCCCCATAAGCCCATGCATCAAAAGCAAGGCTGAAATTCACCAGCTGCTGAGCCGAAATAGTGACAGAATCGAAGAGGACATTTTAAAACCCGAAGGAGCCCAAAATACTTCTTGGGAATCGGAACCCATCGTCAACTTGGTCAACAGTTTGATTGAGCGAGCAATCGACTTAAAGGCCACCGATATACACCTGGAACCCACAGCGCAATCGCTGCGGGTGCGTTTACGGCAAGACGGGCTTTTGAACGATTACAAAAGCTTGCCCATTTGGATTAGCGAACCGGTATTGGTCCGACTCAAGATTCTTTCTGAAATCGACATTACAGACAAAAGAATTCCGCACGATGGATCATTCCGTTTTGAGGGCTTTAAGCACGCGGCAAACATCCGCGTGAGCACGCTCCCCGTGCAGGGCGGCGAAAAAGGCGTACTCCGAATTCTACCCATTGCCGAAGGACCTCACACAAAGCTGGAATCACTTGGTTTGAGCATGGCGAGCCTGCAATTTTTACGGGACACATTCAGCAATCCGCAGGGACTGTTCCTAGTGACAGGACCGACCGGTTCCGGCAAGACGACCACGCTCCACGCCGGGTTGCAAGAAATTCTCTCCAAGCAGGTGAATGTAACGACGATTGAAGATCCCGTAGAATACCCACTCGAAGGAGCTGCACAAGTGCAGGTGAACGAGAAATGCGGATTCACTTTTGCCGCAGCACTCCGCGCCATATTGCGCCAAGACCCCGATGTGATTATGGTCGGCGAAATCCGTGACAAGGAAACGGCGCAAATCGCGCTCCGGGCCGCCCAAACCGGGCACCTGGTCGTATCGACCCTCCATACAAATTCTGCCAAGGCCGCATACTCCCGCCTCGAAGATCTAGGCGTTTCACGCTCAGCCTTACAGGAATCTCTCCTTGGCATTATGGCGCAACGCCTTTTGCGGTGCCGCCCGGCCTCCACGCTCCCCTACTCGGGTCGCACCGCCGTCGCCGAGATTCTAAAGCCCGACGGCAATTATGTAGATGGAACGCTCCGGGAAAACGCAAGGAGACTCGTTGAAAGCGGATATACCGACATAACAGAAATAAAAAGAGTTTTTGGCAATGTGGAATGAGATTTTTACTACATTTCAGTCCATGAAGATTTCCGACAGGACATTGGGCTACATTTCGCTCTTGGCTCTATTCAGCCTTTTTGCGATTATCGCCTTTTGCATGTGGGACGCCCATCACGAGGCCACCACGATTATCCAGGTCGATTTCGATGAATTAGGTTCTCTTCAGCCTGAAGACCAGGTCGTAATCCGCGGTTACACTGTCGGAACGATTGGCAAGGTACAGTGGCTCGGCGACCGCGCCCGCGTTCAGATTAAATTCAACCAGCCGATCGTGATTCGCGAAGGAACCCAGTTCAACAATATCAATTACGCCATCATGGGTCAGCGTAGACTCGAAATTATCCCCTCCAAGACAGGCAAGGTTCTCCCCGACGACTATATCCATACCGGCCGTTTTGAACCTGGTATCGCCGAAGTCTTGCGTTATATTGAAAACGTGAACGAACAGGTTGAAACCATTCGCCAGATCGTTTACCTGATTACCAACGGAGATTCCACCCACCGTTCCGCAAGCGCCTTGGTAGAATACGTCATTCAGAATATCGAAGTCGCGTTGTCGAACACCGAGAAAACCCTCCGTACATTGCAGCCTGCGCTGAACAACCTGTTCAAGCAAGCCGATGTTGCCAGCAGGAATCTGCTCGTCATTACGACTCAAGCGGATTCAGCTATTGAAACGGTCACTGGCACCATTAACGAAAAGATTGCTCTTGCCGAAAACGCCATGCAAAAGATTTCTGAAGGGGCCGAAAAAACTAACGAGCTGATTACCACCATCGAAAACGATTCCTTGTACAGCAAGATTCTGTATTCTTCGGAAATGACCGACAAGGTGAACGAACTGGTGACCAAGCTGAATGAAATTGTGCGTGCCATCGATACCAAGGGCATCAAGATTCTCGACGAAAACGGCAATCCGGTCAAGCCATTCGCTTGGAAGAACTTCAACCTGATTGGAAAAACCGCCCGCGAAAAGGCCCGCGAACGAGCCGAAAAGGCCCAAAACGGAACCGCCCAGAGCGAGTAAGCCATGGACTTAAGCAACCTTCCCAAAATGGGACCGAAAAGCCTTGAGGCGCTCAAGTCTGCAGGTATCCTTTCGCTTTCCGATTTTCTGTACAATATTCCGCGTACCTACCTAGACCAGACCAAGGTCAGTTCCATCGGGAACCTGCATGTAGGCGAACGCGCGGTCATTATCGGGAAAATTATACGCGGCGGTGTTATTCGCGGACGCGGAAGCCGATTCGTGGCAACGCTTGCCGACGGCACAGGCGAAATTACGCTGACATTCTTCAAGGGAGCCTCTTACCAGAGCCGGCGACTCACGCCGGGCTCACGCTGGCTTGCCACGGGCGTTGTAGGCGAATACCGCGGACTTCAGATGACGCACCCCGACATGCAGCCCATGGACGAAGACGAACAGTTCAGCGGGCAGATTCTGCCGGTGTATTCCATGACCGAGGCAATGGTCAAGGCCCGCATTACCCAGAAGGCTTTGCGCAACTGGTACAGCGTCATCTTTCATTTTCCAGCCCTGACGCTATCGGGAATTTGCCCGAAGGAACTGACGGACTATCTGCATTTTAACGCCGTATTGAACAACCTGCGCGTATTGCATAAGCCTGCCGATTTCGATTCCATACGCAAGGCGAAGCGCGAGCTCAAGGTTCTTGAGCTACTCCCCTTCTGCCTGCGCATGGTGAAGCGGCGCGAGAACCAAAAGGTTCGCGGGCACGAAAGGCAAATTGACTTGGGCCAGGTCATGCTCGCCAAGTCGAGGCTCCCCTTTAATTTAACGGGCGGGCAGGACGCGGCGCTGAACCGAATCATCGACGGTCTGAACGGCAAGAAGCAATTCCACGCCCTGTTGCAAGGTGACGTAGGCTGCGGCAAGACAGTGGTCGCCCTGCTCGCCATGCTGGCCGTGTGCGGCGCTGGCGAGCAATGCGCATTGATGGTGCCGACCGATATCTTGGCACGTCAGCATTTTAAGCAGATGAAACCGTTCTTTGAGGCAGCAGGAATGCGCATCCAACTTTTAGTTGGGGCGACCCCCGCCGCCGAGAAACGCCAAATTCTAGGCGAACTCCAGATGGGGCTTTGCCAGGCCGTCATCGGCACGCATGCGCTGTTCTCGAAAGATGTGACTTTTGCAAAACTCGGGTTCGTGATTATTGACGAACAGCACCGCTTTGGCGTGAATCAGCGCGAAGCTCTGCTTTCGAAAGGCGAATACCCCGACATGCTCGTGATGAGCGCGACTCCGATACCCCGAAGCCTTGCCATGACCTTGTACGGTGACTTGCAAGTCATTTCGATCAAGGAAAAGCCTGCCGGAAGAAAGCCCGTGAAAACGCGCCTTGTCAGCCCCGACAAGCGCGACGACATGAAGAAATTCATTTGCAACGAGGCGAAGGGCGGAAACCTTTGCTACTGGATTGTAAGCCGCGTCGGTAGCGACGACGAAGGCAACGCAAGAAGCGTCGAAGATGTCCTCAACGAGCTACACGCTTTTGATTCCAGCGTCGTTGTAGAAGGCATTCACGGCCAGATGGACGAAGAGGAACGCGACGCCATTCTCAAGCGATTCGCCGCCGGAGAAGTTCATATTCTTGTCGCAACGACAGTGATTGAAGTCGGCGTGAATGTTCCCGAGGCGAACATCATGGCGATCGACCAGCCCGACCGTTTCGGGCTGGCGCAGCTGCACCAGCTGCGCGGGCGTGTTGGTCGCGGTGATCAGCAGGCCTGGTGTTTCTTGATGCTCCCTGAAAATACGACCGTCGACAACACGCTCGATCGCCTGACGCAATTCAGCCACACCGATGATGGTTTCGAAATCGCAGAACTTGACTTGCAAACTCGCGGCGCCGGCAACCTCGAAGGCAACGAGCAGAGCGGCAGCTGGGTGTTCCGCTGGTTCGACTGGATTGCCGACCAGGAACTCATCGCGCAGACGTTACAAATGGCCGAAACTATTTTAAAAGACAAGGACGCCTTCAGCGATGACGCCCGCGAGAAAATCCAGCTTTGGTACAGCGAAAAGAAATCCGCCAACGAAGACGGAGTTCACTAAGTTATTCCAACATCGGGGCGACCGTCAAAATGACAAGCCCGATTAAGACCACGTTCAAGAAGAAAAACGAACGGCGGACAATTTTATAGAACAACGGCAACCAATGGAAAACATGGTCGCTGGGTTGCACCAATTCCTTGAAACCGAGAAACACGCTGATAGCACCCGTGACAATCATCATCATGGCGCCCACGAAATAACCTTCGTTCCACACGGCAACCGTAAGGATCGTTCCCATGAGCATGGCAATTACACCGACGGCAGCTCCGATGCGCAGAATCAATTTGTTGAGTTTTTCTTTATTCAAAGTTTTTCCTCGGCTCTAGAGTTGCAAATATAAAAATTAATCCGGGCCACAAATTACAATGTTGATACCGATTTGCTACCGTAATAACAACGGAAGCAAAACATAATAACGATTTTTTTACAGTGTTTCTAACTTTGGGTCGCCTCAATTAGGAAACCCTATGAAAGCCCATAAATTACTCGTGATTTCGGGAGCAATCGCAGCCAATGTCATGGCCGGCGGTTTAAATACCAACACCAACCAGTCCATCGCCTACCAGCGAAACGTAGCACGCTACGCAACGACAGAAAACGATGCGCCCTATTTCAACCCTGCTGGGACCGCATTTATGAAAGACGGTTGGCACTTATCCCTGAACTCCCAGGCATTCTGGCAAAGCCGCAGCACCGTTGCGAAAAGCCCGCTTTTCGATGGCGAAAAGAAGTTTGAAGGCAAAGCCCAGATTCCCGCCATGCCCAGTATCCTCGCCACATGGCATCGCGGCAAGTTGGCCATTTCCGGCTATTTCGGCATTCTTGGCGGTGGCGGAAAACTGAACTATTCCAAGGGCATTCCCTCTTTCGAAGCAGCTGTCGCCCAAATTCCGGGACTGTTGTCTCAAAACGGACTTGAAACCTCTGCATACGATGTAGACCTTTCCCTTAAGGGAACCTCATATGTGTACGGCATCGGATTAGGTGCCGCCTATCAAATCAACGATATGTTCTCCGCCTACTTGGGCGCCAAATTCTGCTACGCCACCAACCATTACGAAGGCAAGCTCAAGAACGTGCAGGTCAATCCGAAAAATGCTCAACTAGGATTGAACGGCGATATGGTCAAAGCCGCCGCCACGTTCAACGCCATTTCAGACGCCTTGGCAGAAAAAGCAGAACAGGCTGCAGGCGCCGCCAAGCAATACGCCGCGGCAGGTGACATGCAAACGGCAGCCCAATACGAAGCCCAGGCAAAAGAACTCACGATCAAGTCCAAAACCCTCGAAAGCGTAGCAGAACAGGTCTCTGACCGTGAACTGGACGTGGATCAAACCGGCTGGGGAATCACCCCCATCGCAAGCATTGCGTTCAAATACAAGCGCTTGACCGCGGGTATCAAGCTAGAATACAACACCTCTATCGAAATGGAAAACGACACCAAGGTTAACGAAGTCGGCCTTTCCAACTTCGATGACGGCGTCAAAGCCCACAGCGACATTCCCGCCTCGGTTTATATGGGCATCACCTACGCTGTCCTGGATAATTTCCGCGTCAGCGCCGGATACGGTCACTGGTTCGACTGGTACGCAGACCTGCCCGGCAACCAAGAAAAGCACGCCGACGGTACCGACGAATACTTGGCAGGCATGGAACTTGACTTCCTTTCCCGCTGGACAGTTAGCGGCGGCATCCAGTATTCCAGATACCATCTGGATGACGAATACCTGAGCGACATGAACATCATGCTGGACAACGTCACCCTCGGCGGCGGCTTCGCCTTCCGCGCCACAGACTGGGTCAAGTTCAATGTCGGCTATTTCCACTCCATTTATCAGGACTGGACCGAAAAAGAAACCTACGGCAAGAACACCTACAAGCGTACAAGCCGCGGCATCGGCATCGGCGCCGACCTGGATTTCTAACCCGCTCCGCATAATTTAACGAAAAGGAGAAGGCCCCCGCTTTTGGCGAGGGCCTTCATTTATGGAGCGGTTGTAAGCCGGGTTTTGTTCCTTCTTGCGAAGGCGATGACCATCTCTCTGGACGAATCGTTACCGACCGCCTCAAGCAACCTACCCGAATTCCAACTGCCGCGGGCCGCTTCAGGTTCACTTGCGTGAACGGAATTCTGCTTGGTCTTGCACCGGATGAGGTTTACCGTGCCACCCCTGTCACCAGGTGTGCGGTGAGCTCTTACCTCGCCATTTCACCCTTACTCGCCTTGCGGCGGGCGGTTTACTTTCTGTTGCACTTTCTGTCGTGTTACCACGCCTGGACGTTATCCAGCATCCTGCCCTGTGGTGCCCGGACTTTCCTCCAGCTTGCGCCGGCGGCCATCCGCCACTCCACACCCAAATATAGAAAAACGCCCTTCGAAATGAAAGGGCGTCTTATCAAGATTAAAATGCCGTTTTTACTTGGAAAGACCGAAACGGATAGCGCGTTCGCCCTTCACACGAAGCACATACACGCCACGTTCAAGATCCATCAGGTCCACCGATTCACCGGCAGACACCACACCGCTCTTCACGATACGGCCACGCAGGTCAGTAACGGCAAAGCCAAGATTCTTGCCACTTGCAACCGTAAAGCTGTGGTTGTTTTCGCCCATTCTGAGTGCGGCGGGCTTAGCCAAGGCAACCACAATGCGTTCGGGACCGGCCGGCTTTTTCGTAAGATCATAAAGGAAATCGAAAACCTTCTTTTGAACATTCGCGGTTTCCTTGGGATCGTCATAGAATTCGTGCGGCATGCCTTCGACAAAGTAGGTGTCGTGTTCAACTTCATTCGCCGTAAGCACCGAGTCAATCACATAGCTACCGTAAAGAGTCGGGGTTCCGACATGGAACGCAAGGGCGCTCAACATAGCGGCGGTAGACGGCATCAAGTTTTCAAGGACGACTGCAATATTGCTCAACGGGCGACCCGTCTTGAATACGACCGTACTGTCGGCCTTACCGTGAACCAAGAGCACCGGCTTCTTGACATCTTCGATAATCTTCGGATCATGCACGGCACCCCAAAGGGCAGCCACTGCATTTGCCTGGGCATCCGTTCCCTGAGCACCGTAAATATCCAGGCCACCCAGGTCCGGAGCATTCTTTGCGGCAGGCGGAATTTCAGATTCCTTGTCCATGTAAATGTTTTCGAGCGAAAGAATAGCACCGGCACTGTTACCGATCAGGTAAACGCGACCCGGATCGACACCGAGTTCATCGGCATGCAGTCTCACATAGCGGACAGCAGCGCGCACATCCTGAATTCCACGATAAACCGTTCTCGAGAAGTCAAGGCTGTCAATCGTCAGGGCCTTATCCTTAACCGTCGCCGTGATACCCAGGCGATACTGCACCGCAACCGTCACAAAGCCACGAGCGGCCAAGGAATCGCAATAGGTAATGGTATGCTGATCGGTATCGTTCTTAGAACCTGCGGCAAAGGCACCGCCGTGCATCACCAAGACAACCGGACGCTTCTTTTCAGTATCGTTTTTCGGCTGATAAATGTCCATCTTCAAGTCGACCGTCGTCAAGTCGGTCTCGTTCGCATAAAGATAGACAGCCATCGTACCTGTTGCCGGGGACAACTTATTATAGGTATCCAGCAGAGTATTGATGGTTTTAAGGTGCTTTACGCCCGACGAATAGGTGACATCTTTCGTCACCGAGACATCGAACATGCGGTCTTTGTAACGTTCTGCGGCACCGGCAAAGGCTACCGCGCAGGCTAAGAAAAGGGCAATTTTCTTCATATAATCTCCTTACGGCGCAAATATAGCTAAAGGAGATAATTTTGTCTGCAAAGAGCCGATTAAGAATTCGGCTTATTTTCAGAGGCCTTTTGAGCCTCGAGTTCTTTCTGCTTACGGATAATCGCCTCGCGGGCAAGTTCGGCCTTTGTCTTCTTTTCTGCAAACAAGTTATCCAGAGCCGAAACCGCCTTGCCGTCGGCATCTTTTGCGCGGGAATTGAAGAACACCGCAAGCAAGAAGAAAATGACCAAGTAGCAGGCCACCGCCGATAAGAGTGCCACAATCTCGGAGCCCGAAGCCGCCTCTACCTTCAGGTAGAGTACGATCGACAAGGGAATCGCGAGCATGAACAGGAATGCCGGGAGTTTTTCTTTCATAACCGCTAAAGTAGAAAATTACCGGGCTCCGCTTTGCTTCTTGACCCTTAACGCAAGGTCAGCATCGGCAGCATCGGCCGTATACTCGTAATCGGGCTTGTAGCCGTGAGCATCGGTAATAGAGTCTTCACCGCCAGCGGTATGCCAGTTCGATTTCATATCGGCAAAGCCAACGGTAGAATCCACCGGAGCGCCGTCTTCGTAATACCAGCGATAAAGCGTCACGGGCATTTCGTTATTGAAAATGTTCTTTTCAATCAGGCAAGTTGCGGAGTCCGAACAAACCACGCCCGACTTTTCAACGCCATCGAAGAAGTTATTGTAGGCATGCAATTTACCATCGTGCCCCAGAATTCCGTCGTCGGAAAGTCCCGCAAAGTAATTGTGGTGGGCAGAAAGCGTCTGGTTCGGTTCCTTGATGATATCGCCTGCAAGTCCAAACAGCACCGCCGTCTGCGCATTTTCAAACTTGGACCAAGAAATCGTAATGTCGTGCGAGCCACGTTTCACGTCAAGTTCCACCAACGGGTATTCCTCGAAGGTACAGTGGTCCACCCACACATGGTGCGTGCCATTGTGGAGCGAAAGCGCACGGCGAGAAGTCGTATCCTGAACCGTAATAGCGGGCACCGTAAATGCCAGATTTTCAAAAATCAGGTTGCTCGATTCCTGTGTCAAAATGCCCATGCCTGTAATGCGGATATCGCGACCGCGGCCATCGAATGTCTTGTCAGAACCCAAGCGGAGCGGAGCCTGCAAATTGTATGTACCGCTCTTTTCGAACAGCACCCACACCGGTCCTTCCTTATAAGCACATTCACGGAGCGAACCCGGAGCAATCACCGCCGTCGTTGCAGCAGCGGAATCGGTACTCGTCGTGTCTTCGACAATAATGTAGTCTTCGGTCGTGGTCACAATGCAGATTTCACCCTTCTGCTTGCTAATCTTACCCGTAGAATCGGTAACACCTGCCGCACCGAGCACGCCCGTAGCGTAACCCTCGACCTGCTTAAGCAAGGCATCGTGTTCGCTCCAGTCACCATCGGGGTATGTGCTTGCAGCAGATTCCTTAGGCTTGACCACGTTGATGCTCGAAGTCGAATCGGAGCAATCCACATATAATGTATCGCCCGTTGTCGACTGCACCTTGGCCGAATAGACCTCTTGCGGGTCGCCAATCTGCACATCGAAATCACCCACCGGCAGCGAGTCAATCACAAAGTGGCCCGTGCTGTCCGGAATCACGTAGCGGTCAAGGCCCGCAATACGGACCACCGGCATCGAATCGCCGAGCATCACATAGCCTTCGATCGTCGAAAGTTCGCCAAGCTTGACCGTATCGATTTTAGCCGACGACTTTTTCTCCAAGTCCACGCTGCGGATAGCGCCCGTAGCTACCGTTCCATCGACATGGCGCGCTTCAATCGTATAAGAACCCGGTTCCATCGGAATCTTCACGAAACCCTTCTCGTCCGTTTCCTTCCACTCGGTCAAACGCTTTCCGTCGGGCAAGAAATCATTAGGCAGCGCACGCACACGCGCATACGCAGCAGGATTCCCCGCCAACTCAATCTGCAATGCAATCGTCGATTCAGCCTCGGTACCGCCTGCGACATCGCGACGTTCAGAGCAGCCCACAAAGCTACTGCAAAGCATTCCCGCCACCACGGGAGCCAGAACTGCATATAAAGAATTTCTCTTAAGCATTGTCCGCACCCCCTTCGGCATTTTCGCCGGCGACTTCAATATCATCGCCATTCGACATTTCAAGCCCGCGAATACGGCGCTTACGACCGCGGCGCTGCGGTGGCGGATACGGGTCCGAAAGCGGGAATAGCTGCATGCCCAGCTGGAACACGCGATTAGGCTTTTCGCACTGCCCCACCTTCGCCAAAACTTCGCGCCTAAAGCGGCGAACCATCTCGACCAGTTCCTTGTAAGTCGGCTCGTCGCAAGCAAAGGCGAGCGTCGACAAATTGCGTTCACCGCGTTCAAAACGGTCCATGGCGTCTTGCGCCACATTCAAGTTCTGCTGAATGTAAGAGTTGACCGCCGTGCTGAACGATTCCGAGCCGCTCGAAATCAGGCCCTGCGTCTGTTCGTAAAAGCCGGTCGCCTCGTTCTTCTTGATCATCGAGAGGCGTTCCAACAGCGCAATTGAGGACTTGACCTGCGAAGCCGTAAGCGGCGGGCGCACCATCAGACCGAGCGCCGCATCGTCACCCACATACGGGTAAAAAGTCACCAGTTCACGGATTACCGCATGGTACCAGTGGTCAAAGTATTCGAACTGGTCCTTCGCCACATTTTCGACCTTGCATTCCTTGGTTGCCACCAGTTTTTCCAGGTACTGACGGCTTTCGGAATGGTTCTTGGCCTGGTTGAATGCCACCATATCGGCAAAGTAAGCCTTCTCGCGATCATCGCTGCAAAAAATATCGGCAAAAACAGAGACTAGGCGACTAGTCAAGTTGCGCTTGCCCTGCAGAATCTTATTGAACATCGACGCATCGAACCCGGCGCGATCGGCAATATAGCGATGGCTAAAGCGCCAGTCACCCTTGTGACGCTCCTCGTAACTATCCCGCAAAAATTCGCGGTAGTTCAGATATTCAAAAAGATTCACCATATAAAAATCCAATAAAAAGAACCGAGCGCAAATTGCTCCCGGTTATCAATATAACAAAAATTTCGCCCAAAAGTCCACATTTAGGCAAAAATTTATGTCTACACTTTTAGGCGTGTGATAAAAACTACTTGTTCGGCTTCGAAACCACGGGGCGAATGCGCTTACCGCAAAGCGTCACCACGATTCCCGCCTGCGCAAACATGTAGTAGGCCGTGTCGCGGCTGTTGTTCAGCGTAGACTTCGGGTCGTAATCGTCCTTGGTCACGAACACTTCGGCAACGCCCGAAAGGCTCACATCCAGAGCGCAACGTTCGCACGGGAAACCGATCACATAGAGCTTGGATCCCGGAGGAACCTTGCCACGGGCATAGTGCAGCGCATTGATTTCGGCATGCACCATGAACGGGTACTTGTTCGCCTCGAACTCGTGGTGGCTCAGCAGCTCGCCCGAATCGGCATCGAGCAAGTCGTACGCCAGCAACTGCTTTTCGCGGGTGTACGGCACCGTCTCGTCGTCGAAACCCGCCGGAGCGCCATTGTAACCGGTACTAATTACACGACCTTCGGCCGACACGAGCACGGCACCCATCTGGGTATTCTGATCTTTAGAAAGACGCGCCTGCGCGCACATCATCTGGGTATAGACTTCGTCACGAAGCTTGCTGCGAGATTGAGAATTGTTCATGTTGGATAATATAGATAGACGAGAGACGAAAGACGAGAGACAAAAGAAAAAAGTCTGCCGTTTCCAGCAGACTTTTTAAAATCGTCAATATGACAGGGTGCGATTACACGACCTTGGTCATACCGCTCATTCTCTCTCTGAGCCAAGCACCGACTTCTTCCACCGGATGCTGACGGATGTTCTTGTTCACCTTGATTAGTTCTTCGTTGTCGACGGCGGTGGTCTTGCCTTCGCCGTAGATAGCGCCGATGTCGTCCTTCTTCACTTCGTTCTTCATGAAGTCGGCGAGCAGAGGCACGCACTTGTTGGCGAAC